>NZ_JBQHCZ010000003.1:0-723712 GCF_052068155.1 Streptomyces sp. OZ13 | reverse complement strand
ACCGGAAGGCCCTCACCTGTTCAAGATCCTTCAGCCGAGACCTGGCTCACCCGTCCACAACCTCCCCGGACAGAACAGCTAGTGCCACCGGTCGTCGGTAAACCGGGTGCGACGGCGGATCGGCTCCCGGCACACTGCCCGGATGAGATCGGACACCCTGGACACCGCGCGGGAACAGGCCCTTCGGCACGTGGGGGAGCTCTCGTCCGGTCCGCCACTGGATCCGGCGCTGCGGGTGACCCTCAACTTCCACCCGGACCGTGCGGCACAGGGCAAGCCCGTCCTGGACGCGTTGTCGGAGTCCGGCGTCTACCTCTCACAGTTCGTCACCGGGACGAGCAACGGGGGCCTGACCGCCTTTCCCGGCGGTGACCGGTGGCGGTGGGAGAGCCGGATCTTCGGTGGTGTGTACGACGAGGCGGCCGCTCGGGACCGGCCCGTCTACGGGGCGCTGAACTTCCGCCGCAAGCCGGTCGGCGCGGCGCCGCGGTTCGGCTCCGCCCACTTCCGCCTTGCGGCGCACACATCGGCGCGGACCACGTTCTGCTACCCGGACAGCTTTCTCGAACCCTCGGACTTCGGCGTGGTGGACCGCATGGGGCTCATCGAGCTCGCCCTCGCCGACCGCCAGGACGCTCTGGACGACTACATCGAGGCGCAGGTGCACGGGCCGGTCCGGCTGGACCGCGATGTGGAGGCGCTGGTCCTCGACCCCTGCTACCGGGGGACGGACGTCGAGGAGGCCGCCCGGTGCCTGCCGTGCCCCGTGGAGTGGCATCCCGGCTTCCGTCTCACGGTCGGAGAGCTGCGCCGCCATCCGTCCTACCGGGGCCAGGAGTACGTCGACCTGGGCGCGCGTATCGCGGTGGGCGGCCTCCTCGATCCGCGCATCGTCGGAGACGCCGTACGCACCGGCCGTCACGACCCGCAAGCGGTCAAGAAGGTGTGGCACTGCCTCGCCCGCTTCGGGGCGCCCCCGCAGTCCGCCGGCGCATCCGCGCCTTCCTCGCACAGCGAGGAACCCGTGCTCGACGGCCTGCACTGAGCGGGCCGGCCCCGGACACGACAAGGGCCCCGGTCCGAAGACCGGGGCCCTTGATCGATCAGGGTGAGTAACGGGACTCGAACCCGCGACATCCTGGACCACAACCAGGTGCTCTACCAGCTGAGCTATACCCACCACGACCGGTCTTTCTCCCGACCGGCCGAGAAAAAGTGTACAGGGTCCGAGCGGGTGCTCGCGCCAGGGTTTCGCGCCGGCGGGGAGCGCCCGTCGTTCCGGCGGCGACGGCCCGTCGTTACTGCGCGGGCATCACGTATTTGGCCGCGATGGTCTTCGCCGTCTCCGTGTCCGGGCCGGGCTGCGGGACGAAGACCGCCTCGCGGTAGTAGCGGAGCTCGGCGATGGACTCGCGGATGTCGGCCAGTGCCCGGTGGTTGCCGCTCTTCTCCGGGCTGTTGAAGTACGCCCGCGGGTACCAGCGGCGGGCCAGCTCCTTGATCGAGGAGACGTCGACGATCCGGTAGTGGAGAAAGGCCTCCAGCGTCGGCATGTCGCGCAGCAGGAAGCCGCGGTCGGTGCCGACCGAGTTGCCGCACAGCGGGGCCTTGCCGGGCTCCTTGACGTGCTGGCGGATGTAGGAGAGGACCTGCTCCTCCGCGTCCGCGAGGGTCTTTCCGTCCGCCAGGACGTCGAGGAGACCCGAGGCGGTGTGCATCTGGCGCACCACTTCCGGCATCGTCTCGAGCGCCGCGTCCGGCGGGCGGATCACGATGTCCACCCCTTCGCCGAGTACGTTCAGTTCCGAGTCGGTGACCAGTGCGGCCACCTCGATGAGTGCGTCGTCCGTCAGCGAGAGCCCGGTCATCTCGCAGTCGATCCACACCATGCGATCGTTCATGCGCCCTACCTTACGGTGGCGGCTGCGCTGCGTAACCGGCCTGGGGAAAGCCGGCTGCCCCGAGGGGACCGCCGTCGGACCCGGTGCCCGGACGGCGTCCGGCCCGGTCGGGGACGGCACCCCGTGGGGCGCCGTCCCCGACCGGGCCGGTGTCGAACTGTCCGCGGACGCCGCGTTACGGCACGCTCCGCTGGCCCGGCAGGCTCGGCCTGCCGTGACCCGCCGCATACGCCTCCGGAACCGGTTTGCCCAGCTCGGCGGCGGGCGCCATGGCGGAGGGCCCGCCGGGTCCCGCCTGAGGGCGTCTGGCGCCCGGCCCCGCCTGGGCGGGGACGACGGACTCCAGGATCGACGTCCGGTCAGGGTCGCTCTGCGGACGACGGGCCCGGTAGGCGGCCCGGTAGGCGGCCGGGGAGGACCCCAGCTGCCGCCGGAAGTGGCCGCGCAGCGCCACCGGGGACCGGAAACCGCAGCGGCCCGCGACCTCGTCGACCGAGTAGTCGGAGGTCTCGAGCAGCCGCTGGGCCTGAAGCACCCGCTGGGTGATCAGCCACTGCAGCGGGGCGGACCCCGTCAGCGAGCGGAACCGGCGGTCGAACGTACGCCTGCTCATGTAGGCACGCGCGGCCAGCGTCTCCACGTCGAACTGCTCGTGGAGGTGCTCCAGCGCCCAGGACACGACCTCGGCCAGTGGGTCCGAGCCGATTTCCTCTGGTAAAGACCTGTCGAGATAGCGCTCCTGACCGCCGGTGCGACGGGGTGGGACGACGAGCCTGCGGGCGAGCGCTCCGGCCGCCTCCGTGCCGTGGTCGGTGCGCACTATGTGGAGGCAGAGGTCGATTCCGGCCGCTGTTCCCGCGGACGTGAGCACATCTCCGTCGTCGACGAACAGCTCACGCGGATCCACGTGCACGGACGGGTAGCGCTTCGCCAGGGTCGGCGCGTACATCCAGTGGGTGGTGGCGGGGCGCCCGTCGAGCAGGCCGGCGGCGGCCAGGACGAACGCCCCGGTGCACAGGCCGACGATGCGGGCGCCCTCCTCGTGTGCCCGGCGCAGCGCGTCGAGCGCCTCGGGCGGTGGCGGCGAGGTGATCGAGCGCCAGGCCGGCACCACGACGGTGCCCGCTCTGCTGATCGCCTCGAGGCCGTATGGCGTGGTCAGTTCCAGGCCGCCGGTGGTCCTCAGCGGTCCGTCCTCGCCGCCGCACACGAGCAGGCGGTAGCGGGGAACTCCGGCGTCCTGACGGTCAATTCCGAACACCGAGAGCGGGATGGAACTTTCGAATATAGGGCCGCCGCTGAACAGCAGCACGGCGACGACTTCCCGGCGCCGGCGCCCGGACAGCTTCCGTGCCGTCTCCGGCGCGGCGGAGTCCTGACTCATGACGCTAAACCCCCCTCGAAGTACGCGTCTCCCCGTTCGTTTCGGGCCTTTCGCTCCTGCACGTTTCCCCTCGGTTCTGCACGAGTCCCCCGGCCTTCGATACTCATGATCGAATCTACTGCGTCCCGTGGCGCCGGCGTGACAAGTTCGGGATGCCCCGCTATGTCGACATGGCAACTTGGCGCGATGCATTCGATCACGAAGCGTTCCACTCGGGGGGCCCACAGGGAAGTGCGCATCGCAGGCATGGCCCGTCCCCGTAGGGTGCCAGAGGGGCCTTCAGCCCTTTCTTCCCTGGTGACAAGGGGGTTGGCAGGCCATTTCGACAAGGATCGGCCTGCGTAGTGAAGTTGGCTGAAAACATACGGGTGCGGGCGTGTAAAACCGTCAGCCGCCCGGTGTGCCTCTCGACCCGCGCCGCGCACCGCGCCGCGCACCGCGCCGCGCACCGCGCCGCGCACCGGGGACGGTACCGGAGTGCCGGCCTCCGGCCGGCCGCGCGTCCCCGGCGGCGCGACCCCGTGCGGCCGTCCGTTCCGAGTGGCGCAGCAGCACCCGGCACGCCGCCGTCACCGCGGCGAGCCCGAGGGCCGCGGCGGCCGCGCCACCGACGGAGGTGCCGTAAACGACGAGCACGACGGGGACCAGGAGGCAGCTGAAGGCGCCCCAGCGGACGACGTCACCGGCGGGGCTCGCGGAGCCCGCCGGGTCGTCCGGACGGGAGCGGGCGGTCGGGGCCGGTGCGGAGGGGGAAGTGGCGGGGCGGCGGCGGGACGGGGGGCCGGGGGAGCGGTGGGGGCCGGGCGGTGGTGCTGGCACAGAGGCTCCTGGGGGCGGCGGGGTGACCCACTGGCCAACGAGGACCGTGGTGGTCCGGTCACCCGGTGGCGCGCAGACGGCTGTAGTGGCCAAGCGGCATTGCGATCCTGGGCGCGCTCGGGCATGCTCCCTGGAACGTCGCGCATGGGGGCAGCAGGCCCTGGGCAGGAGAGGAGTGTCGCCGTACCCTTTGGGTATGGGGCGGGGAAGACGATTCCCGGACACAGCTCCACCGCCCCTCCAGCCGACGCGCTTTCCTCAATCGATCACTCCGAAGAGGACCTCCTTCGCCGAGACACCGATGGCCGGTCACGAAATCCCCGAACCCGCGGACCGCAAGCAGGTAGCCGATCCCCTGTCGGACCTGCGGGCGGCTGAAGAAGCACGCCATTCATGCGATCCCGCCTTCCGGCACGGAGTCGTCGTCGGTTTCGACGGATCGACGTCCAGTGAGCGAGCGCTCGCCTACGCCATCGGCATGGCGAGGCGGACCGGATCCGGTCTGATCATCGTCCATGTCGCCAACCGGCTGCCGACGACCGTCTGGGCCGGCTGCGAGCCGCCCGTCTTCGTCGACGTGCCCGATCACCGCACCGAGGTCCTGGGCCTCGAGCTGGCGTGCGCGGACTACCTCGCCGAGGTCCCGTGGATCCTGGTCGAGCGCGGCGGCGACATCTGTCATGAACTGGAAGAGGTCGGCCGCGAGTATTCGGCCGACGCGATCGTGGTCGGCTCCACGCACGGCATCGTCGGCCGGCTCTTCGGGTCGGTCGCGGGGCGGCTCGCGAAGCGCGCGCAGCGCCCGGTCGTCGTGATCCCCTGACGCGGACGTCCTGAACCGGGCCTGGACCGGATCCTCCGAACCGGATCTCCTGCACCGGATCTTCAGTGCGCCTTCCCGGATGACCGGCTCCGGGACCCGACTTCCCTGCCGCCCCGGTGGTCCGTTTCCTCCCCTCTTTCCCCGCCTGTCGGGTGAGGCTCCGTCAACTCCCCTGCACGCCAGGCATGTACGGAAATCTACCCATGCGTAAAGGTGGATTGTGCGCTTGTGAAGGGTAGATATCCGGTCGCTGGGATTGCAGCACATGGCGCAGCACAACTGCACAGGACAGGAAGGGAGCCCGCCGTGGACAACGGAGTCTCTGCGGGAACTGGTTCTACTTCGACTCTCGGCAACCTCGCCCTCGGGCTGACGCTGCTGGCCTTCGGTGTGGGCAACACCGGAGTGATCGACAACGTCTCCGCCGCCGATGCCGCCGCGCTCGCGACATGGGTCGGCGGAGTGGCGCTCTTCGTCGTCGGCCTGCTCGAGTTCCGCGCGGGCAACGGCGGTTCGGGAACCGCCTTCGCCGGTCTCGGCGCCTTCTGGTTCACCTGGGGGACCGCCGTGGGAGGCGAGACCTCGGCCGAGGCGGCGGGCCTGTTCATGCTGCTGTGGGCGCTGCTCGCCCTGACGCTGACCGCCGCCGCCTCCGGCAGCGGCGTCCTCGGCCAAGGGGTGTACGGGCTGCTGACCCTCGCACTGCTGCTGGGCGGTATAGCCGCCTTCGCGGGCAACGAGGGCCTGGCCAAGGCCGGCGGCTGGGTCGGCGCGGTCGCGGGCCTCGTGGCCTGGTACGGCGCGACGGCGGCGCTCGCCAAGTGGCCGACGTTCACGGGGCGTGCTGCCGGCCGGCGGGTGACGGCCACCGGCTGAGGCCCGCGGGCCTCACGGCAGCTCCACGGGCGGGCGCTCCGGGTGGCGCCCGCCCGGTGAAAGGGGAACGCCCCCTGTGTGCACGGTGGCACACACAGGGGGCGTTCCTCATGAACCGGTCCCGCGGCCGTCGCCTACTCGACGGTGACGGACTTGGCGAGGTTACGCGGCTTGTCGATGTCCCGGCCCAGCGCCAGCGCCGTGTGGTAGGCGAGGAGCTGGAGCGGGATGCCCATCAGGATCGGGTCCAGCTCGTCCTCGTTCTTCGGCACCACGATGGTGTGGTCGGCCTTCTCCTGCTCGCGGTGGGCGACGGCGAGGATGCGGCCGCTGCGCGCCTTGATCTCCTCGAGCGCGGCCCGGTTCTTCTCCAGCAGCTCGTCGTCCGGAACGATCGCCACGGTGGGCAGCGCGGGCTCGATGAGTGCGAGGGGGCCGTGCTTGAGCTCGGAGGCCGGGTAGGCCTCGGCGTGGATGTAGGAGATCTCCTTGAGCTTCAGGGAGGCCTCGAGCGCCACCGGGTAGCCGCGGACCCGGCCGATGAACATCATCGACTTGGCGTCCGCGTACTCCGCGGCCAGCTTCTTGATCTCGTCCTCGGACTCGAGGATCTCGCTGATCTGCGCGGGCAGCTTGCGCAGGCCCTCGATGATCCGCTTGCCCTCGGCGACGGACAGGTCGCGGATGCGGCCCAGGTGCAGGGCGAGCAGGGCGAAGGCGACGACCGTGTTGGTGAAGCACTTCGTGGAGACGACGCACACCTCGGGGCCGGCGTGGACGTAGGTGCCGCCGTCGGCCTCGCGGGCGATGGCGGAACCGACGACGTTGACCACGCCGAGGACGCGGGCGCCCTTGCGCTTGAGCTCCTGGACGGCCGCGAGGACGTCGTAGGTCTCGCCGGACTGGGAGACGGCGATGTACAGGGTGTCGGGGTCCACGACCGGGTTGCGGTAGCGGAATTCGGAGGCCGGCTCGGCGTCGGCGGGGATACGGGCGAGGGACTCGATGAGTCCGGCGCCGATGAGTCCCGCGTGGTAGGAGGTACCGCAGCCGAGGATCTTCACGCGGCGGATACCGCGGGCCTCGCGGGCGTCCAGGTTCAGGCCGCCCAGGTGCACGGTGTTGAACCGGTCGTCGATCCGGCCGCGCAGCACACGGTCGACCGCGTCGGGCTGCTCGGAGATCTCCTTGTGCATGTACGTGTCGTGGCCGCCCATGTCGTAGGAGGCGGCCTCCCACTCGACGGTCTCGGGGGTGGCGGTGGTGGACGCGCCCGTGGTCGTGTAGGTCCGGAAGTCGTCGGCCTTCAGGGTGGCCATCTCGCCGTCGTCGAGGGTGACGATCTGGCGGGTGTGGGCGACCAGCGCGGCGACGTCGGAGGCGACGAACATCTCCTTCTCGCCGATGCCGAGGACGACGGGGGAGCCGTTGCGGGCCACCACGATGCGGTCGGCGAAGTCGGCGTGCATCACGGCGATGCCGTAGGTGCCCTCGATCACCTTGAGGGCCTCGCGGACCTTCTCCTCCAGGGTGGTGGCCTGGGAGCGGGCGATCAGGTGGGTGATGACCTCGGTGTCGGTCTCGGAGGCGAAGACCACACCGTCCGCCTCGAGCTTGACGCGCAGCTCGGCGGCGTTGTCCACGATGCCGTTGTGGACGACGGCGACCTTGTTCTCCGGGTCCAGGTGGGGATGCGAGTTGATGTCGCTGGGGGCGCCGTGGGTGGCCCACCGGGTGTGGGCGATGCCGGTGGTGCCGGCGAAGCGCTTGGGGACGCGGGCCTCGAGGTCGCGGACCCGGCCCTTGGCCTTGACCATCTTCAGCCCGGGGGACTTGGGGCTGCTGATGACCACGCCCGCGGAGTCGTAGCCGCGGTACTCCAGCCGCTGCAGACCCTCCAGCAGCAGCGGAGCAACGTCACGCTTGCCGATGTATCCGACAATTCCACACATATATTTTCTGCCCCTCCATAGATCAGAAGTGTGCCCGGCCCCGGTGGGGCTGCTCAGCCGTAGACCATGCGGCGCAGCTGGCGGAGCGAGAGCTCCGGCGGCGCCACGGCGCGGTGCGGCAGTTCGGCCGCGATCCGCTCGAAGATCTCGGTGTTCACCGCGCCGCCGGACTTGAGTTCGCGATGGCGGCGGCGGACGAACTCCTCGGTCGTCTCGTCGAAGTACGCCAGTACATCGAGCACCACCCGGGCGGCTTCACCGCGCTGGAGCGCGGTGCTGCGCACCAGGTGGTCGATGAGATCGTCGTGCGACAGGCGCACAGACTGGCGAGGTTCGAGCACCCGTAGATATTGGAGGGCGGGCGCTGCTCTTCGCAAGAATCCTGCCCGATTCCGGGCAGGAGATAGCTCACACCCTCCCCGGAGCGGTCCGCTCCGCCGTGCCGCACCCGTCCTCGCCCGGTGAATCGGCGTCCGGCGCCGGCGCTACCGAGGCGATCGGGACGGGCGGCCCGTCCGTATGATTTCCGGCGACGGGGGATTTCTTCGCCGGTGGAACGAGTAAGTGGTCTACACCTTGACCGCCGTTGAGGTGCACGGTACGCATGTGTGATCGAGTGGTTGCTCTGCGCACAGACGAGAACCCCGTCGAAGGGACCCAGCCTGTGAGTCAGCCCAGACCGATTCCCCGCCTCCTCGGCTCGCTGTTGCTTGTGACGGCGGCCGCCCTCTCCGGAAGCGTCGCCTCGGGCCCGGCCGTGGCCTCCGGCGGCGAAAGCGCCGCCACCGTCCGGCCGCTCGGCCAGATCGTCCCCGCACCCGCGTCCGCCGAGCCGGGCGGCGCCCCCTACACCCTGACCGCCGGCACCAGGATCCGCACCGACGCCTCACCCGAGGCGCGCGCCGTCGCGGAGCGCCTCGCCGAGGTGCTGCGCCCCTCGACCGGTTACGCCCTGCCGATCACCACCCGGCCTGCGGCCAGGTCGATCAACCTGCGGCTCAGCGCCGGGGAGAGTGCCCTGGGCGACGAGGGCTACCGCCTGAAGTCCTCCCCCGGCGGGGTCACCATCACCGCGCACCGGCCCGCCGGCCTCTTCCACGGTGTGCAGACGCTGCGTCAGCTGCTGCCCGCCGAGATCGAGGCGGACTCTCCCCGCGGCGGCCCGTGGCAGGTCGCCGGCGGCACGATCACCGACGTCCCGCGCTATGCGCACCGGGGCGCGATGCTCGACGTCTCGCGGCACTTCCTCACCGTCGAGCAGGTCAAGCGCTACATCGACCACCTCGCCCTCTACAAGATCAACACGCTGCATCTCCACCTCTCCGACGACCAGGGCTGGCGCATCGCCATCGACTCGTGGCCGCGGCTGGCCACATACGGCGGCTCCACCCAGGTCGGCGGCGGCCCCGGCGGTCACTACACCAAGGCCCAGTACAAGGAGATCCTCCGGTACGCCTCCTCCCGCTATCTGGAGGTCGTGCCGGAGATCGACATGCCGGGGCACACCAACGCCGCCCTGGCCTCGTACGCCGAGCTCAACTGCAACGGCGTGGCCCCGCCGCTCTACACGGGCACGGCCGTCGGCTTCAGCTCGCTGTGCGTGCGCAAGGAGCTGACGTACGACTTCGTGGACGATGTGATCCGGGAGGTGGCCGCGCTCACGCCGGGCAGGTACATCCACATCGGCGGTGACGAGGCGCACTCCACCAGCCACGAGGACTACGTGGCGTTCATGAACAGGGTGCAGCCGATCGTCGCCAAATACGGCAAGACCGTCATCGGCTGGCACCAGTTGACCGGCGCGACCCCGCAGAAGGGCGCGCTGGCCCAGTACTGGGGCCTCGACGGCACCAGCCAGGCGGAGAAGGCACAGGTCGCGGAGGCCGCGAAGAACGGCACCGGGCTGATCCTGTCGCCGGCCGACCGGGTCTACCTGGACATGAAGTACAACAAGGAGACCAAGCTGGGCCTCGCCTGGGCCGGGTACGTCGAAGTGCAGCGGTCCTACGACTGGGATCCGGCGAACTACCTGCCGGGCGTACCCGCGAGCGCCGTCAAGGGGGTGGAGGCGCCGCTGTGGACGGAGACCATCTCCACCGACGCGCACATCGACCAGATGGCGTTCCCGCGTCTGCCGGGTGTCGCGGAGCTGGGCTGGTCACCGGCGTCCACGCACGACTGGGACACCTACAAGGTGCGGCTCGCGGCGCAGGGGCCGCGGCTGTCGGCGCTCGGCATCGACTTCTACCGCTCGCCGCAGGTGCCCTGGCCCGCGCAGTGAGCGGCGGGTGAGGAACCGGCGCCCGGCGGGAGGGACCGTATCCCGCCGGGCGCCGGCCGTTCTCGGGCGCCGACCCTGGGCGTTCCTAGGAGGCGAACCGTGCGATCGGGTTCGTCAGTGTGCCGACGAACTGGAGCGCGGCCGACGGGTCGGCCAGGTCCACCATCTGCCGGTTGTTGCGCAGCTGGAGCCGGTTCAGGCAGGACAGCGCGAACTCGTCCGCGAACATGTCGTACTGCGCGAACTTGTCCGTCAGTTCCGGCACCGACCGCTGGTACGCGCGGACGCACTCGGCGACCGTGCGCCAGAAGTCGTCCTCGGCGAGCACCTCCTCCTCGGCGAGCGTCGCGCCGAGGAAGCGGAAGAAGCAGTCGAAGACGTCGGTGAAGATCGAGAGGATCTTCGTCTCCTCCGGCACCTCCACCCGGATCCGGTCGACGGACGGCGGCAGCACCGCGTCCGGGTCCATCACCGCGATCTCCTCCGCGATGTCCTTGAAGATCGCCCGCCGGACGGTGCCGTTCTCGCCGAGCACCAGGATGACGTTCTCGCCGTGCGGCATGAAGACCAGGTCGTACGCGTAGAAGCTGTGCAGCACCGGCAGCAGATAGGCGTCCAGGTAGCCGCGCAACCACTCGGTGGGGGCCAGGCCCGACTCGGTGATCAGCGCGCCCGCGAACGACGCGCCCTCGTGGTCGACGTGCAGCAGGGACGCCATGGTGGCGAGCCGCTCGCCGTCCTCCAGGGACGACACCGGGCTCTCGCGCCACAGGGCGGCGAGCATCTTGCGGTAGGGGGAGTACCGGTCCGTCGCGGCCTCGTACTCGAGGTGGCGGTAGCCCACGGCCGCACGCTCGCGGATGATCGAGAAGCGGGCGGCCTTCAGCACGTCGTCGCCGTCGATCAGCCCGGCCAGCCAGTCGTTGATGGCCGGCGTCGCCTCCATGTACGCGGCGGAAAGGCCGCGCATGAAGCCCATGTTGAGGACGGAAAGGGCCGTCTTCACATAGTGCTTGGCCGGGGCGTCGGTGTTGAAGAACGTCCGGATGGACTGCTGCGCCAGGTAGCGGTCGTCGCCCTCGCCCAGGTACACCAGCCGCTGCTGGGCGATCTCGGCGGCGAAGGTCACGGACAGCTTGTTCCACCACTGCCAGGGGTGGGCCGGGATCAGCAGGTGGTCGGCGAGATCGAGGCCCTGGTCCGCGAGGGTCTTGGCGAAGCGGTCCACGGCGTCGTCGCCGAGCTCGGCCCGGATGAAGCTCTCGTAGTCGATGCCGTCGCCGGCGGTGAACGCGGCGCGGTCGCGGCGGGCGGCCAGCCACACCAGCCGGAGGGGGTTCGCGGCCTCCGGGGCGTAGGCGTGGTACTCGTCGATACCGAAGCCGAGCCGGCCGTTGTTGGCGACGAAGCAGGGGTGCCCCTCCGTCATGCCGGTCTCGACCGCCTGGAAGTCCGCCTTGGCCAGCTCGGCGGCCGCGACCCGCGGCTTCGCCGACTTGTACGCCGTGCCGGAGAGGGTGGAGGAGATCTCCTCCAGATACACGGGAAGGATCTCGTCGCTGAGGCCCAGGGAGCCCCGCATCTCGATGACGAACTCCAGCGCGTCCAGCGGCAGCTGCGCACCGTCGCGGTGACGGCTGATGGAGTCGGCGGCCACCTGCCAGTGGTCGAGGGCGAACCGGCGGGCGGTGAAGCGGTACTCGGTCGCACCGTCGTCCGCGACGAGGCGGTAGGCGCCGTCGCCGAGGTGCTCGGGCGTGAGCAGCCGCTCGTGGGTGAACTCGGCGAGGGCCTTGCGGACGAGGAGCCGGTTGGCGTGCGCCCAGCGGTCGGGCGTGAGGTGGGACACGGGGTTCATCGGGTCACCGCCGTGGCCGCCTCGAACTGCTCGCGGGTGCAGAAGCTCAGCAGAGCCTCTTTCTCGGGCTTCGCTATCTTCTCGGCGGCGACGAAGCCGACGGCCTCGTTGAGCCGGTGCACGGCCGAGTTGCCGACGTCCGGCTCGACCACGACCCGCTTCGTCGCCGGATCGGCGAACAGCTCCCGCATCACGGCGGTGATCACGGCGAGGGTGAAGCCGTGCACGGGCCGGTCGGTCGGCGCGACGAGGAAGTGCATGCCGACGTCGCCGGGCTCCGGGTCGTACAGCCCGACGAGCTCCACGTACCGCGGGTCGTAGCTCTCCATCAGGAAGGCGGGCTCGCCGTCGTGGAGGCCCATGAACGCGTGGTGGTGCTCGTGCGCCGCTATGCGCATGTACTCGCGCTCGACGTCCTGGAGTTTCGCGTCCTGCATCATCCAGAACGCGGCCTTCGGGTGGGTGACCCAGCTGTGCAGCAGCTCGGCGTCCGCCAAGGGGTCGAGGGGCCGGAACGTGAGGGAACCGACGGCGGTGGTGGTGCTCATACAGCGAACTCCTGGAACGCGATGGACTTCTCTACGGCGTAGTACTCGCTGCCCAGCAGCTCGCCGATGATGTAGGCGTTTCGGTAGGCGCCCATGCCCAGGTCGGGCGAGGTGATCGAGTGGGTGTGCACGCCCGCGTTCTGCAGGAAGATCTCCCGGCCGGCCGTGTCGATGGAGTAGTTGCGGGCGACGTCGAAGCGGCCGTGGCCGTCGAGCCGGATCCGGTCGGCGACGGGCTCCAGGAAGGCGGGGGTGACGTACCGGTAGCCGGTGGCCAGGATCAGGCCCTCGGTCCGCAGCTCGTAGTCCTTGCCCTGCTCCTCCTGGCGCAGTCCCAGGGTGTAGGTCCCGTCCTCGTACGAGGCGGTCCGCAGCGCCGAGTTGGTCAGCAGCCGGGTGGGGACCGGGCCCTTCAGGTTCTTCTGGTAGAGCAGGTCGAAGATCGCGTCGATCAGCTCCGAGTCGATGCCCTTGAACAGACCCTTCTGCTGGGACTCGAGTCTGTAGCGGGTCTCCTCCGGCAGTGCGTGGAAGTAGTCGATGTACTCCGGGGAGGTCATCTCGAGCGTCAGCTTGGTGTACTCCAGCGGGAAGAAGCGCGGGGAGCGCGTCACCCAGTTGAGCCGGTAGCCGTGCACGTCGATCTCGGACAGCAGGTCGTAGTAGATCTCCGCCGCGCTCTGGCCGCTGCCGACGAGAGTGATCGACTCCTTCTTCCGCAGCGCCTCCTTGTGGTCCAGGTAGCGGGAGTTGTGCAGCAGGTCCCCGCCGAGGCCCTGGCAGGCCTCGGGGATGTACGGCGGGGTGCCGGTGCCCAGGACGAGACGGCGGGCCGTGAATGCGTCGTCGGCGGTGCGCACCACGTACACCTCGCCCTCTTCGTCGTACGACACCGAGGTGACGGTCGTGTTGAAGCGGATGCTGCTCAGCCGGGCGGCGGCCCAGCGGCAGTAGTCGTTGTACTCGGTCCGCAGCGGGTAGAAGTTCTCCCGGATGTAGAAGGAGTACAGCCTGCCCTGGTCCTTGAGGTAGTTCAGGAACGAGTAGGGCGAGGTCGGGTCGGCGAGGGTGACCAGGTCCGACATGAACGGCGTCTGGAGATGGGCGCCTTCCAGGAACATCCCGGAGTGCCATTCGAAGTCCGGCTTGGACTCCAGGAACAGGCCGTTCAGCTCGTCGATCGGCTCGGTCAGGCAGGCGAGACCGAGGTTGAACGGACCCAGTCCGATACCGATGAAATCAAGAGGCGTGGACAAGGTTCTCTCCAAGGAACTGCTCGGCGTGGCCGGCGATCAGGTCGAGGACGGCGGCGATGTCTTCGGTCGTCGTCTCGGGATTGAGCAGGGTGAACTTCAGGTACTGGCGCCCGTCGACCTTGGTTCCGGCGACCACGGCCTCGCCCGACGCGAACAGCGCCTTACGGGCGTGAAGGTTGGCCCGGTCGATCAGGGCGGGGTCGGTGACGGACCGCGGGATGTAGCGGTAGACCAGGGTGGACAGCTGCGGCTGCACGACCACGTCGTAGCGCGGGTCGGCGGCGAGCAGCTCCCAGCCGGCCGCGGCGAGGTCGCACACCTCGTCGAAGAGCTGCCCCACACCGTCGGCGCCCATCACCCGCAGCGTCATCCACAGCTTCAGCGCGTCGAAGCGGCGTGTGGTCTGCAAGGACTTGTCGACCTGGTTCGGTATCCTCCCCCGCAGTCCTCCGGACGCGGGAGGTGCCCCCACGTCCACAGCGGGCCGCGGGTTGAGGTAGTCGGCGTGGTACGTGGCGTGGCGCAGTGTGGCCGCGTCCCGTACCAGGACCGCCGACGAACTCACCGGCTGGAAGAAGGACTTGTGGTAGTCGACGGTGACGGAGTCGGCGTGCTCGATGCCGTCGAGCAGGTGGCGGCGGGCGGGCGAGACCAGCAGTCCGCAACCGTACGCCGCGTCGACATGCATCCAGGTCTCGTACAGCCCCGCGAGCTCGGCGATCTCCGGCAGCGGGTCGATGGAACCGAAGTCCGTGGTGCCCGCGGTCGCGACGACGGCCATCGGGACAAGGCCCTCGGCGCGGCAGCGCTCCAGCTCCGCGGCGAGCGCCACGGTCTGCATCCGCTTGTCGCGGTCGACGGGTATCGAGACGACGGCCTCGGGGCCGAGCCCGAGGAGGGTGGCCGACTTCTGGACGCTGAAGTGGCTGCACTCGGAGCTGAAGATGCGCAGTTTCGCCAGGTCGGTGGTCTTGGCCTCCTGGCGGGCCAGCAACAGGGCCTGGAGGTTGGACTGGGTGCCGCCGCTGGTGAACACGCCGTCGGCGGCCGGGCCGAGACCGATCCGCTGGGCGGTCCAGTCGATCAGGCGGCGCTCGATGAGGGTGCCGCCGGCGCTCTGGTCCCAGGTGTCCAGGGAGGAGTTGACCGCGGAGAGGACCGCTTCGCCGAGCACGGCCGGGATGACGACCGGGCAGTTGAGGTGGGCGAGGTAGCGGGGGGAGTGGAAGTAGACGGCGTCCCGGAGGTACACGTCCTCCAGCTCGTCCAGGGCGGCGGAGGCGTCTCCGAGCGGCCGGTCGAGGTCGATCGCGGAGACGACCGGCGCGAGCTGGTCGGGGGTGACTCCGGTGAACGGCCGTCGGGTCGTGGCGAGTCGGTTCGCCACCCGCTCGACTCCTTCGGTCACGGAGCGCCGGTAACGCTCCGCCGTCATGTCATTGAGCAGGTGCGAGCGCATGCAATGTCCTCCCGTGGCGGGGACCTGGTCGCGCCTCAGGGGACAGGAAGAAGGGGGCGAGGGCGACGCCTTAAGTAAGGTAAGCCTAACCTAACTCAAGCCTCGAGAGTCCCTCGCCCCCCTTGGGGCACAACCGTTATGCTGTTGATCACACAATGACCGCGCACAGACGGTCGGTTGAGGCCGCGGCGCGGGTCACTCGGCCTCTTCGGCCGGCTCCTCGCGGAGCCCGTCCTCGCTCACGCCGCGCTTCCAGTAGCCGACGAAGGTGACCTTCCGGCGGTCGAACTCCCGGTCGTTCACCAGATGGCGCCGCAGCGCCTTGATGCTGCCGGACTCGCCCGCGATCCAGGCGTAGCCGACGCCCTCGGGCAACTCGGCGGCGGCGACGGCCTCCACGGCCGATGGCGCGCCCTCGTCCCGGACGAGCCAGGTGATGTCGGCGTCCGCGTCGGTCTTGAGCGGCAGCCGGTCACCGGCGTGCGGCACCTCCAGCCAGACCTTGGCCTTCCGGCCGGCGGGCAGCCACTCCAGGATCGCCGAGGTGGCGGGCAGCGCCGTCTCGTCCGCCCAGATCAGCACCCAGTCGGTGTCCTCGGGCGGCCGGCAGCGCACGCCGGTGTTGTCGGCGACCGCGGGGCCGAGCACCATCACCCGGTGACCGGGCTCGGCGGCCAGCGCCCAGCGACAGGCCGGGCCGCCGTCCTCGTGCACGGCGAAGTCGATGTCCACCTCGCCGTCCTCGACGCGCTGCTCCCGCACCGTGTACGAGCGCATCACGGCCCGCACGTCGTCGGGCAGCGCGCGCCACGCGGCGAAGATGGCGCCGCCGTCACCCGCGTCGACGGGGACGACGGGGGCCGGCTGGCCCGGGTGCGGAAGGAACAGCGACAGGGACTGGTCGCGGCCGCCGGCCACGAAGTCCCGCAGGCCGTCCTCGCTCTGCCCGGTGAAGGTGACGCGGACGAGCGACGGGCCGAGCCGCCTTGTCCGCGCAACCTGCAGGTCGAAGAAACGGAACGGGGCGATCTCGGCCTCGGTCGTCATGGTCAGGAGACCTTCTTCGCGTTCTCGATGGCCTTCGCGAGATCCTCGAGGATCGGCGCGCACTTGTCGTACGAGTAGATCGGCTCGGTGACACGCGGGACGACCTGACCGGCCTTCACCGCGGGGAGACCGGCCCAGGTGGGCTTGGCCTTCAGGGTGTCGGGCTGGAGGGTGCCGGTGCGGTTGTCCAGCATGATGATGTCGGCCCCGTACTTGCCGGCGTTCTCCCAGCTGAGCTCCTCGAAGAAGCCCTGGGCGTTCGGCTTGGGCTCGACGAACTTCACGCCGAGCTCCTGGAAGTAGAGCGTGTCCGCCGACATCTTGGGGACGGAGACGTAGAAGAGGTCCTGGCTGCCGGAGCCGATGAGAACCTTCAGGTTCGGCTTGGCCTTTGCGGCCTGGCGCAGCCGCTCCGCGGCCTTCTCGAAGCGGGCCTTGGCGTCGGTGACCTTCTTGGCCTTCATGTCGGCGCCCAGGGACTGTGCGAGGTCCGCGCGACGCTGGAGGGCGCCCGGCATGTTGATCTGGGCGGCCCACAGGGCGACGCTCGGGGCCAGCTTGAGGATCTTGTCCTTGGACTGGTCCGGCACGTACCAGAGGGCGTCCTTCTCCCACATGTCCGTCACCAGCAGCTCCGGCGCGAGCGCCGCGTACTTCTCGACGTTGAACTCGCCCCAGACGTTGCCCAGGATCTCGACCTTGCTGATGTCCATGTCGCCGGCCTGGACGTCGGCCTTGCCGTCGGCGGTCTTGGTCGGACCGAACACGCCGGTGACCTCGACCCCGTAGTCGTACAGGGCGGCGGCGGTGCCGGTGAAGGCGACGATGTTCTTCGGGGCGGCCTTCGACTCGGACTTCTGACCGCGGTCGTCGGTGAAGGACCAAGGGCCGGACTTCGCGGCGGCCTTGTCGGAGTCACCCGTTTTGCCCTTCGTCTCCTGGCCGCACGCGGCGAGCGCCACGCCGAGCCCGAGGGCGCCGCCGGCGGAGAGCAGGCCTCGTCGAGTGAGATGGGAAGCTCGGGCGTTGGGCATGGTGGTGTCCGCTTTCGTACGTGCCGAATAGGCCACTGGCAGGTTTTGAAGGTAGGTTAGCCTAACCTCAGAAGTTGTCCAGGGCTGGTCAGGCGCCCGGCGCGCGAGCGGAGCGTGACCTTGAACACGCGGCGGCGCGCGGCCCCGTCAGGGTGCCGCGCGCCGCGATGAGCCCCAGGTCAGCCGGTGAGGCCCAACTCCCTTGCGATCAGCATTCGCTGGACCTCGCTCGTGCCCTCGCCGATCTCCAGGATCTTCGAGTCGCGCCACATGCGGGCCACCGGATACTCGTTCATGAAGCCGTAGCCGCCGTGGATCTGGGTCGCCTCACGGGCGTTGTCCACCGCCACCGTCGACGAGTACAGCTTGGCGACGGCCGCCTCCTTCTTGAACGGCTCGCCGTGCACCAGCCGCGACGCCGCGTCCCGCCAGCCGACGCGCGCCATATGAGCCTTCATCTCCATGTCCGCGATCTTGAACTGGATGGCCTGGTTCGACCCGATCGGCCTGCCGAACGCGTGCCGCTCCCGCGCGTACTTCACCGACTCGTCCACACAGCCCTGCGCGAGACCGGTCGCCAGCGCCGAGATGGCGATACGGCCCTCGTCGAGGATGCGCAGGAACTGCGCGTACCCGCGCCCTTCTTCGCCGAGCAGGTTGGCGACCGGGACACGGACGTCGGCGAAGGACAGCTCGCGGGTGTCGGAGGCGTTCCACCCGACCTTGGAGTAGGGGGCGGCCACCGTGAATCCCGGCGTCCCGGAGGGGACGATGATCGCGGAGATCTCCGGACGCCCGTCCTCCTTGCGGCCCGTCACCGCGGTCACGGTGACCAGACCGGTGATGTCGGTGCCCGAGTTGGTGATGAAGCACTTGGAGCCGTTGATGACCCACTCGTCGCCGTCCCGTACGGCGGTGGTCCTGGTGCCGCCGGCGTCGGACCCGCCGTCCGGCTCCGTCAGGCCGAACGCGCCCAGCAGCTCACCGGAGCACAGCCGCGGCAGCCACTGCCGCTTCTGCTCCTCGGTGCCGAACAGGTGGATCGGCATCGCGCCCAGCGAGACGCCCGCCTCCAGCGTGATGGCCACGGAGGAGTCGACACGGGCCAGCTCCTCCAGGGCGATCCCGAGAGCCAGGTAGTCGCCGCCCATGCCCCCGTACTCCTCGGGGAAGGGCAGCCCGAACAGGCCCATACGACCCATCTCACGGACGATCTCGTAGGGGAACTCGTGCCGCTCGTAGAAGTCGCCGATCTTCGGGGCTATCACGTCGTGGGCGAACTGCTCGACCGTACGGCGGAGTTCCTCGTGCTCGGCTGACAGCCGGTGATCCAGGGACATCAGGGGTCACTCCTTGTGGGAGAGGGCGCGGACGGTACGGGAAGGGCTGGGGCGGCCCAGCTGTTCGGCCATCCACACGCTCGTGGCGGTGAGCCGGCCGAGATCGACCCCGGTTTCGATGCCGAGGCCGTGAAGCATCCACACGAGGTCCTCGGTGGCGAGGTTTCCGGTCGCGCTCTTCGCGTACGGGCAGCCGCCGAGGCCGCCCGCGGACGAGTCGACGACGCTGACGCCGTGCTGGAGCGCGGCGAAGGTGTTGGCGAGAGCCTGGCCGTACGTGTCGTGGAAGTGCACGGCGAGCCGGTCGGCCGGGACCCCGGCGCCGGCCAGCTCGGTGAGCAGGGCGGCGACATGGCCGGGTGTGGCGACACCGATCGTGTCGCCGAGGCTCAGCTCGTCGCAGCCCATGTCGGCCAGCCTGCGGCAGACGCGGACGACCTGGGCGAGGGGCACGGGGCCCTCCCACGGGTCGCCGAAGCACATGCTCAGATAGCCGCGCACCCGCAGACCGTGCTCCACGGCCCTGGTCACGACCGGCTCGAACATGGCGAGTGCCTCGTCGACCGTGCGGTTGAGATTGGCCTTGGCGAACGACTCCGTGGCGCTGGCGAACACGGCCACCTCGCGGGCGCCGAGGCCGAGCGCCCGGTCCAGGCCGCGGTCGTTGGGGACCAGGACCGGCAGCCGCACGCCGGCGAGGGAGCTCACCAGCGGGAACAGTTTCTCCGCGTCGGCCAGTTGGGGCACCCACCTGGGGTGGACGAAGCTCGTCGCCTCGATGGTGGTCAGCCCCGATCCGGCGAGGCGGCGGATGAACTCCGCCTTGACCTCCGTGGGCACCACCGACTTCTCGTTCTGCAGGCCGTCGCGGGGACCGACCTCATGGATGCGCACACGGTCGGGAAGTCCCTGGCCGCGGACGGCCATCGGCAGTCCTTCGGTGCCGGTCATGCGGTGACCTCCCCGTCGGTCGTTCCGGTCGTGCCGGTCTCACCGGTCTCTTCAGGGGTGACCACGGCGAGCACCTGGTCCATGGCGACGGTCGAGCCCGCGATGACGTCGAGCTCCGTGACGGTCCCCGCGTGCGGGGCCGAGATCACGTGCTCCATCTTCATCGCCTCCACCACGAGCAGGCTCTGCCCGGCGGCCACCACGTCACCCACGGCGACCTTGACCACGGTGACCGTGCCCGGCATCGGCGCCGCGAGGGTGTCCACCCCGGAACGGGCGGCGCCGCTCAGGGACGCCTCGACGGGGTCGTGGTCCATGACGTGCCAGGAGTCGCCGTCCCGGCCGAGCCAGTCGCCCGCCCGGTGGAAGGTGTGCGTGACGCCGTGCATCTCCACGGAGACCGTGTGCGCCTCCACCCGGGGTGTCGCCTGCCGGCGGACGGCGTGGTCGACCGGGTCCGAGCCCGGCACGCGCAACGGGAAGGCCAGGGAGGCCGGTTCGCCGCCCATCCGCCAGCCGGTCGGCACGGAGAACGGGTCGGTCCAGCCGGCGCCGTCCGGGCGCGGTGCCAGCGCGGCGGCGCGGACCGCCGCCGCGGCCTCGTACACCTCGTCCGGCACGCCGGCCGGGACCAGGCCCTCCGCCTCGCGCTCCACCAGGCCGGTGTCCATCTCGCCGGAGACGACAGCCGGGTGGGCCAGCAGCCGGCGCAGGAAGCCGGCGTTCGTCGGGACGCCGAGCGTCACCGTGTCGGCCAGGGCCGCGCGCAGCTTGCGCAGTGCGGCGGGGCGGTCGGGGCCGTAGGCGATGACCTTCGAGAGCATCGGGTCGTACAGGCTGCCGACCTCCGAGCCCTCGCTGAGGCCGGAGTCGGTGCGCACTCCGTCGCCCTGCGGCTCCTGGAGCCTCAGGACCGTGCCGCCGGAGGGAAGGAACCCGCGGGAGGGGTCCTCGGCGCAGATCCGGGCCTCGATCGCGTGGCCCGTGAGGGTGATGTCGTCCTGCGTGAACGTCAGCCGCTCGCCGGCCGCGACCCGCAGCTGCCACTCCACCAGGTCCAGTCCCGTGATCAGCTCGGTGACCGGGTGCTCGACCTGGAGGCGGGTGTTCATCTCCATGAAGTAGTACTGGGAGGGGTCCGTGCCCGGCACGATGAACTCCACCGTGCCCGCGCCGCGGTAGCCGCAGGAGCGGGCGGCCTGCACGGCGGCCTCGCCCATCGCGGCGCGCGTCGCCTCGTCCAGCAGGACGGACGGCGCCTCCTCGATGATCTTCTGGTGGCGGCGCTGGAGCGAGCACTCGCGCTCGCCGAGGTGGACCACATTGCCGTGGCCGTCGGCCAGCACCTGGATCTCGATGTGCCGAGGGCGGTCGATCCAGCGCTCGACGAGCAGCGTGTCGTCGCCGAAGGAGGCGCGTGCCTCACGCCGGGCCGCCGCGATCTCGTCCATAAGGGCGGACTCCACGCGGGTGAGGCGCATGCCCTTGCCGCCGCCGCCCGCCGAGGGCTTGAGCAGCACCGGCATGCCGATCTCGCGTGCGGCGGCGGCCAGTTCCTCGTCGCTCAGTCCGCTGCCGGACGATCCGGGCACGACCGGGACACCGGCCGCCCGCACCGTCTCCTTGGCGCGGATCTTGTCCCCCATGAGGGAGATCGCGGACGGCGGCGGTCCGATGAAGACCAGCCCCGCCTCCGCGCAGGCCTGGGCGAAGCCCGCGTTCTCCGCGAGGAAGCCGTAGCCCGGGTGCACGGCCTGCGCGCCGGTACGGGTCGCGGCGTCGAGCAGCCTCTCGATGGAGAGATAGCTCTCGGCGGCCGGCGCCGGGCCGATGCGAACGGCCGTGTCCGCCTCGCGCACATGGCGTGCCCCGGCGTCGGCGTCGCTGAAGACGGCCACGGAGCGTACGCCGAGGGACCGCAGGGTGCGGATGACCCGTACGGCGATCTCGCCCCTGTTGGCCACCAGAACGGTGTCGAACATCGTCATCGTGGAAGGTCCCTCACATCCGGAAGACGCCGAAGCCGGCGTCTCCCAACGGGGCGTTGGCACAGGCGGTCAGAGCGAGCCCCAGCACCTGCCGGGTCTCCATCGGGTCGATCACGCCGTCGTCCCACAGGCGGGCCGTCGCGTAGTACGCGTTGCCCTGCTGTTCGTACTGGGCGCGGATCGGGTCCTTGAAGGTCTCTTCCTCCTCGGCGGACCACTGCTCGCCGCGGCCCTCGAGCTGGTCCCGCTTGACGGTGGCCAGCACGGACGCGGCCTGTTCGCCGCCCATCACCGAGATCTTGGCGTTGGGCCACATCCACAGGAAACGGGGGCTGTACGCCCGGCCGCACATCGAGTAGTTGCCCGCGCCGTACGAACCGCCGACGACCACGGTCAGCTTCGGCACCCTGGTGCAGGCCACCGCGGTGACCATCTTGGCGCCGTGCTTGGCGATGCCGCCCGCCTCGTAGTCCTTGCCGACCATGAAGCCGGAGATGTTCTGCAGGAAGAGGAGCGGGATGCCGCGCTGGTCGCAGAGCTCGATGAAGTGCGCGCCCTTCTGGGCGGACTCGGCGAACAGGATGCCGTTGTTGGCGACGATGCCGACCGGATGGCCGTGGATCCGGGCGAAACCGGTGACCAGCGTCTGGCCGAACTCGGCCTTGAACTCCTGGAAGCGGGACGCGTCCACGACGCGGGCGATGATCTCGCGGGCGTCGTAGGGCGTGCGGGAGTCGACCGGCACCGCCCCGTACAGCCCCCCAGGGTCGACCTTCGGCTCCTCAGTTGGCTCGACCTGCCAGGGCAGCGGTCCGCGCGGGGGGAGTGTCGCCACGATGTTCCTGACGATCCGCAGGGCGTGCGCGTCGTCCTCGGCGAGGTGGTCGGTGACACCGGAGACGCGGGAGTGGACCTCACCGCCGCCGAGCTCCTCCGCCGTGACGACCTCGCCGGTCGCGGCCTTCACCAGCGGCGGACCGCCCAGGAAGATGGTGCCCTGGTTGCGGACGATCACGGCCTCGTCGCTCATCGCCGGGACGTACGCGCCGCCCGCCGTGCACGAGCCGAGCACCGCCGCGATCTGCGGGATCCCGGCGCCGGACATCCGGGCCTGGTTGTAGAAGATCCGCCCGAAGTGGTCGCGGTCGGGGAACACCTCGTCCTGCATCGGCAGGAAAGCGCCGCCGGAGTCCACCAGATAGACACAGGGGAGGCGGTTCTCCAGCGCCACCTCCTGGGCCCGCAGGTGCTTCTTCACCGTCATCGGGTAGTACGTCCCGCCCTTGACCGTGGCGTCGTTGGCGACGACAACGACCTCACGGCCGCTGACCCTGCCGATCCCGGCGATCACGCCGGCGGCCGGGGCCTGCCCTCCGTACATCCCCTCGGCCGCGAGGGGGGCCAGCTCGAGGAACGGCGACCCCGGGTCGAGCAGGGTGTCGACCCGCTCCCGGGGCAGCAGCTTGCCGCGCGCCGTGTGGCGGGCGCGCGCCTTCTCGCCGCCGCCGAGGCGGGCCGCCGCGAGACGGGACCGCAGACCGTCGGCGAGCTCCTGATGTGCCGCCTCATTGGCCTGCCAGGCCTCGGAGGCCGGGTCCGCGGCGCTCGCCAGCACTGGTGCCTGCTGCATTGATCGAGCTCCCTTGCTCGGTTAATGAGCGTTAACGTGTTGCGTCAAGGTTAACGACCGCTAACCGCCCTGTCTAGAATGAATGTTCATGAGCACCAGGACCGCGGCCCCGACCCGCCGCGAGCAGATCCTCAAGGAGGCCGCCCGCCTCTTCGCAGAGCGCGGCTTCCACGGCGTGGGCGTCGACGAGATAGGAGCCGCGGTCGGCATCAGTGGCCCCGGTCTGTACCGCCACTTCGCAGGCAAGGACGCCATGCTGGCGGAGCTGCTGGTCGGCATCAGTGAGCGCCTCCTGGACGGGGGGCGGCTGCGGGTCGAGGAGGCGGGCACCGGGCCGGAGTCGGTGCTCGCGTCCCTCATCGACGGTCACATCGACTTCGCCCTCGACGACCGCCCCCTGATCACCCTGCACGACCGGGAGCTGGATCGCCTCCGGGACAGTGACCGCAAGCGGGTGCGCCAGCTCCAGCGCCAGTACGTGGAGCTGTGGGTGACCGTGGTCCGAGAGCTCCACCCCGAAGTCGCGGAGTCCGAGGCGCGGGCGGCCGTGCACGCGGTCTTCGGTCTGCTGAACTCCACCCCGCACCTCGGGGCGAACGGCGGCGGCCCCCTGGGCCGCGCGGCGACGGAGGGCCTGCTGCGCCGTCTGGCACACGGGGCGCTGGCGTCGCTCGCGGGCTGACGGACGCACCGGCGCGCGGCGGACCCGCGGCGGACGGCGCAGGGCGGTCCGCCGGGGCCGGAGCTGCGACGGCGAGGGGGCGGGTCCGCAGGCCGCGAAGGAGCACCCACGCACCGGCTCACGGCGCGGGGCTGTGGGCACGTCCCAGCGGGCAATACGGTCGACACGCTCCGCTCACCCCACGGCACAATGGGTCCATGCCGATACCCAGCCGTGCCGCTCTCGTCGACCACCTCGTCCGCACACGTATCGCCGGAGACGTCGCCACTCCGCGCGACAACAACCTCTCCCACTACCGCAAGCTCGCCAACGGTGACCGGCACTACTGGCTCGGCCTCGAACTCGGGGACCGCTGGAGCGACGAGCAGGACGTGCTCGCCGTCATGGCGGAGCGCTGCGGAGTCAGCGACGATCCCGGACACCGGCAGGGACAGGACACCATCGACCCCGAGCTGACCGTCGACGCGCTCGAACGCATGGCCGCGCGACTGCGCAAGGCGGCCGACGCGAAGGAGCGGGTCCTGTTCGCGACCGGTCACCCCGGCGGGCTGCTGGACGTGCACCGGGCCACGGCTGCCGCGCTGCGGGCGGCCGGCTGCGAGATCGTGCGGATCCCGGGCGGGCTGATCGCGGACGAAGGCATGGTCTTCCAGTTCGCCGACGTCGCCATGCTCGAGCGCGGCGCGACCCTGTGGCACACCCACTCACCGGCCCCGATGGCCGCGATCCTGGACGCCATGGCGCACGAGGGCAGGCCGCTGCCCGATCTCGTGGTGGCCGATCACGGCTGGGCGGGCTGTGCGGGACAGCGCGGGCTGGACTCCATCGGATACGCGGACTGCAACGACCCGGCGCTGTTCATCGGCGAGGCGGAGGGCACGCTCCAGGTGACCGTCCCCCTCGACGACCACGTCACCGACCCGCGTTTCTACGACCCCATGACGGCGTACCTGCTCGACGCGGCGGGCCTCACCCACGAGCTGTGAAACCGGCGGTGGCCCCCTGCGGCCACCGCCGGCATCACGTCCCGGAACTCGCCGCGGCCCCCACCGCGGCCCCCCGCCGGGGTCAGCGGCGCCAGAGGCCCCGCACCACGCAGTACGTCCCGCCGAGCAGCAGCAGGGAGAGCGAGCCCCGCAGGCCCAGCGCCAGGACGTACCGCCATCCGGTCCCGAGGTCGATCAGCCGCTCACGCAGGATCAGGAACAGCACCACCGAGCCGACGATCAGTACCGCGCCGCCGGCGGTCCACACCGCCCGGACGCCGGGCGACGCCTTCGCCCAGGCCGCGGTGCCGGCCGCGTCGTTCGCCGGCTCATCGGCGTACGACGGTTCCTCCTCGGCCTGCGGCACCGCACTCACGGATCCCTCCCGGCAACGGTCCGGCGGCCCGGGCAGCGTGGTCCCGGGGGTTGGTCCAGCCCCCGGGGATCCGGACGGGCGCTTGTGGCGTCCTAGGATCTGCATCCAGGCTCGCAGCCGCAGGCACGCCATCGCTCAGACCACAGGACGACCTTTGCACTACGACTTGAGGCCGCCGGTGCGTGTGCTCGTCGTCGACGACGAGGAACTGGTACGCGCCGCGCTGCAACGGCTCCTCGACTCGGCCGACGACATCACCGTCGCCGCCACCTGCGACGGCCCCGACGCCCTCGAAACGGCCCGGCGGCTCGCCCCCGACGTGGTCCTGCTGGACATCGACATGCCGGGAGCCTCCGGCCTCGACGTGCTGCACGCCGTGCGGGCACTGCCCGCCCCGCCCGTGGTGGCCATGCTCACCGCCCTCGACCGCGCCGACCACGTCGAGCGCGCCCTGCGGGAGGGCGCGTCCGGGTTCCTGCTCAAGACCACGGAACCGCGCCTGTTCGTCGACGCGGTTCGCCTCCTCGCCGCCGGCGGGGTGATCTGCACACCGCCGGGCAGCGCCGCCGTACTGGCCCGGTACACGGCCGGTGCCCCCGCCCCCGCGCCGCCCCGGGCGTCCGACGACCTCGCGGGCCTCACCCGGCGTGAGCACGAGGTCCTCACCCTGATCGCGGCGGGACTGTCCAACACCGACATCGCCACCCACCTCGGTATGGGGGTGACCACGGTCAAGACACACATCGGCGCGCTGAAGCGGAAGCTCTCCGTCACCAGCCGGGTCGGCCTGGCCGCGGTCGTCCACCGCGCCACGGGCGGACAGGGAACGGGATGAGCGCCCGGTACTGGGCCGGTCAAGCCCTCGTCGTCGCCGCCGCCGTCGCGGAGGCGCTGGCCACCCGGGTCTGGCTGGAGGACTGGATGGCCGTCGGCGCGCTCGCCGCGGCCGGCCTGCTCGTCCTGCGCGGGCGCTTCCCCCGTACCGTCTTCGCCCTCACGCTGCCGACACTGGCCACCGGCGTGCTGTGGCTGCCCGCCATGTGCGCGCTGCACGCCCTCGCCGCGTCCCCGCGCCGTCGCGCCGAAGTGGCCGCCGCCTCGGCCGCCGTCGCCGTCGTGGCGTTCGTGCCCTGGCGGGACCTGGACGGATACGCCTGGTCGCTGCCGGAGACCACCCTCGGCGTCCTGCTCGCCGGGCTGCTCGCCGTCGCCCCCGCCGCCCTCGGCCTGCTCGGCCGGGCCCGCGCCGAACTCGCCGCCCGCCTCGCCGAACTGGCGCTCTCCCGCGAACGCGAGCGCCGGTACGCCGCCGAACAGGCCGCGCTACGGGAACGCGAACGGCTGGCCCGGGACGTCCACGACACGGCCGCCCACCACCTGAGCCTGATCAGCCTGCGGTGCAGCGGGCTCGCCGCGGCCGCCGACTCGGCCCCGTACCGGGAGGAGGCCGCCGCCCTGGGCGAGCTCAGCCGCCGCGCCGCGGCCGACCTGCGCCGGGCCATCCGCCACGACGGCCCGGGCCTCGCGCAGCTCCCGGAGCTCCTCGATGCGGCGCGCGACCTCGTCGAGGCGGTGCACCTGGACGCCGGCGACTGTCCTCCGGCGGTCGAGCACGCCGCCTACCGCATCGTCCAGGAGGGCCTGACCAACATCCGCCGCCACGCCCCGGGCGCCGCCGCCCGCGTGACGGTGCGCCGCAGTGGGCACACCCTGCTCGTCGCCGTCCACAACGCTCCGCCGCCGGGACCCTGCCCGCCCCCCGACCCCGGCGGCCACGGCCTCTCCGGCCTCCGCACCCGCACAGCGGCCCTCGGCGGCACCCTCACGGCCGGCCCGACACCCGCCGGCGGCTTCGCCCTGGCCGCGACACTGCCGGTGCCGACGACGCCCGGCCAGGGGGCGGAGTTTCCGGTGCGCGGAGAGACGTAGTCAACTGAGGGGCCGGTTTCACCCGGTTGGTGGACTTCCGCCGTCGAGATCGAACCCGAGGTCAGGCGGTGGCTCGCCAACCTCCCGGACCGCGACTACCTCATCGTCGTGCGCCTCGCCTGCAACGCGACGACGCTCGGTGAGCCGTACTCCCGGCATCTGGGCGGCCGCGTGCGCGAGTTGCGCTTCGACCTTGGGCACAATCGTGACGCCGTACGGCTGCCTTACTGGCTTGCGCCAGGGCGTCGGATCGTCCTGCTGACCGTGTTCCGCAAGAACCGGCAGCGGGAGGATGCCGAAGTTGCCCGCGCCCGGCGTGCTCAGGCTGTATGTCAGGCCGAACACGAACCGGCGCACGAGGAATTCACCCGCGTCATCACGGAGGGACGGTCTCGATGACAAGCCGCGCACGATGGAAACTTGCCCGCGACAAGGAGATCGCCAAGGGCATCAGCGAGAGCCCCGAGGTCGCGAGGCGGCGCGAGGAGATCCGCCTGGCATTCGATCTCGGGCAGGCCGTCTACGACCGGCGGACCGAGCTCGGGATCTCCCAGACCGAGCTCGCCAAGCGCGCCGAGATGACCCAGCCCCAGGTCTCCAAGCTGGAGCTCGGCGGCACCATGCCCACCCTGCCGCTGCTCGCCCGGCTCGCCCGCGCGCTCGACGCGACGCTCAGTCTGGAGCTCGACGGTGACACGTCGAAAGTGGTGTTCGCGGCGCACACCCCGGCCGCCTGACCGCCGGCCGGGGCGCGCGCCGCGCGTGGTCAGCGCGGGACGCGGACCACGCCTTCCTGGATGACCGAGATCGCCAGCTGCCCGTCCTGGGTGTAGATACGGGCCTGGCCCAGGCCCCGGCCGCCGGAGGCGGAGGGTGACTGCTGGTCGTACAGGAGCCATTCGTCCGCGCGGAAGGGCCGGTGGAACCACATCGCGTGGTCCAGCGACGCTCCCACGACGTCCCCGACCGCCCAGCCGCCCCGGCCGTGGGCGAGCAGGACCGAGTCGAGCAGCGTCATGTCGGAGACGTACGTCGCGAGGCAGACGTGCAGCAGGGAGTCGTCGGCGAGCTTGCCGTTCGCGCGGAACCAGACCTGGGAGCGCGGCTCGCGCGGCCGGCCCGCCGTGGCGTACGGCGGCTCGTCCACGTAACGGAGGTCGACCGCCGCCCGTGCCTCGAGGAGCCGGTCCACCACGCCGGGGTCGACGAAGCGGTCCGCGTAGCGCGGCAGCATCTCGGCGGCCGTCGGCAGCGATTCCGGGTCCGGCGCGTCAGGCATCTCCGCCTGGTGCTCCAAACCCTCCTCCGGCGTCTGGAACGACGCCGAGAGGTGGAAGATCGGCTGGCCGTGCTGGACCGCGACCACCCGCCGGGTCGTGAACGACCGGCCGTCGCGGATGCGGTCGACCGTGTAGACGATCGGGGCGCCCGGGTCGCCCATGCGCAGGAAGTACGAGTGCAGCGAGTGCGCCGTGCGGTCCGCCGGGGCCGTCCGGCCCGCGGCGACCAGCGCCTGAGCGGCGACCTGCCCGCCGAAGACGCGTGGGACCACGGCCGAACGGGAGCTTCCCCGGAAGATGTTCTGCTCGATCTGCTCCAGGTCGAGCAGATCGAGCAGTTCGTCGAGCGCTTGGTTCACGTCAGGGAACCTACAGGCCCATCGACTTGGCGATGATGGACTTCATGACCTCGCTGGTGCCGCCGTAGATGCGGTTGACGCGGTTGTCGGCGTACAGGCGGGCGATCGGGTACTCGTTCATGTAGCCGTAGCCGCCGTGCAGCTGGAGGCAGCGGTCGATCACACGGTGGGCGACCTCGGTGCAGAACAGCTTCGCGGAAGCGGCCTCCGCGGCGGTCAGCTCGCCGGCGTCGAGCGCTTCCAGCGCGCGGTCGGCGACGGCCTCCGCCGCGTCCACCTCGGCCTGGCAGGCGGCCAGCTCGAACTTGGTGTTCTGGAACGAGGCGACCGGCTTGCCGAAGACCGTACGGTCGGTCACGTACTGCTGGGCGAACCGGACGGCGGCCTTGGCCTGGGCGTACGCGCCGAACGCGATGCCCCAGCGCTCGGACGGCAGGTTCTGGCCGAGGTAGTAGAAGCCCTTGTTCTCCTCGCCGAGCAGGTCCTCGACGGGGACCTTGACGTCGACGAAGGCCAGCTCGGCGGTGTCGGAGGTGCGCAGGCCCAGCTTGTCCAGCTTGCGGCCGACGGAGTAGCCCTCGGACTTGGTGTCCACGGCGAACAGGGAGATGCCGAAGCGGCGGTCGTCCTCGCGCGGGGCGGACGTACGGGCGCAGACGATCACACGGTCGGCGTGCACGCCGCCGGTGATGAAGGTCTTGGCGCCGTTGAGGACGTAGTGCGTGCCGTCCTCGGAGAGCTTGGCGGTGGTCTTCATGCCCGCGACGTCGGAGCCGGTGCCCGGCTCGGTCATCGCCAGCGCCCACATCTCCTCGCCGGTGACGAACTTCGTCAGGTAGCGCTTCTTCTGCTCGTCGGTGGCGAGCAGCTTGATGTAGGGGAGGGCGAGCAGCACGTGCACACCGGAGCCGCCGAACTGGACGCCCGCACGGGAGGTCTCCTCGTAGAGGACGGCCTCGAACTTGTGCGTGTCCAGGCCCGCGCCGCCGAACTCCTCGGGCACGTTGATGCCGAAGATGCCCAGCTCGCCGAGCTTGTAGTAGAAGTCGCGCGGCGCCTGGCCTGCAGCGAACCACTCGTCGTAGACGGGGACGACCTCGGCCTCGATGAAGGCGCGGATGGTGTCCCGGAACGCCTCGTGGTCCTCGTTGAATACGGTCCGGCGCACGGACGCCTCCTCGGTGACTGTGACTGTGTGGGCACGCTGGCACATGGCTAAGCGCTTGCTCAGGCTAAGTTACCGGGGGGTTGTTGAAAGTGTCCATAGTGATGCTGAGCACGTACGGGCGTGACGACGCCCCCGTCGCGTGGACGGAGGCGTTGTCGATGGGCGGGCTGTGGGCGGTCTCAGCAGGCGATTCCCTGCGAGCGCAGCCACTCGCACTGCGTCTCGCCGGATGTCTTGCCGCCGTCGTAGGCGCGGGGGTCCTTGTACGCGGGGCCGACGGGCTCGTTGTCCTCGAACACGCCGTCTCCGTCGATGTCCCCGCCGTCGGGGTCGATCGTGCCGCCGGGGTTACGGCAGTTCTGGCGGTCGGCCGGGTCCGTGGTGCACTGCTCCTTCGCCGCGGCCTCCTCCGCCGCTGCGCTCTGGGCCGTGGCCTGGGTCGCCAGGGCCTTCCCCAACGGGGCGGTCCCGACCTGCAGGGAGACCTTGGGGAGGTCGGCCGGTGGTCGGGGCGCGGAGGCCTCGGCCCCGCAGGCGGAAAGCGTCGAGAGCAGGCAGGCTGCCAGAACGGTGGTGCCGGCGAGCGTGCCGGTCCTGCGGCGGGTTATGTGCATGGGCCCACACTCCGACCAATGAGCGATTTGTCCGCTTGTGCGACGAACGGTACGGCGGTTCCCCCCGACCGGTCAACGTTTCGGAGCCCGCCGTTCCGACCGCCCGGAGTGCGTCGGATCATGACGAACGTGGCCGGACCCGCTCACGCCGCAGGCGCCGCCGTGTTCATCCGAGACGCTCTCAAGGTCTACGCGGAGGAGCATCTGACCGACTGAGGAAACCGTGCCCGACGGCCTGCACCGGCAGCCTCTCGCAGGTGGCCCTGAACCGGCGGCAGAGGCGGGCTCAGCCAGGCAGTGCCGGCGGCGGGCCCGGTTGGGGGTCCTCCGCGTCGTAGGCGGAGAGCGCCGCCTGGCGGTGGTCGAGGAGTTCGGCGAGATCCTCCGGGGACAGGTTCTCGCGTGCCAGTTTCACCGTGGCTCGGCCTTCCAGGGCCGCCCACGCGTGGCGGGCGCGCTTGTTGGCGCGGCAGCGGGTGTCGCTGCGGAGGAAGCCGGCGCCCGCCGCGAAGCCGGCGGAGGCGAGGGCGAGCAGGGCGGCGGGGACGCGGGCGTCCGCCGTGGCGAGGCCCGCGGCTCCGGCGGTGCCGGCGAGGAGGGCGGCGGGGAAGCCGAGGGCGATATGGGCCTTGGTCCAGAACTCGGCACGGCGGTGGGCGAGTCCCTTCTGGTGCGCCGCCTCGTCCCGTAACCGCTCGATCTCGGCGCGCAGGCGGCGCGCCGGCCCGTCCGGGTCCGCGACCCTGGTTCCGTCAGCAGGAGTGACCATGCGGGAATTCCAACACACTTGCCGGGCAAGGGAATTGGTGCGAGGTGACAGCTTTCTGTGGCGTCGGTCGTGGGCTTGTCACGGAACCGTGGACGTCGGACCACCTACCCGTGCCGCAGTGCGAACCACAGCTCCATCCGGACGTCCACGTCGTCCAGGTCGGCGTCCAGCAGGGTCGCGCAGCGGCCGATGCGCTGACGGACCGTGTTGCGGTGGATGCCCATGGCGGCGGCGGTGCGGTCCCAACTGCCGTGCAGGGAGAGCCAGGTCCGCAGCGTCTCGACGAGCGCGGGGGAGTCGGCGAGCGGCGCCAGGCGTGCGCGGGCGTTGTCGGGGGTGAGCGGGCCGGACTCGCGGTGGCGCACCAGCGGTCTGCCCGTCGTGAGTGCACGGCGCAGGGCGCGTGCCGCGTGCGTGTCGGCGAGGGCGAGGTCCCGCGCCTCTGCGGGGGCGCTGACTCCGAGCGTCCAACCAGGCTGGACCTCGACGGCCGTACTCGCGGGCAGCAGCAGGCGTACCGCCGTGCCGTCGGGTGTCTCGACCAGGGAGGTGCCCAGCGCCGCCGCCAGCGCGGCCGTCGCGAACGGGGTCCCGTCGCCGCCCTGGGCGTGGACCACCGTCCAGGGGCCCGGGTCCAGGGAGCGCGCCGCCTCGGCCGGGGTCTCGCCGAGGAGCAGGCGGACCAGGGCCGCGTCGCGTACCGCGGAATCCGCGCCCCGTCGCGGGGCCGTGAGCAGGGAGAGCAGGACGACCGCCACCCCGGCGATGGTGTGGTTCCCCGGCTCGTGGTGCTCGGACGCGACGGCGAGCGTGAGTCCGTCGGCGCCGCCGAGCGCGTACGCGGCGAGCCGAAGCCCCCCGCCGTCCCCGCTCGCCGTCGCCGGTCCGCCAGGGCGTGGGCCCACCACCCCCGCCAGATCGGCGAGTGCACGGCTCGCCGCGTCGGGGATCGGGCGGCCCGCCGCCGCCGACTCCGTACCGTCCGGGGCGAAGAGCACCGCGCGTCCGCCGAGCCGCGAGGCCAGTGCGCCGAGCACCGCGGGGACAGGGGCCGGCCGGGCAGCCGCCGTCGCCAGCGACTGCTGCGCCTCGGTCACCCGACGCAACTCCTGGAGGCGGGCCTGGGCCATCAGTCGCCACAGCGCCCGGGCCACGGCCGTGAACGGCGTCTGCGGCGGCACCTCGACCAGCGGTAGGCCGTGGCGTGTGCACGCCGCGACGAGCTCCGCGGGCACGGTGTCGTACACCGGAGCCACACCGAAGCCGAGCGCCGCCGCACCCGCCTCGACCACACGTTCCACGTACCGCGACGGGTCGCTGAGCTGCACGCCCGCCGTCATCAGCAGTTCACCGCCGAGGAGGTACGGATAGGGGTCCGCCATCTCGGAGGTGTGCACCCAGTGGAGGGCGGCGTCCTCGGAGCCGGTGAGCAGGCGCAGCCCGAGGTCCCGGCGGGCGAGCAGGGCGGCGAGCGGGACGGCCGGCGCCGGTGGCGTGGATGCGGGCTCCTGAGCGGACATGACGGTGGACCCTTCGTACATCCATCGTGGGGCCGATGGATGAAACGTACACTTCAGCGTCGCTTTGCGGCCACCTACTGTCATGCCATCCAGCGGCAGCGGGTACGGGCGGATGTCCCCGCGATCGGCCCTGGCACTTTCCCCGCACGACACGCCACTGAGGTGAGCAGAGGAGGGCCCATGGCCGTCGACTACGCAGTCATCGTCCTGTACCTGGCCAGCATGCTGGCGATGGGCTGGTGGGGCATGCGCCGCGCCAGGTCCAAGAGCGAGTTCCTGGTCGCGGGCCGCAGGCTCGGCCCCTGGATGTACTCGGGAACCATGGCCGCGATCGTGCTCGGCGGCGCGTCCACCATCGGCGGCGTCGGACTCGGCTACAAGTACGGACTCTCGGGCGCCTGGATGGTCTTCACCATCGGCCTCGGCCTGCTCGCGCTGTCCGTCTTCTTCTCCGCGCGGATCGCCCGGCTCAAGGTCTACACCGTCTCCGAGATGCTCGACCTGCGCTACGGCGGCAAGGCCGGCGTGATCTCGGGCGTCGTCATGTGGGCGTACACCCTGATGCTGGCCGTCACCTCGACCATCGCCTACGCGACGATCTTCGACGTCCTCTTCGACCTGCCCCGGACCGCCGCGATCATCCTCGGCGGCACGATCGTCGTCGCCTACTCGACCCTCGGCGGAATGTGGTCCATCACGATCACCGACATGGTGCAGTTCGTGGTGAAGACCATCGGCGTGCTGCTTCTGCTCCTGCCCATCGCCGTCGTCAAGGCCGGCGGCTTCGCCGAGATGAAGGCGGCCCTGCCGACCGCGTACTTCGAGCCGCTCGGCATCGGCGGCGAGACGATCTTCACGTACGTGCTGATCTACACGTTCGGCATGCTCATCGGCCAGGACATCTGGCAGCGGGTCTTCACGGCCCGCACCGACAAGGTAGCCAAGTGGGGCGGCACCGTCGCCGGTACGTACTGCCTCGCCTACGCCCTCGCCGGCGCCGTCATCGGCACGGCCGCCAAGGTGATCTACCCCAAGCTGCCCAGCGCCGACGACGCGTTCGCCACCATCGTCAAGGACGAGCTGCCGATGGGCGTGCGGGGCCTGGTGCTGGCCGCCGCGCTCGCCGCCGTCATGTCCACCTCCTCCGGCGCGCTCATCGCCTGCGCCACCGTCGCCAACAACGACATCTGGTCCCGGCTGCGCGGCCTCACCGCCAAGGCCGAGGGCGAACACGACGAGGTCAAGGGCAACCGCGCCTTCATCCTGATCATGGGCGTCGGCGTCATCCTCATCGCCATCGCCCTGAACGACGTCGTCCAGGCCCTCACCGTCGCCTACAACCTGCTCGTCGGCGGCCTGCTCGTGCCCATCCTCGGCGGTCTGCTGTGGAAGCGCGGCACCGTGCAGGGCGCGCTCGCCGCGGTGACCGTCGGCGGCCTCTCGGTCATCGGCCTCATGGCGGCATACGGCATCCTGGCCAACCAGCCCGTCTACTACGGCCTGCTCGCCTCCCTCGCCGCGTACGTGGCCGTCAGCCTGGCCACCCGGCCCACCGACCCGGCCGTGCTCGCCGCCTGGCGTGAGCGGCTGGCCGGCCGCGGCGGCGACGAGACCGAACCGGAGGCCCCGGCCGCCGAGGCCGCACCGGCCCGCAGTTAAAGTCGTACAAACGCCATCAAAAGGCTGAATGCGCAACGAAGCGCAAGAAGGAAGGCATGTCACATGAGCAGCAACGAGCAGCCGCGCGGCCCCGTCGACTCCTCCCGCATCCCGCGGTACGCCGGACCCGCCACGTTCGCCCGGCTGCCCCGGCTCGACGAGGTCGGCCGTGCCGACGTCGCCGTGGTCGGCGTCCCCTTCGACTCCGGGGTCTCCTACCGTCCCGGTGCGCGCTTCGGCGGCAACGCCATCCGCGAGGCTTCGAGGCTCCTGCGCCCGTACAACCCGGCGCAGGACGCCTCGCCCTTCGCGCTCGCCCAGGTCGCCGACGCTGGTGACATCGCGGCCAACCCGTTCAACATCAACGAGGCCGTCGACACCATCGAAGCCGCCGCCGACGACCTGCTCGGAACCGGCGCCCGGATGATGACGCTCGGCGGCGACCACACCATCGCACTGCCGCTGCTGCGTTCCGTAGCCAAGAAGCACGGGCCGGTCGCCCTGCTCCACTTCGACGCGCACCTCGACACCTGGGACACCTACTTCGGCGCCGAGTACACGCACGGCACCCCGTTCCGTCGCGCCGTCGAGGAGGGCATCCTCGACACCGAGGCGCTGTCCCACGTCGGCACCCGCGGCCCGCTGTACGGCAAGCAGGACCTCACCGACGACGAGAAGATGGGCTTCGGCATCGTCACCTCCGCCGACGTCTACCGCCGGGGCGCCGACGAGGTCGCCGACCAGCTGCGGCAGCGCATCGGGGACCGGCCGCTGTACATCTCCATCGACATCGACTGCCTCGACCCGGCGCACGCCCCCGGCACCGGCACCCCCGAGGCCGGCGGCATGACCTCACGCGAACTCCTCGAGATCCTGCGCGGCCTCGCGTCCTGCAACCTCGTCTCCGCCGACGTCGTCGAGGTGGCGCCGGCCTACGACCACGCCGAGATCACCTCCGTCGCCGCGTCGCACACCGCGTACGAGCTGACCACGATCATGTCCCGGCAGATCGCCGACGCGAGGAAGACGCAGTGACCCACGACCACGACCTGGTGCTGCGCCCCACCGCGGCCCAGACAGAGGCGGCCCTGAACCCGCCGGCCGGCCGCAACGGCGGCGACCTCGTCGTCGAGACCCTCTCCGGGCTCGGCGCGACGACGGTCTTCGGTCTGCCCGGCCAGCACGCGCTCGGCATGTTCGACGCCCTTCGCCGCTCGTCCCTGCGGTACGTGGGCCTGCGCGTGGAGAACAACGCGGGCTTCGCCGCCGACGCGTACGGCCGGGTCACCGGCGAAGCGGCACCGCTGCTGCTGTCGACCGGGCCCGGCGCGCTGATGTCCCTCGCCGCGCTCCAAGAGGCGGCCGCGGCGTCGGCGCCCGTGCTGGCGATCGGCAGCCAGGTGCCCTCCGCCGGGCTCGGCGGCGGCCGCCACGGCTACTTGCACGAACTGCGCGACCAGCAGGCGTCGTTCCGCGACATCGTCAAGTCCGTGCACGTCGTGCGCACGGCCTCCCAGATCCCGTCGGCGATCGCGGCCGCCTGGGAATCGGCGCTGACCGCCCCGCACGGACCCGTTTGGGTCGAGATCCCGCAGGACGTCCTCCTGGCCGGGACCACCTTCCCGGTCGTCACCGCCATGGACGCCACACCCGACGACGTCGTGCCACGGCCCGAACTCACCGCCGTCGCGGCCGACCTGCTGTCGAACGCCGCCCGGCCGGCGATCATCGCCGGCGGCGGAGTCGTACGCTCCGATGCCTCCGGCAAGCTGCTCGCGCTCGCCGAGAAGCTCGACGCGCCGGTCGTCACCACCTTCGGCGGCAAGGGCGCCTTCCCCTGGGAGCACCCGCTCTCCCTCCAGTCCTGGCTGGAGGACCGCCACACCACCGACTTCCTGGAGTCGGCGGACGTACTGCTCGTCGTCGGCTCCGGCCTCGGCGAACTGTCCTCGAACTACCACACGTTCGCCCCGCGCGGCCGAGTGATCCAGATCGAGGCCGACCTCGGCAAGCTGGAGTCCAACCACCCGGCGCTCGGCATCCACGCGGACGCGCGCCTCGCGCTGTCCGCCCTGCTGGAGACGGTGGCGGAACGCGAGGACCCGTCGGCCGCCGCCTCCGTGCGGGACGTGCTCGCGGCGGTCCGGGCTCGCATCGACGCCCAGGAACTCACCCTGGAGCAGCGGATCCTCGCCTCCGTCCGGGAGGCGCTGCCCGACGACTCGCCAAGCTTCTGGGACATGACGATCCTGGCCTACTGGGCCTGGTCCGCCTTCGACGCCCGCAAGCCCAACACCATGCACTCGGCCCAGGGCGCCGGCGGCCTCGGCTACGGCTTCCCCGCCGCCCTCGGCGCGGCCGCCGCCGACCCCTCCCGGCCCGTCCTCGCCGTCTCCGGCGACGGCGGCGCGATGTACTCCATCGCCGAACTCGCCACCGCCCGCCAGTACGGCCTGCCGGTCACATGGCTGATCGTCGACGACGGCGGCTACGGCATCCTGCGCGAGTACATGACGGACGCGTTCGGCGAGGCCACCGCCACCGAGCTGGCCCGCCCGGACTTCGTGGCGCTGGCGGAGTCCTTCGGCGTCCCCGCTGTCCGCACGAGCCCGGAGTCCCTGTCGGAGGACCTGGCGAAGGCCTTCGCCCAGCCGGGCCCGTCGGTGGTCGTCCTCCCGGCGCTGCTGCGGATGTTCGCCCCGACGCACCTGTGACTGCAGGGGCCGTGGGGCGGTGACGGCCCGGCCGCGGCCGGGTGTGCCGGGGCCACGCCATGCCCGGCTGCGGTAACCGTCCTGGTCCCGCCGTCCTGCTCCCGCCACCTGGTCTTCGCCGGGCGGCGGGACCGGGTCAGGCAGGTGCGACGAAGCCCGACTCGTAGGCGGCGATGACCGCCTGCGTCCTGTCCCTCGCGCCCAGTTTGGCCAGCACCGCGCTGACATGGGTCTTGACGGTCTCCGTGCCGACGAACAGCTGCGCCGCGATCTCCGAGTTGGAGAGCCCGCGCGCCATCAGCCGCAGGACGGCGGCCTCCCGCTCGGTCAGCGCGGCCCGTTCCATCGCCGTGCGCGCCGCCGAATTGCCGTACTCGGCGGCCAGTGCGCGTACAGCCGCGGGGAACAGCAGCGACTCTCCCTCGGCGACCAGCCGCACCGCATGCACGATCTCCGCCGGGCGTGCCCGCTTGAGCAGAAAACCGTCGGCACCCGCGCGCAGCGCCTCGTACACGTACTCGTCGTTCTCGAAGGTCGTGACCACCAGGATCTTCGGTGGTGCGTCGACCGTGCGCAGCACGGCACGGGTCGCCTCGATGCCGTCCATCAACGGCATCCGCACGTCCATCGCCACCACGTCCGGCCGCAGTTGACGCACCAGCGGGATCACCGCGGCCCCGTCGGCGGCCTCGCCGGCCACCTCGATGTCCGGCTGGGCCTCCAGCACGGCACGAAGCCCCGCCCGTACAAGAGGTTCGTCGTCGACAAGCAGCACGGTGATCGGCACACGTTCAGCGTATGCCGTCGAGCGGCAGCCCCACCTTGACCCTCCAACTGTCCTCGTGCGGACCGCTCGTGGCCTTTCCGCCGAGCAGCGCCGCACGCTCCCGTATACCGCGCAGTCCACTGCCGCGAGCGGTGGGAGTGACTGGGCCGGCCAGCGAGTTGACGACTTCCAGGTCGAGCCGGCCGTCGGCGACGGCGATCCGCACCCGGGTGGGCACCGGGCCCGCGTGCCGCAGCACGTTCGTCAGGGCTTCCTGGACGATGCGGTACCCCTCCCGGGACACCGGCCCCGGTACGAGCGTCAGCGGACCCGTCACCTCGGCGTGCACCTCCGCGCCGGACGCCCGCGCCGACTCCAGCAGCCGGTCGGCGTCGGCGAGCGTGGGGCGGCTGCCGACCGGCTGGCCCGATTCGCGGAGCACTTCCAGCACGCGCTCCAGGTCGTCCAGTGCCGCGCGGCCGGTCTCCTCGATCGCGGCCAGCGCCCGCTCGGTGAACTCGCTGTCCCCTGCGGCCCGCGCCGCGCCCGCCTGCACCACCGCCACGGTCAGCGCGTGTCCGATCGAGTCGTGCAACTCCCGGGCGATGCGGTTCCGCTCCAGCAGCTGCTCCGTGCGCTCCTCCAGGGCGGTGAGCCGCTCCGCCGCCGACGTGCCCAGCAGGCGCAGGGCGACAACGGTGATCAGCTCCCCGAGGCCCACGACGGCGGCGAGGAGCACCGCGAGCGGCAGGGGCGTGAGCACCGCGTACCACCAGTGGCCGCCCGAGGGCAGCGGGACCATCGAGCCCGAATCGGGCTGCTCGCCCACGGCGAAGCCGGCCAGGTCGATCGACGCGCCGAGCAGGTGCACCGTCAGCATTCCGGTGAACAGCCCCAGGCCGAGGCGAATCTCCAGCCACAGGGCCGTCCGCCACCGGTCCGCCCAGGTGACAGAGGACGAGACGGCGATACCGGACGAGTCGTCCTTGTATCCGTACGGCGACAGCAGGAGCCGGGCCTGCAGACCTTCGACGAGCCGCATCGCCGGGACGAACCCGAGCAGACCGAGCGCGAGCACGGGCACGTACAGGTGCTTCGTGTCGATGAACAGCCACACGCCCATGACGACGGTGCCGATGAACAGGTGCAGCCAGCGGGTGTAGGTGATCCGACGGGTCAGCGGGCGGAGAAAGCGGAGCACGTGGAGCATTCCGTCATCGTGCCAGCGGCACCCGCCGTGACGGCTCCCTCTCACGGGGGAGACGGTCTCCTCCGGCGGGGGAGGCCGCCGGCCCTGCCCGGCGGCGAGGCTGATTGCCATGACCAGCATCGACGTCACACAACTCACGAAAGAGTACGGCGACAGGCGCGCCGTGGACGGGCTCACGTTCAGTGTCCGCCCCGGCAAGGTCACCGGCTTCCTCGGCCCGAACGGCGCGGGGAAGTCGACGACCATGCGCCTCGTCCTCGGCCTGGACCGGCCCACGTCGGGCACGGCCACCATCGGCGGCCGCCCGTACGCGGAGATCGACCAGCCGTTGCGCCACGTGGGCGCACTGCTCGACGCGCAGGCAGCTGTGGGTTCCCGCACGGGCCGGGACCATCTGCGCATCCTCGCCGCGGCGGCGCGGATACCGGCCCGTCGTGTGGACGAGGTGCTGGAACAGGCGGGCATCGCGAGTGCGGCGGGCCGGCGGATCAGGACGTACTCCCTCGGCATGCGCCAGCGGCTCGGCATAGCGGCGGCCCTGCTCGGTGACCCGGCGGTGCTGATGCTCGACGAGCCGTCGAACGGGCTGGACCCCGAGGGCATCATCTGGATCAGGGAGCTCGTGCGGGAACTGACCGGCGAGGGCAGGGCCGTCCTCGTCTCCAGCCATCTGATGAGCGAGACGGCCTCGTTCGCCGACCACCTGGTGGTGCTCGGCAGGGGCCGACTGCTCGCCGACACCGGCATGCGGGAGTTCATCGAAGCATGGACGACGCCAAGGGTCCGGCTGCGCACCACCGAAGCTGCCCGGCTGCGTGCACTCCTCACGGCCAGGGGCCTCCACCCGGCCGAGGGTGCGGACGGGCGGTGGACAGTCGAGGGTGCCCGGGTCGAGGACATCGGGCCGCTCGCCGCCCAGGAAGGCATTCCCATTCTCGAACTGGCCGGCGAGGAGCCCTCGCTGGAGCACGCATACCTCGCTCTCACGGCCGACGAGGCCGAGTACACGACCGCCCGGCCCGCCACTGCCGCCCAGGAGGCCTGACCATGCCGTCCGTCGTCCCCGTACTGCACTCCGAGTGGCTGAAGATCCGGTCGGTGCGCTCCCAGTGCGTCACGCTCGCCGCCGTCTTCGCGGCCACAGTCGGCTTCTCCGTCCTGATATGCGCGACACTCGGCGCCGAGGAGGCTGCCGAACGAGGATTCGACCCTGTCCGCACCTCGCTCTCCGGCCTCAATTTCGGTCAGATCGCGGCGATCTGCTTCGGCTCGATCGCCGTCGCCGGCGAATACCGGACCGGAGCCATCCGCGTATCGCTGGCCGCCGTCCCGCGCCGGGGCGTGTTCTACGCGGCCAAGCTCACGGTCGTGGGCCTGCTGGTGCTCGCCGTCGGTCTGATCACGAGCACGACGTGTTTCGTCCTGGGGCAGGCGGCCCTGGGCGACCGCGGCGTAGGCATAGGCACGCCGGGCGCTTTGCGGGCCGTGGTGGGATGCGGGCTCTACTTGGCGCTGATCACCCTGTTCGCGGCCGGGCTCGCGGCAGCGCTGCGCAGCGCGCCGGCGGTCATGGGCATCCTGATCCCGTTCCTGCTGATGCTGTCGTTCGTGCTGGGGGACGTTTCGCAGGGCGGCGGCTGGGTCGACTTCCTCCCGGACCGCGCGGGCCAGCAGATCCTGCTCCAGCACCCGGACGGCCCGCTGAACCCATGGACGGGGACGGGTGTCCTGGTCCTCTGGGTGGCGGCGGCGCTGTGGGTGGGCGGCCGGCGGCTGACTCGACGGGACGCCTGAGGCCGGTCACAGCGGCCGGTCACGCCCCGGCCCGCCGCGGTCGGTCACGACCTGGCCCGCCGCGGCCGATGAGGCCGCCGGACCGCCGTCCCTCACACCGCGCCGGAGTGTGGTGGGTGCGTACCTGCCCCGCCACGCCCCGTCGCAGCGGCGGAACGCTCTCACGTGCCACTGTCGGTGGTCGTGTCCGCGAACGAATGGTGTTCGTGCGCGACCACCCAGCGTCCCTTCTCCTTACGCAGCCCGACCGTCAGCCGCAGGCGGCTCTCCGGGTGCTCCGCCAGCTCCTTGGGCGTTCCGCAGCGCAGCAGCGCGTACGCGAAGGCGGCGTCCCCGCCGGCGGTGACGTCGAGCGACACGATCTCGAACGAGGCGCCCTGCGCCTGCCACTCGAAGAACGGCGGCCATGTCTCGCGGTAGGCCTCGATGCCCCGGACACCGTCGTGAGGCGGCGGCACGTCGAACATCACGATGTCGTCGGCGTGATCCGCCAGCACTTCCGGCAGGTCACCCCGGTGAACCGCTTCGGCCCACCGCTCGATCAGGCTCCGGATCTCTGCTTCGTCGTCGGCCATGGCTGCTCACTCCTCGTGCCTGGTGTACGGACCTGCACCAGGACAGACTCCTGAACAGAGCCCGACTCATCGGCCCCTGCGAGAACCGGCGCGCTCGGTGAGGCCGGGAGCGCGGGCGTGTCAGCCGTGGGTGGAGGGGCAGGTCCCCGCCAGTACCTCCCGCAGCCCGGCCATGCCCGCCCGCCACGCCGGACCGGCAGCGGTCTCGTCCCAGAGCTCCATCAGCTCCGACGGCTTCCTGAGCGTCCGGTCGAGTGCCTCGACCGCGAGCAACCGCAGGTCGGCGGGCAGCGCGGGGACGGGCTCGTCCGGGCCGTAGGGCGTCGTCACGGCCTCCCCGCCGGGACACTGCGCGGCGACCAGCGCCGCGGCGGCCACCGCTTCGGCCGCCTCGTCGCTGTCCAGGAAATCGTCGGTCCCGACGACGCGCAGCAGCGCCTCGCGCAAGAGGCCGGGACGCTCGCTCTCGGCCGCGTCGTCCAGCGTCCCGGAGAAGTCCGCGGCGGTGTCGTTGTCGAAGTGCCCGATGTCCCAGGTGCCCATGGTGTTCCCCGTCGTCCTGTTGATGGCTCGTGCCGTCGAACGCGTCGACGTACGCGTAGCGTGGCAGGGCCCACTGACAATGCGGCCGCCGTCTTCGGCCGGTACGCATCCCGGCCCGGCGGTGTCGGGACGAGCCGCCGATGTCGTCCCGCGACGCAGGGGCCGCACCTCGGCACCATGCCCGTACACCCCCGCCCCGTCGTCCGCCAGGTCCGGACGGTTGTCAGGGCGCTTCACCCGCCTGCTTCGGCCCCGACTCCACCGTCAGCCCCGACTCCACGTCGGGCGGCGTGCCCCGTGTCCACGCCACGCGCAGGGTGGTCGCCGAGATGCGCCAGCCGGCCGGGGTTCTGGTGAGCTCGGAGTCCGTGTGACCGGCGGAGACGAAGACGTCTTCAGAGCCGTCCGCCAGGACATGCGTGCTGAGCTGGGCGCCGCGGGCCGTGGCACGGTCCCCGTCGAGTTCGATGACCGTGTTGCTCCCCAGATGCACGGTCCTTTCGAAGAGGGCCATCGTCCGCCGGACGGTGGTCAGCAGCGCGTCCCGCCCGCGGACCGTGCCGACGGGCATCTCGGCGGTGACGTCCTCCGTGTGGAAGGCGCGGGCCCACTCCTCGTCGAGCGGCCCCTCGTCCAGGGACCGCAGATACCGGTCCAGCAGATCCGCGATCTCGGCACGGTCGGCCAGGGCGCGCAGCTCGCGCCGCATCTGTTCGATGTCGATGTCGGTGTCCATGCCAGCGAGCCTGTTACGTCAAGCGCGCTTGAGGTCAAGGCCGGGTCCTAGGACCCTGGACCGGTCTTTGGTGCCGTCGGGGCGCGGAGGGATGAAATCCGTCGGCTGCCGCGTTGGTGCCTTCCGGAAGATCAGGCCCGCGATCGGATCCGATGATCAGGTCGGACGGGCCGGCAGCGGTTTCGACGGGGAGGCATCACGTGGCGGCGGCACCAGCAGCGCAAGGGTGGGCACGGCGGCTGTCCGGGTACGCATGGCGGTACCGGCTCAACGTCGTGCTCGCTCTCGGCTCGTCGCTGGGCGGCATGGCCGTCATGGCGCTCGTACCGCTGATCATCAAGGTCGTCATCGACGACGTGATCACCGCGCAGACGCGCTCGCTGAACACCTGGACCGGGTTGCTGATCGCCGCCGCCCTCGCCGTGTACGTGATGACGTACATCCGGCGCTACTACGGCGGGCGACTGGCGCTCGACGTGCAGCACGACCTGCGCACGGACATGTACGGGACGATCACCCGCCTCGACGGGCGGCGGCAGGACGAGCTGTCCACCGGGCAGGTCGTCGGGCGGGCCACCAGCGACCTGCAGCTGATCCAGGGGCTGCTCTTCATGCTCCCGATGACCATCGGGAACTTCGTGCTGTTCGGCATCTCCCTCGTCGTCATGGCGTGGCTGTCCCTGCCGCTGACCCTGATCGCGCTGGCCGTCGCCCCCGCCCTGTGGGTCATCGCCAAACGCAGCCGCACCCGGCTGCACCCGGCCACCTGGTACGCGCAGAGCCAGGCCGCGGCCGTCGCCGGGGTGGTCGACGGGGCGGTCAGCGGTGTGCGCGTCGTGAAGGGCTTCGGGCAGGAGGAGCAGGAGACGCAGAAGCTGCGCGACGTGAGCAGGAAGCTCTTCGCGGGGCGCATGCGCACCATCCGGCTGAACTCCAAGTACACCCCCGCCCTGCAGTCCGTCCCGGCCCTCGGTCAGGTGGCGATGCTGGCGCTGGGCGGCTGGCTGGCCACGAAGGGCGACATCACGCTCGGTACGTTCGTCGCCTTCTCCGCCTATCTCGCGCAGCTCGTGGGCCCGGTGCGGATGCTGGCCATGGTGCTGACCGTCGCCCAGCAGGCCAGGGCCGGTGTGGAGCGGGTCTTCGACCTGATCGACACGCAGCCGGCCATCAAGGACGGCACGAAGGAGCTGCCGGCCGACGCCCCGGCCACCGTCGAGTTCGACGACGTGAGCTTCGAGTACGCGGAGGGCAGGCCCGTCCTCGACGGGTTCTCGCTGGAGATCGCCGCCGGTGAGACCGTGGCCGTCGTCGGTGCGTCCGGCAGCGGCAAGTCCACCGTCTCGCTGCTGCTTCCCCGCTTCTACGACGCCACCCGCGGCGCCGTGCTGGTCGGCGGCCACGACGTGCGGGAGCTGACGTTCGACTCGCTGCGGGCGGCCATCGGCCTCGTACCGGAGGACAGCTTCCTCTTCTCGGACACCGTCCGGGCCAACATCGCGTACGGGTACCCGGAAGCCACGCAGGAGGAGATCGAGACGGCGGCCCGCGCCGCCCAGGCAGACCGCTTCATCGCCGAGCTCCCCGACGGCTACGACACCAAGGTCGGCGAGCACGGCCTCACCCTCTCCGGCGGCCAGCGCCAGCGCATCGCGCTCGCCCGCGCCATCCTCACCGATCCGCGGCTGCTGCTCCTCGACGACGCCACTTCGGCCGTCGACGCCCGGGTCGAGCACGAGATCCATGAAGCGCTCAAGCACGTCATGGCCGGGCGTACGACGCTGCTGATCGCCCACCGCCGTTCGACCCTGAACCTCGCCGACCGCATCGCCGTGCTCGACGGCGGCCGGCTCGCCGACATCGGCACGCACCAGGAGCTGGAGCAGCGCTGTGCGCTGTACCGGCGGCTGCTGACCGACCCGGACGAGCTGGGCGGAGTCTCGCCCGGCCACATCGTCCGGCAGGCCGCCCCCGAACCGGACGAGGACCGCACCGTACGCGACGAGCTCGATGCCGAGTTCGACGTGGAGCGCGGCATCACGCCGCGGCTGTGGGCGCGGGACGAGAACGCGGAAGAGGCGAAGGAGGAGCCGGGCGCGACGCCCGAGCTGCTGGCCCAGGTCGAGGCGCTGCCCCCGGCCACCGACACCCCCGACATCGACGAGGCGCGGGCCACCCGCCCGGAGCCCGCGGGCGCGACCGCCGGCGAGGGCGGCAGGCTGCGGGCCGTACTGCGGGGTTTCGGACTGCCGCTGCTGGTCAGTCTCGGTCTGGTCGCCGTCGACGCCGGCATGGGCCTGCTGCTGCCGATCCTGATCCGGCACGGCATCGACGAAGGCGTCGAGCAGGTGGCGCTCGGCGCCGTGTGGGCGGCCTCGCTGCTCGCACTGGCGACCGTGCTGGTGCAGTGGGCGGCGCAGATCGGCGAGACCCGGATGACGGGCCGCACCGGTGAGCGGGTGCTGTACTCGCTCCGTCTGAAGATCTTCGCGCAGCTCCAGCGGCTCGGGCTCGACTACTACGAGCGTGAGCTGACCGGCCGCATCATGACGCGGATGACGACGGACGTGGACGCGCTGTCCACGTTCCTGCAGACGGGCCTGGTCACCGCGTTCGTCTCGGTCGTCACCTTCTTCGGGATCATGGTCGCGCTCGTCGTCATCGACGTGGAACTCGCCCTGGTCGTCTTCGCGACACTGCCCGTCCTGATCGTCGGCACGTACTTCTTCCGCAAGCAGAGTGTCAAGGCGTACGAACTCGCCCGTGAACGCATCAGCGTCGTCAACGCCGACCTTCAGGAGTCCGTCTCGGGTCTGCGGATCGTGCAGGCGTTCCGCCGCGAGCGCAACGGCCGGGAGAGCTTCGCGGCCCGCAGCGACAGCTACCGCCAGGCCCGGGTGCGCGGCCAGTGGCTCATCTCGATCTACTTCCCGTTCGTGCAACTGCTGTCGTCGGTGGCCACCGCCGCCGTCCTGATCGTGGGCGCGGGCCGGATCGAGGCGGGCACCCTGACGACGGGCGCGCTGGTCGCCTATCTGCTCTACATCGATCTGTTCTTCGCGCCCGTGCAGCAGCTCTCGCAGGTCTTCGACGGCTACCAGCAGGCGGCCGTGTCACTGCGCCGCGTGCAGGAACTGCTGCGTGAGCCGGCCTCGACGCTCACGCCCGCCGAGCCGCACCCGGTGCGGGCACTGCGCGGCGACATCGGCTTCGAGGAGGTGTCGTTCGCCTACGGGGACGAGGAGGAGGCCCTCACCGGCGTCGATCTGCGCATCCCCGCCGGGCAGACCGTCGCCTTCGTGGGGGAGACGGGCGCCGGCAAGTCGACGCTGGTCAAGCTCGTGGCCCGGTTCTACGACCCGACGAGCGGCCGGGTCACCGTCGACGGCAAGGACGTGCGCGAGCTGGACCTGACCGCGTACCGGCACCGCCTCGGCGTCGTCCCGCAGGAGGCGTATCTCTTCTCCGGCACCGTCCGTGACGCCATCGCCTACGGCCGCCCCGGCGCGAGTGACGCCGAGGTGGAGGCGGCCGCGCGGGCCGTCGGCGCGCACGACATGATCGCCACGCTCGAGGGCGGCTACCTCCACGAGGTCTCGGAGCGCGGCCGCAACCTCTCCGCGGGGCAGCGCCAGCTGATCGCCCTGGCCCGCGCCGAACTCGTCGACCCGGACGTGCTGTTGCTCGACGAGGCGACGGCCGCGCTGGACCTGGCGACCGAGGCCCAGGTGAACCAGGCGACGGACCGGCTGACCGGCCGGCGTACGACCCTCGTCGTCGCCCACCGGCTCACCACCGCCGCCCGTGCGGACCGCGTGGTCGTGATGGACCACGGCCGGGTCGCGGAGGACGGCACCCACGACGAACTGCTCGCCCTGGACGGCCGCTACGCCGCCCTGTGGCGCACGTTCGTCGGCGAGGGCACGGAGGACATAGGGGAGGACGAGCCGGCGACGGTGTGACGCCGCCGGCTCCGCCGGGCGACGCCCGCGGGCGTCGCCCGGCCCGGCCCGTCCGCGCGGACGGGCCGGGCCGCGTCCGAACGGGGCTCCCTGCCCCCGCGCCCTCTGCGTCCGCGCGGCTCCCCGCTCCCCGGCCGGTCCGCCGGGCTCCCGCCCCCCGGCCGGTCCGCCGGGCTCCCGCCGCCCGGCGCAAGGGCCACCACCGCCACCCCCGGCGCGGCGGTAGCAGTCCGTAGCGGCCCGTAACGCGCGCAACCGATCCCCCGGCCTCACGCGTCGTACGCAAGTACGGAGCGGTGGCAGTGGGGAGCAAGCGTGTTCGGTGGGGCGTGGATCAGGAGTACGGGGCGGCCGGGCCGTGTCGTAGGGCGGGTGCTCGCCGTGGTCACGGCGGTCGCGGCGTTCACCGTCGCCGCCCCGGGCGTCCAGCAGGCCGACGCCGCGGCGCCCTGCCCGGGCCGGCTGGCCAAGACCGTAACCTTCTCGACCGGCGAACTGCGCGTCTACGAACGCGGCGACTACGCCTGCGCCGTCACCCTCGCCAAGCGCCCCGGCGTCCGCCGGCCCATGTCGGTCTCCCTCCAGCCCCGGGGCGGGCGCGCGGACACGGACAGCGGGAGGTTCACCCGGCAGGCCGGCCCCGTCACCGTGCACGCCCTCAACCGCTGTGTACGCGCCACCGGTTCGGTCTCCGGGACCTCCCGTTCCACCGGATGGATTCTGTGCTGATGCGACGGTAAGGCTCAACCGGGTCTGGCGGGGCCTGTGTTGACACCGCTAGGTTCACCCGCGACCGCTTGATCTCAAGGGGAGATCTCCAGGGGAGGGTGAATGCGCAAGGCGCTCAGATGGCTGCTGTCGCTCGTGGTGCTCATAGGCACCGTGAGCGCGGCCGGCGTGACGGCGGGTGCGGCCACCGCCGCAGAGCCGGCGACCGGCACGGACATCAAGGACCGGATTCTGTCGGTCCCGGGAATGAGTCTCATCGAGGAGAAGCCGTATCCCGGTTACCGTTTCTTCGTCCTCAACTACACACAGCCGGTCGACCACCGGCACCCGTGGCGCGGCACGTTCAAGCAGCGGGTCACCTTGCTGCACAAGGACACCAGCCGCCCCACCGTCTTCTTCACCTCCGGCTACAACGTCTCCACCACGCCGCGTCGCAGCGAGCCGACGGCCATCATCGACGGTAACCAGGTCTCTCTGGAGTACCGCTACTTCACGCCGTCGCGTCCCGCGCCCGCCGACTGGTCCAAGCTGGACATCTGGCAGGCTGCGAGCGACCAGCACCGGGTCTTCAAGGCGCTGAAGAAGATCTACGACAGGAACTGGCTCTCCACGGGCGGCTCCAAGGGCGGCATGACCGCCACCTACTACGAGCGCCACTACCCGAACGACATGGACGGTGTCGTCGCGTACGTCGCGCCCAACGACGTCGTGAACAACGAGGACCGGGCGTACGACCGGTTCCTCGAGAACGTCGGCACGAAGGAGTGCCGCGACAAGCTGAACGCGGTCCAGCGCGAGGCCCTGGTGCGCCGGGAGCCGCTCGAGGCGATGTACGAGAAGTACGCGGCCGACGGCGGCTACACGTTCGACACCGTCGGCAGCCTGGACAAGGCGTACGAGGCCGTCGTCCTCGACTTCGTGTGGGCGTTCTGGCAGTACAGCAACGTGTCCGACTGCGAGACGATCCCGGCCGCGGCCACCGCGTCCGACCAGGAGATCTTCGACACCGTCGACGCCATCTCCGGTTTCTCCTTCTACGCCGACCAGGTGCTCGCCACCTACACGCCGTACTACTACCAGGCGGGCACCGAGCTCGGTTCGCCCGACATCACGCAGCCCCACCTGAACGGCCTGAGTCGCTACGGCTACCAGCCGCCGCGGAACTTCGTTCCGCGTGACATCTCCATGCGCTTCAAGCCGTGGGTGATGAAGGACGTCGACACCTGGGTGCGGCACAACGCCGAACGGATGATGTTCGTCTACGGCGAGAACGATCCGTGGGGCGCCGAGCCGTTCCGGGTCGGCAAGGGCACCCGCGACAGCCACGTCTACACCGCGCCGGGCGCCAACCACGGTGCGAACGTCGCCGGTCTGGTGGCGGACGAGCGGGCGGAGGCCACCGCCGCGATCCTGCGCTGGGCGGGCGTCGCCCCGGCCGCGGTCCAGGAGGACCCGGCGAAGGCCAGGCCGCTGGCCAAGGCCGACGCGAAGCTCGACAAGCGCGACCTGGAGCGCGAGCCGATGCTGCGCCCGTGACAGGGAGCGTCGCAAGGGCCGTGCCCGCAGCCTTCTCCGGCTGCGGGCACGGCCCCTTCTCTTGCGGTCGGCGGCGATCGGTCGGCGGCCACCGGTCCTCGGCTACCGGTACGACAGCCCGTGCCCGATCGGGAACAGCACCTGTGACGGGTCGTCGGCCCGCTGCACCGGCACCGGCAGACGGCCCTGCGGGTCCGCGTGGCCCGCGATCACCCGTACCGCGGCCCGCAGTTCGACATCGGTCCAGGAGTAGGCCGCCAGGGCGGCCGCGACCCCGTCGAGCCTGGCGATGTCGTACGGATTGCGGATGGCGAGCGCGACCACCGGCACGCCGGTCGCCACCAGCCGGGCCACGAGGGTGCGCTGTGAGCTGGTCGCGGAGACGTTGTACGTGCCGACGACGACCACGTCCTTGCCCTGGGCCGCGGCGACCGCCTCCGTGATCTTCGCGTTACTGGGGGCGGTGCCGGTCGACAGGGCGGTGGCCGTGAAGCCCAGCTCGCCGAAGGCGTTGGCGAGTACGGTCGTCGGCGGCCCCGTCGTGCCGCTGGGCGACGCCGGATCGGCGCCGACCACCAGGACCTCGTTGTGGCTGCGGCGGCTGAGCGGCAGCAGTCCGTCGGGGTTGGTGAGCAGCGTCGTGGTCCGCTCGGCGATCCGGTCGGCGGCGGCGAGATGCGCCGGCGTGCCCACCGTGCGCCCCACCTCCCGCTGCGGGACGAACGGGTCGCGGAACAGACCGAGCTTCTCCTTGAGCAGGAAGATCCGCAGGATCGATTCGTCGAGCCTGGCCTCCGTGATCTCGCCGTTCCTGACGGCGTCCAGGACACCGTTCCAGGCGACCGCCAGGTCCGGCGGGTTGAGCAACTGGTCCACGCCCGCGAGCAGTGCGAGCACCGGCACCCGGTGGTCGCCGTACTTCTCCCGCACGCCCTCCATGTTGAGCGCGTCCGTGACCACCACACCGTCGTAGCCCAGCTCCTCGCGGAGAATGCCGGTGAGGATGGGCCGGGACAGCGTCGCCGGGTCGTTGCTGGCGTCCAGCGCCGGGAACTGGATGTGCGCCGTCATGATCGAGTCGATGCCGGCGGCGATGGCGGCCCTGAACGGCGGTGCGTCGACCTCCTCCCACTCCTGGCGGGTGTGGGTGATCACCGGGATGCCGGTGTGGCTGTCGACGGTGGTGTCGCCGTGTCCGGGGAAGTGCTTGGACGTCGCCGCGATGCCCGCGCTCTGGTAGCCCTTGACCTGCGCGGCCACCATCCGGGCGACCGCGGCCGGATCCGCGCCGAAGGACCGCACGCCGATGACCGGGTTGGCGGGGTTGATGTTCACGTCGGCGACGGGGGCGTAGTTCTGGACGATGCCCATCGCGGCGAGCTCGCTGCCCGCGATCTGCGCCGCCTTGCGGGCTGCGTGCGCGGATCCGCCGGCGCCGAGGGCCATCGCACCAGGCATCAGTGTCGCCGGCTTGCCCACGCGGGCGACGATGCCGTGCTCCTGGTCGGTGGAGATCAGCAGCGGTACGGGGTTCCGCTGGGCGAGCGCGGCCCGCTGGATGCCGTTGGACAGACCGGCGATCTGCTGCGGGTCACGGGTGTTGTGCGCCCACGCGAAGTAGATGATGCCGCCGACGTGGTACTCGGCGACGAGTTCGGCGGCGTTGCGCACGCCCATCTCTTCGAGGTTGAGGTCGATGTCGGCCTGGTCCGGGTCCGTGGCGGAGTGCCCGTAGACCCGCATCACGAAGAGCTGGCCGACCTTCTCCTCGATGCTCATCCTCGAGATGAGCCGCGTGAGCCGGTCCTTGGTGCCGCGGGAAACGGCTGCCGGCGCCGCGAGAGCGGGTAGCGCGGTGGTGGCGACGGCGCCCGCGGCGACGGCGGTCGCGGTGAGAAGAGTGCGTCTGGAGAGGTTCCGGTCGTGCACTGGTGCTCCTTCCGGCCTTGCTCTACATGCTCGACATGGGTGTGGCACAAGGGGAGTTGAAGGAAACTGCCAAGGGGACACGGATATCCGGAAACTAACTGCCAGGTCAAGGCCCCGCGCACAACCGTCACCGGACCGGCGGCCGACGGCCCGCGCCGGAACGGCCCGCCCGGACGAGGGCGGTCAGCGCGCGGAGACCTCCGGCCACAGCTTCTGCAGCGTCCGCACCGTCTCCGTGATGGCGGGCCGCCTCGCCGCCCCCGTACGCCACAGGGCGTGCAGCCGCCGCGTCGGCACCGGGGCCAGCCGTACGGCTACCACCTGGGGCGGCAGCGCCCCGCGGCCCAGCCGGGGCACCAGCGCGATGCCGAGTCCGGCCGCCACCAGGGCGACCTGGGTGTGGTTCTCCTCCGCCTGATGGGCGATCAGCGGCTCGCAGCCGGCCGCCCGCAGGGTCCGCAGCAGCCAGTCGTGGCAGACCGTGCCGGGCGGCTGGGTGATCCAGCGCTCGTCCTTGAGGTCCTCGCGCCGCACGGAGTCGGCAGCGGCCAGGGCATGGCCGGCCGGGACCAGCACGTCGCACATGTCGTCGCCGATGACGGCCTGCTCGACTCCCGGCGGGGTCGGCAGCGGTGCGATGTCCCAGTCGTGCGCCACGGCCAGGTCGATCGCGCCGCGGGCGACGAGGTCGACGGACAGATGAGGGTCCACCTCGTGGAGCCGGGCGTCCAGGCCGGGATGGCGGCGGGCGAGGTCGGCGAGCACGTACGGCATCAGTCCGCGGGAGGCGCTGGCGAAGCAGGCGATCGTCAGCCGCCCGGCCGGCGCGCCGCGCCGCTCTTCGAGGCGCACCTCGGCCTCTTCGACCAGGGACAGCAACTGCTGTGCGGTCGCCGCCAGTTGCGTGGCCTCGTCGGTCAGCCGGACGCCACGGCCCTCGCGTTCGAGGAGCGTCGTGCGGGTCTCCCGCTCCAGTTTGGCGATCTGCTGGGAGACCGCGGACGGCGTGTAGCCGAGCGCGGCCGCAGCGGCGCCCACCGTGCCGTGGACGGACACGGCGTGCAGTGCGCGCAGTCGGCCGAGGTCGAGCATGTCTGTCCCCACTCACGCTTTCATCGACGGCAATCATCAGCAACGCTTCATCCAACCATGAAGAAATCCGCGCTGGTGCTACACGGTCCCGTGGCGGGATGCTCCCTGTCATGCGCCCCGCCCACATCGCCCTCGCCGCACTGGTCGCCGCCGTCTGGGGAGTCAACTTCGTCGTCATCGAGATCGGCCTGGACCACTTCCCGCCGCTGCTCTTCTCCGCCCTTCGGTTCCTGGCCGCGGCGCTGCCCGCGGTCTTCTTCGTCGGCCGGCCGAAGGTCGCCTGGAAGTGGATCGTCGCGGTCGGCCTGGTCCTGGGCGTCGCCAAGTTCGGCCTGCTGTTCACGGGCATGGACCTGGGGGCGCCCGCCGGACTCTCGTCCCTGGTCCTCCAGGTACAGGCGGTCTTCACCGCCGTGTTCGCCTTCGCCGCACTCGGCGAGCGGCCGGGGCGGACACGGATCGCCGGGATGGCCGTGGCTCTGGCGGGCATCGCGGTCGCCGCCGTCGACGAGGGCGCCTCCGGCCCGCTGTCCGGATTCCTCCTGGTCGTCGCCGCGGCCGCCTGCTGGGGCGTCTCCAACGTCCTGACCCGCAAGGCCGCGCCGCCCGACGCGTTGAACTTCATGGTGTGGGTCAGCACCGTCCCCGTCCTGCCCCTGCTCGGCCTCTCCCTCCTCCTGGAGGGCGCCGACCGCGATCTGGCCGCGCTGCGCTCCCTGGACTGGACGGGCGCCGGAGTCGTCCTCTACGTCGCCTGGGTGACCACGATCTTCGGCTTCGGCGCCTGGGGCCTGCTGCTCCGCCGCCACCCGGCGTCCTCCGTGGCCCCGTTCTCCCTCCTCGTCCCCGTCTTCGGGATGTCCTCCGCGTACCTCTTCCTCGGCGAGCCGATCGACCCCCTGCGCTGGTGCGCGGCGGCCCTGCTGGTCGGCGGCGTCGCGCTGACGTCCCTGCCGGGCCGCCGGCAGGCACGGCCCGCACCGGAGTCCCAAGAACCGCTGACAGCCGCTCGAACCTGACGTTCTAGGGTGATCCTTCCGATCGACCGACGGGGGGATCACCCATGTCCACGCCGCCTTATGGTCCGGGGCAGGCCGGGTACGACGCCACGACGCAGCAGCACCTTTACCAGGCGCACACGGGAGCGGGGCCAGGAGGCGCCGTGCCCTGCCAGGTGTGCGGCTCGCTGCCCGCCGTCCACGCGGTGATCCGCGGCCATCAAGGCATGTTCCTGGTCATGCGTTCGCGGAAGCGCGAGGGGTTCTTCTGCCGCTCGTGCGGAACATCGCTGCACCGCCGGATGACCACGGACACACTGTGGCAGGGCTGGTGGGGCGTGATGTCGCTCTTCATCACCCCGGTCACGGTCCTGATGAACCTCGGCCCGCGCTCCCGGTTCCGCAGGCTCGCCGCTCCGTACGGCGGCTGGCGGCCTCCGCTGGACCCGGGAAGGCGGGTGCTGGCACGTCCTCCCGCCCTGCTCGTCCTCACGCCGATCGTGCTGATGGTGGTCGTGCTGGCGACGGGCATCACGACGGCGGCGTTCGACAGCGGCCCCGCGGCGGCCTCCGTCCGGGTCGGTGACTGCGTGAGGAACCACGGCACATGGCCCGATCAGGACATCCGGCGGGTGGACTGCGGGTCGCACCTGGCGGAGTACCGCACGGCGCGGCTCGCCGACTGCGACGGCGACGAACTGCTGATGCGCCTCGAGTACGCGGCCGACGCGGAGGCCATGTGCCTCGAGCCGCTGGGGAGAGGGTGATCGCGTGACCGCCGCCGCGATGCCGTACGGATGGCAGGCGCCGACCGAGGTGGAACACCGGCTCCACGAGGCGAAGACGCGGGGTGACTGGGCATCGTTCTTCGACACGCTGTCCGGAACGGACCTCTACTACCCGGTCGGACGTGCGGACGCCGAAGCGGGCACGGGAACGCAGTACTCCTACCGGAGCCCCGTGACAGGCACATGGTGCTACGCCTTCTACACCGAGGGCGCCCTGCCGCTGCCCCAGCCCGACCCGGTCTTCAACCGCACGTCGTTCAAGAGTGTCGTACGGACCTGGGACAACGACCCCACCTGGCTCGCGGTCAACCCCGGCACGCCCGGCGAGGCGTACTTCCCGGCGAACCCGCAGACCCTCCACCTGTGGCGGCAGCACGCGGAACGGGTCACCCCGCGGAAGAAGGGCCTGCTGCGCACCCTGCGGGTGGGCGGGCCGACCCGGGGCCCGGTGGCCAGAGGCCTGGCCTGCGGCGCTCAACTCGCCGTGCACAGGGGCGACCTGTGGAACGCCCCGGCCTCGCACCTCGAAGGGTTCCGGCAGATGCGCGAGACGCTGGACGAGTCGTGGGACATCCACAGCGCCGACGACTGGCACCGGACCCAGGAGGACCTGCTGCAGGGCCGGTACGTGAGCCCCGTATGGGAGTTCGTCCTCTCCGTACGCCGCGCGATGGCGCGTGAGTACGGAGACACCGTCGATCCCGTGCAGTGGAGGGAGACGGCGGCGCACGTCATGCGCCGCCGCGCGGAGCCGGAGACGGTCTCGGAGGAGGACATCCACGCAGTCCAGCAGCTGATCGGGCGCATCACCCGCTACGAGGCGCGCTTCCGCGCCGACGGGGTCCTGTCCGAGGGCCGTTGCGTGAGGTCGGTCCTTTCCTGGGACTTCGGCCGCGCGGCCAACATGGCGCGCTGGGGCCTGGCCGCCCGGTACTGCGATCCGGCGAGGGCCGAAAGCGCCGTGGTCCGTGCCGGTGAGTTGAGCGCGACGGTGTACCGGTCCTGGGAGGACTTCGGAGCCGGGTATGCGCTCGGCCGGTGCCTCCACTTCGACGAGGAGGAGTTCGGCCCCTGGTACACGGAGGTCGTCGACATCCACAAGACGCTCACCACCGACCCGGAAAGCCCCTGGCTCACCGTTCCCTGGCAGTAGCCGGATCCTGCGGGAAGCGGGCGCGCATCGCGTCGATGCAGAGGTCGCGGGAGGTCGGACCACCGAAACGGAGCCGGTCGTACGGGGTGAACGCCGGCTCCAGCGCGTCCAGTTCGTCGATCGCCGCGTGCAGCCTCGCCGACCACCGGGGCGTGCCGGCGTCCGGGTCGTGCGGTGCCGCGGTGATCTCGGCGGTCAGCCGCTCCTTGCGCTGTATCGACGCCGGGGTGACGGAGTGCAGGCACACGTATTGGCCGCTCAGATACGCCTCCCACTCCTGGCGCCCCGCCGCCGGGTCGGCCCAGTGTGCGACGAACCAGGCTTCCAGGTTCTCCGGACCGCCGGCCGCCTCCGCCGGTGCGAAGAGGTCGTGCGGGACCATCTGGGCGCCGTCGGAGCGCAGATAGCCGGGCAGCGGCAGCAGCCCGGCCAGCATCATCAGCCGTACGGCGCCCGGGTCGCGGCCGGAAACCAGGCACAGGTCGTCCAGTACGGCGAACTGCGCGGTCACATAGGCGTCGTCCGCGGGTGACATCGGATGGTCGCCGTTGACCTCGCGGAAACGCGCCGCGATCTCGCGCTCGTACATGGGAGTCGCTCCTTCGTGAGTCGGTCCCGTGCACGCTAGAGCCGGGACGGTTCGGCGCCCGCCGAACCGTCCCGGCCGCAGAAGCAGCAGCTCAGAAGCAGGCTGCTCAGAAACGGGCGCTCGCAGAAGCGGGCCGCTCGGACCCGGCCCCTCAGAGCAGCGAGAGCAGATGCTCCCTGCCCTCGGTGAGCAGCCCCGGCAGCTCCGCGGCGGTCGGGTACCACCGCTTCTCGTACTCCCAGCACACCCAGCCGCCCGGGTCCGCGAGCGCGAGGCACTCTGCGAGCGGCAGCACGCCCTGGCCCAGGGGCAGCGGCGTCAGGTCCTCGCGGGAGGCCACGTCCTTGACCTGTACGTATCCGAGGAAGGGGCTCAGCGCCGCCTGGGTCGCCTCCGGCGCCTCGCCGCCCAGCCAGGTGTGCATCACGTCCCACAGGGCCCCGGCGTGCTTGTGACCGACCAGACCCAGCACCCGGGTGACATCGGCGCCCGTGCGGTGCGAGTCGTGCGTCTCCAGCAGGATGCGCACGCCGAGGTCGGCGGCGGTCTCCGCGGCGGCGGCGAGCCGGCGGGCGGCGATCGCGTCGGCCTGCGCCGGGTCCTGGTCGCCGCCGCCGGGGAACACCCGGACGAACGGCGCCCCGAGGTCCTTGGCCAGCCGGCCGAGCTCCTCCATCTCCTTGATCACGGGCTTGTCGTCACCCGGCGCGGCGATCCGCGCGTAGCCGGCGACGGTGAGGATCTCGACGCCCGCGCGCTCGAACTCCCTGACCGCCTCCGCCCGTTCGGTCGTGCCGATGCCGGGGTGCACCGGTTCCTCCGGATGGGCGCGCAGTTCCACGCCCTGGTATCCGCTGTCGGCGGCGAGCCTGGCCACCTCCGTCAGCGGCCTGCCCGGCACGCCGAGGGTCGAGAAGGCGAACTTCATCGATCCGTTCCTTCCTGGAGTGACAGCCGCCAGTCCTGGCCGACCAGATCCGCTCCGTACGAGCGGTGCGGCTTCTCGGCGACGAGCGTGAACCCGGCGCGCCGGTAGATCCGGCGGGCCGCGGTCAGTACGTCGTTGGTCCACAACACCATGTCCCGGTACCCGGCATCGCGCGCGAAATCCACGGCGGCGCGCACCAGCCGGTCGCCGAGGCCGTGCCCGCGTGCCTCGGGGTCGACGAGCAGCAGCCGCAGCCGGGCCGTGTCAGGGGCGTCGTCCCGTACGCACATCACCGAGCCGACCGGACGCCCGTCCGTCTCGGCGATCCACACCCGCTCCAGCCGGGGGTCGTGCTCCTGCGCGAAATCGGCGACGATCCGGGCCACCAGGCCCTCGAAGCCGGCGTCCCACCCGTACTCGGCGGCATAGAGCGCGCCGTGCCGCTGGACGATCCATCCCAGGTCACCGGGGCCGGGATCCCGCAGGACCGGCTCGGCGGCGGAGCCGGGCCTCGCCTGCGACAGCAGCTCCCGTACGGTGCTCAGCGCTTCCGCGAGCCGGTCCCGGTCCCGCTCCGGCACGTCGGCGACCAGCGCGCCGACGGCTTGCCGGGACCGTTCGTCGAGCAGTGCGGCGGCCTTCCTGCCGCGGTCGGTGAGCGTGATCCGCTGGCGTCGCGGGTCCCGCTCGGAGGGGCCGCGGGCGACGAGCCCGTCGCGCTCGAATTTCGCGAGCAGCCGGCTCAGGTACCCGGCGTCGATCGACAGTTCGCCGCGCAGGTCGGCGGCGTCGGTCCGGGGGCTGTGCGCCAGCTCGTACAGGACACGGGACTCGGTGAGCGTGTACGGAGTGTACAGATGCTTGCCGTAGTCGAGCGCGCCGATGAGGTTGGTGTAGAAGCGGTTGAACGCGCGGATCTCTTGTATCGGCATGATCGGCTCCGGGGTCAGCGTTGACTCAGTCAACGCTATGCCCGCCCGGCCTGCCCTGCAAGGCCCCGGCCGGCTCCGCCGTGCCCCGGATCCGCATTTCGGGGCGGCCGGTGACGATCAGCCACGCGGGAAGGATCGCCACACACAGCAGGGGCAGCAGGCGCGGGTCGGCGACGAGGACGGCGGCCATGAACAGGCTCAGCCGGCCCTGCCGGGTCACGGCGACCAGCACACCCAACACGGCGGCTCCCGTCGCCAGTGCCATCGGCACCGCGTCGACGAGGGCGTGGGCGAGCATCCCGAGAGCCACGCCCACGAACACCGCGGGAAAGATCCGTCCGCCCTGGAAGCCGCACGAGGCGGCGACGACGAGCACGGCCGGCTTCATCAGGGCGAGCAGCGCCAGGAGGCCCTGGGCCGGGCTGCGTTCCTGCACCTTCCCGGTGTCACCGAGGGGCGCGGTGTTTTCAGTGCGCGGTCGTGCGGTCGTGATCCGACCCGCGTCCGTGATGGGAGGTCAGGGACCAGATGACGAACACGGCGATCGCGATGGACACCACCGCCCAGATCGGCTGGTACGGCAGCCACATGAACTGAAGGACGACGACCAGCGCGGCCAGCCCCACACCGAGGCCCCGCGCCCAGGCGGCTCCCTGGAGGATGCCCCAGCCGGTGACCGCCACCAGGATGCCGAGGATCAGATGGATCCAGCCCCAAGTGGTGAGATTGAACTTGAAGACGTAGTCGCCGACGCGCGTGTACACGTCGTCCTCGGCGATCGCGGCGATCCCGGACAGGATGCCGAAGACGCCTTCCACCAGCATCAGGACACCGGCGAACACCGTGCCGCCGGTGGCCCAGGCGGACCCGCCGCCTGTACCGGGGGAGGCGGTTCGGGTGCTTCGAGCGCTACTGGTCATGCTCGTTCTCCGTCCTCAGGGGCAGGAACCTCAGCGTCTGGCGGCGCCTGCCGGGCGGCGAGCGGTGTGGGCCGTTCGGGTGGTGCGGGGCGGGACCGTCGGTACGACGGCCCCGGGCCGGGGCGGCCGGGCGCGGGACGTCCCGGCTGCCGGTGACCGAGAGCCGTGGGGACGGAGCCGCCGGGTCACGCCGGTGCCGTCCCCGTGCCGTCACGCCGGTGCCGTCTCTCCGTGCTGTCCCGCCCGTGGAGGCGCCGTCGAGTCCCGGGCCATCAGCTCCGCCGCGATCGAGGCGATGCCTCCGGGCGGCGGCGCCTCGTTGCCCATCGCCAGCCGGCCGGCGCGGGCCCCGGCCTCGAAGAGCGGGAGCCGGACGGTCGTGAGCGCCGGCACCGCGTCCACGGAGAAGGGCAGGTCGTCGAAGCCCGCGACCGAGATGTCGTGGGGGATCCGCAGCCCCTGGTCCCGCAGCGCCGCGCACGCGCCCAGCGCGACGGTGTCGTTCGCGGCGACGATCGCCGTCAGTTCCGGGTCCCTGCGCAGCAGTTCGAGGGTGGCGTCGTAGCCGGACCTGCGGTCGTACGGGCCGTGCACCGTGAGCCGTTCCTGCTCCGCCGTGTCCCCGCCCAGCCCGGCGGCGGCCATCGCCGCGCGGTGGCCCTCGAGCCGGTGGCGGGTCGTGGTGCGCTCCACGGGCCCGGCGACGTACCCGATGCGGCGGTGGCCGAGCGTGAGCAGGTGCTCGGTGAGCCGCCGCCCGCCGCCGCGGTTGTCGAAGGCCAGCGAGGCGAGGACGGCGTCGCTGCCGGGCAGCGGCGGGCGGCCGCACAGCACGACCGTGGTCCCGGCGTCCGCGAGCCTGCTGAGTTTCGCGGTCATGGCGGCGATGTGGTCGGGGTCCTCCAGGGCGCCGCCGGTGAGGATCACGGCCGCCGCGCGCTGGCGCTGGAGCAGGGTGAGATAGGTCAGTTCACGTTCGGGGGAGCCGCCGGTGTTGCAGACGACGGCGAGCTTCTCGCCGCCCGCCCGGCCCGTACCCTCCTGCCCGCCGATCTCCGTCTGCGCCGCTCCGGCCATGATCCCGAAGAAGGGGTCGGCGATGTCGTTGACGAGGATGCCGACGAGGTCGGACGTGGCGGCGGCGAGTGAGCTCGCCGGGCCGTTGAGGACGTAGTCGAGCTCGTCCACCGCTCGCAGCACGCGCTCCCGCGTCGACGCGGCGACCGGGTAGTTGCCGTTCAGTACGCGGGAGACGGTCGCCGGGGACACCCGGGCGCGGGCCGCCACATCCGCCAGGGTGACTGTCATCGCTTTCCTCCGCGGGAGATGGAGCGGCCCCCTTGTCCAGGCCGCTGTCGGCAGGCTAGCTTCATATCGCGTAGAAAGCGCTTGCTACGCTCATATCGAGGGAACTCGGAAGAACCGAGATGAAAGATGGAGGCACTTCGTGACACGCAGGACAGTGCGGATCGCCATGAACGGCGTCACAGGGCGGATGGGCTACCGCCAGCACCTGGTGCGCTCCATCCTGGCCATCCGCGAACAGGGCGGTCTCGACCTCGGCGACGGCGAGGTGCTCTGGCCGGAACCGGTGCTCGTCGGCCGGCGCGAGCACGCACTGCGCGAGATCGCGGAACGGCACTCGATCACCGAGGTCTCGACCGACCTCGACGCCGTCCTCGCGGACGAGAGCATCGACATCTACTTCGACGCGCAGGTCACCTCCGCCCGCGTCGGTGCGCTGAAGAAGGCGATCGCGGCAGGTAAGCACCTGTACACCGAGAAGCCGACCGCCACCGACCTGGCCGGCGCGCTGGAACTCGCGCGCCTCGCCCAGGACAGGGGAATCAAGCACGGCGTCGTCCAGGACAAGATCTTCCTGCCGGGCCTGCTGAAGCTGAAGCGCCTCATCGACGGCGGGTTCTTCGGGCAGATCCTGTCCGTGCGGGGCGAGTTCGGATACTGGGTCTTCGAGGGCGACTGGCAGGAGGCACAGCGCCCCAGCTGGAACTACCGCAGCGAGGACGGCGGCGGCATCACCGTCGACATGTTCCCGCACTGGGAGTACGTGCTGCACGAGCTGTTCGGCCGCGTCACCTCCGTCAGCGCACAGGTCGCGACCCACGTCCCGCAGCGCTGGGACGAGCAGGGCAAGCCCTACGCGGCGACCGCCGACGACGCCGCGTACGGCACCTTCCAGCTAGAGGGCGGCGCGATCGCCCAGATCAACTCCTCCTGGGCGGTACGGGTCAACCGCGACGAGCTCGTCGAGTTCCAGGTCGACGGCACCCACGGCTCCGCGGTCGCCGGTCTGCGCAACTGCCGGGCCCAGCACCGCTCCGCCACCCCGAAGCCGGTGTGGAACCCGGACCTGCCGGTCACCGAGTCGTTCCGCGACCAGTGGCAGGAGATCCCGGACAACACCGACTTCGACAACGGCTTCAAGGCCCAGTGGGAGCTCTTCCTGCGCCACGTCGCCCTCGACGAGCCCTACCACTGGGACCTGATGGCCGGCGCGCGGGGCGTGCAGCTCGCCGAACTGGGCCTGCGTTCGTCGGCGGAGGGCCGGCGGCTCGAGGTGCCGGAGCTGTCGCTGTGACCATCCGACTCCCGCGGGCCGACGGCTCCTTGACCGCGTACGAGCCGCGCACCGAACCTCTGAGCTTCACGACCTCGGCTCCGCTCACCTCCCGTACGGTCTTCTCCGCCGCCCATGTCGTGGCCGACCCGTACGCCGACATCACTCCCGACTCTCCCGCCGCCGTCGACTGGGACGCCACGCTCGCCTTCCGCCGCCACCTGTGGTCGCACGGGCTCGGCGTGGCGGAGGCCATGGACACCGCGCAGCGCGGGATGGGTCTCGACTGGGCGGGCGCGGCCGAGCTGATCCGGCGCTCGGCGGCCGAGGCGAAGGCGGTCGGCGGCAGGATCGCCTGCGGCGTCGGAACCGACCAGCTGACCGGGCCGGCGTCGCTCGCGTCGGTACGGTCGGCCTACGAGGAGCAGCTCGCCCTCGTCGAGTCCACGGGTGCGCAGGCGATCCTGATGGCCTCCCGGGCGCTGGCCGCGGCCGCGACGTCCGCCGAGGACTACCTGGACGTCTACGGCCACCTGCTTCGCCAGGCGTCGGAACCGGTGATCCTCCACTGGCTCGGCCCGATGTTCGACCCGGCGCTGGACGGCTACTGGGGCTCGCCCGACCTGGACGCGGCCACGGAGACCTTCCTCGAGATCATCGCGGCCCACCCCGACAAGGTCGACGGAATCAAGATCTCGCTGCTGGACGCGCGGCGGGAGGTGGAACTGCGCCGGCGCCTGCCGCAGGGGGTGCGCTGCTACACCGGTGACGACTTCAACTACCCCGAACTGATCGCGGGGGAGGGTCCGGCGGCGGGAGGACGTTTCAGCCACGCCCTGCTCGGCATCTTCGACCCGCTGGGGCCGCTGGCGGCGGAGGCCGTACGCGTCCTGGACACGGGCGACACGGAGGGCTTCCGCAAGCTGCTCGACCCGACCGTGGAACTCTCCCGGCACCTGTTCCAGGCCCCGACGCGCTTCTACAAGACGGGCGTCGTGTTCCTCGCCTGGCTGGCCGGCCACCAGTCCCACTTCACGATGATCGGCGGCCTCCAGTCGGCGCGCTCGCTGCCGCATCTGGCCCGCGCGTACGAACTCGCCGACAGGCTCGGCCTGTTCCCGGACCCGACGCTGGCCGAGACCCGGATGAAGTCCCTGCTGAACGTCTACGGAGTCCCGCAGTGAATCCTCTCTCGCGCTTCAGCATCAACCAGATGACGGTCAAGCAGCTGTCCCTGCCCGAGCTGGCGGAGGCGTGCGTCCGGCTCGGCGTCCCGGCCGTGGGCCTGTGGCGCGAACCGGTCGCCGAGTACGGGCTGGACGCCACGGCAAAGCTCGTACGGGACGCGGGCCTCGCGGTCACGTCCCTGTGCCGGGGCGGCTTCCTCACAGCTCTCGACCCGGCCGAACGCGCCCGCGCGCTGGACGACAACCGCGCCGCGATCGACGAGGCGGCGACGCTGGGCACGGACACCCTGGTCATGGTCTCGGGCGGCCTCCCGGCGGGCAGCCGCGACCTGGTCGCGGCCCGGGAACGCATCGCGGACGCGCTCGCCTCGCTCGCGCCCTACGCGGCCGAACGCGGTGTCCGTCTCGCCATCGAGCCCCTGCATCCGATGTTCGCGTCCGACCGCTGCGTGGTCTCGACGCTGGACCAGGCCCTGGACCTGGCGGAACGCTTCCCGGCCGACCAGGTGGGCGTGGTCGTGGACACGTACCACATCTGGTGGGACGACCGGGCTCCCGCGGCGGTCGCCCGCGCGGGAGCCGCGGGCCGCATCCACTCCTTCCAACTGGCCGACTGGACGACCCCGCTGCCCGCCGGCGTCCTCAACGGCCGCGGCCAGCTCGGCGACGGCGCGATCGACATGCGCGAGTGGCGCGAGCGGGTGGAGTCGGCCGGCTGGACGGGCTTCATCGAGGTGGAACTGTTCAACGACGGGTTGTGGGCCCGGGACGGGATGGAGGTTCTGGAGGAGGCGGCGGGGAGGTTCGCGTCGGAGGCGTTCTGAACGCCGGCCGCGGGGGCGTTGCGCCGGCACGTCGTCGGCCGACCGGCTAACGGCGGTTGAAGAGGCTGTCGAGCGTTGCTGCGGCAGAGTCGACCTCGTCTTTCATGAAGCCGGTCCTGAACCGCAGTTCCGGCTCGCCCAGGGAGGCGACTGCCACGTCGATCAACGGTCTCCACAGTCGTGCCGTCGCCTTGGGGAGTTCCCGTGTCGGCCGCTTCTGGCGGCCGCCACGAACGTCGACCAGCCGCCTGCCGCGAACACCACGGCGCGGATGAGCGGGGCGCCCGCGCGAGAGTGGTGAAGCTGCTGCCCTGACCGGTCCGGAGGGCAAGCCCGGTTGCGTCATCGGCGACAGCGCCGGCCACCTGAAGCCGGTGGCCCAGGGGACGCTGTGAGGGGGAGGCGGTCCGGCGTGGGCGTGGCGATGTGTTCCGTGGCACCGGGCGCGCCTGTGGCGCTCCGGGGGCCCGTCCGGAAAGAAAATTCTTCGACGCTGACATAGACGCGCGCGTCGTCCTCCGTCTGAGACGTGAAGGCAACACCGACCAGGCACACGACCAGCGGAGGACCGATGAAGACGAAGAGGCTCGTCATGGCAGGGGTCATGGCGATGGCTCTCGCGGGCGGCGCAGGGACGGCGCTCGCCCTGGGCGACGGCGCGGCGCAGACCACCACGGCCGCGGCCGACGGCACCGGCAGCGTGACGCCCGCCGCGACCGCGACCGAGACCGCGACCGCGGCCAACGGCACCGGCAGCGTGACGCCCGCCGCGACCGTTACCGCGGCCGAGACGGCGACCGAGACCGCGGCCGTGACCACGGCCGGGACAGGCCCGCGGGTCGTGCAGCCGTACCAGCCCGTGGAGATAGGCCAGGGCGCGAAGATGGGGCTGCTCCCGCAGGGCCGGCAGAACTATGTCGTGGCCCGGGAGGACTTCGAGGGATCCGTCGAGCGGGCCAAGGCGTACGTCGGGGACAGTATCCGCCCGAACAGTCTCAGCGGCGGGCTGCAGACCGACGGGGACGACGCCCTGTTCACGGGCGCCTTCCGCACCGACACGGTGCCTTCGCGCATCACCGTCCGCGTCGGCACCGGCCCCGAGCAGGCCGCGGGCATGCTGATGCTGCCGGGTGAGCCGGGCTGGGGCACGTACCACCTGGACGCGGCGGGCGCGGGGCGACCCGAGGAGACCGTCAAGGTGACCGCGTACGGGGCGGACGGTGAGGTGCTCGCCACTCTGTCGTTCGAGCCCTTCCTGGCCGGCCGCTGACGACAGTCCCGCCCGCAGGGCGGCCATGTAACGCTGTTGCGCCGGCGACGAGGGAGCGGCACAACAGCGTGGCGTGCGCCGCGCGCGGACGGCGAACAAGAGGACTCGCTTGAAGACGAGCGCGGAGGCGGAGTTCCGGGCGTTCGTGGTCAGCCGCTGGCCACGCATGCTCCGTACCGCCCATCTGTTGACCGGACATCACCACGACGCGGAGGACCTGGTGCAGGCGGCCCTGGCCAAGGCGTATGTGAAGTGGGAACGCGTACAGGGGGCCGACGACCCCGACTCCTACGTGTGGCGCATCATGATCAACGCCAATGTGGACCGGCTGCGGCGCACCCGGCTGCGCGAGTGGCTCACCACCCGCTTCCCGGAGACCGCCGCCCCGGACCGGACCGACGCCGTGACACAGCGGGGGGCCGTGATGGAGGCGCTCGGCCAACTGCCGCCGAAGCAGCGGGCGGTGGTCGTACTGCGCTATCTGGAGGATCGCAGCGAGAGCGAGGTGGCCCGGCTGCTCGGCACCGGGATCGGTACGGTGCGCAGTCATACGGCACGCGCGCTGAAGAAGTTGCGCGAGCATCCGGGCATCGTCCCGGCGCACATGACGGGGGAGCGGCTGCCGTGAACGAGGACGACATGCGACTCGTCGACGCGCTGCGCCGCGAGGCGGACGCCGTGCGCGTGGGCCCGCCGCCGGTGGAGGAGGTGCTGCGCCGGGGAAGGGCGGCGCGGCGGCGCCGTACCGCAGCCGTCGCGGGCGCGGTCACCGTGATCGCCGGCGTGCTCGCGCTCGTGCCCCTGAGCGGCCGGTCACCGCACCCTGCCCCGCCCCCGCCGGCGACGGCACCGCCGGTCACCTCCACTCCCGCGAGCATCCGGACGGTACAGCCGTACGAACCGGTGGCCCTCGGCCACGGCATCGGCATGGCACTGCTGCCGGACGGCCGGCAGAACTACGTCGTCGGCCCGGGCGACCTCACCGCCGCGATCGACGACGCCCGCTCCTACACCGGGGAGAGCATTCGCGACGACAGCCTCAGCTCCGGGAGGGACATCGACCCCGGACACGTCCTGTACCGGGGCGCGTTCCGCACCGACACGGTCCCTTCCCGGATCGAGGTCCGCCTCGACTCGGGCGAGCGGTTCGCGGCGTCCGTGCTCCGTCTGCAGGGCGACCCGGGCTGGGGAACGTACTACGCCTTCGCCGACCCTGCCCGGGGCACGGAGGGCTGGACGGTCACCGCGTACGCGGCGGACGGCGGCGTCCTGGTGGAGCAGCACTTCGCGCACACGGATGCTCCCTGAAGGCCACCGCACCCGGCACCGCGGGAGGAGCCGTCGTGGCCGGAACCCATCCCGGGAACATGGCGGAAATTACTCCGCGCGATCATGCAACCATCTTTGCGTCACCGGAGTCGTATGTGTCGTCAAGGCTTCGGGGGCGGCGCATCCGGGGGGACGGCGCCGGGCCTTGGCGGGGGGAGCGTATGGGGCCCGGTCATCGACCGGGCCCCCTCTTCGTGGCGGGCGAGCCGTCGGTCTGCTCGGCCGGAAGCGGGGTTGTCCACAGGCCGCCCGCGCTGTCGGAGCGCGGCGATAACGTCGGGGCATGTCCAATCCGGTCGCGTTCCAACCCGCTGTGCTCGAAGGCGTGCTCGAGCGGATCACTTACGCCAACGAGGAGAACGGCTACACGGTCGCCCGCGTCGACACAGGCCGTGGCGGCGACCTGCTCACCGTCGTCGGTTCGCTGCTCGGCGCGCAGGTCGGTGAGTCGCTGCGGATGGAGGGCCGTTGGGGCTCCCACCCGCAGTACGGCAAGCAGTTCACCGTGGAGAACTACACCACCGTCCTGCCGGCCACCATCCAGGGCATACGGCGTTATCTGGGCTCCGGTCTGATCAAGGGGATCGGGCCGAGGATCGCCGAGCGGATCGTCGACCACTTCGGCACGGACACCCTCGATGTCATCGAGCAGGAGCCGAAGCGGCTCATCGAGGTGCCGGGCCTCGGGCCGAAGCGGACGAAGATGATCGGTGTGGCCTGGGAGGAGCAGAAGGCCATCAAGGAGGTCATGGTCTTCCTCCAAGGGGTGGGCGTCTCGACGTCGATCGCCGTGCGGATCTACAAGAAGTACGAGGACGCCTCCATCTCGGTCGTGCGGAACCAGCCGTACCGCCTGGCCGCCGATGTGTGGGGCATCGGGTTCCTGACCGCCGACAAGATCGCGCAAGCGGTCGGCATACCCCACGACAGCCCCGAGCGGGTCAAGGCAGGCCTGCAGTACGCCCTGTCCCGGTCGACGGACCAGGGGCACTGCTTCCTGCCGGAGGAGCAGCTGATCGGCGACGCGGTGAAGCTGCTCCAGGTCGACACCGGTCTGGTCATCGAGTGCCTCGCGGAGCTCGCGGCGGACGAGGAGGGCGTCGTACGGGAGCAGGTGCCGGGACCGGAGGGGGGAGAGCCCGTGACGGCCGTATACCTGGTGCCTTTCCACCGCGCCGAGCTGTCCCTCGCGGGGCAGGTGCGGCGGCTGCTGACCGCGGAGGACGACCGGATGCCCGCCTTCCGGGACGTCGCCTGGGACAAGGCGCTGGCGTGGCTCGCGGACCGCACAGGCGCCAAGCTGGCGCCCGAACAGGAGGCGGCCGTCAGGCTGGCCCTGACCGCCAAGGTCGCCGTGCTGACGGGCGGCCCCGGCTGCGGCAAGTCGTTCACGGTCCGCTCCATCGTCGAACTGGCCCGCGCCAAGAAGGCCAAAGTGGTGCTCGCCGCTCCCACCGGCCGCGCGGCGAAGCGGCTCGCCGAGCTCACCGGCGCCGAGGCGTCGACCGTGCACCGGCTGCTCGAGCTCAAGCCCGGCGGGGACGCGGCGTACGACAGGGACCGGCCGCTGGACGCGGACCTGGTCGTCGTCGACGAGGCGTCGATGCTCGACCTGCTGCTGGCCAACAAGCTGGTCAAGGCCGTGGCCCCGGGCGCGCACCTGCTGCTGGTGGGGGACGTGGACCAGCTGCCGAGCGTCGGCGCGGGGGAGGTGCTGCGTGACCTGCTGGCGGACGGCGGTCCGGTGCCGAGTGTGCGTCTGACGCGGATCTTCCGGCAGGCGCAGCAGTCCGGTGTCATCACCAACGCCCACCGGATCAACACCGGTCTGCCGCCCATCACTTCGGGCCTCCCGGACTTCTTCCTGTTCGTGGAGGAGGAGACCGAGGACGCGGGCAGAGTGACCGTCGACGTGGCGGCCCGCCGGATCCCGGCGAAGTTCGGGCTCGATCCGCGCCGCGATGTGCAGGTCCTCGCCCCGATGCACCGCGGCCCGGCCGGCGCGGGCACGCTCAACGGGCTGCTTCAGCAGGCGATCACCCCGGCGCGGCCGGACCTCCCGGAGAAGCGGTTCGGCGGCCGGGTCTTCCGTGTCGGCGACAAGGTCACCCAGATCCGTAACAATTATGAGAAAGGGCGCAACGGCGTCTTCAACGGCACGGTCGGTGTCGTCACGGCGCTGCACATGGACGACCAGCGGCTGACCGTGCTGACGGACGAGGACGAGGAGGTCCCGTACGACTTCGACGAGCTGGACGAGCTGGCGCACGCGTACGCGGTGACCATCCACCGCTCGCAGGGCAGTGAGTATCCGGCGGTGGTGATCCCGGTCACCACGGGGGCGTGGATGATGCTCCAGCGGAATCTGCTGTACACGGCCGTCACCCGCGCGAAGAGGCTCGTGGTCCTGGTCGGGTCCCGTAAGGCGATAGGCCAGGCGGTCAGGACCGTTTCCGCAGGCAGGCGCTGCACGGGCCTCGCGCACCGCCTCGCCGTGTGAGCCGGCCGCCGGGCCGGGCACCGAGGGCGGCGCGGTTCGAGCGGCGACGGGCGTGGGAAACACCACCCCACCCCCACCCCGGCTTCCGGAAGCGGGGCGAAGGGGGCAAGATGAGCAGGTTGGCGGCACTGAGTGCCGCCGATAGGCCCAATGGTCGACCCCGAGTGCACTCTCCTGAGCCAAATGGGGGATGGTAGAGACAGTCAGGGCACCTCGAAGAAGAGGCACTACGTCGGTGAGGGATGACGTGAGCGACAACTCTGTAGTACTGCGGTACGCGGACGGTGAATACACCTACCCGGTGGTCGACAGCACCGTCGGTGACAAGGGCTTCGACATCGGGAAGCTCCGAGCCCAGACAGGTCTGGTCACCCTGGACAGCGGATACGGCAACACCGCCGCCTATAAATCCGCGATCACCTACCTCGACGGCGAGCAGGGCATTCTGCGCTACCGCGGTTACCCGATCGAGCAGCTGGCCGAGCGCTCCACCTTCCTCGAGGTGGCGTCCCTGCTGATCAACGGTGACCTTCCGACCGTCGACGAGCTCGCCACCTTCAAGGGCGAGATCACGCAGCACACGCTGCTGCACGAGGACGTCAAGCGCTTCTTCCAGGGCTTCCCGCGCGACGCCCACCCGATGGCCATGCTGTCGTCCGTGGTCAGTGCGCTGTCGACCTTCTACCAGGACAGCCACAACCCGTTCGACGAGACGCAGCGCCACCTCTCGACGATCCGGCTGCTCGCCAAGCTGCCGACGATCGCGGCGTACGCCTACAAGAAGTCGATCGGCCACCCCTTTGTCTACCCGCGCAACGACCTCGGTTACGTGGAGAACTTCCTGCGCATGACCTTCTCGGTCCCGGCGCAGGAGTACGAGCTCGACCCGGTCGTCGTCTCGGCGCTCGACAAGCTGCTGATCCTGCACGCGGACCACGAGCAGAACTGCTCCACGTCCACCGTGCGTCTGGTCGGCTCCTCGCAGGCGAACATGTTCGCCTCGATCTCCGCCGGCATCAGCGCCCTGTGGGGCCCGCTGCACGGTGGCGCCAACCAGTCGGTGCTGGAGATGCTCGAGGGCATCCAGGCCAACGGCGGCGATGTCGACTCCTTCATCCGCAAGGTGAAGAACAAGGAGGACGGCGTCCGCCTGATGGGCTTCGGCCACCGGGTCTACAAGAGCTTCGACCCGCGCGCGAAGATCATCAAGGCCGCGGCGCACGATGTCCTCTCGGCGCTCGGCAAGTCCGACGAGCTGCTCGACATCGCGCTGAAGCTCGAGGAGCACGCGCTCTCCGACGACTACTTCGTCTCGCGCAACCTCTACCCGAACGTGGACTTCTACACGGGTCTGATCTACCGCGCCATGGGCTTCCCGACCGAGATGTTCACCGTGCTGTTCGCGCTCGGCCGGCTTCCCGGCTGGATCGCCCAGTGGCACGAGATGATCAAGGAGCCCGGTTCCCGCATCGGCCGTCCGCGCCAGATCTACACCGGCGAGGTCCTGCGCGACTTCGTCCCGGTCGAGGCTCGCTGATCACTTTTCTGTCCGGGCGGGGGGCCATGGCCCCACCGCCCCGAACAGCGGAAAGCGCCCCGCCGCCGATCCCCCCACGGGTCGGCGGGCGGGGCGCTTCCCATATCCCCGACAGCGGATTCCCCCCACGGGATCCGGCCGGGCGTCTGCCGCGCGCAATGCTCCGCACGCGGTATGCCGGGGTACGTACGGGAGGGCCGCTCAAAGCTCCCCGGTGCACGTGCCCCGGCCAACGCTTGCCTCTGGGACGTCCCCCAAGACATCCCATGAACGTCCCCCAAGACGTTCTCGGCATCGACCACTTAGACTCGCGACGAGCCTGAATGGTTACCCCTAAATATCTGTGATCTAGGTCTCGTTGTGAAGGTCTTGTGACCTGTTTGTAGTCACGAGAAGGAGCGCAGCCGCAGGCTGTTGAACACCACAAAGACGGACGAAAAGGCCATGGCAAAGCCTGCGATCATGGGGTTGAGCAGGCCGGATGCCGCCAGCGGCAGTGCCGCCACGTTGTAGCCAAAGGCCCAGTAAAGATTGCCTTTGATCGTGGCCAGAGTCCGTCGTGCGAGACGGATCGCGTCAGCCGCGACACGGAGGTCACCCCTCACCAGAGTGAGGTCTCCCGCCTCGATGGCCACATCCGTCCCGGTGCCCATCGCGAGGCCCAGATCCGCCGTGGCCAGCGCTGCCGCGTCGTTCACGCCGTCGCCGACCATCGCGACGGTGCGGCCCCGCGCCTGAAGCCGTTCGACCAAGGACACCTTCTCCTCGGGCATGACCTCCGCGTACACCTCCTCCACGCCCACCTCGGCCGCCACCTTTTCGGCCACGGCCCTGGTGTCGCCGGTCAGCAGTACGGGGGTGAGGCCGAGGGCCCGCAGCTCTCGTACGGCCTCGGCGCTGGTGTCCTTGACCGCGTCGGCGACGGTGAGGACGCCGAGGGCCTTGCCGTCCCGCGCGGCGAACACGGCCGTGCGGCCGCTGTCGCCGGCCGCCGTGCGCAGGAGCTCCTGGGGCAGCTCGACCCCGGCCTCCTCCAGCAGCCGTGCCCGGCCGGCCAGCACCTCGTGACCCTCGACCACGCCGCGCACCCCGAGGCCCGGCACGTTCACGAAGTCCTCGGCGGCGGGCAGCCGGCCCTCGACGCGTGCCGCCGCGCCCTCGGCCACCGCCCGCGCGACGGGATGCTCGGAGGCCTGCTCCAGAGCGCCGGCGAGGCGCAGCAGTTCCGTGGCGTCGGCGGTTTCCGCCGGATGCACACCCTGAAGGGTCATCCGGCCCGTCGTGACGGTCCCGGTCTTGTCCAGGACCACTGTGTCGACCCTGCGGGTCGACTCCAGCACCTCGGGTCCCTTGATCAGAATCCCCAGCTGCGCGCCCCGCCCGGTGCCGACCATCAGCGCCGTCGGTGTGGCGAGCCCCAGGGCGCACGGACAGGCGATGATCAGCACCGCCACGGCGGCGGTGAAGGCGGCCGTCGTGTCACCGGTCGCCCCCAGCCATCCGCCGAGTGTGGCGGCGGCGATCAGCAGGACGACGGGTACGAAGACCGCCGAGATCCGGTCGGCCAGCCGCTGCACCTGCGCCTTGCCGTTCTGGGCGTCCTCGACGAGCTTCGCCATCCGGGCGAGCCGGGTGTCCGCGCCGACGGAGGTGGCCTCGACGACGAGGCGGCCGGCGGTGTTGAGGGTCGCGCCGGTGACCGGTTCGCCCGGCCACACGTCGACAGGTACCGACTCGCCGCTGAGCATCGAGGCGTCGACGGCGGAGGCGCCCTCCACGACGATGCCGTCCGTGGCGATCTTCTCCCCGGGCCGCACGACGAACCGGTCCCCGACGGCGAGCCGGTCGACCGGTACGCGTACCTCCGTGCCGTCCCGCAGGACGGCGACGTCCTTGGCGCCCATGTCCATCAGCGCCCGCAGAGCGGCGCCCGACTGCCGCTTCGAGCGGGCCTCGAGGTAGCGGCCGAGCAGGATGAAGACGGTCACGCCGGCGGCGACCTCGAGATAGATCGCAGACGCGCCGTCCGTGCGGCCGACTGTGAGGTCGAAGCCGTGGCGCATCCCGGGCATGCCCGCGGTGCCGAAGAACAGCGCCCACAGCGACCAGCCGAAGGCGGCCAGCGTGCCGGTGGACACCAGGGTGTCCATCGTGGCGGCGCCGTGGCGCAGATTGGTCCACGCGGCGCGGTGGAAGGGCAGGGCGCCCCAGACCACCACGGGCGCGGCGAGTGTCAGTGAGAGCCACTGCCAGTTGTCGAACTGAAGGGGGGCGATCATCGACATCAGCACGACCGGCGCGGCGAGCAGCGCGGAGACCACGAGCCGTCGCCGCAGGGCGTCCTGCGCGGTGGCGGGGCCGGTGCCGGGCTCCGGGCCGACGGGGTGCGCCGGATCCGGCGCGGGAGCGGGCGGCGGTGGCTCCTCGGCGGTGTAGCCGGTCTTCACCACGGTCGCGATCAGGTCCGCGACCTCCGTGCCCGCCGGGTAAGAGACGCGCGCCTTCTCCGTGGCGTAGTTGACCGTGGCGGTGACGCCGTCCATGCGGTTCAGCTTCTTCTCGACGCGAGCCGCACAGGACGCACAGGTCATGCCGCCGATGGTGAGCTCTACCTCGGATGTTTCCACGCTCAGGACTCCACGCGCTCGGCCGGGCCGTTACCCCACCAGTATCCGGCCCGGCCGGGGACCGATGGCGTGCGGCCCGGCCGTGACGGCGCCGGGGAGGCGGTGAGGCTCAGGCCCCGCCCACCAGCTCGTAGCCGGCCTCGTCGACGGCGGCGCGAACGGCGGCCTCGTCCAGCGGGGCCTTGGAGACCACGGTGACCCGGCCGGTGGCGGCGACGGCCGTCACGGAGCTGACGCCGGGGATCTCGGAGATCTCACTGCTGACGGCGCCTTCACAGTGGCCGCAGGTCATGCCGGTCACCTGGTAGACGGTGGTGATGCCGTCGGCCTGCGCCTCCGCTGCGGAGTCGTGGCAGGACCCGGTGGACGAGCAGCAGGAGCCGGTCGCCGCGGTGTCCTCGATCTCGAAGCCGGCCTTCGTCTCGGCGGTCATGGAGTTCTCCGTTTCGGTGGTTCGACGCACGCGCGGGTGCGTGCGTACGGACATGGTGCCCCGGAGGGTGCGGCGGATGTCGCAACCCCCGGCGTCATGACATCACTATACCCCTAGGGGGTATGGATGCGGTAGCGCCGCGCTGTGGAGGACGGTTCGGTTTCCGCGGAAGTGCGTGTTCGGTGGCACGGGAGCGGCCCCGCACCGTCACCGGTGCGGGGCCGAGTTCTCGTGCCGGGTGCCTCTCACTCCCTGCGGCCTCTGTTCCCGGGCCGGTTGGCCACCCAGCGGCGGACCGTGTCCGCGTACCAGTACGGCTTTCCGGCCTCCACGTGGTCGGGCGGCGGCAGCAGGCCGTGCTTGCGGTACGAGCGGACGGTGTCCGGCTGCACCTTGATGTGCGCGGCGATGTCCTTGTAGGACCAGAGCCTTCTGTCCGTCATGTGGGGCACCTCCCTGCGTGCGCAGCAGAGGCGGTCGGTATGCCGTCGGGGGAGCTGCCGCGCGGACGCTGGCGATCACTGAGCCTGTGCCCGTTGAACGACGTGGAGTGGCGGAGAGAGTGCGGCTGTTGACGGTCTGTGACGTAGGGCGCGCGTAATCGAGACATGTGTGATGCGACGGCGACAACAGTGACAGATGTGATGCGGAGTTTCAGACGCCGCAGGAGCGGAGGAAACCGCGCGTGCGTTCGGCGATCGGGAACGGTTTGTCCGGCGGGCACGGGTACATGTCCTGCTCGACGATGGCGAACAGGTCGACGCCCAGCGACTGCGCGGCGGCCAGTACCGGTTCGAGGGCGGGCACCCCGGCGGGCGGCTCGCACATCACCCCACGTCCCACCGCGGGTCCGAAGGGCACCTCCTCGGCGACCACTTGGGCGAGGACCGCCGGATCCACCTGCTTGAGATGGAGGTAGCCGATCCGCTCCCCGTAGGTCTCGATGAGCTTGACGCTGTCGCCGCCGCAGTAGGCGTAGTGGCCGGTGTCCAGGCAGAGCGAGACCCGGTCGGGGTCGGTGGCGTCGAGGAAACGCGTGACGTTCTCCTCGGTGTCGATATGGGTGTCCGCGTGGGGGTGGACGACGATCCGCAGGTCGTAGCGCTCACGCACCTCGTGGCCCAGTCGCTCGGTCTGGGCCGTCAGGTCGCGCCACTGCTCCGGGGTGAGCGTGCGGTCCTCGAGCACTCGGCCCGTCTTGTCGTCGCGCCAGAAGGACGGGATCACGACCAGATGCGAAGCGCCCATCGCCTGTGTGAGGGCCGCGATGTCGGACACATGGGCCCATGTCTCGTCCCACACGGCCGGACCGCGGTGGAGCCCCGTGAAGACGGTCCCCGCCGAGACCTTGAGGCCGCGCCGCCGGGTCTCCTCGGCCAGTCGGGCCGGGTCGGTCGGCAGATAGCCGTAAGGGCCGAGCTCGATCCACTCGTAACCAGCGTCGGCCACCTCGTCCAGGAAGCGCTGCCAGGGGACCTGACGGGGATCGTCGGGGAACCACACCCCCCAGGAGTCGGGGGCCGAGCCGACCCGGATGCGGTTCAGGGCGGGGACGGATGAGGTCATGGCGGCCAGCTTTCCGGCCGCCGGAGAAAGGTGTCAAGGCTTGGTCCGAATGTAAGGACAAAATGTTGACAGGGTTCGCGGGAGAGGGCTAGACCTGAGTCACGCCGGCGGTTCGAACCGAAGGGACGCGCATGCCTCAGCCGTATGACGTGATCGCGATGGGCCGGATCGGGGTCGACCTCTATCCGCTGCGCGCCGGGGTCCCGCTGGCGCAGGTCGACACGTTCGGCAAGTTCCTCGGCGGTTCGGCGGCGAACGTCGCCGTCGCCGCGGCCAGGCTGGGCCGGCGGACCGCGCTGATCACCCGGACCGGGCAGGACGCCTTCGGTGAGTACCTGCACCAGGCGCTGCGGGAGTTCGGCGTGGACGACCGCTGGGTCACACCCGTGGACGCGTACCCGACGCCGGTCACCTTCTGCGAGATCTTCCCGCCGGACCACTTCCCCCTCTACTTCTACCGACAGCCGAAGGCCCCCGATCTGGAGATCCGCACAGGCGAGTTGGACCTGGAGCGGATCCGTGACGCACGGGTCTTCTGGGTGACCGGTACGGGGCTGTGCGCGGAGCCCAGCCGGTCGGCCACGCTCGCCGCGCTGGCGCACCGGGCCCGCGCGGGGACGACCGTGTTCGACCTCGACTGGCGGCCCATGTTCTGGCAGGACCCGGACGAGGCGCGGCCCTACTACGCGAGGGCTCTCGCCCACGCCACCGTCGCCGTCGGCAATCTCGAGGAGTGCGAGGTCGCCACCGGCGAGCACGAGCCGCTCGCCGCCGCACGCGCGCTGCTCGCCGCCGGCGTCGAACTCGCGGTCGTCAAGCAGGGCCCCAAAGGCGTGCTCGCACTGCACCGCGACGGCACCCTGGCCGAGGTCCCGCCCGTGCCGGTCGACGTCGTCAACGGCCTCGGCGCAGGTGACGCGTTCGGCGGGGCACTGTGCCACGGGCTGCTCGCAGGCCAGGAGTTGGAGCAGACGATGCGGTACGCCAACGCGGCAGGGGCGATCGTCGCGTCCCGGCTCGCCTGCTCGACGGCGATGCCGTACGCGCGGGAGGTGGAGACCGTCCTCGCGGGCGGCCCGCCACCGCCTGACCCCAGCCCGCCCCCGGCCCCGCCGGGCACGGCCCCGTCCCCGTCCGCTCCGGGCACGACCCCGCCGAAGGCCGCCCGGGCCGAGGCGGAGCCGTCGTGAGCCGGGTCGACATCGCCGAGCTCGTCGGCATCCGCACCCGCCACCCGGAAGCGGTTGCCGAAGCGGCCGTCCGCAGACGGCGTCGGCCCGCGCTCCTCGGCGACAACGGACGGCTGATGATCATCGCCGCCGACCATCCCGCCCGCGGAGCACTCACCGTCGGCGACCGCCCCCTCGCCATGGCCAACCGCCTCGACCTGCTGGAGCGTCTCTGCCTCGCGCTGTCCCGGCCCGGCGTCGACGGCGTCCTCGCCACCGCCGACATCCTCGACGACCTCCTCCTTCTCGGCGCCCTCGACGACAAGGTCGTCATGGGCTCCATGAACCGCGGAGGACTGGCCGGCGCCGCCTTCGAACTCGACGACAGATTCACCGGGCACCGCGCGCGCGACCTCGAACGGCTCGGCTTCGACGCGGGCAAGCTGCTGCTCCGCATCGACTACGACGACCCGGCCTCCCTCGACACACTGGACGCGGCCGCCCGCGCCGTCGACGAGATGGCCGAGCGTCGGCTTCCCGTCTTCATAGAGCCGTTCATCTGTCACCGCACCGACGGCCGGCTCCGCAACGATCTCAGCGCCGAGGCCGTCACCCTGTCCATCGCCATCGCCTCCGGGCTGGCCGGCACCTCCGCGTACAGCTGGCTCAAGGTGCCCGTCACCGACGACCCCGACGACATGCGGACGGTGCTGGAGACCTCCACCCTGCCGGCGGTGCTGCTCGGCGGTGAGATAGGCGACGACCAGGACGGCGCGTACGAGAAATGGCGCGGCGCGCTGCAACTGCCCACGGTGCAGGGACTGGTGGTGGGCCGATCACTGCTCTATCCGGTCGACGGCGACGTGGCGGGCGCGGTCGACACGGCCGTCGGACTGCTCTAGGGGGTACGCAGAAGGCATGGACGACAACATCAAGCAGCAGGGTCTCCACGTCCCGGCCGACAGCGCCGCGAGCGCGCCGTACGCCCTGAGCATCGGACCCGACGAGGCGGGCTGGGAGTACTCCGCCCTCCGGGTGCTCGAGCTTCCGCCGGGCGGGTCGCATCTGTTGACCGCCGGCGACAGCGAGTGGATCGTGCTGCCGCTCACCGGCGGTTGCACCGTGCACACGCAAGGCGAGATCTTTGAACTGCAGGGGCGGGAAAGCGTGTTCGGCGGAGTGAGCGACTTCGCCTATGTGCCGCGAGACGCCCATGCCCAGATCGCCTCCGGCGCGGGAGGCCGCTTCGCCCTGGCAGGAGCGAGGTGCGAGCGCCGACTCCCCGCTCGCTACGGCCCCGCGCCGGAGGTACCCGTCGAGGCCCGCGGCAGCGGCAGTCAGGCCCGCGAGGTCCACAACTTCGCCGCGGCGGACACCTTCGCATGCGACCGCCTGATCGCCGTGGAAGTGCTCACCCCGGGCGGCAACTGGTCCTCCTACCCGCCGCACAAGCACGACGAGCACCGGCCGGGAGAGGAGAGCGAACTCGAGGAGATCTACTACTTCGAGATCGACCGCGGCGGCCTCGGCTACCAGCGCGTCTCCCCGTCCCGTCCCGGCGGCGCCGACCTCCTCGCCGAGGTACGCACCGGCGACGCCGTCCTCGTGCCCGACGGCTGGCACGGCCCGTCCATCGCGGAACCGGGCCACACCATGTACTACCTCAATGTGATGGCGGGCCCCGGCGACGACCGCCAGTGGCTGATCCGCTTCCACCCCGACCGCTCGGAGGGCTACCGGTGACCACCCGACGGCTGACCACCGCCCAGGCCCTCGTCGCGTTCCTCGCCCGCCAGTACACCGAGCGCGACGGCCGCCGCCACCGGCTCATCGGCGCCACCTGGGGCATCTTCGGACACGGGAACGTGGCGGGCGTCGGCCAGGCGCTGCTCGAGAGCCACCAGGACATGCCCTATCTCCAGGGCCGCAACGAACAGGCCATGGTCCACGCGGCCGTCGGCCACGCCCGCCAGTCGCGCCGGCTCTCCGCGCAGGCCGTCACCACGTCCATCGGCCCCGGCGCCACCAACCTGGTCACCGGTGCCGCGCTGGCCACGATCAACCACCTCCCCGTCCTGCTGCTCCCCGGCGACACCTTCGCCACCCGGCCCGCCGACCCGGTCCTCCAGCAGCTCGAATTGCCCTACGCCGGCGACGTGTCGGTCAACGACTGCCTGCGTCCCGTCTCCCGCTGGTTCGACCGCATCGTCCGCCCGGAGGCGCTGGTGCCCGCCGCGCTCCAGGCCGTGCGGGTCCTGACCGACCCGGCGCAGACCGGCGCGGTCACGCTCGCGCTTCCTCAGGACGTGCAGGCGGAGGCGTACGACTGGCCCGAGGAGTTCTTCGCCGAGCGGACGTGGCGGATCCGCCGGCCGCGCCCCGACGCGGAGGCACTGGCGCAGGCGGCGGCCGCCGTGCGCTCCGCCCGCCGGCCGCTGCTCGTCGCGGGCGGCGGCGTGCACCACTCGGAGGCGGAGGAGGCGCTGCGGGCGTTCGCCGACGCGACCGGCATCCCGGTCGCCTCGACCCAGGCGGGCAAGGGATCGCTGCCGTACGACCACCCGTGCGACATCGGCGGCATCGGTCACACCGGCACCGCCACGGCCGACGACCTGGCCCGCACCGCGGACCTGGTGATCGGCGTCGGCACGCGCTGGTCCGACTTCACCACGGCTTCCTCGACGCTGTTCCGTCATGAGACGGTCCACTTCGTCAACCTCAACATCACCGCATTCGACGCCCACAAGATGGCCGGCCTCTCGGTCGTCGCCGACGCGCGCGCCGGCCTCGAGGAACTCACCGCGGCGCTCGGCGACCACCGCGTCGACGCCGAACACCGGGCGCGCTACACAGCGGCGAAGGCGGCCTGGGAGGAGCGGGTCACCGCGGCCTTCACCGCCCCCGACGCCGACGCCGCCCCCACCCAGGCACAGGTCCTCGGCGCGCTCGACGCCCTGGTGACCGGCGACGACATCCTCATCAACGCGGCCGGCTCCCTCCCTGGCGACCTGCACAAACTGTGGCGCAGCCGGTCCGCCGACCAGTACCACGTCGAATACGGCTACTCCTGCATGGGCTACGAGATCCCCGCCGCCATCGGCGTCGCCATGGCGGCACCCGGCCGGCCCGTGTGGGCGCTCGTCGGCGACGGCACGTACCTCATGAACCCGACCGAGATCGTGACCGCCGTCCAGGAGGGCGTCCCCATCCGGATGGTCATCCTCCAGAACCACGGATACGCCTCCATCGGCGGCCTCTCCGAGTCCGTCGGGGCGGAGCGCTACGGCACCGCCTACCGTCACCGGGCCGCCGACGGGTCCTTCACCGGCCCGCCGCTGCCCGTCGATCTCGCCGCCAACGCCGAGTCCCTCGGGATGCGGGTGATCCGCGCGCGCAGCGTGCGTGACCTGCGTGAAGCTTTGGCCGAGGCCCGCGCGGCCGACGTGCCCACATGTGTCTACGTGGAGACCGGAACGGCAGACACTGTGTCGGGCCCGCCCGGCGCACAGGCGTGGTGGGATGTTCCTGTGGCCGAGACCGCGACCCGCCCGTCGGCGGTGAAGGCCCGTGAGGAGTACGACCGGCAGGCCGCCGCCCGACGCCGCCATCTCTGAAGGAGCTTTTCGTCATGACGAAGACCGTCAACCACTGGATCGGTGGCAAGACCGTCGAAGGTGCGTCGGGGAACTGGGGCCCGGTCACGGACCCGGCGACGGGAGCCGTCACCACCCGTGTCGCCCTCGCCTCCGCCGACGAGGTCGGCACGGCCGTGGCCGCGGCCCGCGAGGCGTACACGACGTGGGGCACCTCGTCGCTGGCCCAGCGCACCGCGGTCCTCTTCCGCTACCGCGCCCTGCTCGACGCGCGCCGCGACGACATCGCTGCCCTGATCACCGCCGAGCACGGCAAGGTGCACTCCGACGCGCTCGGCGAGGTGGCCCGCGGCCTCGAGATCGTGGAGCTGGCCTGCGGCATCACCACCCAGCTCAAGGGCGAGCTGTCGACCCAGGTGTCCAGCCGGGTCGACGTGTCCTCGATCCGCCAGCCCCTCGGCGTCGTCGCCGGCATCACCCCCTTCAACTTCCCGGCGATGGTGCCGATGTGGATGTTCCCGCTGGCCGTTGCCTGCGGAAACACCTTCGTCCTCAAGCCGAGCGAGAAGGACCCCTCGGCCGCCAACCTGCTCGCCGAGCTGGCGGCGGAGGCCGGTCTGCCCGACGGCGTGCTGAACGTCGTGCACGGTGACAAGGTGGCCGTCGACGCGCTGCTCGCGCACCCGGACGTGGCCGCGGTCTCGTTCGTCGGCTCCACCCCCATCGCGCGCTACATCCACACCACCGCCTCCGCCAACGGCAAGCGCGTCCAGGCGCTGGGCGGTGCCAAGAACCACATGCTCGTGCTGCCGGACGCCGACCTCGACGCCGCCGCGGACGCCGCGGTGTCGGCGGCATACGGCTCGGCGGGCGAGCGCTGCATGGCGATCTCCGCGGTCGTCGCCGTCGGCGCGATCGGTGACGAACTGGTGGACAAGATCCGCGAGCGGGCCGAGAAGATCAAGATCGGTCCGGGCGACGACCCGACCTCCGAGATGGGCCCGCTGATCACGGCCGCCCACCGCGACAAGGTCGCCTCCTATGTCACGGGCGCGGCCGCCCAGGGCGCGGAGGTCGTCCTCGACGGCACCGGATACACGGTCGACGGCTACGAGGACGGCCACTGGATCGGGCTGTCCCTGCTCGACAAGGTCTCCACGGACTCCGACGCCTACCGCGACGAGATCTTCGGCCCGGTGCTCTGCGTTCTGCGCGCGGAGACCTACGAGGACGGCGTGGCGCTGATCAACGCCTCGCCGTTCGGCAACGGCACCGCGATCTTCACCCGCGACGGCGGCGCGGCCCGCCGCTTCCAGCTGGAGATCGAGGCCGGCATGGTCGGCGTGAACGTGCCGATCCCCGTGCCGGTGGGCTACCACTCCTTCGGTGGCTGGAAGGACTCGCTCTTCGGCGACCACCACATCTACGGCAACGACGGCGTGCACTTCTACACCCGTGGCAAGGTCGTCACCACTCGCTGGCCCGACCCGGCGGACGCCCCGGCGGGTGTGGACCTGGGCTTCCCGCGCAACCACTGACACGCGTGCGACGCGGCCCGTGCGGATCCCGCGCGGGCCGCGTCTCAGTACCGGTCGTCCAACGCCAGGACGACGGCCCGCAGTTCACGCGCGGGGCGACGGGGAAGGGCCAGCACGGCGCCCTCGAGCATGTCGCGGGCGCGGAGGGGATCACCGCAGCAGAGCCACTCGGTGCAGCCGCTCTCGTCGTCCTGCCACAGTCGCCGGTCGGGCCGGCCGACGAAGCCCCGCCACAGCGCGAGGGACTCGCCGACGGCGCCGGTCCACAGATAGTTGCGGGTCTCCTCGATGCGCACGATCTCGTACAGCGTGCGCCGCGAGACGCCCGAGATCGGCCGCACCCGGTTCTTCCGGCACCGCTCCCGCACCCGTAGCTCGGCACGAACGTGCCCCGGCCGCCTACGCGGCATGACCTCCGAAGGTGTTCATGTTCATGGGCGTGAGCCTAAGGCGTAATCCGTTGGCCCGGCAAAGGGGTTCGGGCGCACGCTGGGCACCATGACCGACGAACCCCGCTACCGCATACGCGCCCGGTACACCGACGACACCGTCACCGTCTACCAGGCGTACCACCCCGCCATCGGCGTGCCCGCCGCCCGCGACGGGCGGTTCCCGGCGGCGTGGAAGCGGGAGCGGATGACGTGGATCAAGCCGTCGTTCCTGTGGATGATGTACCGCTGCGGCTGGGCGACCAAGGCCGATCAGGAGACCGTGCTCGCCGTCGAGATCCGGCGGGACGGCTTCGAATGGGCGCTGCGCAACGCCTGCCTGTCGCACTGTCAGGCCGGTGTGCACGAAAGCCGGGCGGCGTGGAAGCGGGAGCTGCGGCGGGCGCCGGCGCGTGTGCAGTGGGACCCGGAGCGGGATCTCGGGCTGAACGCGCTGCCCCATCGGTCGCTGCAGCTGGGACTCGGCGGCGAGGCGGCAGGCCGCTACGCGGACGAGTGGACGGTGGGCATCACCGACGTGACCCCGCTCGCCCACGAGGCGCACCGGCTTGTGCGCGAAGGGGACCGGGAGGGGGCGGCACTGCTGCTGCCCGAGGAACGGCCGTATCCGGCGGACACGGGGCTCCTCGGGCATCTGGTGCCCTCCGCGGGCTAGAACAGCGAGTGGAGCAGCTTGTTCGGGGAACCGGTCAGCGGGCTCTGGACCTTGCCCGTCGTCGCGTTGTTCACCAGGGCGTCCCGGACCTGCGCCGGGGTGGCCGTCGGGTTGGCCGAGAGGTAGAGAGCGGCCACGCCCGCGGTGTGCGGGGTCGCCATCGACGTGCCCGAGATGGTGCTGGTGGCGGTGTCGCTGTCCTTCCAGGCCGAGGTGATGTCCACGCCGGGCGCGAACAGGTCGAGGCACGTTCCGTAGTTGGAGAACGATGCCCTGCGGTCGGAGCTGTCCGTCGCGCCGACCGTGATCGCCTCGGGGACGCGGGCGGGGGAGTAGTTGCACGCGTTCGCCGGGATGCCCAGGATCGGCAGGCCGTTGCCCGCCGCGACGGAGTAGCTGACGCCGGAGGCGATCGACTTCTTCACCGCGTCGTCCAGCGACGCGCTCGCGCTGCCGCCGAGGCTCATGTTGGCCACGGCCGGCTTCTTGGCGTTGGCGGTCACCCAGTCGATGCCGGCGATGACGCCGGCGGTGGTGCCGGAGCCCTGGCAGTCGAGGACGCGTACGGCGATGAGGTTGACGCTCTTGGCGACCCCGTAGTTCTTGCCGCCGACCGTGCCGGCGACGTGGGTGCCGTGTCCCTGACAGTCCTGGCCGTTCTGGCCGCCGCCCACCGTGTCCGTGCCGACGCTCGCGCGCCCGCCGAACTCGCTGTGGGAGGTCCGGATGCCGGTGTCGATGATGTAGGCGTTCACGTTCGACGCCGGGGTGTTGTAGGTGTACGTCTTCGACAGCGGCAGGTTCCGCTGGTCGATGCGGTCGATGCCCCATGTGGCGTTCGGCTGCGTGTCGTTCAGCCGGACCGTGGAGTTCTGCTCGACGTAGGCGACCCGGGGGTCGGCCGCGAGCGCCTTGGCCTTCGAGGCGGGCATCGCGGCGGAGAAGCCCGACAGGACGTTGTTGTAGGTGTGTTTCGGTGCGACGCCGAGGTCGGCGGCGCGGGTCGTGCCGTCCTTGAGGACGACGATCCAGCTGTTGTCGACGGCAGTTGCAGTGGGAGCGAGACGAAGATCGCCGATGGACGCGCTGTGCGCGGTGGGGGATACGGCGAACTGGAGACCGGTCGCGGCGGCGGCGGCTGATATCAGCGCCCCGGCGCGACGGGCAGTTGCTCTCATCTCGTGCACCTGACCTTTCGTTGACCGGTTGTTACGGGCAAGTACGGGCGTGCATGGTGCCAGGACGTGCGGTTGCGAGAGCCAGGGTCCCGTGGTGTGACCTACGACACAAGAGCGCGACTGATGAGTAACTGGCCGGATAAATACCCCTTCTGAAAGGGGTTCAGTACGTGTGGATCTTGTGTGCCCGTCGTCACGAGTCCGGAATGTCCGGTGTGCGGGGTCGCCGCCGTTCCCGGCCCCACAGGCCCGCGCCGTACCGCGTCCGGTGTACGAAGACGGCAGCGCGTACTACTTCAGGAGGCGCACCGGTTCCACCCGGCGGCAGCCGACGACGGACCGCCGTGCGCTTAGGGTTTCCACCATGGAGATCCGACTTCCCCGGCCGCGGGGCCGATGGTTCGCGGGCGTCGTCGCCTTCGCCGTGCTCGCCGGCGCCGGCACGTGGACCGCCGTCGCCGACGACGCAGCGCCCGCCGTGCACCGCGAGGACCGGGTGCACAGCATGCCCGGAGCGAAGATCGACACCTCGTACTTCACCAGCGGCGGCGACGAGCGACGGCCCGCCGTCCTGCTCGGGCACGGCTTCGGCGGCAGCAAGGAGGACGTCCGCGCACAGGCCGAAAAGCTGGCCCGCGACGGGTACGCCGTACTGACCTGGTCGGCCCGCGGCTTCGGCCGCTCCACCGGGCAGATCGGGCTCAACGACCCCGACCGCGAGGTCAAGGACGTCTCCCGGCTGATCGACTGGCTGGCGAAGCGGCCGGAGGTGACGCTGGACGCCGACGGCGACCCGCGCGTCGGCATGAGCGGCTCCTCGTACGGCGGCGCGATCTCCCTGCTCGGCGCCGCCCACGACCGCCGGGTCGACGCGATCGCACCCCAGATCACCTACTGGAACCTCGCGGACGCCCTGTTCCCCGACGGCGTCTTCAAGAAGCTGTGGGCCGGGATCTTCTTCTCCACCGGCTCCGCCGCCTCCCTGGACACGGCGCCCGGAAGCGGCCAGGTCCGGCCCGACACCCCCGAGGAGCCGCCCGCGGGCGAGGCCCCGGCCGGCCGGGACCAGGCAGCCGACGCACCCGGCGGGGCCGCCACCCCCGCCCCCGCGAACCCGGCCGGATGCGGACCCTTCGAGCCGACTCTGTGCGCGATGTACGAGCGGGTCGCCGTGGCGGGCCGGCCCGACGCGGAGGCGCGCGAGCTCCTCGAGAGCCGCAGCCCCTCCGCGGTCGGCGACCGCATCAAAACGCCCGCGCTGATCGTGCAAGGTCAGTCCGACTCGCTGTTCCCGCTCTCGCACGCCGACACCATGGCGAAGACGATCCGTGCCAACGGCGCACCCGTCGCCGTCGACTGGATCGCCGGCGGCCACGACGGCGGCGACCGGGAGACCGGCCGCGTCGAGGGCCGCATCGGCGACTGGTTCGACCGGTACCTGAAGCAGGACAAGAGCGTGGACACCGGTCCCGCCTTCCGCGTCAGCCGCACCGGCGGTGTCGACTCCACCGACGGCCAGGCGCTGCTGCGCGGAGCGACCGGCCCCGCCTACCCCGGCCTGACAGACGGCACCCGGCAGTTCGCGCTCACCGGCCGCGAGCAGCGGTTCTCCAACCCGGCGGGCGGCACCCCGCCCGCCATCTCCGCCGTCCCCGGCCTCAGCGGCGGCGCCGGCGCGCTGTCCTCCCTGGGCGTCGGACTGTCCCTCGACTTCCCCGGCCAGTTCGCGAGCTTCGCGTCGAAGCCGCTCGACACATCCGTCCGGATCACCGGTTCGCCCACGGTCCGGGTGAAGGTGGCCTCGGACAGCGGCGAGGCCGTCCTGTTCGGCAAGGTCTACGACGTCGGACCGGACGGCAGGCAGCAGGTGCTGCCCTCTCAGCTCGTCGCCCCCGTACGGGTCGACGACGCGAAAGCCGGCAAGGAGGTCCGGCTGACCCTGCCGGCCGTCGACCACGAGGTCGACGCCGGGCACCGGCTGCGTCTCGTGCTGTCGGCGACCGACCTCGGCTACGCGTCCCCGGCCGCCCCCGCCACCTACACCGTCTCCCTCGCCGGGGATCTCACGGTGCCCACCGCGCCCGCCGTGAAGACGCAGGCGGCCGGCCTGCCGTGGTGGGTGTGGGCGATGCCCGCCGCGGGCGCGGTGGTGGCAGCGGCGCTGCTGCTCACCGCCCGCCGCCGCGCCCTCGCACCGCCCCCCGACGCGGAACGCGCCGACGTGCCGCTGGAGATCACCGGCCTGTCCAAGAAGTACTCCCGCTCCGCCGACCGGTACGCCGTGCGGGACCTGTCCTTCCGCGTCGAGAAGGGCCAGGTGCTCGGCCTCCTCGGCCCCAACGGCGCCGGCAAGACCACCACGCTGCGGATGCTCATGGGCCTGATCCGGCCCGACGAGGGCGAGATCAGGGTCTTCGGCCACGCGATCAGGCCGGGCGCGCCCGTCCTCTCCCGTGTCGGCGCGTTCGTCGAGGGTGCCGGATTCCTGCCGCACCTGTCGGGGCGCGACAACCTGGAGCTGTACTGGCAGGCCACCGGCCGGCCCGCGGCCGACGCGCACATCGAGGAGGCACTGGAGATCGCCGGCCTCGGCGACGCCCTGGCCCGCGCGGTGCGCACCTACTCCCAGGGCATGCGCCAGCGGCTCGCCATCGCGCAGGCCATGCTCGGCATGCCGGATCTGCTCATCCTCGACGAGCCGACCAACGGGCTCGACCCGCCGCAGATCCGCGAGATGCGGGACGTGATGATCCGCTACGCCGAGGGCGGACGGACCGTCATCGTCTCCAGCCACCTCCTCTCCGAGGTGGAGCAGTCCTGCACCCACCTGGTGGTCATGGACCGCGGCCGGCTCGTGCAGGCCGGGCCGGTGGCGGAGATCACCGGCGAGAGCGACACCCTGCTCGTCACCGTCGACGGCGAGGTGCCGGAGCCGCTCGTCGAGAAGATCGCCGCTCTGCCCGGGATCGGTTCCGCGGTCCGCGCGGGCGACGGACTGCTCGTACGGCTCGACGGAGCGACCGCCACCGAGATGATCACCGAACTGGTGCGCCTGGACGTGCCCCTGACGGGCGTGGGCCCGCACCGCCGCCTGGAGGACGCGTTCCTCACCCTGATCGGAGGTTCCGCATGAGCGCGCCCGTGGAGACCGGCACGACGAGGCCCGTGCCCGTCGGGTCCGCGCCCGGCTACCGTGCCCGCCGCACGCTGCCGCTGCGGGTCGAGGCGATGCGGCAGCTGAAGCGACGGCGGACGCTGGTGATGGCCGGGGTGCTGGGCGCGCTGCCGCTCGTCCTGATCGCGGCCTTCGCGATCGGCGGCACACCGGACGGCCGGGACAACGGCCGGATCACGCTGATGGACACCGCCACGGCGTCCGGCGCGAACTTCGCTGCCACCTGCCTGTTCGTGTCGGCCGGCTTCCTTCTCGTGGTGCCGGTGGCGCTGTTCCACGGCGACACCGTCGCGTCCGAGGCCAACTGGTCGTCCCTGCGCTATCTGCTGGCCGCACCGGTACCGCGCACCAGACTGCTGTGGTCCAAGCTGGCCGTGGCGCTGGGCTTCAGCGCGGCGGCGATGGTGCTGCTGCCGCTGGTGGGCCTGGTCTCCGGGACCGTCGCCTACGGCTGGGGACCGCTGGAGCTGCCCACCGGCGGATCGCTGGCGGCCGCCGACACGCTGGCGCGGATCGGCCTGGTCGTGGCGTTCGTGTTCGTCTCCCAACTGGTGACCGCCGGGCTGGCGTTCTGGCTCTCCACGAAGACCGACGCCCCGCTGGGCGCGGTCGGCGGAGCCGTGGGCCTGACCATCGTCGGCAATGTGCTCGACGCCGTCACCGCACTGGGCGGCTGGCGCGAAGTCCTCCCCGCACACTGGCAGTTCGCCTGGATCGACGCCCTTCAGCCGCAGCTGGAGTGGAGCGGCATGCTCAAGGGCTCCGCCGTCTCCCTCACGTACGCGCTGGTCCTGTTCGCGCTCGCGTTCCGCAACTTCGCCCGCAAGGACATCGTCTCGTAGGGGCGATACGGGGCGCAGCGGGCAAAAGGCCCGGCCCGTTGCCGCATTGAGACTCTTCCGCAACTCTGCCGACTGCTCCCGCCGGCGCTCTCGGACGTCACATTCACAAGTGCCGACGAACACGAGGGGGAGTCCGGATGACATTCCGAACAGCGACGCGTACGAGGTTGGGCAAGGCGGTCGTGGCGGCCGCCCTGGCCGGCGGTGTGCTCCTCACCGCGGGCTGCAGCGGCTCGGAGAACCTGGCGACCGACTCCTCCGAGGGGTACGCGCCGGCGCCGGACGGCGCGCCGGCTCCCCTCGTACCGGACGGCGGCAAGGGCGGGCCGGACCGTGACACGCCGGGTGAGGAGAAGCGGGACATCGCGCCGCCCGCCGACTACCTCTCGACATTCGCGCTCGACGTGGACACCGCCTCGTACGACTACGCGCGCCGCCTGCTCAAGGAGGGCGGGGCGCCGGGCCGGCACCAGGTCCGGCCAGAGGAGTTCATCAACAGCTTCCGGCAGGACTATCCCCGGCCCAAGGGCGACGGGTTCACCGTGACGGTCGACGGCGCCCGGCCGGGCGGCGGCGCCGGCGGCGGTGAGGGCGAGATCAAGCCGCAGACCCAGGACGCCGAGGGGTACGAGGACGGCAACTGGTCCCTGGTCCGTGTGGGGCTCGCCACCCGGCCGGTCGGCCGTGAGGCCGACCGGCCCCCCGCCGCGCTCACCTTCGTGATCGACATCTCCGGCTCCATGGCGGAGCCCGGCCGGCTCGACCTCGTGAAGAAGTCGCTCGGAACCCTCACCGACCAGCTGCGTGACGACGACTCCATCGCCGTCGTCACTTTCAGCGACGAGGCGGAGACCCGGCTGCCCATGACCCGCCTCGACGGCAACCGCGACCGCATCCGCTCCGTCGTCGACGAGCTGGAGCCGACCGACTCCACCAACGTGGAGGCCGGCGTCACGACCGGCTACGACGAGGCCGTGGAGGGCCGCCGGAAGGGCGCCACCAACCGTGTGGTGCTGCTGTCCGACGCCCTCGCCAACACCGGCGAGACGGAGGCGGAGGCGATCCTCGAGCGGATCGACGACGCCCGCCGCGAGCACGGCATCACCCTGTTCGGCGTCGGCGTCGGCAGCGACTACGGCGACGACCTCATGGAACGCCTCGCCGACAAGGGCGACGGGCACACCACGTACGTCTCCACCGACGAGGAGGCACGCAAGGTCTTCGTCGACGAGCTGCCCCGCCACGTCGAACTGCGCGCGCGGGACGCCAAGGCGCAGGTCGCGTTCGACCCGCAGACCGTCCAGCAGTTCCGGCTCATCGGCTACGAGAACCGGGAGGTCGCGGACGACGACTTCCGCAACGACCGGGTGGACGGCGGCGAGGTGGGCCCCGGCCACACCGTGACCGCGCTCTACGCGGTACGCCTGCGGGACGGCGCGCAGGGCCACGTCGCCACCGCGACCGTGCGCTGGCTCGACCCCAAGACCCGGGCGCCGCACGAGGAGAGCGGCACGGTGGAGACCGACGCGATCGACGGGGCCCTGTGGGACGCACCGTCGAAGCGGCTCCAGATCACGGCGGTCGCCGCGTACTTCGCCGAGTCGCTGCGCGGAGGCTCCGTGCCGGGCGCACCGGGCCTCGGCGCGCTGGAGGACCGGGCCCGGGCGCTCGCGAGGTCCACGGAGGACAGCGCCGTGGAGGAACTGGCCGACTCGATCGAGCAGGCGCAGCGGTCGGGGCGGTACTGACCTCCGGCGAGGGGGAGGGCGAGGCGGGCGGGGCGGCCCGGCGGTGCGGTCGGGGCGTGGCTCACGCCACCTGACCGGCCGTCGGACGCGCCCCGCTCGCGGACGGTTGGCGAGCGGTTCGAGGATGGTTGGAGACCCGGGGGAAACCGGCCTCCAACCACCGCACGCCGTCCGAAAACACGGCGCGCCGCCCTCCGCGTCAGGCCATCATGAACGGCATGGCCACCCTTCTCCTCGCCCTTGCCGTCGTGTCCACCGGTCTGTACGCCGGCTTCTTCGTGATCTTCCAGACGGGCATCATGCCCGCGCTCGCGACCCTGTCCGACGAACAGTTCGTGCCCGCCATGCGCCGCATCAACGAGAAGGTGCCACGAGGCACGTTCATGCTGGCCTTCCTCGGAAGTCTGGGATTCCCCGTCGCGGCGCTTTTCGTCCCCGTCGACGGCCGCACCGCCACCGACCGCTGGCTGGTCATCGCCGCCCTCGTCTGCGCGTTCGTCGGCCACGTCATCACCAGCGCCGGGAACGTCCCGCTGAACAACGCCCTCGCGTCGGCCGAGAACTCGCCGCGGCCCGCCCGCGAGGTCCGGGCCGCTTTCGAGGGCAAGTGGAACGCCCTGCATCTGGTGCGCACCCTGTTCGCCCTCGCCGCGTTCGTGCTCATGGTGTGTGCGGCGACGCCTTGAGGCGTGCGACGCGGTGACTTGGCGCGACCTGTGACGCAGCGGGGCCCGGGGTGAGGCAGCGCGCCCGTCAGAAGCTGCCGGGCGCCGCCTCGAGCCGCAGGAACGGGATCGACTCGCCCGCCCGGCGGTAGCCGGCCTCGCTGCCGTCGACCTCGTACCCCATGAACCGGCAGAGCCACCGGGCGGCGAGCGGATGGCGGGGCGCGTAGCGGGCCATGAGCCGGCCGCCCTCCTCCGGTGTGACCGGCTGCGCCGTCACCGGGTAGTAGCGGCGGCCGACCTGGATGGTGGCCTGCGGGGTGTGGAGGAGGTTGCGGTACCACTGGGCCCGGGGTCCGAAGCCCGATGCCACCGTCCACCATCCGCCGGCCCGGTCGGATTCCACCACCTCGACGACCGTCTTGCGGGTCAGCCCCGACGTACGGCCGGTGTGGATCAGCAACAGCAGGCGCCGCCCGAACAGGGGTCCGAGGCCGATCCGGTAGAGGTGGACCGGCAGCCTGGCCACGAAGCGTGTGACACCGGTGGGGAGCGGGGGACGCTGCGGCGCGCGGTGCGGAGACGTCACGTTCCTGCCTCTCGTGAGCGGTGCGGGGGCTTGGCGGCGATCCGGGGGCTGAGAGTTCTCTGAGAGCGGCTTCGATTCGGTAACGGGGGCGGACCGGGACGATTCGACTGTGCAACCTTTGCATAGTCTAAAAGTGAATGGCGAGGCCGACGGGGGCGACCGCGCCGCTCTTCCGCGCGCCCGGCTGCCGCGTGGCCGTGCCGTCGACGGAGACCGTTTCCCCGCCAGCCGATCAACCGCGGAGTCCGACTTGGCCGAGCAGATCCCGTCGCGCTCCCGACTGCTGTCCGCCCTCCCGTTCGTGGTGATGGGCATAGTCGCCCTGGTCGACGTGACAGCCGGGTCGAGCGTGGGGTTTCTGGCCCTCGTCTCGCTCGGTCCCGCCTTCGCCGGACTCGTCGGCGGATGGCGGCGTACGGCACTGATCGGCGTACTGTCGCTGGGCTTCTGCTTCGGCCTCGGGATCTACGACGGGGTGCTCGGCGAACGCCGCTGGTACTCCGCCATGGCCTCGGTCGCCGGGGTGACCGGAGCGGGTGTGGCGGCCGCGGTGATGCGGCAGCGACGCGAGGCCGAGCTCGCCAGCGTGCGTTCCATCGCGGAGGTCGCGCAGCGCGTGCTGCTGCGACCCGTGCCGCGAACGGCGGGCCATCTGCGGGTGGCCGTCTCCTACACCTCGGCGGTCGCGGAAGCCCGTATCGGCGGCGACCTCTACGAGGTGGTCACGTCACCGGGCGGCGTGCGGGTCATCGTCGGCGACGTGCAGGGCAAGGGGCTCGAGGCGGTCGAGACGGCGGCCGTCGTCCTCGGTGCCTTCCGGGAGGCGGCGCACGAGGAAGAGGACCTGGCAGGCGTCGGCGAGCGGCTGGAGAGGGCCCTCGAACGGGAGCTTCAGGGCGGGGAGAAGTTCGTCACCGCTGTGCTCGCGGAACTGGAGCCGGGCAAGGGGGTGACCCTGCTCAATTACGGCCATCCCGCGCCGATGGTGGTGCGGAGCGACGGAACGGTCTCCTTCGCGGAGCCGCCCAGACGTGCCCTGCCGCTCGGGCTCGGTCTCCATGGGACGTCCGCCCCGGAGCCGTTCACCGCCGACTTCGCGCCCGGCGACCAGATGTTCCTGTACACCGACGGGGTCACGGAGACCCGCGACCGGGCCGGCCGGTTCTACCCGCTCGGCGAGCGCGGCCATCTGCTGAGGACGCAGGACCCGGAGGCGGCGCTGGCGGAACTCCGCGCGGACCTGGAGCAGTACGCGCAGGCGCCGCCGCACGACGACGCCGCGATGCTGCTGATCCGCCACCGCCGGGAGTGACGGCGGCGGGGCGGGACGTCTGCGCGGCGGTCGACGACCGGGTGAGGGGCGGCGCCCGGCCAGGGCGCTGGATGCGAGGCCGCCGCACGGCACCCGGGCGGCGCGCGGTACAAAGAAGAAATGACCGAACCAGCGCACTCCTCGTACTCCTCGCGGGGGATGGACGACGTCGACGCCGTGACCCGCGCGGTGCTGACCGCGTCCCGGCTGCTCGTCGCCCTCTCGGCCCGCTCGCTCGCCGCGGTCGAGGACCGGGTGACGTTGCCGCAGTTCCGGCTGCTGGTCGTGCTGTCGCTGGAGGGGCCGGCCAAGCTGGTCGTCCTCGCCGACCGGCTCGGTGTGAACCCGTCGACGGCCATGCGCATGATGGACCGGCTGATCGCGGCGGGTCTGGCCGACCGGCAGGTCAACCCGGACAACCGACGCGAGACGGTGCTGCGGCTGACGACGGAGGGCCGGCGCATCGTCGAGGACGTCACGGCCCAGCGCCGTAAGGAGATCGCGGCCATCGTCGAACGGCTCGACCCGTCGCAGCGGGCCGCGCTCATCGGCGCCCTGGCCGCCTTCACGGAGGCCGGCGGCGAACCGGCGGTGCCCGAAGAGGACGGCGAGCTGTATCCGCTGGGCTGGTCGGACATGGGGCCTCGCCCCGGCCGCTGACGCCGCGAACGTCTGGCGGGGAGGACCCGGTCGACATCGCCGGCGTGCGGTGGTCGAGCTGCGTCACCGTGCCAGTGCCGCTCCCGGGCAGAGGCCGGCGAGCAGCCGGGTCCTCCACCACGAGAAGCATTGCACAGTGCAAGGGATTTTACTTCCCCTTGGCAGGACCGGGTCTTGGCACCGTCCGGGTCTGCCGGACCGGCCGAGGCGGAGCGCCGGTCACTTCGGCGCGACCGCCGTCTCCACCTCCGCGAAGGTGGCGGCGTCGACGAGCCCGGTGTCCTCGAGGACCTCCATGTGGTCCAGCACCGTCTGGTTCGCCTGACGGGCATGACGGCGGATCAGGTCGTTCTGCGTGGCGGCCCTGACCTCGGCGATCGTGGCGAAGATCTTGCCGTGCGAGGAACGCAGCAGGTTCGCGAAGAGCCGGTCGAACTCGGCGCCCTGGGCGTTCTCCAGCTGCGTCACGAAGCCCTGCTGCTCCTCGGTGGCCTCGTTGGGCAGCTGCACCCCGAGGATCTTGGCGTCCTCCCGCACGAGCTGGTCGAGCTTGCTGTGACCGTCGAGGAGATGCAGCCCGGCCCGTTTCACGGCCTCACTGGACGCGTGGGTCTGGGCCAGCCGTCCTGCGGGGATCTCCCAGAGTCCCGCCTGCCGCACCTTCACCAGGAACGTCCGGTCGACTTCGGTCACCTGCTGCGGACCCTGCGCCTCGGCGGCAGTCGCCCCCGAGAATCCGGCCCCCGCGTGACCGGCGCCGTGCTGGGCGGACCCGCCCGTCGCGGTGGTCCCCGCGGTCGCCTCCCCGCTGCCCGTCTGCAGCGACACGACCACCAGCGCGGCCGCGGCGACGGCAGCGGTGACCATGGCGACGACCCGCACGGAAACCTTGGAGCGTGCTGCACGTCGGTTCGAACGCATTGATGCCTCCCGGCTCGGCATTGAGAAAATGGCACATGACATTCGGGAGCTGTTGTGGCGGCTGGCACGGCACGCAGAGCTGAGTACGGACGCGCGAGCCGGGATGTTCAACGCGCGCCGTACGTAAGGGCCGTGCGGGGTGTGGCGGGAGGGCGGGGTCCGAGGTGTGTGGCGGGTCGAGGGGGCGCCCGGTGGCGCCCCTGTGGATCCGCCCGTGTCAGTCCGCGACTTCGACCCCGTATCCGCGGGCCAGCGCCGCCAGCCCGTGGTCGTAGCCCTGCCCCACGGCCCGGAAGCGCCACAACGGTCCGCGGCGGTAGAGCTCGGCGAGCAGCAGCGTCCGCTCCGTGGTGGCGGCGTCGAGGGCCGCCTGAGCGAGCGGAGCGGCGCTCCCGCCCGGGCCGGTGGTCACCTGCACGGCGCCGACGTCGCCGAACGTCGGCGTGCCGTCGATCGCCGCCGCGACGACGACCCGCCTGACCGCCGGCGGCAGCGCGCCGAGATCGGCGGTGACGGTCTGTTCCGTCGGACCGTCGGTCAGCAGCCGTACGGCTCCGTCCGGGCTTTCCGGCGCTCCGTAGAAGACGAAGTGCTCGTCGCAGGACACCTGGTCGTCCTCGTCGACGAGGAACGCGACGAGGTCGATCTCGCACGTCGTCTGCTGCGCCCATGTGGCGCTGACGCTCCACGGGGACCCGGCCCGGCGATCGGACAGATCGACGACGCCACCCCTCGGCAGCACTTGCGGTCCCGGCCGCCGCTCGCTCCAGGTGGGCACGGGGGCGACGACGGGCGCGTCCAGCCACGCTTCCTCGTACGCAGGGATCCGGAGCGTCGTGATCCGCCGCATCCGGCGGTCGGCCTCCGCACCGGCCAGCAGGACGACATCGGTGACACCGGAGGACAGGTTGATCGCCGCGGCGCCTCCGAGCTCGACGACACGGACACGAGCGGACGCCGCCTCGGGGTGTGTCCCGCCGAGCACCAGCACCCGCCGCCCGCGCAACGGCCTGGCCGGGTCGGCCGCCGGGGCGTCGGGGGCGGGCGCGTCGGGGGCGGGCGCGGTTGGCGCGGGCTCGCGGGGCGCGGGGACGGGCGAGGTGGTCACGGGCTCGCGGGCGGCGGGTGCGGGTGTGGCCAGTGCGGGAGCGGCGGGTGCGGAAGGGGTGGTCGCGGGGGCGGGAGCGGCTCCTGCCGACGTCTCGTGCGCCGTGCCCGGCCGCACATCCTCGAGCAGCCTCAGGAACTCCTGCTCGTCGATGACGGGCACACCCTCGGCGACGGCCCGCCGTGCCTTCGCCGAACCGGAGGACCGGTCGTTCGTGACCAGAACGCCGGTGTGCCGGCTGACGGAGCCCATCACATTGAGCCCGGCGGCCACGGCCCTGGCCGCCAACTCGGCGCGGGGCGTCGCCGTCGCGCCCGTGACAGCGATCTTCATGCCCTGCACGAGCGGTCCGCCCATCGCCATCCGGCCGGGATTACGGAAGGCGCAGGGGGTCTTCGGCGGGCTGGGAGTGAACCGCGCGTCCTGCCGGGGCGGACAGGCGACGAACGGCAGCGGCAGGTCCAGCCGCGCGGCCTCCTGGAGGGACGCGCGCAGCACGCCGGCCAGCACCCGCGTGTCGTCGAGGGCGTCGTGCGCCTGTAGTTGAGGCACGCCGTAGTGGGCAGCCAGTGTCCCGAGCCGTAGATCCGGCGTCGGCGGGTCGACCCGCCGGTTCAGCGCCAGGGTGCACAGCCGCCTGGCGACCGGCAGCAACACCCCGGCTCGGGCGAACTCGTGGGCGAGGAAGTCGTAGTCGAACTGCGCGTTGTGAGCGACGAGCACCCGGCCCTCGAGCATGCTCGCGATCCGCTGAGCGACCTCCTCGAAGGCCGGAGCACCGCGCAGCCGCTCGGCCGTCAGCCCATGGACGTGGACCGGGCCAGGGTCACATTCCGGATCCAGCAGCGTCGAGAACTCGGCAGTCTGTTCCCCGTCCGGCCCGACGGTCACCACCGCGACGGACAACACCCGGTCCCGCCGCGCAACGAGACCAGAGGTCTCCACGTCGACGAGCGCCCAATCGTGGGCGTATGCGGGCACGTTGGACAGATCGAGATCCGCGGCGGCGAGAGTCATGGCGGAAGGATGGTCCGACCTTCACAATTTCTTCAACCTGGATGATGATTTCTCCCGTTATGCGGAGCGTGCGGATGCCCTAGTCCGAAATCTCCGACCCCGCGTGCGCCCCCTGACCGATCAGCCAGGCGACGACGTCCCGGGCTCCCTGCGCCTGTTGGTCTTGCTGCGCCTGTTGTGCTTCCTGTGCGCGGGCGATGTCGAGGGGCGTCATTCCGCCGTGGCCCACGTGGTCGATGTGCGCGCCTCGCGCCAGCAGGTACCGGGCGGTGGCCAGTTGTCCGCCGTGGCAGGCGCCCCAGAAGACGCGGGTGATCCCGTCGGTCGTGGGTGCGGCCGGGCCCGTGACGTAGCTCTCGACACGGTCGAGCAGCCCGAGGGTGGCCGCCTCCTCGAGCGTCGTACGCGCCCCGAGCTCGACGAGCCGGTACGCGGCCTCCCACTGCCCGAACCCGCAGGCGTCGGCGAGCGGCGTACCGCCCCCGATGGCGGCCCCGTCCGCCTCGATGTCGGCCCCGGCCGCGACGAGCGCCTCCAGGACGGCGACGTCGTTGCAGGACGCCGCCCAGTGCAGCGGCGTCTCGGCGTGTGCGCCGCTGAACCGCGCCCCGGGATCGGCGCCGGCGGCGACCAGCGCCGCGACCGTTCGCGGCCCGTCCGGGAAGTGCCCCGGCCAGTCGGCGACGACATGCAACAGACTCCGCCCACCCGGCCCACACCCCTCGCGCGCCTCGACGATCCGGGCCCGGGCAAGCCCCGGATGCTCCTCGAGCAACCGCCGGAGCAGCCCGAGATCACCGCCCCGGACGGCACCGGTGACGGCGACGGCGAGCGGGTCCTGCGAATCGAGGGTCAGCATGGGAACAGGGTCGCTGACGCGGGGCGGTGGGTGAAGCTCTGCGGACCTGGATGCGCGCACCGTGCTCCCACTCGAAGACCTGCGCGACACCATCGGTCTCCACCGTGACCTGCATGCTCTCGGCAGGGACGCTGCCGGGTTCGATGCTCATGGCGTGCATCATGCCGGTCACGGCACGCGATTCCGGAAGGGGTTCCACTGCCAGGCCCAGGCGCGGCCAGCCGCCCGCGAAACTTCGACGCGTATTCGGCACGGCCACCCGCAGAAACCCGGTGACAGCCGGATCCCCTCCCGATCGCCAGAGGCCGGTGCGGCGCTTACCTGTCCGCTACGCGACACCCGCTAATGTGCCGCTGGCCGACGAAAAGGCCCTCCCGGCGGGAGGGCCTCGAGGTTGTGCGCGTTGTGCGCCCCCGGCAGGACTCGAACCTGCGGCCAAGCGCTTAGAAGAGACTGATCTTGTGCGGCGTGATCACGTCCGTGACCAGGGACAACCTGTGCTAAGTGATAGCGAGATCGCCGTCACCACCGCGCATTCACCGGAAGGCTTCACTCCGGTGCATCGCGATCAGCACTTCAAGGATGATCGAACGCCTTTGCGACGGTTTAGCGGGTGCAGTGCGCGGCGTGACGATGGCCACACCAGGGAGCGCGCCCTACGGCCTCGGCCAGACGGCTTCTTCTTGTGAACCGGCAAGCAGCCGGCCGCATCAAGTCCGACCCGCTGTCGGTCTGTCGCCCTGGGAGTACTTCGCATGGACCCCGTCCAGCAGCTCTACCGCATCTTGCTGATCTTGATCATTGCGGGGTTGGTCACCTACGTGGCCTTCCTTAACCCGCTGCTCGGGGTTGCGCTCCTCGCGGGTTTCGGTGTCGCGATGTTCATTCATCAGATCTTCGGCTGACGAGTCCACCAAGGCCACATTTGCTTCCTGAGCCTCGTCGAGCACGTCGACGAGGCTCAGCCCAGAACATCACCCAAAGTTACAGAGTTCAAATGCACCACAGGCGCCCATCCTCACGGCATAGCTGGGTGAGAGTCGCGAACTACGACGTCTCAGTGTCGAGTTAATTGAGTTACGGGAAGGATTGGTCCAGATGCGCAACGCCCCCGATGTTCGAGGGCCGACGGACCCGCACGACCTACCGAGTACGCCGCAGCGCCCGGTCCCTGGGGCTCGTACCACCTCTGAATCCAAGCGCCGCCGTCGTCTGACGGAGGAGCAGGTTGGGGAACTGCAGCGTCTGAAGCCCATGCTCGAGGGCATGGTGCGCCAGGCGTGCATGGGGTACTTGATGGAGGATTTAGTGCAGACCTGCGTGTACCAGTTGGTGCGCGCATGGTCGAAACCGGACTTCGTCCTGGACCGACAAGACGGCGGGCGGGCCTTCGCGCGCAAGGTGATGCAGGACGTCATCGCAGACGCAGCGCGGAACAATGATCGCGACTTGTCGACCCCGGTGGACGCACTCCCCGAAGTCTTGGTCGCGCCCGACGAGGGTACGCACGTCCATGCTGATCGTCTCCAGTCCATCGAAAGATTCCTCGTGGACAAGCTCCCGGAGAAGCTGTTTCAGGTCGGCCGCCTCGCGATCGTTGAGGGACTCAATCAGGGGCAGATCGCCAACGTTCTCGCCATCGAGCGGCACACAGTGGCGCGTCGCCTCAAAAAGGTGTGCGAAGCACTGGAGCCCTACAAGGACACGATCCACGACGAGGTGCTGGGCGACGTGACGAGCTAGTGCCGCTACTCGGGCTCACGGGAGGGCCAGCAAGTCGCCTCCCGTGAGCCCAGGTTGGGTCCTAGCGACCCTGACAACGACAAGGAAGCGCGCTCAAAGGATGGCAACCGATAAGCGTCCACACGCACACGTGCAGGAGGCACACCGAATGTTCAACACTTACGAGTTACTCCGCAATTGGGCGGAGGAAAGCCGAGAGGCTGTCCGGCAACGACGTGCCGGAATCGAACCAGCCAGCTGGGAAGCGTTGCTTGACCGTGTGGAGGACAAGCTAGACGAGGACGACCGCGATGATGAGGGCGCCTCGGAGGCCAATGACTCTGCCTCGCTGCAAACCTGCACATGCTCGGTGCCTCCACTGCCGCGCCTCGCGGGTGGAGCGCTGAGTGCGGCCTTAATGCAACCCGCGCTCGGCACGGCCAACAGTGGAAGTCAAATCGTTCGATGCCTTGCAGCCTGGGCTGCATTGGCTGGATTAGGCATCGCAGCCTTGCCGGAGCGGAGCGGGAATTCATCTAGGTCCAAGGGGGTGGGGTTATCTCTGTAACGGAGAGTCGACCCGAGGGCTCGTCACTCTCATAGAGCATCGCTTGGGAGGCTGCACAGAGGAAGTTCAATGCCAGATCTCGCGGGGGATGGATGGGCATTGGATGACAACCGCCTTGAGAGCGCGCCAGTCCCGTGCGATACACGCTGCCCCCTCCAAGGCTTTGAGGGGGCAGCGTCCTCGCTCTGAAGTCGGGTATAGGGACGACGGGGTCGGTACTAGGTCCTTCTCCGCGGGTCGCGACAGGCGAAAGTCGTCGACACGTCCTGTCGCGCAGATCATGCGCAGCATCAAGCTCGTTGATTCGCTTGCGTTTCAACCTTGGACAGCGTTCCGCCAAGCGAGTTTCTGATTTGCCGCGACTCATCGCGCCTCAAAGCGCGACTCAGCCTAGAAACGCCGAAGAGACCACCACGCGGGGCGGTGGTCTCTTCCCGGCTACGTCAGCAGCTGTCATCGTCGGGCCGATACGGTCCCAGTGACAAGTTGGCGTCGTAGCGGCCGCCCGCCCCATCAGGCAGCGACCGAGGGCTCGTCCGCGTTCCGGGGCGGGGGTACAGGGGACTGTGGCGTGCTGGAGGGCAGGTTGACGACGGTGTAGGCCGTGTTGACGAACTCCTGCAGGAGGCGATTCATTTCGCGCACCGCGTCCTGCCACTCTCTGAGCATCTCGCTGCGCTCGTTCCGCCTGGCGGCTCGGAACCGTTCGTTGCTGTAGGTGACGTACTCCGTCATGGTGTCGCCGAGGCTCTTGGCACAGTTGGCAACACCATCCGGCCCGGTCAGGCGGACGACCTGAGCCCGTTGGAACGCCTCCTCATAGAGGCTGACGATGCTCCTCTCGAGGCGTTCTAGATCGTGCAGTTCTGCTTCCGAGAGTGGTGCGGGTAGGGGCCATGTGCCGGCGAGTAGCTGGCCACCCGCAGCGATCGTTTCGCGCAACTTTTCGACAGCAACAACGAAGTCGACGTAGGTCTCGCGGCGGGTCTCCAGTTGCCACTTTCGTAGCTCGGATTGCTGTCCCTCGCGGTCCCTGACGTGGTTGGCGTCGTTATTCATCTCGGCGATCTTGAGCTGAGCATTCAACTGCTCCGCCATCTGGCCCCGCTGGGCTTCGAGCTGCCGCTCAAGCATCGCCTGCTGAGCCGCGAGCTGTTTGTCGAGTTGCTTACGGTTGGCCCGGTTGTTGATGTAAGCAACGGATGCCGTGACGACACCGGCTCCGAGCGCTCCGACACCGGCGCCCAACGCCGTACCCCACCAAGGGGCTATGGCCGCGGTGGTGGCGGCCGCGTGGGTGAGATTGAGGGACATGAAGGACAGTGTGCAAGGGGTGCTCAGCGTTCGTCAGGCAAACGAGCACGCCAGTATGCCGACAGCGTCGCGCTGCACTAGTGAAGCACCCACTACGCACTTCATCCGGCTCACCTCCGACGCCCTGACCTGCGAGGCTAGGTCCGTCCGGGTACTGCGCGCAGCGTTCGCCTCCTACAGGGCCGAGGCACCCTCGGTACGAAGCCCCTTACTGAGGGTATGCCGTAGGCCTCCATCCCATCTACGCTGCAAGCGGGAGGGGGTGGGTCGATTGGTGCAGTCTGCTGACGCCCGAGGAGTTAAGCGCGTCCCGGTAAGTCGCATCGAGGCGGTGAACAGGGACACCTTCACCGCATGCATGGAGCAGCTCCAGGAAGGCTACGTGGCGAGCGTCGCAGCAACGGCCGGCTGTGCGATGACCGCTGTCAGACGTGACATCTATGGTATGGACGCACTGCTAGCCCGGCCTGCGATGGTCCCTGGCAAGCAAGAGGCCAGTGTCTATGTGCAGCTCAAAAACACCACTACGATTCGCCCAGATCCGGCCAAGTCCGAGTTTAGCTATCAGCTAAAGAAGCGCGAGTACTTCGAGCATCTCTCACTCGTGCGGAGTACGCCCAAGGCGATCTTGATCGTCATGGTTACGTCACATCGGCAATTGGACTGGACTAGGGCCAGTCACGACCGGTTGGAACTCAGTTACTGCTGTTATTGGACTTCGCTAGAAGGTCAGACGGTGAAGGCGGGCGTGGCGAGCCCCACCGTGAGGGTTCCCACGGCTAATGTCTTTGATGCGTCGTCGTTAACGTTGATTCTCGATAAGCTTGACAGGGGTGAGTCGTTAAATGGTCGGGTCTAATTCCCTCCCCGCCCCCCAAAGCGTTGACCCCTACAGGCTTGCAAACATCCTTGAGGAAGCCGGTTGGAGAGTCGCGGGAGGACGGGAAGGTGCCTACAATCGCCTCACTCCACCCGGTGCCGGTGCCTCTGCCGCCGAGTCCCTGCTCGTTCCGCTCGACCCGCAGGCGTCGGATTTCACTTTCATGATGAATGCCGCCCTGCGGCAGTTGGCTGACGATCGTGATCTATGGACGCGAGTACTTTCTCCGCGACTTATCGTACGCACCGCGGACGAGTTCAGGTTCAGGAAGGAGTCCTCTGCCCCCAGTGGAATGATTGCTTGGCGCGAAGGCGAGCAGCTGATTCTCTCGGCCAGAAAGGCTCTTCTTGCCGGAGCCAAATCATTCGTTGATCCCGTGCGGCATTTCAGCAACAAGTTCGGGCAATTCGCCAATCGCTATCTTGAGAGCATCTTGATGGGACAAACGGCGCCCGGCAGCTACATCGTGACGGCCTACGCGCCGACGGATTCTGAAGTCCCTCTGCGCGGAGGATTGCAAGCAGCAAGTCCTGACCTGATGTCCTCGAACGTTGCTCAATCCCGTGACATCAATTTGGCAGTTGTGCGCGCAGTCGGCGCAACCGTTGAAGCTCTTGACCACTACAGGGCCCATCATTCAATGACGGGGTTCGCCGCTGGCGTACAGCAGGGTGTCTCCTACGAAATGACCGTTGCCCTCTTGGGTATGGCTTCCCATTCCGATGGTGCAGATATTACGGTTGACTGGGACCCGAGTGCGCCTGTTCCTGGAGACTCTGCGTCAGTTACCTTTGATCTGCGGGGAAGCGATGCGGCAGTTTTGGAAAAAGCGGCTAATGAGCTTGCGTCAGACAATCGATCGGAACGCAAGACAATTGTTGGCCGTGTCCACCTCCTCGCCAAGAAGGAGGCAAGGAGTCCGGGAGTCTTCGGTGTTGATTCGCTTGAGAGTGGGCAACCCAAGAAGGTTCGAGTTCGACTAGCGTCGGACGAGGACTATCACGAGGCAGTCAGGGCCCACGAGGAGGATCTCGCAATTCGAGTTACTGGAAACCTCGAACGTGAAGGGACATTGCATTGGCTCTACAATGCTGCGGTCGTTGAGACTCTAGGGCCCATCGAGGAAGTAACTCAGCGCAGGGGGCGCGGCTCGGCCGGTAGAGCCGAACCCCCCAGCCAGTCCGGACTCTTCGAATAGATCCAGAAGGGCATCTGGCGGGCGTTGCCTGCTGCTACGCGGCGATGCGCTGAGCGCGTCTACGCGTAGGGCACGCAAACGGCGCGACTGGCGCAGACGTCGTCCACGCCCGCTCGCCTACGGCCGGCCGTTGTTTAACCGTAGTGGGTGCGGAGGTGGTGGGGGCGCGCTCGTGCGCCTGAGGCGACGCCGACGGCTCAGGAATCCGCTGTGTTGACGTCAACTGGAGCCCTGCCGACGGCCAGTAGGTGCGAGCTAGCGGCGAGGAGTTCCGGGTACGGCTCTGCCAGGCGCGCTGCGTCCATGGCCGACGCAATCAGCTCATCTGTTGGGCCGTCGCCCGGCTGCTGTTCGGCGACCTTCACCAGTGACCAGGCAGGGCCCTCAATACCGAAGACTTGCACGTCCCTTAGGCCTGAGGCTACCAACTCCGCCACAAGCTCTTCGGCGCGATGGAAGTAGGACAGGGTGAACCCTCGTGCCCCGTCGTAGACGGCCGTCTCAAGGATTTTGGAGACGGAGTTGCGAATCCGCTCTGTATGCAGGTGAGCGTACGTAACGTGCTCGAATAGTGACGCGTAGCGATTGATTGCAGCTGCAGCGACCAGCCCGCCTGGCTTCACTACGCGGAAGGCTTCCGCCAGGGCTTTCCCGCGGTCCTGGGGATCTGGCAGGTGGTAGAGCGGCCCAAGGAGCTGCACAACGTCGAAGCTGTTGTCCGGCTCGTGCAGTTCGCGTGCGTCCCCTACGGACGCTGAACACACGGCCGCCGCGCTCGCGACATGGCGGGGCACCGGGTCTACCAGGGCGACGTCGTAGCCGTCCTTCACTAGCCACTCAGCATGAATCCCAGACCCTCCGCCCACGTCGAGCACACGCGCCGGCGGGGGCGGCAAGAAGCGTCGGAGGAGCTCTTGGGTCCTAACCAGCTCCATACGTCCGTCTGCCGAGCTACGCAGGCGGCTGTCCTCGTTCACTGTCTCGCCGTAGAACCGCATCACGGAGGGATCCAATTCGAGATTCGACATGCCCGCAGTATCGTGTGTACCGGTGGACCAGTCCAGCGTGCGGAAAAGGTGAAACCATGGCTGTTCTGAAGTACGAGGAGATCGCTGAATCTCTGCGCGCCCGCATCGCCGCTGGTGAGTTCGCCCCTGGGGCCACGATCCCATCGGGCCGCGACTTGGCCGAGCAGTGGGACGTGTCACGGGCCACCGCCATCAAGGCCGTGGATGTGCTGCGCAACGACGGTGTGGTCGTCGCCAAGCAGGGCACCGGTTTCGTCGTCACGGAGACACCTGTCGCACGTCCCGCCGGCGCCCGCCGGGCAGGATCGGCTCGCATCCTGGGCGGGATGCCGTTCCTGCGCGTTGGTACGCCCGACTGGGCAGAGCCTCCCTCACGTGTAGCCGTCGCGCTCGGACTCTCTCCCGGGGCGCTGGCGCTCCGACGCATCCGCATCCTCCAGCTCCCGGACGGAACCCCGAATAGCTGTGTGGAGGCGTGGTTCCCCCCAGAGATCGGGGAGGCGGCACCCCGCCTTGCCGACACTGCACCCATCGCCGAAGGCACCACACGCTATGTCCGGCGGCAGACCGGACGATTCCCGGTCGAAGGAGTGGACGTCACCACGATCCGCCTCGCTTCGGACACGGAGGCGGAGCGCTTGGGCGTGCCCGTAGCGACCCCCGTCGCTGTACTCCTGCACACGGCGTATGACCAGCAAGGTCACCCATTGGTATGTGAGGAAGGCGTCACCCCCTCCTCGCTGTTCGAGCAGGTTGACACCTACGCGATGTAGGTAGGCCGCCCATTTGGAGCTGGACTGGTCCGCCGGTCCAGCTTTTTTGATGGCTCGTCACGTCGACTGACCTGCCACTTTCCGACCTATGGCCTCCCAACTTCAAATTCAGAGGTTGACTGGACCGGTCCACCGGTCCAGTCTCTTGGTGTGGTCATCGCCTCATCCGGAACTTTCGGAGTGGGCCGATCGCGTCATGCCGACAACTCCACAGCGTGATCCACCGCAGCAGTACGACCGTGAGGACGCCGGCCGAGGCGAGTGGAGACCAGCCGACCGAGACCGGGCCCGCGTCACAACCGGGCCCCACACCCCAGACGGGGGACACGCCATCGGCTCTAAAGAACCGCGTGGCCGACATTGAGGCCGCCTACGCCCCGGGAACCAGACCTCCCCAGGGTCAGCGGCACCACGCGAATCGGAGGTCTGAACGACCGCGCAGCGCTCGCTGCGGCCGGTTGCCTCCGCTGCTCGTCTCGTACGGCAGCGCTGAGGGGAGCCGGATCTACCGACTTCAACGGCGTGCGGCCCCGGTGGTAGGACACCGGGGCCGCTCTGTTGAGCCGTTCCTGCGTGAGAGGAAGACGACTCATGAAGCACATCGCTGCTGCTCAGGCGCTTGTTACCGGCGCCGACTTCGACCGCGAGCCCACGGCCGCGGAGCTGGACGCGATCGAGAGCGAGATGCCCGTCATCACGGCGGAGCTCGAGCTGCTGGACGCGCAGATCACCGCGCTCGACCGCACGCCGTCGCCGCTGGACGTGCGCCGGATCCGGCGGGCCCGCCGGCGGGTGCTGGCCGCCCGTCGGGAGCTGACCAACCGGACCGTCGCGGGTGCGCCGGAGGTGGCGTGATGGCGGCGACGTTCACAGCGCAGGTGTCCCGCTCCACGGTGACCGGTCGCTGGCGGCTGTATGTGGTGCTGCTCGGAGTACCGGGGTCGCAGTGGCCCGAATGCGACCTGAATCCCGGTCCCGAAGTGCCGAGTGTTCAGGAGCGTTCACGGGCGCTGGACGCGCTCGGTTACGTGTTCACGGACGGTGCCGAATGGCAGTGGGCCGAGATCGGCTCGGTGCCCGATGACCCGGACGCGCCGGTCCGTCTGTTCGCCACGGCCGAGGTCCGGGAGACGAGCGAATGAGCAGTGTTCAGATCCGTTCAGCCGAGCGTGCGTTGTCGGTCGGGACGTGGATGATCGTGGCCGGGGCGATGCTCTACTCGATCCTCACCGTCACCCCGCTCGCCGCCGCCCACACCCCCGACGAGTGGGACTGGACCGCGCCGATCCTGCCGCTGGTCGTGGACGCCGCAGTCGTCATCGTGGTCCGTCTGGACGCCGTTCTGGCCCGTCTGGGCGGCAACGGCGGCCGGTGGCCGGTCGTGCTGCGGTGGATGACCGGCTGCATGACCCTCGCGCTCAACGTCGCGGAGTCCGCACTCAGGAAAGACCTGGTCGGCGTGGCCGTGCATGCGGTCGCGCCGCTGCTGCTGATCGTCACGGCAGAGACCGGTCTCGCCTACCGCCGTGCCATCACCGCCGCTCTGGACGCGCAGAAAGCGCAGCGGAAGGCCGAGCAGGCCGAGCGTGAACGGGCGGCACAGGAGCGGCGTGAGGCGGTCGAGCAGCGGGCCCGCGAGGAACGGGAGCACGCCGCCGCGCTCGCCCGTGAACAGCGCGAGCACGAAGCCCGCCTCGCCCGTGAACAGACCGAGCGGGAGGAGGCGGCACGGCGCGAGGAACGCGAGCAGCGGGAGGCGCGCGAGCGTGCGGAGCGGGAGGCCCGTGAACGCCGTGAACGCGAGCGTGAACAGAACGAGCGGGACCGTGAACGCCGTGAACGAGAGGCCGCTCAGCGCCGCCAGGAGGAGCAGCGGCAGCGCGAGGAAGCCGCCCGCCGTGAACGTGCCGCATTGCTCGCCGGTGGGCCGGTGAACGAGAAGCTGCCCGAGGACCGCGCCCGCGCCATCGTGCACGCCGCGTTCGGTGAAGGGCTGCCGGTGCGGTCGGCTGTGGAACTGTGCGGCTGGTCCATCGGCTGGGTCTCCACCCGCTACCAGGAGCACCGCGACGCGGTGGCCGGCCGGACGCTCGAAGGCGCGTCGTCGTGAGCACGCTGCCCACCTACCGGTGGCGGCTCGCCCCGGACGGCTACGCCACCTACCGCCAACTGCGCGCCCTCGGGCTGCGGCCGGGCGGGCAGGGCGTCGCCGCCGAACTTCAGCGCCCGCGCCGCCGTCGCGGGCCGCTGGTCGCCTACCTGTACCGCATCGACCGCGCCAAGCCCGTGCGGCCGATGACCCCGGCCCGCTGGGCGGCTCTCGCGAAGGCGAACGCCGCACAGCGGGTCTGCCCGATCTGCCGCCGGGACGCCGGATACCGCATCCCGCGCTCGCTCGGCATGTGCGTGACCTGCCACGACTCACCCACCACTCTCGCCGCCTGACCCGACAGGAGAACACCGCATGAGCAGCACGACCGAGCAGACCGCCGCCCCGGCCGCCACGGGCCAGGGCAGTCACCACTACGTGCTCACCCTCGACATTCCCGGCCGCCTCTCTGGCTCGTGGTTCGGCACCTTCACGCCGTCGCCGACCGCCACCCGGCAGGACGTGCTGGTGCACCTGCTGGCGCAGATCCGCACGGACAACCCTGAGTTCGCCCGCGCCAACGTCGCCTTCTTCTCGCTGGAGTCGAACCGGCTCTGACCCGCACCACCACATACGGAAGGCCCGGACGCAGTGCTTTGGCCGGCAGCGTCCGGGCCTTTGACCTCCCGAAGGGAGTGCACACAGCATGACGGACACCACCATCGCTCCGGGAGCGGGCACCGAGGCCCCGCCGGACACCACACCGTCCCCGCTCGAGCAGAGCGCGCCCGCCCCGGCCGCAGCCGAGGTGGAGCACACGCCGGGCGGATGGCCGGTCGTGCCGCTCGCGGTGACCGGCACCAACGCCACCACGTCCCTGATGGCCGCTGCCGCGCTGGCGGGCGGGCCGGTCGCGCTCGCCCTCGCCGCTACCGGCGCTGTCGTGCTCGGCACCGCCGCCGCAGCCACCCGCCACCGCCGCGACCGCAAGGGCAAGGGCAAGGCGGCCACTGGCCGTCCGGCCCGCAGTGGCATGGCAGCCGCGGCCGCAGCGAGCCGCCGCCCCGGTTCGGTTCGAGTGCCGGGCCAGTCCCGTAACGGGAACGCCGGCACCACTAAGGCCGCTGGTCGCGGCCGGGGCAAAGCGTCCCGGGGCACCGCCAGTTCAACCCCCTCCACGGCCAAGGCCGGTGGGCTGAACCGCCGCCGCACCGGGGCTGCGGCGTCGCTGTCCGCAGCGTCGGGCAAAGGCCGCAGCAAGGTCGGGCAGGTCAAGGCCCTGCGGGAAGCCGCGCGGCAGGCGTCGCCGTCGCGGGCCGCCCGCCGCAACGACACGACCGGCGCCCGCCGTTCACTCGCGGACGCTCGCCGTCAGGCGAGGGCTGACCGGCGGTCTGCCGGCCTGGGCGGCAAGGGCGCGGTCGGTCGGGCCGTGGGCAAGGCCGCCGGGCGCATCGGCAAGGCCACGGGCGCGGCGATAGAGCGGGCCCGCAAGGCACGCGATGCGCGGACCGCCGGACAGGTCGCCGGGCAGCGTGACCAGGTGCGCAAGGCACCGGCCCGCAAGGAAGCGCGCAAGGCCCTGCGCAAGTCCGCCGCCCGGTTCCAGCGTCGCCGCCTGCTCGCGGCGCTGCTCGCCGGTGCCCTCGGCATCGTCGGGCTCATCACCTCCCCGATCGGGCGCAAGCTCGGGCTGCCGTGGCTTGTCCACCCGGGCCGCCGTCTCTACGCCCGGATGATGCGCACCGCCGACGAGCAGCGCAGCGAGCGGGATGAGGCGATTCGGGCCGCTCTGCAGGAGGCCGAGGACGCCGTCGACGCCGAGGCGGCCGAGGACGGTACTGAGCAGATCGGGGACCAGGTCGAGCGCCCGGCCGGTCCGACGCCGGCAGCACCCACCAGCAGCGAGAGCAGTGAGGGAGAGATCGTGTCCGGTTTCCGGTTCGAGGAGTACGCGGCGGAGATGGAAGCCGCGGCCAACAGCTACGACCCCGAGGACGCCATGGAGATCCTGGCCATGGTCGAAGGGCTCCCGGCCGCGCTCACGTCGGTGGCGAACGTGATGAAGATCCTCGCCGAGCGGGCCGACTCGGAGTTCCCGCTGGAGAAGGAAGTCGCGGACGGCTTCAACGACATCTTCGGCGCGCTCATGTCGGCGGTCGCGGTCGCGGAGGACATGGGGCCGCTGTTCCGCCAGGCCCACGAGCAGGACATCGCCCGCCACGAGGACCCGCGCAACGGGACCGAGGCCGAGAAGGGATGGAACGTCTGATCATGACCACCAACACCGCCTCAAGCGGGCCGGTGTGGGACTGGGCTGCCGGTCACGGACCCGTGACCGGCGCTCTGTCCGCCACCACCGGATGCCTCGCCGTCGCCACCACCGGAGCCGCCACCGGCATGCCGCCCGGCTGGGCCCTCGCGGTCGGCGCGGCCGGGGCGATCGGCCACACCACCACGTCCCTGCGCGACCGGCTCTCTGCCCGCACGATCGGCATGCGCGCCGCTTCTTGGCTGCTGGGTGCCGGGTGGACGACGTGGGCCATGACCACCGGCCCGCTCACCTGGGCCGCCCTCGGATCGCTCACCACCCTCGGAGTCGGGATGGGTGCCGCCGCCCGCGCCACGCTGCTCCACGAGGAAGCCCGCGAGCTGGAGGCCATCGCCGCCGCTGAGCGGCAGGTCTCCCAAGAGCTGTCCGCCGAACGCCGGGCGATCGCCGCCGAGTGGGTGGATCGGATCCAGCGCGTGTGCGGCATCACCGTGCGCGTGCTCGCGGTCGAGCAGTGGCCCACCGGGACCGGCTTCACCATCGACGCCGAACTGCCGCCCGGTGGCACCACCTACGACAGGATCGCGAAGGAGTCCGCGCGGCTGTCAGCCGATGCCCGGCTGCCGCACGGCTGCACCGCATCCGCCTCGCAGGGCATCGACCAGGGCCGCGTCCTCATCGACGTGACCACGGTCAACGTGCTCGCCGCAGAGGTGACCTACCCCACCGACTACGGGCCGCTGTCCCTGCATACCGGCATTCCGTGGGGGCTGCGCACGAACGCGGACGAGATCCGCGCCTACCTGCGCGAGCAGTGCGCGCTGGTCGTCGGGCCGACCGGTTCCGGCAAGACGAACATGGTCCACACGATCCTTGCCGGGTTCGCCCGCGCCACAGACATCGTGACCTGGGTGATCGACCTGAACGCCGGATCGGCCGGCCTCCCGTGGGTACGGCCCGCCCTCGACAGCAGCGGGCAGACCACCGACGGCATGCGGCCCGGTATCGACTGGCTCGCCGCCTCGCACGAGGAAGCCGCGGTGATGCTCGATGCGGCGGTGCGGATCGCGAAGCACCGGAAGATGGCCTACCAGGACCTGATGTCCAAGGCGAACACGGACCTGCTGCCGATCAGCGACCGGATCCCGCAAATCGAGATCGTGATCGACGAGGGTGCGGAGATCCTGGCCAGCAGCGACAAGGAGTCCCGCAAGCTCGCAGCCAAGATCCTGGAAGTCATCAGGATCGCCCGCGCCATGGGCATCCGCACCGTCCTGACCGCCCTCGGAGCCACCGGCGCGGTGCTCGGGAACCTGATGATCCGCCGGGAGGCCAAGGTCCGCGTTGCCCTGACCGGCGGGGAGACCGAGGGCATGGACCTGGGCAAGCAGTTCCCCGGATCCCGTGGCCTGCGCGTCGACCAGGCCCCCTACAAGGGTGCCGGGTTCATGGGCACCCCCGAATCCCCGGCCGCGCTGTTCAAGTCCTGGCGGATCCTGCCCAACCAGATCCGCGACATCGTCGCCGCCACCTCCGACCGGCACCCCATCCTTGATGCCATCTCGAGCAAGGCGGCCGGGCCGGACTACGCCCGCCGCTGGGACAGCGCCCGCACCGCATGGATGCGCGACGACCACCCCGCCACCGGCAATCCGCAGCAGGAGACCGGCACCGGGGCCGGGCTGAACCTGTCCGCGCTGCGCCAGCAGCCGCCCGCCCCCGAGTCGAACGAGGATGCGCTCGCCCGGAAGTTCCGCGAGCAGATCGACGCCCAGTTCGCCACCGCCCCCGAACCGGACGGCACCGGACCGGACACGGGAACGGGGACGGGGGAGCCGCCCGCGGCGGCCGGGCTGAACCTGTCCGCCCTGCGGAACGAGGACAACGCCGCGCGGACTGCGGCGCTCGCGCTGCTGCTCGCCGCCGGACCGGAGGGAACCGGGGCGTCCGCCATCGCCCGCGCGCTCGCGGATGAGCACGGCACCACCCGGCAGACCGTCGTCGGATGGCTCAAGACATGGACCGACGAGGGCACCGCCGTACGTGTCGGAGAGGGCACCAAAGCCCGCTACGTCCACCACCGCCACGCCCCCGGAACAACCCCCGAGGTGTGAGCGCTTGTCGCCTGTCGCCCATCCCCACGGGAGGGGCCCTGGGCGGCTCTGTGAGGGCCGGAGACGGCTTGTGACCTGCAAGGCGACAAGCGACAAGACAAGCGACAAGCCGCACGGCAAGGCAGACGACAAGCGACACGACAAGCACGGCACCGGGCAGCACCCCGCATCACGGGTGCTGCCCGCCGTCGTTGAAGGGACCCCGTTGTGCACTCCCAGACCCCGTACGAGATCACCACCGTCCCCCAGATGCCGACCACGGCGCGGGCCGAGATGCTGCCGCACGAGATCCCGCCCGGCGTCCAACTCGTCACCCTGCCCGGCGGCATTCGCACCCTCGCCTACACCCAGGCCCCTGCCGCACCCGAGCCGCAGCCGGTGCCCGGCGCGGCCCCGATACCGACCTGGGCCAAGACCACCGCACTCCTCACACCCACGATCGGGGGCGGCGTCGCCGCCGCCGGCACCGGACTCTCCTACGCAGCACCGGGACTAATCGCCATGAGCCAAGCCCTGTGGGCCACCGTCGCGCTCATCGCCGCCGGAGCCATCGCCCTGCCCCTGCTGCTCGGCATCGGCCGCAGCCGCACCGGCCGGGCCGCCCCCACCCAGATCACGCAGAACATCACCGCCACCGGCCTATTCGGCCGCGCCAACGGAACCATCACCAACCGCTGACACACCAAGGGCGGCCCGCCGTATTCAGCGGGCCGCCCTGCAAACTGGTGGAGGAGGCACTCCTGGGCTCCTTGGCAGTCTTGCCCTTCCGAGCGGTGATGCGATGGCCACGCTCTACGCTGCGGTGGCCTTCACCTTCTTGCGCTTCGGCACGCCGAAGATCGCGCCATGCCGCTCACCGAACAGGCCGGTGTACTCGTAAGCGATGTTGTTGGCGAGGGGGATGGAGCGGGACTGCGAGCCCCCGCCACTGATCGTGTCGTTCATCGCCGTGTCCTTCCACTTGCCCACCGGTTCCTGCTTGAGGGTGAGTGAGAGGGAGTCCAGGTCGACGGTGTCCCAGTTCTTGTGGATGACGAGGGCGACCGCGCGGAGCATCATTCCGTCCCACGAGGTGGGGTCGTGGCCCCAGGCGTTGAGGACCGTCGTCAGCGTCTTGGGGAGGAGACCGTCCTGGGGATCGCGCATTCCGTGGATGACCTTGAGCGCCTGGATGGCCGCGATGCCTTCCTTGGAGGTGCCACTCGACACGTGGAGACCACAGCTCTTCACGTCCGCGTTGATCTTCACGGCCTCGATCTCCCCGGCGGTGACCGCCACGGAGAAGTTCTCGTACGGCTTCACGGCGCGGCGGTCACGGTTAGCCGCGAGGAACAGCTTGGCCTCCTGCTGTTTGGTGAGCCCCTCGTACACCATGCAGTCGCGCTTGAACTCCGGCCCCTCTTTGATCCGAGCGACCTCGTTGGAGTGCTGGCCATCGAGCACGTAGTCGCCGTCCGGACGGCGAGAGACGATCGCCGGGAGCAGCACCTCGCGGTCCCAGATCTTCTGCAACTTGTTCGCCCACTTCGGCTGGAACTGCCTCTGGGCGTCCATCGTTGCATCGACCTTCATCTCGCCAACGGCGATGGCCTCGTAGAACTTTCGGATCTTAGGCATGCTGGTATCCCCCCTGCAGGCAAAAGTCGCTGAGTACCCATCACCGTACGCGGAGATTTTTCCGCGCGTATGGATTTCTCGCGGATTGCGGATTCTCGCGGGACACGATTCCTCGCGGATATCGTGCTGCTCGACGTCTTGGGGCTCTGCTCTCGACCGAAGACCCCATCAATTTGCCCACCAGCGACGTCATCGCCATCGACGACCTCCAGAGGCACGCAGGCGGCCACCGCTCGCCAGCGGTGGCCGCCTGCGACGAGCACTACGGGACGAGCGCCTGATCGCCGGACTTCTGGGCCGGGATACTCGCCCCGGCGTTCAGGCGGTGCATGGCCCAGTGCTGGGAGATCCACTTCCTGTGGGCCGGCTTCACATTCACCGCGAGTGGCTGACCGTGAAGCTGCGCGTAGACCTCGTAGGCACGCGTCATCGGCGCGACGTCGAGGAGAAGCGTCTGCGGATCGATCGCGATCTCGCCGAGGTCGAACAGCCTGTGCACGTCGCGGCGCAGCAACAGCCCGCCGCTGATCTGGTGCTTGGCGTTCTTGGCGTAACTGTAGAGGTGGGCCGCCTCGAGGACGCTGGCGGGCATGCTGCCGGTGAAGGCACACGTCTCGCCGAACTCGGCGAGCAGTGCAGCGCGGAAGGCGGGCTGGCCCTTGCGGACCCGGACAGTGGCCTTCGTGTGGCCGCCGACGATCAGGTCGTGGGCGCTGTCGACGACGCTGAGCGACGTGGCGTTCTTCCCGGTCTCGACCCGGGTGCGGAAGTCGTCCCAGCGCAGGCGACGCAGCGCGTTCTGCGACTTCGGTTCCACGCACAGCTGGCGCAGCTCCGCCGCGGGGAGGTGGCCGTGCAGGTCGACCCAGCCGGCCTCGTAGCGGGCGCGGTAGGTCATGACGTCGACGGTTTCCACGGCCGGCAGGTTGAACTCGGCCTTGCAGGTCGTGGTCCAGCAGCGGTACTTGGGCGTCATCGTCTTGCGTTCGGCGATGTCCGCCTTCCCGCACTTCGGGCAGGAGCTCAGGTCCTTCGTCCCGGTGCCGGTCTCGATGTCCTCGATGACCGACAGGCCCAGCGACGTGTTCCCGTCCCACAGGACGATCTCGTCACCGACCCGCACCGCGGTGGAGTTCGGTACCCGGCTGTCCCAGCTGTAGTGGCTGGAGCTGTTGTCGTCGTACCCGCCCCCCACACGCTTGGGGTCCTCACCCAGGTACATCAGCCAAGCCGTCAACTTGCTTCCTCCCGTCAGCCGAAACCGTGCCCCGAGAAGCCCGTGGGCGCGGCGCTCCGCTGATCAACGTATCGGGAGCTACTGACACTCCCGTCCGGCGCGACGACTAGACCTGGCGGGAGCACATCACCACTCGGTGATGACGGGAGCGGCCGCCTCTCGCCAAAGACCGCGGCCACTCCCTCTCCCCAGCCCTGTCAACAGACCTGCGGAGGTCTCCCAGCATGACCAATCCGATCCCGATCCGGCGAGATGGCCGGCGCCCCCGCGTCCTTGACCTGTTCTGCCACCGCGGCGGTATGGCCATGGGCTACCACCAGGCCGGGTTCGATGTAGTCGGCGTCGACATCGACGCCGACTGCGCCAGTGAGTACCCGTTCCCGTTCATTCACGGCGACGCGATCGACTACCTCTACGCCCACGGCCACGAGTACGACCTCGTCCACGGCTCCCCGCCGTGCCAGGCCTACAGCCCGCTCAACGCCTACAACCACAAGACGTATCCGGACCTCATCGCACCCACCCGCGACGCCATGCTCAAAGTCGGCCGGCCCTACGTCATCGAGAACGTCGAAGCCGCCCGCCCGGAGCTGCGCGACCCGATCATGCTCTGCGGCCCCATGTTCGGTCTGCGCATGTATCGCCACCGCCTCTTCGAGACGAGCTTCCCACTCACCGCGCCCAGGCACCCCAACCATCAGGCGCTGTGCGCCAGGAATGGCTACCTCCCCTCTCCTGAGAAGCCGTTCATGACCATCACCGGCGGCCGCCACTCCAAGGCTTGGCAGCGCGCCGCCGCCGAAGCCATGGGCGCCCCATGGATCACCACCATCCGCGGCGTCTGCGAAGCCATCCCACCCGCCTACGCGGAGTGGATCGGCCACGCCTACCTCGCCACGCCTCCCGCCCTGGGGGTGGCGGCGTGAACGCCCACCTGCACACCGCCCTCATCCTGGCGGAGACAGCCGTACCCGTGCTGCCTTTGCGGGCGGGCAAGATCCCGTTCGGCAACTGCCCCGACTGCGCGGGACTCGCATGCGGCGGGCGGCCGACCATGAAGACGGTCGGGGGCTGCCGGTGCCCGCGCGTGTGCCACGGCTGGGCAGCCGCGACCACCGACCGCGCCGTCATCATGTCCGCCGCATGGGCGCCGATGTGGCGCACGGCCGCCTCGGTCGCCTACCACCCCGCCGGGGCCGGGCTCACCGTCGTGGACTTGGACGACACCGACGCCGTCGCCTGGGCCCGGCAGACCCTGCCGCCGACCCGGACCCTGGTTACCACGCGGGGCGAGCACTGGATCTACCGAGGCACGATGCGGTCCGTGAACGCCGTCCGCGACGGCGTCGACATCAAGTCCACCATGGCCTACGCCCGCTGGCTCGGGTTTGGTACCGGCACAATGACGGCGCTGCCGGACGCCGTGCGCGAGCTGGCAGTGAAGAACACCCCCACGGTCCAGCCCGCACAGCATGCCGTCACCGTGCCCGCACTCGCCGCAGGCGGGGATTGCCGCCACCGCACACCCACCTACCTGGACCGTGGCATCTCCATGGCAGAGCGGCGCATCACCGACGCCCGCAGCCAGGTCCACGCCACCGTCTACCGCACGTTCCTCGCCGTGCTGTCCGCCCATGGCCGATGCGGCTGCCTCACTGATGACCACGTCGCGCGACTGTTCACCGCCGCGCAGGCCAAGGGCGAAACCGCTCGGCACTGCACCGACGCGTGGACCAACGCCCGCACCAGGTTGGGACTGTGACCATGTCCGACGACGAAAAGAATCCCGCCCGCGAGGTCATCACCGACTACGCGCAGGCCCACTTTCGGTACTTCCGCAACGCAGACGGGACCGTCTACGCGCAGAAGAACGGCCACCCCGTCGCCCGCCCGATCCGCTCCCAGGGCACCTCGGGCAGCCACCGCCAGGAACTCATGGTCGGCCTCTTCAACGACTGGCACGGCGTGTTCAACGGAACCGCACTCAAGGAGGCGCTCGACTTGATCGAAGCACTCGCGATGAGCGAGGACGTGCAGCCCGTCCACATCAGGGTCGCTCCGGGATTCGACGGGGCAACGTGGCTGGACCTGGGCCGCAACGACGGACAGTCCGTCCGCATCCACCCCACCGGCTGGGACATCCTCACCCCCGACCCGCGCGAGGTGTGCTGGCGACGCACCCAGCTCACCGGAGAACTCCCCCTGCCTGCCAGGGACACCGACGGCAAGGGCATCGACCTGCTGCTGAGGCTGTGCAACTTCGCCAACGCGGAAACCGAGTGCCTGGCCATCGCCTGGCTCATCGGCTGCCTCGGACCGTCCGTGCCCGTCCCCGCCCCGTTCCTCACCGGTCCCCAGGGCGCCGGCAAGTCCACCGGCGGACGGATGCTCGTACGGATCATCGAAGGCATGAGCGGCGACCTGCGCCGTGCACCGAAGGACGAAGAAAACCTGATCGCCGCAGTGGCCGCCGGATGGGTCACCGCCCTGGACAACCTCTCCCACCTGGCCCCCGACCTGTCCGACCTCATGTGCTGCATCGTCACCGGAGCCGAGACCATCAAACGCGCCCTCTACACCGACGGCGACGTCGTCCGCGCCCGCTACCGCCGCCCCCTGCTCCTGACCGGCATCGACGTCGGCGTCATCCGCCCCGACCTCGCCGAACGACTCCTCCCGCTCCGCCTCGAACGCCCCCGCGTGCGACGCACCGAGGCCGAACTCTGGGCGGAGTTCGAAGACGTCCTGCCCGTCGTCCTCGGCTCCCTCCTGGACCTCACGGTCAAGGTCCGCGCCGCCGAGGCCGACATCCCCACCGACCTGCGCATGGCCGACTTCGCCCACCTGTGCGCACAGCTCGACGCGGCGACCGGCCTCGGAGCGCTCAATGCCTACCGAGCCAGCCTGGACGACCTCAACGACGACGTCATCGAAGGCGACCTCCTCGCACAGACCGTGCTCAAGCACGCCGCCGGCCTCGCCCCGGGCGCGGAGACGCGGATGACCTCCACCGAGTGGCTCCACTGCCTCACCGGCCTCTACAGCGGCGAGGACTGCCGTCCCCTGCCCAAGGGCTGGCCCACCACCGGCAAAGTCCTGTCCGACCGCCTCAAGCGCCTCCAACCCACACTCGCCGCCCGCGGCGTACTCATCGACTGGGGCCGCACCAAAGAGAGCCGCTACATCGAAATGATCCGACGCCCGACTCCGCCACCACACGAGCAAGAACCGATGCACTGACCGGCGACCTGGCCGCCCGGAACAGCAAGAAGAGCACCACGTCCCGCCAGGCGCGGGGTGCTCTTCTTGCTGTTCGGCGGCACGCCGCTCGATGGTCGCGCCGCGAAACGGCTCCTTCTTCGCGCTTTGAGGCGCACTGCACCACAACAGACACCCCCCTTCTTTTTCCTAAGGGAAGGGACGCTGCGTCACCTGCGTCTCCCGAGGGTCGAAACCGGCTTCTGACCTGTAGCTACAGCGATGACGCAAGACGGCCGTCGCTGCGTCATCTCGCGTCACCTGCGTCACCGGTGACGAAAAGCCTGCGTCACCGGTGACGCACCCCAAACCCTCTGCGTCACGCAAAATCGCAGGTCAGGAACATGAATGACACGGATGACGCGGTGACGCAGAATCCCGCACTTCGGACACACGCGGCCCAGCGGCCCGAGGCCAAACCCGACTAGCAGGACTGTCACGCCCGCCCGTGACGGCCCAACCCGCCAACAACCGCTCCCCGCCACACGCTCGAGGCTCTGCCCGCGATGCAGCGGCGTAGCGGAAGTAGCGGACCCGACAGGAAAGGGGCCATGGCCCCTTGCTGCCCCAGGAGGGACACCATGCCTAGCCACATCGGGCCCCGCCGGATGCTCACGCTTCCCGAGGTCTGCGCAGAACTGCACGTATCGCGGTCCACCTTCTACGACTGGCGCCAGAAGGGCCGCGCCCCCCGCTGCATCAAGCTCCCGAACGGCGACCTGCGCGTACGGCGGAGCGACTTGGACAACTGGCTCGACGATCACGAGGACGCCGCCTGATGGAAACGACGTACAACGTCAAGGTCTGGAAGACCGCGACGTACAAGGGTGCGCGAGGCACCACGTATACCGTGCGCTGGACCGTGGACGGCAACGAGCAGCGAGCCCCGTTCGGGACGCGAGCGCTCGCGGATGCTTTCCGCTCCGAGCTGGTCAGCGCGACCCGACGCGGTGAGGCGTTCAGCCTCAGCACCGGACGGCCCCTCTCCCATAAGTCGGGCGCGACCGCGGTGAACTGGTACGACTTCGCCGTCCAGTTTGCCGATGTCCAGTGGGACCGAACGGCCGGCAACAGCCGGAAGAACACCGCCAAGGCGCTGACCGCTACGACCATTGCGCTGCTCCGAACGCCGCCAACCGGCTTCAAGCCCGTCGACGTACGCACCGCGCTGCGTGAGTTCGCCTTCAACACCAAGCGGCGCGAGGAGGCACCGCCGGAGGTGGCGGCCATCCTCAAGTGGGTGGCCCGGAACACGCTGTCCATGGCGGCCTGGGAGGACCCGGCCAACGTGGATGGGGTGTTGCGCGCGTTCGATGTCCGGCTGGACGGCACACGCGCTGCTGCCAGTTCCATGAAGCGCAATCGGCGCGTCCTCAATGTCGCCATGGAGCACGCCGTGAAGCGCAAGGTACTGCGGGCGAACCCCCTACCGAAGGGCAGGGGGACCGCGCCGAAGACATCGTCTGCGGTGGACAAGCGGGCGCTTCTGAACACCAGTCAGGCGGCCCGACTGCTGGGGTGGGTCCGTAGCCGTCCCCGTGGCGGTCCCCGGCTGCATGCGTTCTTCGCGACGCTCTACTACACCGGGCCGCGCCCCGAAGAGGCGGTGGCAATGCGCGTGAGGGACGTTCGGCTGCCCGCCGCAGACGCCGCAGACCAGTGGTGCGAGCTGCTGTTCCATACCGCTCAGCCGGAGGTCGGCTCGAACTGGACCGACACGGGAGCCATTCACGAGGAACGCGGACTGAAGGGGCGAGCCGCGGGCGACACCCGCGTCGTCCCGGGACATCCGTCGCTCACGAGGATTCTGCGCGAGCACATCAAGGCCGACGAGCTGAAGCCTGGCGACCTGCTGTTCCCGGGCGAGAAAGGCGAGCTGCTGGCAGGCTCCGTCATTCGACGGGCCTGGCGATCCGCTCGCGACAAGGTCCTCACGCCTGATGAGTTCGCCTCACCTCTGGGTAAGCGGGTGTACGACCTGCGGCACACCCGGCTGACCAAGTGGCTCAACGACGGCATTCCGCCGGCACAGGTCGCGGAGTGGGCGGGCAACAGCGTGCCGGTCCTACTGGCCATCTACGCCCGCTGCGTGTCCGGCCAGCTCTCGGAGCTGAAGAAGCGGATGGAAGCCGGGGAAGACCTCCCCGACCTGCCCGACGAGGGCTGACGGGGCGCGGAGAACTTCTCCGTGCATTCTCCGTAGCCACCCGCAGAAACCCGGTGACAGCCGGACAGCGCCGGACCGTCCTCGTGATCACATGAGGTCGGTCCGGCGCTTACGTGTCCGCTACGCCCTGCCCGCTAATGTGCCGCTGACCAGCGAAAAGGCCCTCCGGGCCGGAGGGCCTCAAGGTGGTGCGCGTTGTGCGCCCCCGGCAGGACTCGAACCTGCGGCCAAGCGCTTAGAAGGCGCCTGCTCTATCCACTGAGCTACGGGGGCCGGTGGTGGCCTGGAGCCCCCCTCGGGTGGTCCGTGACCTTGCCGGGCACAAGGATAGGGCTCCGATCGCCTTGACCCGGTTGCTTCGCCTGCGTGGCACGATGTGGAGGTTCGGTGAAGCGAACCGATAATCGCAGGCAGGTGCGATTCGTGCATCGCTTTTGACGTCTCACGTGCCGGGTGTTGTGCACTCGTTATGCCTGCGTCCCACTCGTCCCGTGTGTCCCATCTGTCTGATCGGCGCGCAGAGATCGTCATACGCTTCAAAAAGTCACCAAAATTGGGCATTCTTCGCATGTGGTGACCTTGGATGCACGGCCTCAGCTGATCGACGCACTTTCCGCCCTGCGCGACCGTGTCGCCGCCGTGCGTCTTCCACTTCCTCTCGCGGGCGCGCCCCGGGCCCGGCAGACGCGGGCCGAGCTGCTCGACCAGCTCGATGACTATCTGGTGCCCCGTCTCAAAGATCCCGAAGCACCCCTGCTCGCCGTCATCGGCGGGTCCACCGGTGCCGGGAAGTCCACGCTCGTCAACTCCCTTGTGGGGCGACGGGTCAGCGAGGCGGGGGTGCTGCGGCCGACGACCCGGACGCCCGTGCTGGTGTGCCACCCCGATGACCACCACTGGTACGCCGGGATGAGGGTGCTGCCGCGGCTCACCCGGGTCTGGATGCCCCCGCAGGAGGATGCCGAGGAGGAGCACCTGCTGTCGGCCAGGGCCGGGGGCCGTACCGCCGGGGGCCGCAACGTCGGCGGGCGGACCGGCGGCGGGCGGGCCGTGGAAGAGAAGGCGCTGCGGATCGAGACGGCCTCCCTGCTCCCGCGCGGCCTGGCGCTGCTCGACGCTCCCGACATCGACTCGCTGGTCGTGGAGAACCGGCTGCTGGCCGGGGAGTTGCTCTGCGCAGCCGATGTGTGGGTGATGGTGACGACCGCCTCGCGCTACGCCGACGCCGTCCCGTGGCACCTGCTGCGCACGGCGAAGGAGTACAACGCCACGCTGGTGACCGTGCTCGACCGTGTACCGCACCAGGTCGTCGACGAGGTGTCGCGCCAGTACGCGGCTCTGATGACCAAGGCGGGGCTCGGCGACGTGCCCCGGTTCACGATCCCGGAGCTGCCCGAGTCGGCCGGTGGCGCGAACGGGCTGCTGCCCACCACGGCCGTCTCCGGCCTGTTCTCCTGGCTCGCCCACAGGGCGCAGGACCCGGCGGCCCGCCAGCAGGCCATCAGCCGTACGGCAGGGGGCGTGATCGACTCGCTCAACATGCGGATGCCGGAGCTGGCGAGCGCCGTCGCGGCACAGTACGCGGCGGCCGTGCGGCTGACGAGCGCGGTCGAGGAGGCGTACGAGGCGGAGCGCGACCGGGTGCGCAGGCAACTGCGGGCGGGCGCCGTACTGGCCGGCGACGCGCGTACACGCTGGCGCGGCTATCCCCGCGACAGCTCGGCCGCCGAGCTGCTCGACTCCCTCGTCGCCAGCCTGTCCGCGCTGCTGCAGTGCGCCGTCGCCGCCGCCGACGAGCAGGTCGAGAACGCCTGGCGGCGGGAGCCCGCGTCCGCCGGGGTCGCCCGCAGCGGCCGGCGCGACCTGGAGGCGGGGGAACGGATCGGGATGGCCGTGCGGCGCTGGCGGCGGGTCCTGGAGGAGCTCGCCGAGGAAGAGGTGCGGGGGATGGAGCGCAATGCCGCACCCGACCCCGAGACGGTGGCCGCGCTGCTGGCGACCTCGCTGCTCGGCGGGCGGCGGGCGCGCAGCGCGGGTGAGCGGCTCGCCGAGCGGATCGGTGCGCAGAGCGCGCTGCGGCTGCGCGACAAGGGCGCCGAGCTGGCGACGACGTACATCGACGACGTGCTGAACAGCGAGCGGGAGCGGCGGCTGGCGCCCCTCGACGCGCTCGAGGTGAGCCCGGAGCCCCAGGCCGAGCTGATCGCCGCGCTGTCCCTACTGCAGAAGGAGAGGTGACCGCGGGTGACCGCCATCACCGACGACGAGAACGAGACCGGCGGCCGCTGGGACGACGGACTGATCGCCCGCCGGGTCGGTCAGCGGAACGAGGACGGCACGGTTCACGAGGACGGCACGGTTCACGACGACGGCACGGTTCACGACGACGGCGCGGGACACGGGGACGGCAAGGGAGACGTGAGAGGCGAGGGCGAGGGGGACCACATCGGCGACGAGCAGCTGCCCGTCGGAGGAACGTACGGCGGCCCGCTGCGGAGCCGGCTCAACGCCCTGCGCGAGCTGCTCGGCCTGTCCCAGACCCGGCTGGACGGCAGGACCCTCGCGGAGGCCGGCCGGGTCCTCGACGAGGCCGCCGCGCGCCAGCGGCTGTCCTCGCGCCACACCGTCGTGGCCATCGCCGGCGCGACGGGAAGCGGCAAGTCCACGCTGTTCAACGCGCTCGCCGGGGTGCGCATCGCGGAGACCGGGCTGCGCAGGCCGACCACGTCCGCGCCCATCGCGTGCACCTGGTCGGAGGGGGCGGCCGGGCTCCTCGACCGGCTCGCCATCCCCGGGAGGCTGCGTCGCAAGCCCCTCGCGGGCGGTGACGGCGACGAGACGCTGCAAGGGCTGGTGCTGGTGGACCTGCCCGACCACGACTCGGCCGTCGTACGGCACCGGGAGCAGGTGGACCGGATCCTGGCGCTGGTCGACGCGGTGATCTGGGTCGTCGACCCTGAGAAGTACGCCGACGCGGCGCTGCACGAGCGCTATCTGCGGCCACTGGCCGGTCACGCCGAGATCACCTTCGTCGTGCTCAACCAGATCGACCGGCTGCCCGGCGAGGCCGCCGACCAGGTCCTGGACGATCTGCGCCGGCTGCTCGACGAGGACGGCATGGCGGTGGGGGAGCACGGTGAACCCGGCGCGACCGTCCTCGCGCTGTCCGCCCTGACGGGGGAGGGGGTGGGCGAACTGCGCGAGATGGTCGGCGCGTTCGTTCAGGATCGCAGCGCGGCGGCGCGCAGACTGTCGGCCGATGTCGACGCGGCGGCGGCGAAGCTGCGCCCGGTGTACGTCGCCGACGGCAGGACCGGTCTGGACGAGCGGGCCCGTGAGGACTTCTCGGCACGGCTCGCGGAGGCGATCGGCGCGACCGCGGCGGGAGAGGCCGCCGAGCGCGAATGGCGCAGGAACGCGGGACGCGCGTGCGGGACGCCGTGGCTGCGGCTGTGGCGCTGGTACGAACGCAAGCGCATGCCCGGGGCGGCGAACGCCGAGCCGCAGGTTCCCGTGGAAGAGGAGCCCACCGCACGGCAGCGGGTCGAGCAGGCGGTCCGCACGGTCGCCGACGAGGCCGCGCACGGCCTGCCCGCCCCGTGGGGCCAGGCGGTGCGCGAAGCGGCCGTGCGGGGCGCGCAGGGGCTTCCGGAGGCGCTGGACGAACTGGCCGCGCGTGAGGCGGCGGAGACCAAGGGGCGGCCCCTGCGCCCTGCGTGGTGGCCGGCCGCGGTGCTCGCGCAGGCGTCGATGACGCTGCTGCAGATCTACGGCGGGCTGTGGCTGGTGGGCCAGATCGTGGGCGTACTGGAGCCGGGGCTCGTGCCGCCGGTGCTGGTGATGCTCGCCGGCATCGTGGGCGGGCCGCTGGTCGAGTGGGCGTGCGCGGCCGCGACGAAGGGCCCCGCGCGGCGGTACGGGCAGGATGCCCGGCGTCGCCTACAGGAGGCGGCGGCCGCCTGCGGGCGCGCGAAGGTGCTCGATCCGGTGGCGGCGGAGCTGATGCGGTACCGGGAGGTGCGGGAGCAGTACGCGACGGTGTCGGGATCGGCGAGGCCCGCGTCACCCGGACCAGGAGCGCTGCAGGTGCGGATGCGTTCCCGGATCGGGTGACGGAGTTGTCCACAGCGGGGCGTCCGTCCACAGGCGTCGGCGCGATCTTTCCGTCCGGTCCAGCATGGAGACCGGTCCACAGCGACCGGGCAAATGCAACCGGACGGGGAGGTGACCGTCATGAACGACACCATGGTGACGGTGGTGGGGAATGTGGCCACGAATGTGGAGTACCGGGAAACGGCCACGGGCGGGATGGCGCGATTCCGTTTCGCCGTTCCTTCGCGACGCTGGGATCGCCGGGGCGGTAACTGGACGGACGGGCCGACAAGCTTCTACACCGTCTTCGCCTGGCGTTCGCTCGCACAGAATCTGGCCGGTTCCGTTTCGGTCGGCGAACCGCTTCTGGTGCACGGCCGGCTGAAGGTGCGTGAGGAGGAGACGGACGGCAGACGGCGGACGTTCGTTGACATCGACGCGCTGGCGGTGGGGCACGACCTGACCCGCGGGACCTCGGCGTTCCGGCGGGTGGTGAAGAGCCGGGACGCTGACGAGAGATCCGCGGCGGCCGTGGGGACGGCGCCGTCGAGGGCGGGCGCGGAGGCCGTGGGGGCGGTGCAGCAGCGGACCGACGCGGGCGAGGCCGTGGCGCGCGGAGCGCCCGTTGTCGCCGTCTCCTGACGGGAGTTGAGGCAAAACGGTTCCACCGCTCCGGGAGTGCGGGCGGGCGGAAAAGGGCGATCAGGGGGTGAACTCGCCGACGGTGGTAACGATTTCGAGTCGGAATGGTTATCTGACGGCATGACCGGGCATCGCGCTGCGCGCCGTCCATAGGATTCCCGGGTACTCACGGGGCACTTGAGTCTGCTGGCGAGACACTCCCCCCACGCGTCGCACGCCTCTCACGCGTCGCACGCGAAAAGGTCTCGCCCGGAGGGGAATTCTGCTGTGTTTGCTGTGTTCTCTACGTCTGCCGTACGCAGGCGGCGCGCCGCTCGCCGTCTCGCCGCCGCGGCGGTGGTGTCCGGCCTGATGGCCGCCGGATCCGTCGCCGGCGCCGGCACGGCAGTCGCCGACGACGCCGTCCAGCATCAGGGCGGTGCGGTCGCCACGCTCGACGGGCTGCAGACGTACGACCAGGCGGTGCTGCACACCAACGGCAAGGACCAGGAGATCCTCGCGGGTCTCTTCGAGATGACGGTCGACGGCGGCGGCCAGCTGCAGACGTACTGCATCGACATCCACAACCCGACCCAGGACCAGGCCAAGTATCTGGAGACCCCCTGGAACCAGACGTCGCTGGGCGCCAACGAGAACGCCGGCAAGATCCGCTGGATCCTGCAGCACTCGTTCCCCCAGGTCAACGATCTGGCGGCGCTGGCAGAGAGCGCCGGGCTCGACGGGCAGCTGACGGACAGGACCGCCGCCGCCGGCACCCAGGTCGCCATCTGGAGGTTCTCGGACGGCGCGGACGTCACGGCGGCCGACCCGCAGGCGGAGAAGCTCGCCGACTGGCTCCAGAAGTCCGCGGCGGACGTCAAGGAGCCCAAGGCCTCGCTGAGCCTCGAGCCGAACGCGGTCTCCGGCAAGCCCGGCAGCCGGCTCGGCCCGGTGACCGTGCGCACCGACGCGGGCCAGGTCGCCGTGGCGCCCCCCGCCGACGCGGCTTCCAGCGGAATCAAGATCACCGACGAGGCCGGTAAGCCCGTGACCTCCGCGGTCGACGGCAACAAGCTGTACTTCGACGTCCCCGAGGACGCAGCGGACGGGACGGCCACGCTGAGCGTCCAGGCCAGCATGTCGGTGCCGGTCGGGCGGGCCTTCGCCAGCGCCACCAAGAGCCAGACGCAGATCCTGGCCGGTTCCAGCCGGTCCACCGTCTCGGCGCAGGCCACGGCGACCTGGGCGAAGGCGGGGGCGATCCCTTCCCTGTCGGCGAAGAAGAACTGCGCCAAGGGCGGCGTGGACATCACGGCCGGCAACAAGGGTGACGCACCGTTCACCTTCTCGCTGGCCGGCTTCAAGCACACGATCAAGGCCGGGGAGTCCCGGACTGTGACGGTGCCGGTGGCCGAGGACCAGGCCTACGACTTCACGATCACCGGGCCCGGCGGGTTCGAGAAGAACTTCAAGGGCGTGCTCGACTGCAAGACCGCGAGCGCCCCCGCACAGCCCGGCACCGAGACCCCGTCGTCCCAGCCCAGCCCCGCGTCGGCGGGCGGCACCTCCGCGGGACTCGAGGGCGGCCTCGCCGCGACGGGTGGCTCCAGTGCCACGCCGATGATCGCGGGCATCGCGATCGTGCTGGTGCTGGCCGGCGGCGGCGCGGTCTTCTTCCTCCGCAAGAAGAAGTCGACCGGCGGAGAGTGATCATGTCGCCACGCGCTGTGGCGCCGTCATGAGGTGATCGAGGAAGGGGCCCGGCACGGGGACGTGCCGGGCCCCTTCTGTCGGTTCACGCTCCGGCCGCTCGACGTGCCCCGTCTTGTCCGGTTCGCGCCGTCGGCCGTCCGGTCCGGGGGCAAGCGGGCGGAGTGGGGGCGCCGGGCCGCCCCGGGCACACGCGGGCGCAAGGACGCGGTTTCCGTCCGGGGGGCGCCGTACGGCAAGATGGGTGTATCTGCCCACCCACTTCCTGCCGGACGGTTTCTCTTGGCTGAGTACATCTACACGATGCGCAAGACGCGCAAGGCGCACGGCGACAAGGTCATCCTCGATGACGTGACGCTGAGCTTCCTGCCCGGTGCGAAGATCGGTGTGGTCGGCCCCAACGGCGCCGGTAAGTCCACGGTGCTGAAGATCATGGCCGGGCTGGAGCAGCCCTCCAACGGCGACGCCTTCCTCTCCCCCGGCTACAGCGTCGGCATCCTCATGCAGGAGCCGAAGCTGGACGAGTCGAAGACGGTCCTGGAGAACGTCCAGGACGGCGCCGCGGAAATCATGGGCAAGCTCAAGCGCTTCAACGAGGTCGCCGAGCTCATGGCGACCGACTACACGGACGCGCTCATGGAGGAGATGGGCAAGCTCCAGGAGGACCTGGACCACGCGAACGCGTGGGACCTGGACGCCCAGCTGGAGCAGGCCATGGACGCCCTGGGCTGCCCCCCCGGCGACTGGCCCGTCGTCAACCTCTCCGGTGGTGAGAAGCGCCGAGTCGCGCTGTGCAAGCTGCTGATCGAGGCCCCGGACCTGCTGCTCCTCGACGAGCCCACCAACCACCTCGACGCCGAGTCGGTGAACTGGCTCGAGCAGCACCTGTCGAAGTACGCGGGCGCCGTCGTCGCCGTCACTCACGACCGGTACTTCCTGAACAACGTCGCCGAGTGGATCCTCGAGCTCGACCGCGGCCGTGCGCTGCCCTACGAGGGCAACTACTCCACGTACCTCGACAAGAAGGCCGCCCGCCTCAAGGTCGAAGGCCGCAAGGACGAGAAGCGCGCCAAGCGGCTGAAGGAAGAGCTCGAGTGGGTCCGGTCCAACGCCAAGGGCCGGCAGAGCAAGTCCAAGGCCCGTCTCGCCCGCTACGAGGAGATGGCCGCCGAGGCGGACAAGATGCGGAAGCTGGACTTCGAGGAGATCCAGATCCCGCCGGGCCCGCGCCTGGGCTCCGTCGTCGTCGAGGTCGAGAACCTCTCGAAGTCCTTCGGTGACAAGGTCCTCGTCGACGACCTGTCCTTCACACTGCCGCGCAACGGCATCGTCGGCATCATCGGTCCGAACGGCGCCGGCAAGACCACGCTGTTCAAGATGATCCAGGGCCTGGAGCAGCCCGACTCCGGCACGATCAAGATCGGTGACACGGTCAAGATCTCCTACGTCGACCAGACCCGCGCCAACATCGACCCCAAGAAGACCCTCTGGGCGGTCGTGTCGGACGAGCTGGACTACATCAACGTCGGCCAGGTCGAGATGCCGTCCCGCGCGTACGTGAGCGCCTTCGGCTTCAAGGGCCCGGACCAGCAGAAGCCGGCCGGTGTCCTCTCCGGTGGTGAGCGCAACCGCCTCAACCTGGCGCTGACGCTCAAGGAGGGCGGCAACCTGCTGCTCCTCGACGAGCCCACCAACGACCTCGACGTCGAGACGCTCTCGTCCCTCGAGAACGCTCTGCTCGAGTTCCCCGGCGCGGCCGTGGTCATCTCCCACGACCGCTGGTTCCTCGACCGGGTCGCCACGCACATCCTGGCCTACGAGGGCGACTCCAAGTGGTACTGGTTCGAGGGCAACTTCGAGTCGTACGAGAAGAACAAGGTCGACCGTCTCGGCCCGGACGCGGCACGCCCGCACCGCGCCACGTACAAGAAGCTCACCCGGGGCTGATGCGGCGCATGGCCCGTCACATCTACCGCTGCCCCCTGCGCTGGTCGGACATGGACGCCTTCGGGCACGTCAACAACGTGGTCTTCCTGCGGTATCTGGAAGAGGCGCGGATCGACTTCATGTTCCGGCTGGCGCCGGGGGACGGTTCGCCCTCCTTCTCCGGCGGCTCGGTGGTCGCACGGCACGAGATCGACTACGTGCGGCCGCTGGTCCACCGGCACGAGCCGGTGATCATCGAGTCGTGGGTGACGAAGATCAGCGCCGCCTCCCTGACCATCGCGTACGAGGTCAAGGAGGAGGACGATCCGTCGACGGTCTATGTGCGGGCCTCGACGGTCGTCGTGCCCTTCAACCTGGAGTCGCAGCGGCCGCGCCGTATCAGCGCGGAGGAGAAGTCCTTCCTCGAGAAGTACCTCGACAAGGCCGCCCTCGCCGCATGAGCGTTCCCATGTCCGTGCCCGTGCAGAGTCTGCGTCTCGCCGACATGAGGGAGGCGGAGGACCTCTCCGCCTTCCTCGGCCGGCTGATCCACTACGACCGCGCCGCCGCGGTCAGGCTCCAGGCCGGGCGCGGGGCGCTCGCGGTGTTCGGGCGTCCGCCGTCCTTCGAGGTGCTCGCCATCCGTACGGCGCGCCTCGCGGAATCCGTCGAGCTGGACGTCACCGTCTCCGCGGGGCAGTTGCTGGAGTCGCTGGAGGGCGCGGAGTTCGCCGTGCCCGCGGCGGTCACCGGTCCTCCGTGGGCGGGTGTGCTCCCGCCGCGCGGCGGCTGGCGGGAACTGCCGGGACTGCCTGACGTCTCCGCGATGCGGGCGGCCGTGGCAGCTGCCGTGGCCGAGTTCCGCCGGCGTGACGAGGCGCTTCCGGAGGAGCGGCGCACCCGCGCGGAACGGGACCGCATCGGCCGCGAGATCTGGTCGCGCACGGTCGGCGCGACAGCCCTTCCCCTGCGTGCCGTGCACGCCGCGCAGTCGCTCGGGTTCCTGCGACCGGGCATGCCCGTGGCGCTCCTGTCCGCGGGGGCGTGGCTGAGGCTGCGGACGCCCTTCGGGTCGATCGCCCTGCGCACCAACGGTGTGGGCGGCCTGACGGTCACCCCGGCTTAGCCGCCGCGGAGAGGCCACTCACTCCGAGGGGCCGCGGCACGCCCCGCCACGTCAGCGTTCCGCCGCGTCGTCCGGCCAGATCCCGATGTGGTCCTGTTCGAGCTCCAGCATCACGCGGTGCTCCATGCCGAGCGCCGCCGTGTAGTCGGCCGGCAGCTGAAGGCGTCCGGCCCGGTCCAGCATCGCGTATTCGCGTGCCACCACCGACTCCTGCCCCTCCGCGTCGATCTCGGTGCGCCGCAGCACCTCGGACGACGTGCGGCCGTCGCGGATGGCGACGGTGCGGCGGACCTCGCCCGCGACGGCCTGGTCGTGGGTGACGATCACGATCGTCGTGCCCAGCTCCTCGTTGGCCCGGCGGAACGCCGCGAAGACCTGCTCACCGGTCGCCGAGTCCAGTTCTCCGGTCGGCTCGTCGGCGAGCAGCACCGCTGGCGAGTTGGCGAGGGCGACGGCGATCGCGGCGCGCTGCTGCTGCCCGCCGGACATCTGGTGGGGGCGCCGGTCGCGGCAGTCGTCGACGCCGAGCATCGACAGCAGTTCCCGCACACGCTCCGCCTTCCGCTTCTTGCCGCGGCTGCCGCCGCGCAACTGCATGGGCAGGGCCACGTTCTGGGCCGCGGTGAGGTACGGCAGCAGGTTGCGGGCGGTCTGCTGCCACACGAAGCCGACGACCTCGCGGCGGTAGCGCAGCCGCGCCTTGGCGTCCATGGAGAGCAGGTCGCACCCGGCGACCCGGGCCGCGCCGGCGGACGGCACGTCCAGCCCGGCCAGGATGTTCATCAGGGTCGACTTACCGCTGCCGGACGCGCCGACCAGGGCCATCAGCTCGCCCTCCTTGACCAGCAGGTCGAGTCCTTGCAGCGCCTGGACCTCCACCCCGTCGGAGGCGAAGATCCGCACCAGCCGGTCGCAGGTGATCAGCGCGTCGTGCCCGTAGGAGGGCCGGTCGCGGTGGGCAGCGGCGCGTTCCTCCAGCTGCTCCAGGGTGGTGTCGGTCATCGCGTGTCTCCTGCCCTGAGTTCGGTGATCGATCCGCGGCGCCCCGCCCACCACGCCTGGACGGCGGCCACCGTCCCCGCCAGCAGCACCACGGCGGCCGCGGGCAGTGCCAGCGACCACGGATCGGCCCGCAGGGACGCGCTGTCCAGGGGTGCGGAGCCGGGCGCGGCCGCCAGGGCGAGGCGCACCAGGTCCACGCCGGGCGCGAGGAGCCGGATCGTGGCCCAGCCGACGAGGATGCCGCCGACGGCGGCCAGCAGTGCCTGGGGGAGCGCTTCGAGGCCGAGCAGCTGCCGGCCCTGGCGGGTGGTGAGGCCCATGGTGCGCAGCCGGGCCAGCAGGGTGGCGCGTTCCGGCGCGGCCTGCATGAGCGAGAGCAGCAGGGCCAGCACGGCGTAGCCGGCCCCGGCGGCGATGGCGGCCGCGTAGATCCGTTCCGCACCGGCCTGGAGCGGCGAGTCGGTGAAGGTCGCCCGCGCCTCGTCGCGCAGCCGCACGGTGAGGTCGTCGTCCATGCCGTGGACGGCCGCGCGCAGTGCCTTGCCGTCGATGCCGGTGCCGGTGGCCAGCAGCGCGGTCGGCACACGGTGGGTGAGCCGCGAGCCGTCGACGACGAGGAACTCCGCGGACGACACGGCGGGGGTCCGGGACCGTACGGCGGCGACCTTGACGGTGAAGGGGCCGGCTGCCGAGGGGATCCGGTGTGTTCCCTCGCCGAGCTGCTTGGCGACGCCGGGTGAGGCGACGGCGTGCAGCACGGGCTCCCCGGAGGCGTCACCCGCGGCCGGTGAGGTCCTGAGCGCGTCCGCGGGGAAGGCGCCGAGCCCCGTGTGCCGGGCCAGCGTCGCGTACGCGCCGGGGTCGGCGCCGACGAGGGAGACGGCCAGCGGGTCCGACCGTTCGGCCTGGTTCCGGGCGGGCAGGTTCAGCGCGTGCTCGATCTGCACGGCCGTCACCTCCCGTACCCCGGGCACGTCCCGCACGTCCCGCTCCGCCCCCTTGGGGAGCGGCACCACGTCGCCGGGGCTCGAGACGCGTGCGTCCGCGCCCGTCGCCAGCAGCGCCGCCCGGTCCCGCGCGTCCGCGACGCCCGCCAGGACCGAACCGCCGAACGCGGCCGTCGTGAGCGCGACCAGCAGGGCCAGCAGCGGCAGGGCGCCGGCCGCGGAGGAGCGACCGGTACGGGCGAGTGACAGGAACCCGACCGCGCCGCGCAGCCGGCCGGCGGGACGCGCCGCCCAGCGCAGCGGCAGCGGATAGAGCCGTACGAGGACGAGCGCGGCGATCAGGCCGACCAGCACGGGCGCGGCGCTGACGAGATGGTCGGCACCGTCGGAGGTGCCGCGCCGCCGCAGTGCGACGACCGCGCCCAAGGCCAGGACCAGCAGAGTGAGCTCGGCGACCGTGCGGCGCCTGGACGGCCGGGCGAGCACCACGTCGTCGCGTTCACCGGGCACACGGGGCCTGCGGTGCTGCGCCACGGCGCGCACCGGCAGCGCCGCGCAGGCCATGACCGCCACGGCAGCCGTCCCGATCACGGCAGGCAGCAGTCTCGCGTCGTCGACGACCAGGACGGCGAGGAGCAGACCGGTGGCCGCGGTGGGCAGGGCGACGACGGCGGTCTCGCCGAGCAGCCTGCCGCCGATGCCGCGCAACGAACCGCCGCGGGAGCGCAGCAGGGCCAGTTCGGCCCGGCGCCGCGCCGCGAACAGCCCGCCCGTCATCGCCACCACGACTGCGGCCACGGTGCCGATCCCGAAGGCGGCCACGGCGACGACCGGGGTGATGGCGTCCCGCATCGTGGCGTAGGAGGCGAGGATGCCGTCCATGTCCGTGGTGAGCATGGCGTTCTTGTCGACGGCACCCTTGATCTCGAGCAGCTCGGGGCCGCCTTCGAGGGAGGCGATCCGGTCGGTGAGGGCGGTCACGTCCTGTGCGGTGAGGTGGCCGGTGAGCGGCGCGAAGCGCCAGTACGGCTCGGGCTCGCCGAGGGTACCGAGCAGCGCCGGGGCGGCGTCCGGGGCGATCAGCAGGGAGGCGTTCCAGTAGGTCACCGGTGGGCTGGTCCCGGGCGCCACGAGAAGCCCGGGGGCGCGCAGCCGCGGGTCGGCGGACCAGTAACTCCCGTGCGGATCGCGCGGGTCCACGATGCCGGTGATCCGTACGGACAGCGCCCCCTCCCCGGGGTCGCCCAGGTGCAGCACGGAGCCGGTCCTGATCTTCAGGGTCTTCGCGGTCTCCGCGGTGACCGCGGCCTCCAACTCCTTGGTGGTGGACGTGACCCGTCCGTCCGTCTTCGGCAGCCGTCCCTCCCGCATGGTGGAGTGCGCCTCGAGCCCGCTCTGCGCCACGACGGAGAACTCCGGCGACGCGCCCTCGGGGCGCGGCAGCCAAGGGTCCGTGCCCTCCAGGGGCTTGGCGGTCTCCACACCGTACGCGGACTGCGCGGTGTCCACGCGCAGCGGCTCCGGCAGCAGCCCTGTCACGGCCCGGTGGGCGTCGGCGAGGCGCTCGGGGAGCAGCGACTTCTCCCGGGCCGGTTCCGGCAGTTCGAGCGGCGGCTGCGGGGTGCTCACCTCCAGCACGCTGCGGGACGGCTGGGCATCGCTCAGGTCGTGTCGCAGGCCGTGGTTCTCGTACGAGTCGACGGCACGGGGGAACGCGGCCGCGAGGAACGCGGTGAGCAGCACGAGCACACCGAACGCGAAGGCCGCCCCGGGAGCCGTGCGCAGCCGGGTCCTGACCCACGGGGCCACCGTGCGCCGGGCGTGGCCCTCGGGCTTGCTGGAGCGCGGATTCATGTCAGTTGTCCCCCCTGTGGCGCAGAGTCACCGCGGGGTCCGCGCGACGCAGGGCGATGACGGCGACGATCAGAAGCGGCAGCGCGGCGACACCCGCGAGGAGCAGACCCACCTGGCCCACGGGCAGTTCGATCAGCACATGCGGAACGGGTTTGGTGGCCTGCCCGGTCAGGACGATCAGAGGCACGACGGCCCGGGTCAGTACGGCACCCAGGCCGATGCCCACCAGCAGGGCGATGCCGATCAGCACCGTCTGCTCGGCCGCGACCAGCCGGGCGAGCTGTCGGCGTGGCGCGCCGAGGGCGCGCAGTACGGCGAGTTCGGCGGATCGTTCCCGCAGCGAACCGGCCGCGCTGACGGCGAAACCGACCGCGGCGAGCGCCGCCGCGGCCAGCGCCACCGCCATCAACGCGGAGCGGGGACCGGCACCGAGCGGGTCACCGAGCAACTCCTCCGCGGCCTCGTCTCGTACCAGCACCTGGCCGGGGTCGGCGGCGGGGCGGTCGCGCAGAGCCTTCGCGACCTCGCCTGCCCTGCCCGGCTCGGTGCTCAGCCACCATTCGGTGGGCGTGAGCGACGAACCTCCCCGGGAGGCGATCTCGATGTTGACCGTGGGCAGGTCCAGCAACAGGGCTCCGCCATCGGCGTTCTGCGGGCCGGTGGCCGCTCCTTCGCCGTCCGCGGCAACGGTCTCGGCGCCGGGTCCGGTCGTCGGCAGGGCCCGCGCCGTCCCGGCGATCCTCACCCGCAGCGACTCGCCCGACAGCATCACATCGATGACGTCGCCGCGCTTCGCTCCGGCCGCGCGCAGGAACTCGTCCGTGGCGACGGCGGCGATCTGCCCGGGCCGGGCCGGCCGCGCGGCGGTGACGAGGACGCTGAACTCCGATGTGACGGGTTGCCCCCACGAGTCCACGGCCCCCGGGTCCGGTCCGATGCCGTAGCCGAGGTCCAACGGACGGGAACCGGAGGCGGCGGGGTGGAGCGGCCGCGGCTTCCCGGGCTCACCGGCCTGGATCTCGGTGTAGCTGCCCTCCCAGCGCGAGTCCTGACCTGCCGTGACCGTGTTCGAGGTCCCGTCGGCGTCCGTGGTGCTCAGCCGGTCGACGCTCAGGCGGTGCGCCGTGGCGGGGCCGTCCGGGATCGCGCCGTCGAGCCGCAGCCCGGTCAGGGCCAGCGGACCCGCGGGGGCGGTGCGTCCTCCGGAGGAGGACTCGTCGAGGTCGACGGCCACCGGATGGACGCGGCCGTCGGCCGCCACCTTGCCGGCGGACATGCGGTAGGACAGGCCGTAGCGGTCCTCGACGATGACGGTGACCTGCGGCGCGAGCCCGGAGGGGGACGCACCTGCGCGGGCCCTCTCCTCGGTGATCCGCAGGTCGAGGGTGAGGCGGCGGGCGTCGTCGGGCAGCAGCACGCCGGGGCGGGCCCGCTTCGTGGCAGTGGCCGTTCCGAGCAGCGAGCCGGGCGGCCCGTCCGCGAGGTCGTCCCGCAACAGGAGCTGTTCGTCGGCGCGGGCGGTGTCGATCGCGAGCACGGTCGCGGTCCGGTTGCCGGAGAGCCCAAGCGGAGCGCGGTGGGCGGGAGCGGCTTCGCGCACGCCCGGGAGGGACCCGTACAGGCCGATGTCGCCCGGCCGGCCCGCCCCGCTGTCCGTCACCCGCACCGACGCGCCGGCCCTGAAGTCGGCCTGGTCGCTCTGCGACCGGTCCCAGGAGGCGCTCTGCCCGATCGCCAGCATGCCCATCGCCACCGCGAGCACCAGCAGCAGCACCGGTCCGGCGCCGCGCAGCGGCCGGCGGCTGAACTGCCAGCCCGCGAGGGCGGCGGGCAGGCCGCGGCCGCCGGCGGCGCGGCGTTCGGCGAGCCGGGCCGCCGGCGGCAGCAGACGCAGCGTCAGGACGGTGCCGGCCAGCAGGGCCAGGGCGGGTGCGGCGACCAGGAGTGGGTCGATGCCCAGGTCTCCCTCGCGGTCACCGCTGATCGCCCCACCACCAAAGGAGCCGGTCTGCCGGTCCAGCTGCCAGTAGGCGACCGCCGCGACGGCCAGCAGCCCCACGTCCGCACCGGCACGAACGGGAGCGGGCAGCGTGCCGCCGCGGCCGCGCCGCAGCCGCAGCGCGCCGGACGTCGCGGCCAGCGCGGGTGCCACGACAGCCGCCGCGCAGCACACCGCGACCCCCGCGGCCACCAGCCACACCTGCGCCGTCGGCGCCTCGCCGAGCCGCAGTCCGCTCCTGGCGAGCGTGGAGTGCTCGGCCAGCAGACGGGTCAACGGCCCCGACAGCAGCGGCGCGCAGAGCGCCGCCGGCAGGGCGAGGAGCAGGGCCTCGACGGCGGCGAGCGAGATGATGCGCCGGCGTGACGCGCCGCGGGCGCGCAGCAGGTCGGTCTCGCCGGTCCGCTCCGAACTGAGCAGCCGGGCCACCAGCAGCAGCGCGTACGCGGCGAGCAGTACCAGCTGCACGGCGACGATCATCAGGGTGGAGCGGGCGACCAGCAGGGCCCGCTCGCTCTGGGCCAGCACGGTCGGCAGGGAGGTGCCGACCGTCGCGCCGGACGCGAACGCCGGGTCCTTGCTCAGCGACTTGGGGCCGCTCGTCGCCGTGGCGCGCAGCGCGGCGATGCGGTCGGTGGTGACGGTGCGGAAGTCGGCGGTGGCCAGCCACGCCGCGTCTCCGGCGGCGACACGGTCGGAGGCGAGGACCGAGGGGTGGGCGAGGAGCGGGCCGTACGTGGTGAAGACCAGGGACCGCACACCACGGCCGCCGAGGCTGTCGAGCTGCCAGTACGGATCGTTGCCGTCCGCCGGCCGGTAGAGACCGGTCAGCCGGACGGTGACCGGTTTGTCGGAGAGCCGGTCGGTGAGGGTGAGGCGTGCGCCGGGCTTCAGGCCCAGCTGCTTCGCGGCGACTTCCGGCAGGGCGACCGGCACGGCCCCGGCGCCGGCGGGGCCCGGGCGGGTACCGGACACCATCGCGACCCGGCTCTCGTCGAGAGCGGCGAAGTGGGTGAGGTCGGGCTCCCCCTTGCGTGCCTCCGGGTCCTGGAGGGACCGGGGGAGGGCGTACGTCCCCGAGCGTTCGAGCCTGTGCACCGTCACGGGCAGTCCGTCGAAGGACCGCGCTGCCCCTCGGACGACGGCCTCCTCCGCCGCCTCGCGGCGCTCCGGCGGGATCTTGGCGGTGACGGTCAGCGCCGCGGCGGCCGCGTCCCGCCCGCCCAGGGTCTGCCGCAGCGCGGCGTCCCCGACGGAACCTGAGAAGGCGGCGAGCGAGGCGAGCACACAGGTGGTGAGCAGAACCGCCAGGAGTGCCGCGGCAAGCAGCAGCCGGTGCGCCCTGACGCGCAGTAGTACGAACCCCGTCACCCGTCCCCCACCCCACAGCGTTACCTGGCGGCGCCCCGACGCCACCGTCCATGGATGCTGTCAGAGCACACGGGTCCGTGGAAACCGCTTGCATCACGACCTTCACCTGATCGTGACCGTTATCCGGCGACGGAGTACCGGATTCCGTTGGGGTGCCGCGACGTGGGAGGACCGGCGGGACGGCCCGAGTGCGAGGCCCGGCCCGGTGAAGGGACCGCCGGGGAAGCGGGTCAGTCCGGGGTGTTCACCATCGAGGCGGCGGCGTACGTCAGGTAGTCCCACAGCTGCCGCTCGTGGTCCTCGGCAAGGCCCAGCTCGTCCAGCGCCGTGCGCATGTGCTTGAGCCAGGCGTCGTGGGCCGCCCTGTCGACCGTGAACGGCACATGGCGCATCCGCAGGCGGGGGTGGCCGCGGTTGTCGCTGTAGGTGCGGGGCCCGCCCCAGTACTGGATCAGGAAGAGCGTCAGCCGCTCCTCCGCCGGTCCGAGGTCCTCCTCCGGGTACATCGGCCGCAGCAACGGGTCCTCGGCAACGCCCTCGTAGAAGCGGTGCACGAGGCGCCGGAAGGTCTCCTCGCCGCCGACCTGCTCGTAGAAGGTCTGCTCCTGAAGCGTCCCGCGCCGAATCTCATTCACGCCCCCATGCTCTCAGACCGACCCGCCCAGGGCCGAGGCCCTTGGGATCCCTGAGGCTCCAGGCGGCGCCCGGCATGGAGGCTCGCCTCATGTGCATCTACGCAGCAAAGTGAACATATGGGTCAGAACGGGGATCGATTCGCCGAGGCCGCCACCGAGGCGAGGCGGGCGATGGTGCGCGAGATCGTGGCCGACGGAGGGCTGACCGATCCGGCCTGGCGGGCGGCGTTCGACGAGGTGCCGCGGCATCTGTTCGTGCCGTACTACTTCACGCCCCGGGGCGGATCGTGGGAACGCCTGTGGCGCGAGGACCCCGACCCCGGCCGGCGCGCCCGCTGGCTGCGCGGTGCCTACACGGACGAGCCGCTGGCCACCCGCCTGCGCGACGGGGAACTGCTGTCGTCGAGCAGCCAGCCCTCCCTCATGGCCCTGATGCTGGACGCGCTCCAGGTCACCGACGGGAATCGGGTCCTCGAGATCGGGGCGGGCACCGGCTACAACGCCGCGCTGCTGGCGCACCGGCTGGGCGACGCCGCCGTGACGACCATGGACATCGATCCGGAGGTCACCGAGGCCGCACGCGCACACCTGTCGGCCGCCGGGTACCGCCCCGCGGTCGTCACCGGCGACGGCGCCCGCGGCTGCCCGGAGCGCGCCCCGTTCGACCGCGTCATCGCCACCTGCACCCTGGCGGCGGTGCCCTACGCCTGGCCCGCCCAGTGCAGCGACGGCGCACGGATCGTGGCGCCGCTGTCCACCGGGATCATCGCCCTGCGGGTCCGTCACGACGCGGGCGGCCGGACGGCGGAGGGCCGCTTCCTGCGAACATCGGCGTACTTCGTGCCGCTGCGGGGCACGGCCGTGCCCGAGGAACCGGAGACCGGCGGACTGTCCGGGAGCGCGGTCGAGAACGACCTGTTCCGCTTCATGCTGAGTCTGACCGCGGGAAGCCTCGACCCGGAAGAGGCGCTCGCCCTGTGGTACGGGGAGCGCCGCCCGGATCGCAGCCGCTTCGGGGTCACCGTCGGCGACGGCCGGCAGTGGGCCTGGCTGGACGATCCCGAGGGGCCCTACGTCTGGCCCCTCGGGCCGTCCGGCGACTGAACGCGCCCGCCGCGCCGCCTCCCGTCCCGCTGCCCGCTCTCGTGCCGCGGGCTGAACGCTCGCGCCCGGCGCCACGTATTCATGGCTGTCGGCAGGATCGCCGTCCGGCGCGGTGAGGCTCCCCGGCGGGGTCGCTCAGCCGCGGCGGACGGTGATCGTCGTCCAGGCGCCGACGTGCACCCGGTCGCCGTCGTTCAGCGGGATCGGGACGTACGGCTGGATCGGGTCCTCCGCGCCGTTGAGCGTGGTGCCGTTGGTCGAGTTCTGGTCGACCACCGCCCAGGAACCGTCCGGCTGCTGCACCAGCACCGCGTGCTGGTGCGAGACGCCCGGGTCCTCCGGAGGCACCGACAGGTCGATGTCCGGCGACTCGCCCGTCGACTGCCGGCGGCGGCCGATGGTGATCTGGCTCCCGGTGAGCGGCAGGTGCTGCTCGGGGGAGTAGGCCGGCAGGTTGAGACCGGTGGCCTCCGGGCCGCTGCGCTGCATCATCGCCATGAAGTACTCACGGTCCGGGCCGACGACCGCCGTCCAGCCCGCCGGGGCGGCCTGATGCTGCGGAGGCTGCTGCTGACCCGGGTGCATGCCGCCCTGCATGCCGGGGCCCTGCTGGTGCTGCGGCGGCATGGACTGGTGCGGGAACGGCGGCGGCCCCTGATGCTGCTGACCCTGATGTCCCTGTGGCCCTTGCGGGCCCTGGTGCCCCGGCGGGGGCGGGGGCGACTGGGTCCGGGAGGGCGGCGGCAGCATCCAGTCGTCGCCGCCGGTCTGCTGGGGCTGCGGCGGCGCGGGCGGACCGGGCTGCTGCTGCTGGAACGCCGGTGGAGCGGGCGGTCCGGGCTGCTGCTGCTGGAAGGCGGGCGGCGCCGGGGGACCGGGCTGCTGCTGGAACGGAGACGGCGGGGGCGGCGGACCACCCTGCTGCTGGAACGCCCCCGGCTGCTGCTGGTGCTGCGGCGGTTGCTGGTGCTGCGGCGGCTGCTGCTGGTGGTGGCCGGGTGACTCCTGCCCCAGCGGCTCGGCCGGCCGGTTCATCTGCGAGGGGCGCGAGCCCTGGTACTCGAACGGGTCACGCTGCTGCTGCGGGGGCGGCGGCGGGGGCCCGTGCTGCGCGGGCGGCCCGGGGGGACCCGGCTGCGACTGGAAACCGGGCGGGAGGTTCAGGCCACCCTGCTGCTGCGGCGGCGGTGCCACGGGCGTGTACGACGTCGCCGTGTGCGTCAGGAAGTTGTAGCGGCACTCCTCGCAGAACGGGGCCATGGCCTCGCGCGGGGTGCGGCACTGCGGGCAGAGCTCCGCCTGGGCCGTGGCGTTCGGATCGGCCGGGCCGGGATAGCCGTAGCCGGGCGGCGGCGGTGGAGGCGGCGGTACGGCACCCGCGGGAGCACCGGGAGGAGCCATGCGGTGGCCGCAGACCTCGCACCAGTCGTCGGAACCCGACTGGTGTCCGTTCGGGCAGGTCGGCATGTCGGCGCGTCCCCCTCTCCTCATCCGGCCCGAGGGCCGTTCACTCGTGTTCGTACGTGCTACTTCTTGACGCGAACCGTCTTCGTGGAGCGCGTTTCGAGTGTCATCTCGTCCGCGTCCGCGACCTTCGCCTTCAGTCGCACAGTACCCGTCGCCGCGTCGACGACGTCCACCACCTTCGAAAGCAGCTTCGCGGTGTCCTCGTTCCCGGAATGCGCAGCGAGCTGCACGGCGCGCCCCAGTTTCGCGGTCGCCCCGCCGAAATCACCCGCCTTGCGGGCCTCGAGTCCCTGCTGGATGACCTGCGCCAGTTCCGCCTGGCCCGTGTAGTGCGCCACCTGCGGATTGATCGAGGTGGACGCTGCCATGTCGTCCGTCCAGACGGCCCGCACGAGCCCGTGCGACAGCACGGCGGGAGAACCGCCGTCGGCGGCCGGGACGATCAGCGAGACCCGCGTCGCCAGCATCTCCTGGCCGATCGCGGCTTCCGGCACCTGCACACATATGTGGTAGTCGCGGGACTCGTCGCCCCATGACCCGGTCGGGTAGTCGCCCGCGCGGGGGCCGGCCTCCGTGCGCCGCCCGGTGAGGTCCTCCACGGTCGGCGCGACCTGCTTCACGAACTTGATCTCCACGCCGACCGGCGTCCAGAGCCGCAGCGCCACGTCCGCGACCTCCTTGCCCATCGCGTTCTCCATCATGCTGGTGAAGTCCGCGGCGAGGCCGCCGGGGTCGGCGACGATGTCGGCCGTGCCGAGGAGCGCCGACGCGATGCCGGTGACCTCCTTGACCTCCCAGTCCGTGCCGACCCCCCGGGCGTCGCAGGTGAAGCGGCCCGCGCAGGCGTCCAGGGCGGCCCGCAGGTCCTCCGGCGATTCGTGCTCGTTGCGTCCGTCGGTGAGCAGGATGCCGTGCCGTATCGCCACGTCGGAGGAGGACAGCAGGCGGTCGGCCAGCCGCAGCCACGTGCCGATCGCGGTGCCGCCGCCGGCCGTGAGGGTCCGCAGCGCGTCCTTGGCCTGCGCGCGGGTGGCCGGGTCGGCGACGGCGAGCCGGCCACCGCCCGGATAGACCTCGAGCGCCTTGTGCGTGCCGGCGACCACCGCGAAGGCGACGCCGTCACGGAGTGTGTCGACGGCTGCGGCCGTCGCCTCCCGTGCGTTGCGCAGCTTCGTCGCCGGGTACTCCATCGAGCCGGAGCAGTCCACCATGAGCACGACACCGGCGGCGGGCACCTGGTCCGGCACGGCGGCAGCGGAGGCGGACGCTCCGCGCAACGGGGCGCCCCCGGTGGTGCCGCCCCCGGTCGAGGTGACCGTGACGATCGCGTTGACCTCTCGGCCGCCCTCGGGAAGGTATTCGTTCTGGTACACGTCCACCGAGAACTGCGGCACCTGGGACTTGGAGAAAACAGCCATCTGATCGGCTCCTTGTGGGCTCCACACGACTGCGCCTGCTGCGGCGGAGCGGCAGCACGGGCGGCGGGTCGTTCGAAGGCGGCAGGGACAGCGGACGGTTGCGGGTGGTGGCGGCCGCCGGGCAGCGGAGGCCGGCCGGGGGCCGTCGGCGGGGCGACGGCCGCGAAGGGGTCGTATCAGGCCATGTCCTGAGCCGATCCTGCCCCTTGGCGCGGTACGGCGAACGGCAGGACCGCCACCGTTACGTTGTCGTGGCCGCCGCCGTCGAGGGCGTGACCGACGAGCATCTGGGCGCTGTGCAGCGGACGTTCCGCCGCGTCCACGGGGACGGCTCGGGCCATGTCCTCCGCGCCCTCCGCGTAGTTCCACAGGCCGTCGGTGCAGACCACGACCACGCCGGAACGGTCCGGCTTGAACGCGGCGGTGTGCGGCTCGAGTTCGTAGGCGTCGGCGCCGAGCCAGCCCGTGATCGCGTGGGCGCGCTCGTCCGCGTAGGCCTCCGCCTCGTTCATCAGGCCGGCCGCCACCATCTGCGCCGCCCAGGAGTCGTCCTCGGTGAGCCGGGCAGGCGGCCCCGAACGGTCGTCGGGGACCCAGTAGGCGCGGCTGTCACCGACCCAGCCGACGACCAGCAGGCCGGCGGCTGCCACGGCTCCGACGATCGTGCAGGCGGGCGCGTTCTGGTGGCGGTGCTCCTCGCCCGGGGCGTGTTCGGGCTGCCCGGCCAGGGAGTTGACCGCCTCGGAGGCCGCCACGATCGCCTCGTGCATGGCCTGCTGCGGGTGCGTGCCCAGAGGCAGTGCGGCCAGCAGCCGCTCGTTGGCGGCGCTCGCGGCGGCGGCCGACGCCTCGTCGGGGCGGGTCGCGGACGAGACACCGTCGCAGACGACCGCGACGACGGCCGGTGAACCGTCCGGCAGGGCGGTGGCGGAGACGGCGAACGAGTCCTCGTTGCGGTGGTGCCGCAGGCCCCGGTCGCTGACCGCGGCGACCGGACCGAGCTCCTGCTCCATGTGGTCGCGCTCGCGGGGCTGGGCGTGGCCGCAGTTCTCGCAGTAGCCGTCGGTGTCGACCCGGCCGGCCCGGCAGGCCACGCAGAGCTTGGCGCCGGACGGTGCGGCGGCTGCCGGCGGCGCGGCCGGCGCCCGGGGGTCGGGTGCGGCGAGCTCGAAGTCGCCGGACGGCGGGTCGTCGAACCGCACACCGGAGGCGGGCTGCCCCGCTCCGGCGACCGGGTCCGCGGCGCCCGCGCCGGGCGCGGCGGAACCGTGGCCGTGGGCGGTCCCGCTGCCGGGACGCTCATGGCCGTGGTCCCCGGCGCCCGCACCGGGTTCGGCGTGGGCGTGCGAGGGTGCGGGCGAGCCGGGTCCACCGGCCTCCTTACCGTGCGCGGACCGCGACGGTACGGGGGCGCCCTGCACGCCGGTGCCCCGTGCGGCTGCCGCTTCGGCGGCAGGATCGCCGGGCGCGCCCTGCGGCGGCAGTTCGCCGCCGTCGGAGTCCGTGCCAGGCACGTCCGCGGCGCGCTGCGTCGGCGTCGGGGTGCCCATCGTGTCGGTGCCGGTGGCCGCCGGCCATTCGACGGGCGTGCCGATGGCCACGGTGGGGCGGTCCTTCGGCACCGCGGACACGGCCGACAGGTCGTAGCCGCACGCTCCGCAGAACCGGTCACCCGGCTCCAGAGGTTCGTCGCAGCCGGGGCAGGTCGATCCGGCAGCCGACCGGTGCTTCTGCGCCATCAATCACACCCACGTCCGGGGGCGGTAGCGGTTCGCCCGCTCCACCAGCTCTATCCGCTCCTCGCCGCGCTGGGCGAGCCGGGCGAGCACCCGGTAGGAGCGTTCCAGCCCGAAGCGCAGACCGCGTTCGTCCAGCGTGCTGCCGAGCAGTGCGCTCGGTGCGTGCGGAACGGACGGCCCGCTTCCGGGACTTCCGGAGAGTACCCAGTCCAGCGCCGTGCCGAGTACCTCTGTGGACAACCGCTCGCGCCGTACGGCGTCCAGACCGAAGCCCGCGAGGGCGGCGACCTGCGAGGCAGCCGCCGACAGGTCCTCCAGCAGCGGTTCGTGCACGGCGCGCCGACGGAGTCTCGCCCGTACGGCGGCCACCCGTGCGGCCGTGTAGTGGATCGATGCCTCCGGCACCGACTCCAGCGTCCGTACGGCTCCGATGCGGTCGCCCGCCGCGAGTTGGACCCTGGCCAGCCCGAACGCCGCGCTCACATGGCTCGGGTCGGTCGTCCACACGAGACGGTAGTACTCCGCCGCGTTGTCCAGCTGGCCGAGCACCTCCGCGCACAGTCCGAGGGCCAGCTTGGGCGCCGGCTCGCCGGGGAACGCGTCGTAGACCGCGTCGAAGGACAGCGCGGCGGCCTGGTGGTCGCCGGTGACCAGGGAGGTGACACCCCGGTACCAGACCACCCGCCAGTCGTCGGGCTGCTGCTGCTCCATGGTGGTGAGCGCCGTCGTCGCGGCCGTCAGGTCGCCCATCTCGAGACGGGCACGCAGTTCACGCAGTCGCGTCTCCGGCGAAGCGGCCGCCGCCGTGTGCAGTGCGGCGATCAATTCGGCGGGAGCGGAGGCCATCAGCCCGGCCAGGAAACCCGCGTTCGGGTCGTTCGGGTCGACGCGGGGCACCGGGAGCGCCAGCGAGGCCGCCCTCGTGTCGAGCACGGCGAGCTGCGGGGCGAGGTCCGTGCCGGGCGGCGCCAGGCCCGCGGGTGCCGCGCCCGGCAGCGGCCCGCCGGGCGCACGAGGTGCCGGAACCGCGGCGTACGGGGCAGGCGCGGGGGCATGGCCCGGGGCGGACGGCAGTTGCGCCCCGGCCGCCGCCGCTCGCCTGCCGCGCTTGGCGTCGCGCGCGCCCAGCCGGGACACGTCCTCGGTCTGCTCCGCGAACAACTCCGTGTCCGTCACGCGCAGTTCCGGGCCGAACAGCGTCGACACGGCCGGGCGGGGGCGGCCCGTCTGCATCGCGACGACCTCCCTGAGCACCCCCGTCAGCTGCTCGGCCATCTCCTGCGCCGAGGCGAACCGCCGCCCCGGGTCCGGGTCCGTGGCCCGCACCAGCAGCCGGTAGAAGGACTCGTACGTCCGGAAGACCTCGATGTTGTCAGGGTCCGGCAGGCAGTCCACGAACACGTTCGTGTAGCCCTGGAAGTCGAAGGTCAGCACGGCCAGCGTCCGCGCCACCGTGTACAGGTCGGAGGCCACCGACGGGCCGACCTCCGCGACCTCCGGCGCCTGGTAGCCGACGGTGCCGTAGATGGCGGACTCGTCGTCGTCCATCCGGCGGACCGCGCCCATGTCGATCAGCTTGAGCTGGTCCTGCTGCTGGATCGCGTTGTCGACCTTGAAGTCGCAGTACAGGAGGTTTCTGCTGTGCAGGTGCCCGAGCGCCTCCAGCGCCTCGATGCCGTACGCGCACGCCTGCTCCACCGGCAGCGGGTCGCGCCGGCCGTCAGGGCCGCGCCGCTCGTTGGCGATCTCCTTGAGGGACTTGCCGCCCACGTACTCCATGACGATGTAACCGTCGAGGGAGCCGGTGCGCTGGTCGAGGTGCTCGACGAAGTTGTAGATCCGGACGATGTTGGAGTGCTCGATCTCGGCGAGGAAGCGCCGCTCCGAGATCGCGGCCGCCATGGCGTCCTGGTCGCCGGTGTCGAGCAGGCCCTTGAGCACCACCCACCGGTCCGACACGGCCCGGTCCACGGCCAGGTACACCCAGCCGAGGCCGCCGTGCGCGAGGCAGCCCACGACCTCGTACTGGCCGTGCACGATGTCGCCGCCGGTCAGCTTCGGCACGAACGAGTACGGGTGGCCGCACTTGGTGCAGAAGCCCTCGGTACGTCCCGGCCGGTCGCCACGGGCTCGTCCCACCGGCGCTCCGCAGTCGGAACGCGAGCAGAACCGCTTGCGCTCCGGCACCTCCGGGTTCGCCATGACAGCGCCGCGCGGGTCGGGCCGCGGGACGTCCGGCACGGACACCAGCCCCGCACCCAGCCGGTTGCGCGCGGACGAGGCCGCCGACGCTCCGGAGCTGCGGACGGAGACCGACCGCGCCGAGGGCTGCCCGCTCAGGGAAAGCGACAGCCGTCCCGAGACCGACCGGCGCGACGACGACGAGCGTGAGGACGCACGGGAGGAACGGGAACTGCTGCGCGCCGAAGAGGAGTCCCGGCCGCCGCCGGCGATGCCGGTGGCCGGTGAGGACACCATGCCGGTGGGCGACACGACCGGGGCCAGCCCGCAGGTGTCGCAGTACAGCTCGCCGCCGCCCATGTCCTCGTACGAGCCCGCGCAACCGGGGCGCTGGCAGTTGTCGTTCCCGCTCATGAATCCCCCCTGCGGTCGGTGGGCCCCGACTCCGGTCCGTCCTGTCGCTGCGCCAGGGCCTCCGCCGCCGCGTGCTGGTAACGCAGAACCGCCTGCTCCGCGGCGCGCAGATCGCACGGCGCGCTCCACAGCATCCGGCGCGCCGCGTCGTACCGCTCGATGAGCATCGGGTCCTCGGCCGAGCCCTGCCGTGCGACCTTCGCCTTGTACGCGTCGAGACGGCCGCGCAGCTCGGCCCGCACCGCGAGCGGCGCCGTGACGGCGGTCAACGACTCGCGGGCACGCATCAGTTCCTCCTCGGCCTCGCGCTCCAGCGACTCGAGCAGCGGCGAGAGACGGTGCCAGCGGGCGTGCCTGCGGTGCTCTGCGGCCGTGGCCAGGCGCTCCTGGAGCGCGGTCGGCGGGCCGCTGACCGCGGGCACCTCGGACGCGGCGATCTTCGCCAGCACCTCGCCGCGCGCCGCCCGTGCCTCGGTCAGCGTCCGGTCGGCGCGGGAGAGCACGTCGCGCAGCCGCATCAGCCGCTCCTCCGAGTCCTGCCGGACCTGGAGCACCGCCTCGATCTCACGGCGCACGTCCTCGAGGGCGCGGGCCGCCCGGTCGTAGCGATCGGTGTCGGGCCTGCCGCCACCGGGTGCCGCGCTGCCCGGCCCGGGCCGCCAGAAGGCGAGCGGGTCGGACACCACCTGGGCGCGCAGTATGGACAGCTCCTCGGTGATGGCCTCCAGTTCGTCGCCGGAGGGGTGCTCCCCGGGACGCACGCCGACGGAGTGAGCGAGTGAACGGGTGCGCCGCAGTTCCGCGGAGAGCAGGTCGATACGGGCGGGCAGCGCCGACCAGACCGCGTCGGCGGTCACCACCACGTCCAGCGACGCCGCGTAGAGGTCGTTCATCCTGGCGACGAGCTCCTCGAGGGTGAACTCCTCGGACAGCCTGGCCGGTCCGGTGATCCCGGGGGTGGTGTGGGCGGCCTGGCTCGCCACGGTGACGCTGCGGCCGCGCAGCCGCTCGGTCAGTTCCGCGAGGTCCTCGCGACTGGACCAGCGCCTGCGGGCACGGAGCTCACGGATGCCGTTCAGCGCGGCGGTGTAGGCGTCGAAGTAGCCCCAGAGCAAGGTGATCTGCTGCTCGGCGGTCGCCCAGCGGTCCTTGGTCACACCCGTCAGCTCCGCGCCTTCGAGCAGCCTGCGGCCCGCGTGGTCCTGCAACGCCAGCAGCGAGGTCTCCACCGCCTCGTGCTCGGCGCCGAGCCGTGCCAGAGCACGGTCCACCTCGTCCCGGTCCATCACCGGCCCGTGCGGTCGCCCCGCAGGGCCGGGGAAGGGTTCCGCGACGCCCATCGATCACCTCTCCGTTCTTGCCCGCTGCCTGTGGTGCGTTCGTTCCTGCAGTGCTGTCGCGCCGGCCGCGCCCGCGCTCCGGTGGGCCTACCCGGCCCGGTACTTGGGCTGCGGCGGCCCTGTGATGCCCGGCAGGTCGGCCGCGAGCCACTTGTCGTACGCCTTCTTCCAGGCGCCCTTGCGGTACTCGACCAGGACCTGGTTCACCCGGCGCACCAGGTCGTCGTTGCCGAGCTTGGTGGCCACTCCGTAGTACTCGGTGGTGAAGGGGGCGTCGCCCTTGAGCTCGACGGCCGGGTCCTGGGCCGCCTGGCCGGCCGCCAGGGCGTTGTCCGTGACGATCGCGTCGACCAGGCCCTGCTGGAGCCTGACCAGGCAGTCCAGCTGGTTGGGCACCGTGTAGAGGTCCTCGTCCTCGGGCTGCCCGTCGTGCTTGTCCTTGAACGTCGCGCCGAAGCTGTTGCGCTCCATCGCCTCGTACGCGGTCGAGCCCTCCGCGGAGCAGACCCGCTTGCCCGTCAGTGACTTGTCGTAGCCGGTGATCGACGAGCTCTTGGACGCCAGCACCTGCTGGCCGGCCTGGAAGTAGGCGGTGGAGAACGCGACCTGCTTGATACGGCTGCAACTGATGGTCATCGTGCGCACCACGATGTCCACGGTGCCGTTTTCCAGGGCGGCGATGCGCTGGTTGGTGGGTATGGCGCGGAAGATGACGGCGTCCGGGCTGCCGACGATGTCGTCGGCGATGGCACGGGCGAGATCGATGTCGAAGCCTTCGAGTCCGCCGCCGACCGGGTTGCGGTAGCCCCAGCGGTAGCTGTTCTGGTCGACGCCGACGATCAGCTTGCCCCGCTCCTTGATCGCGTCGATCGTGGGGCCGCCGGCACCCGACGGGGTGAGCGAGGCCTCGGGGTCCTCGCAGGTGTCGTCCTTCACGGGCAGGGTGGATGCCACGCCCTGGCCGGTGCCGGGCGTCAGGGCCTCACCGCCGTGGGACAGCGGCAGCAGGGTGACGGCGGCGGTCAGCGCGCAGGCGGCCGCCATTCCCGCGACGCCGCCCCAGCCGCGCAGAGTGCGCCGGCGTCCCGGGCGTGCTTCCGAGTCCGTCATCGCTCCCCCTCTCACCGGTACTCCGAAAGCCTGCGGTTGATGCCGAGCACGGCGCCGGCCGCGCCGAGGACGCCGAGCACGGCCGCCCCGAGGGGCAGGCCCGACAGCGCGCCGCGTGCGTCCTTCGCCGCTGCCGTGAACTCGCGCTGCTCGTGCGCCAGCGCCTTCTCCAGCGCCGCGTCCACCTTGTCGAAGGACTCGCCCGTGGAGCCCTTGGCGCCGATGACCTTGCGGACCACGCCGTCGTAGTCGCCGGCCCGGTCGGTACTGGTGACGTCCTTGTGGCGCTCCTGCCACTCGGACACGGCCGTGACCGCGGCGTCGACCGGGCCGCGGCCCTCGCTGTCGTCGGCCAGACGCTGGGCCAGGTGCAGTTGTTCGCCGAGCCGGTTCATGCCGGCGGTGTAGTCCGTCTCGTACTTGTCGCTCTTGCCGTCGTCGGTGAGCACGGCGCCCCGTGCCACCACTGTCAGGTTCTCGTTGGCGCGGGCCATCAGGGAGTTGATCCGCGCGTCGCCCAGCACCTTGAGGGACTGCTGGCCGTGCCGGTCGGCGTCGGCCAGCTGGGTGCGCGTCACGGTGTGCCCCACCGCGAGCCACAGCAGCAGCACCGTGGACGCCGCCGTGGCGACGAGCAGGCCGTGGTTGAACACGCGGTTCGTACGGCGGTAGTTGCGCCGCTGCGCCCACAGCAGGGCTCCGATCGCCACCACACCGGCCGCCGTGGACAGCACGGGCCAGAACCGGGCGTCGTCGTCGTCCTGCTGGAGCCGCGCCGTCTCCGCGTCGTACAGCTTCTGGGCGGCGGGCAGCAGGTCCCGTGACATCTGCTCGTTGGCGAAGCGGAGATACGCGCCGCCCAGCGGCCGGCCGAGCCGGTTGTTGGCCCGGGCGGTCTCGATCAGGGCCGTGTAGCGCGGCAGCCCCTCGTTCAGCTCGGCTATCTGCTGCCCGGACTCGCTGGAACTGCCGGCGTTCGTCGCGGCCTTGACGAGCAGGCGGGAGGCGAGCGCGATGTCCCTGTCGTACCGCTCGGCCACCTCACGCGGCTCCTCGGCACCGGCCAGGAAGCCGCTGGAGGCCGCCGTGTCCGCGTCGGCGAGCGAACGGTAGATCGAGGCGGCGTCGGCGGTGAGCGGCTGACTGCGGGTCACCACGTCGTCCGCGGCGGTGGCGCGCGAGGAGACCTCGAACACCGTCACCGCGCCGAACGCCACGACCAGCGCTGCCAGTGCGGCTCCGATGATCTGAAGCCGCCCCGGCTCCGTCGTCGCCGCGGCGCGCAGCCGCCGGCGGCCCTCCGCCCAGGCACTGCTCCCCGCCGGCCCGGCGGGCGCCTGCGCGGGCGGGAGTACGGGCGCATGGGCCGGAGCCGACTGAGGCGCTGTGCGCACATTCGGCGGGTGTGTCACGTGACCTCCCCCTTGGTCGCTGACGTCGGCCCGCTCCCCGGCGGGTCCCTGGGACTACTCCCGGCCAGCAGTATGGCCGCAGGGGACCGCCTCACACCACAATTGACCCGATCTTGGTACCGGCGTGGACGCCGGACCCCCGTCAGCGTGACCTCCCCCGATGAAGTCCCCACCATGAATACGCTCCCCGGCCTTGATCGGTTCCCTCCCGCCGCCGCCAGAAGGGCACATGAGGCACCGCCCGCGCACCGTTCCCCACGAAGCGCGTCCGCCCCGGCACACGGAGCGCCGCCCGCACCCGCGAGGGTGCGAGCGGCGTCGTCGTGTGCCGGGCGACGCGCTACGCGTAGTGCGCGCGCAGCGCCGCCCGCGCCCCGGCGGGGGCCCCGATGTGGTCCAGTCCCAGCAGCGCAGCCCCCAGTACCGGCGCTGCCGTCACCACCTCGACGACGGCCTTCGGCGCCCTGGCCGCGAGCAGTTCGCGGATGCGCCCGTCGAGTTCTGGGTGACGGGCGGCGAGCACGCTGCCGCCGAGGAGCACCGGCACCTCCTCGTCGAGCAGCCCGAGGCGGTCCAGTGCCACCGCCGCCATCGCCACCACCTCGTCCGCCTGCCGGTGCACCAGCGACCTGGCCACCGAGTCACCGGCGGCGCTCGTCGCGAAGAGCACCGGCGCCAGTTCGTGCTTGCGCGCGGGGGCGACCTCGCCCAGGTGCAGCGCCTCGATCAGGGCGTACACCGTGTCCAGCCCGAAGTGCGCGGGCAGGGTCGCGGCGAGCGCGGTGGGCTCACCGCGGCCGTCCTCCGCGCGTGCCGCGTACCACAGCGCTTCCTCCGCGAGACCCGCGCCGCCGCCCCAGTCGCCGGAGATCTTCCCGAGCGCGGGGAAGCGCGCGGTGCGGCCGTCGGGCAGCATGCCCACGCAGTTGATGCCCGCACCGCACACGACGGCCACACCCCGTGGCTCGTCCACCCCCGCCCGCAGGATCGCGAAGGTGTCGTTGCGGACCCGGGTAGTGCGCCCCCAGCCGCGCCCGTCCAGTGCCGCGGTCAACTCCCTTTCCTCGACGGGGAGGTCGGCATTGGCCAGGCAGGCCGACACATGCTCGACGTCCCCGGTGACGCCGCCCGTGGCCCTGGCCTCCTCGACCGTGGCGGCGAGGGCGTCGATCGCGGCCCTGACGCCGACCTTCGGCGGCTGGAAGCCGGGACCGCGGCCGGAGGCGAGCACCATGCCGTCGGCGCCGACGAAGGCCACGTCGGTCTTGCTGTTCCCCGCGTCGATGGCGAGGACGGTCCCGGCGGGTCCGGCAGCAGGTCTCCGCCCGGAGAGATCGGTCACGCCCACGCGAGGTGCTCCCGGTTGTGCGCGATCAGCTGCTCGGTGAGCTGCTGCGCGTACTCGTACTGGCCGACGAGCGGGTGTGACAGCAGCGCCTTGAAGACCCGGTCGCGCCCGCCGCGCAGCGCGGCCTCCAGCGCCAGGTCCTCGTACGCCGTCACGTTGGCGGTCAGCCCCGCGTACAGCGGGTCGAGTTCCGCGACCGCCAGCGGTGTCGCCCCCTGGGTGCCGACCGCCGCCTGCACCTCGATCACGGCGTCGTCCGGCAGGAAGGGGAGCGTGCCGTTGTTGTACGTGTTCACCACCTGGTAGGGGGAGCCGGCGCCGCTGAGCAGCGAGGCGGCGAGGTCGACGGCAGCCTCCGAGTAGAAGGCGCCGCCGCGCTCGGCGAGCAGCTCCGGCTTCTCGTCGAGCTGCGGGTCGCCGTACATCTCGAGGAGCCGCTTCTCCATCTGCGCGACCTCCGCGGCCCGCGACGGTTTCGTCCGCAGCTCCCGCACGACCTCGTCGTGGCCGTAGTAGTAGCGCAGGTAGTACGAGGGCACGACGCCGAGGCGGTCGATCAGTTCGCGCGGCATGCGCAGATCGGCCGCCACCGCGTCACCGTGCTCGGCGAGCAGCCGCGGCAGCACGTTCTCGCCCTCCGGGCCGCCGAGCCGGACGGCGGTCTCCCAGGTGAGGTGGTTGAGCCCGACGTGGTCCAGGTGGACGTCTGCGGGCGCGACGCCCAGCAGCCCGGCGAACTTCCGCTGGAAGCCGATGGCCACGTTGCACAGCCCGACGGCCCTGTGGCCGGCCTGCAGCAGCGCCCGGGTGACGATGCCGACCGGGTTGGTGAAGTCGATGATCCACGCGCCGGGGTTGGTGCGGCGCACCCGCTCGGCGATGTCGAGGACGACGGGGACGGTCCGGAGCGCCTTGGCGAGGCCGCCCGCGCCGGTGGTCTCCTGGCCGACGCAGCCGCATTCCAGCGGCCAGGTCTCGTCCTGCTCGCGGGCGGCCTGCCCGCCCACCCGAAGCTGGAGCAGCACGGCGTCGGCGCCGTCGACGCCCGCGTCGACGTCGGAGGTGGTGACGATCTTTCCGGGGTGGTCCTGCCTGGCGAAGATCCGCCGGGCGAGACCGCCGACCAGTTCGAGGCGGTCGGCCGCGGGGTCGATCAGTACGAGTTCCTCGATCGGCAGGGTGTCGCGCATCCGCGCGAAACCGTCGATGAGTTCGGGGGTGTAGGTGGAACCGCCCCCCACTACAGCGAGCTTCATGAACGGGCCCTTCTCGGTCCGGACAGGGCCTAGCCCTTCACTCCGGTCAGTGTGACGCCTTCGATGAAGGCCTTTTGTGCGAAGAAGAAGACGACGATCACCGGCGCCATGATCATGACCGTGGCGGCCATGGTGAGGTTCCAGTCGGTCTGGTGGGCGCCCTTGAAGGACTCCAGGCCGTAGCTCAGGGTCCAGGCGGCCGGGTTCTCCGACGCGTAGATCTGCGGTCCGAAGTAGTCGTTCCAGCAGTAGAAGAAGTGGAAGAGGGCCACCGCCGCGACGGCCGGCTTCGCCATCGGCAGCACGATCCGCACCATCGTGCGGAACTCGCCGCAGCCGTCGATCCTGGCGGCCTCCGTGTACTCCTTCGGGATGGTCAGCAGGAACTGCCGCAGCAGGAAGATGGTGAACGCGTTGCCGAAGGCGAACGGGATGATCAGCGGCCACAGGGTGCCCGCGAGGTCCAGCTGTTTCGCCCAGAAGAGGTACATCGGTACGACGACGACCTGCGGCGGCAGCATCATCATCGCGATCACCAGCATCATCGCCAGATTGCGGCCGCGGAAGCGGAACTTGGCGAGCGCGTAGGCCACCGGGATGCTCGACGCGACGGCGAGCACCGTGCCGAGGCCCGCGTACAGCAGGGTGTTGCGCCACCAGGTCAGGAAACCGGGGGTGTTCCAGACGGTGACGAAGTTGCCCCACTCCCAGGTCTGCGGCCACAGGTCGCGAGTGAGCGCCTGGTCGTCGCTCATCACGGCGGTCAGGAACACGAAGACGAACGGGAGCAGGAAGAACAACGCGGCGGCGATCGCCAGCGAGTGGACGGCGATCCATTCCAGCGTCGCGCGACGCCGCGCGGACCGCCGGGCGGCTGTGCCTCCCCGGCCGGGGGCGGCCGGCCCGTACGCGGTCCGGGCAGGGGACGGGGTCATGGTGGTCATCGTTCAGTCCTCCGCCGACATGAAGCCGGAGCGCCGCCGCATCAGGATCGCCGTGAAGGCCATGGCCAGGGTGAACAGCACCAGGGCGACCACGCAGGCCGCGCCGGTGTCGAAGCGCTGGAAGCCGAGGTTGTAGATCGTCTGCGGCACGGTCAGCGTGGTCCGGTCCGGATAGCCGGGCTCGAACTGCTGCCCGGAGCCGCCGATCACCCCGCTCGCCACCTTCGCCGCCACCAGCGGCTCCGTGTAGTACTGCATGGTCGCGATCACTCCGGTGACCACGGCGAACAGCACGATGGGGGAGATGTTGGGGAACGTGACGTAGCGGAACCGCTGCCAGGCTCGGGCGCCGTCCAGTTCCGCCGCCTCGTACTGCTCCTTGGGGACGTCGAGGAGCGCCGCCATGAAGATCACCATCAGGTCGCCGATGCCCCACAGGGCCAGGACCGTCAGCGAGGGCTTCGACCAGGCGGGGTCGGTGAACCAGCCGGGTGCCGGCAGCCCCACGGATTCGAGGATGGTGTTGACGGGCCCGGTACCGGGGTTGAGCAGGAAGACGAACGACATGGTCGCGGCGACCGGCGGAGCCAGGTACGGCAGGTAGAAGAGCGTCCTGAAGACCCCGGCACCCGTTTTGATCTTCGTGATCAGCAGCCCGATGCCGATCCCGAACAGCACCCGCAGCGACACCATCACGGCGACCAGCCACAGGGTGTTGCGCAGGGCCGGCCAGAAGAAGGCGTAGTCGTTGAAGACGTACGACCAGTTCTTGAGGCCCACCCACACCGGCGGGGCGAACCCGTCGTACTCCATGAAGGAGAAGTAGACGGTCGAGACCAGCGGGTAGGCGAAGAAGACCGCGAACCCGATCAGCCAGGGGGAGAGGAAGCCCAGGGTGCGCAGCGCCGACCTGCGGTGCTTGGCCCGCAGAGCGCGGCTCGTCGGCGGACGGAGTAGGGTGGCGGCCATCAGCGTGCCTGCTCGTTGTCCTTGTCGATCTGGGCGTCGGTCTTCTTCAGGCCGGCGTCGAGATCCTTCTCCCGGCCGGCCTCGTAACGCACGCCGAGGTCCTGGGCCGTCAGCAGGAACGCGCCGCCGTTGACGGACGACGGGGCGTGGGAGCTCTTCGGGTGCTGCGCGATGTCGACGAACGTGCGGTACAGCGGGTCGTTGTTCAGTTTCGGGGACTTCAGCGCCGCGGCGGTGGAGGGCACGTTGTGGATGGCGTTGGCGAAGGAGACGACCGCGTCGGTGTCGGTGGAGAGGTACTTCACCAGCTCCCAGGCCGCGTTCTGCTTCTTGCTCACACTCGCGATGCCGAGGATCGTGCCGGACAGGTAGCCCTTGCCGTAGTCGGCGACCTGGTCGTCCGGGACGGGGAAGGGGGCCGCGCCGATGTCGAAGTCCAGATCGGCGTCCTGGGCCATCTTGCCGCGCCACTCGCCGTCGAGCTGCATGGCGACCTGCCCTGTGTGGAAGGGGTGCTTGGGTCCCCACTCGTCGCCGAGGCCGGTGCGGAACTTCTCCAGCTTCTTGTAGCCGCCGAGCTTGTCGGCCAGGTTCTTCTGCCAGGTGAACAGCGCCTTGGCGGCCGGGTCGTCGGCCAGGTCGGACCTGCCTTCCGCGTCGAAGTACCGGACGCCGAACTGTGAGGCGTAGTGCTCGAACGTCGTCTCGTAGCCCTGGAAGTTCGGCATGAAGCCGAGCTGCTCGTAGCCGGCGCCCTTGCTCTTGGTGAGCTTCTCCGCGACCTTGTCGAACTCGGAGAGCGTCTTGGGCGGCGCGGTGATCCCGGCCTCCGCGAAGGCCTTCTTGTTGTAGTAGAGGCCGTACGCGTCACCCAGCAGCGGCACGGCGCACCGTTTGCCCTCGTGCTGGGTGTACTTGGCCATCTGGGGCAGGAAGGTCCGGGCCGGATCGATCTTCGACTTCTCGAGGAACGGCTTCAGGTCGGCGAGCGCGTCGGTGGAGCAGAACCGGCCGACGTTGTCGGTGGTGAACGAGGAGACCACGTCGGGCGCGTTCGAACCGCCCGCCCGCAGGGCCTGGTTGAGCTTGTCGTCCGTGATGCCCTTGACGACCTTGACCTTGATGTTGGGGTGCTTCTTCTCGAACGAGTCGATGTTGGCCTCGATCGCCGCGACCTCGCCGGGCGCGGACCAGCCGTGCCAGAAGGTGAGGGTCGTCTTCGCGTTCGGGTCGTCCGTGGCGCCGCTCCCGGCGGATCCCGTACAGGCCGTGGCGAGAAGCGATATCGCGGCGGTCGCGGCGAGCGCGGCGCCCTTGGTCCGGCGGTTTCTGGGCATGACGGTGCCTCCCTGTGACAAGGACGGGGGAAGGAAAGGGCAGAGCGAACGGTGGGAGGGCCGGGCCCCGCGACGGCGAGAGGCGCAGGGCCCGGGGCAGGGATCAGCGCGAGGTGTCGAACACCTCGTCGCGGGTGGTGGCCAGCGCGCTCTCCAGCGCACCGCGCAGCACCGGATGCCGGCGTACGGCGCCGAGCACGAGACGCGGACGGGACGCGGCCAGCTCGGTCAGTTCCGCCTGCACCCGCGTCCGCAGCGGCTCGCCGCCGGCGGCGATGACCTCGCCGGAGAGGACGACCAGCTCCGGGTCGAGCACGGCCACCATGGAGGCCAGACCGGTGGCCAGCCCGGTCGCGAACGCGTCGAGCAGCTCCCCGTACGGTCCGCTGTCGTTCTCCGCGGCCCTGGCCACGAGCGCGGTCGCGACCTCTGCGTGCGGGCCGCTGCCGACGTCGTCCAGACCGAGCTCCCTGGCCAGCCGGGGCAGCGCCTGCGCGCCGGCGAGTTCCTGGAAGCCACCGCTGTTCGCCTTGGTCACCTGGCGGACCAGCGGGGTGCCGGGCACGGGCAGGAAGCCGACCTCGCCGGCGCCGCCGGTGAAGCCTCGGTGCAGCCGGCCGCCGATGACGACGGCCGCGCCGAGTCCTTCCTCGTTCCACAGCAGGACGAAGTTGTCGTGGCCGTGGGCGGCGCCGAGGCGCTGCTCGGCCACGGCGGCGAGGTTGACGTCGTTCTCGTACTCGACGGGCATCGGCAGCGCGGCCGCGAGCTCGTCCAGCAGGGTGGGGGAGTGCCAGCCGGGCAGGTGGGACGCGTACCGCAGCCGGCCGGTGGACGGGTCGAAGGCGCCCGGGGTGCCGATGACGAGACGGTGGACGTCCGTTCGGGTCAGCCCGGCAGCCTTGACGGCCCCTTCGAGCGCGTCGGTCACCTGCCGTACGACCCTGTCGGCGCGCCGTCCCGGGGTGGGGAGCTCGAATTCACCGACGGTCGCGCCGGTGATGTCGGCGACGGCGGCGCGGATCCGCTCGGGGGTGACGTCGAGTCCGGCGGCGTGGGCCACGCCGCCGTTGATCGCGTACAGCTGGGCGCTCGGGCCCGGCCGTCCCTCGGTGGTGCCGGTCACGACGACGAGCCCCGCGGCCTCCAGCCTGGCGAGCAGCTGGGAGGCGGTGGGTTTCGACAGCCCGGTGAGCTTGCCGATCCGGGTGCGGGAGAGGGTGCCGTGCTCGAGCAGCAGATCGAGCGCGGCCCGGTCGTTCATGGCGCGCAGGACGCGCGGGGTACCGGGCGTGGTTCCGGCCACGACGCTTGCACCTGCCTCTCGGCCCGGGCCTCTCGACCTGGACTGTTAGGAAAGTTTCCTATTCCGTGGGGACGAAAGTAGGCCGCCCGTCGGGCGGCGTCAATGGCAAACGCCCCCTGGGCAACCAAAGCGTTACCCAAGGGGGCGTCGTGCGGGGGCTACTTGCCCGAGTGATGACCGGAGCGATCAAGCGCCGGATGACCCGGGGCGGCTCAGGATCACCCGCGGATCGTGCCGGCGGGCCGCCGTGGTCCGGCAGCCCGCGGCCGCGGCTTCCTACTTCGAGAGGTTCGCCGGCGGCGTTATCGGCGACGCTGCCATCGACTGCGGCGAGACCGAGGAGGAGAACGCCGACGGGGCCGCCATGCCCGCCGTCAGGTCCGGCGTGGCCTCCTCCGCCTGCTGCGGCAGACCGCCGACGATGCGGATGCCCGCCTCGTCGAACGCGCGCTTGATCCGCCAGCGCACCTCGCGCTCGACGCCCAGCGCCTTGCCCGGCATCGTCTTGGCCGAGACCCGGAACGTCATCGAGTCGAGCAGCACCTCCGTGAGACCCAGCGTCTCGAGCGGGCCCCACAGCTGCTCGTTCCACGGCTCGGCCTTCGCCAGATCGTCCGCGACCTCGCCGATGACGGACTTGACGTGGTCCAGGTCCTCGGAGGAACGGACCGTGACGTCGACGGCGGCCGTCGCCCAGCCCTGGCTCAGGTTGCCGATCCGCTTGATCTCGCCGTTGCGCACGTACCAGATCTCGCCGTTGTCGCCGCGCAGCTTGGTGACACGGAGTCCCACCTCGATCACCTCGCCCGACGCGACACCCGCGTCGATCGAGTCCCCGACCCCGTACTGGTCCTCCATGATCATGAAGACGCCGGAGAGGAAGTCCGTGACGAGGTTGCGCGCGCCGAAACCGATCGCGACGCCGGCCACACCCGCGGAGGCGAGCAGCGGAGCCAGATCGATCTGGAACGCGCCGAGGATCATCAGACCCGCGGTGCCGAGGATCAAGAACGACGCGATCGAACGCAGGACCGAACCTATGGCCTCGGAGCGTTGCCGGCGCCGCTCCGCGTTGACCAGCAGACCGCCCAGCGCCGTACCCTCCACGGCCTGCGCCGAGCGGTTCATCCGCGCGATCAGCTTCGTCAGCGCCCGGCGCACCAGCATCCGCAGCACCAGCGCGACGATCAGGATCAGCGTGATGCGCAGTCCGGTGTTCAGCCAGGTGGACCAGTTCTCCTCGACCCAGCCGGCCGCGCTCTCGGCGCGCCTGGCGGCCTCGTCGAGCGTGACAGGACCGGGAGAGGGATCAGCGTCCATCAGGGCGGACGACCAGAAGGCGGTCACAGGAGGAACCTCCAGCTTGCGGTGGGAGCCCAATAACCCTAACGGGGCATCCGGCGTGATCCGGCTCCTTTCACGGCCAAGAGACGAGGCTCACCGGACGCCGGAACGGGGTCCGCACGAGGCTCCCAGGCGGCGTCGGGGACCCGGTGTCGCCCTTGTGGCGGAAAACACCTCGAGCCCGTTACGCATACGTGGTGGCGCAGGAAGCGGCCATGAGGACAAACTGATGACAGATCGTCCCGGCGCGAGCCACGCGCCGCCGGCGTACAAGGAGGCATCCACGTGCCGCACGTCCTGGTCCTCAACGCGTCGTACGAGCCCCTCGGCGTCGTACCGCTCCGCCGCGCGCTCGTCCTCGTCCTGGAGAACAAGGCTCTCTGCCTCGAGGAGTCCGGCGCCTTCATGCATAGTGAGAGCCGCGTCATCGCCGCGCCCAGCGTCGTGCGTCTCAAACGTTTCGTGCGGGTCCCCTATCGGGGGCCCGTTCCTCTTACCCGCAAAGCCCTCTTCGCCCGCGACGGCGGGCGCTGTATGTACTGCGGTGGCGTCGCAACCAGCGTCGACCACGTCGTTCCGCGCAGCCGCGGGGGGCAGCACGCCTGGGACAACGTGGTCGCCGCCTGCCGCCGCTGCAACCACGTCAAGGCCGACCGCCATCTGCGGGAACTGGGCTGGCGCCTGCGCCACCAGCCCGCCCCGCCGAGCGGTCTCGCCTGGCGCATCATCGGAACCGGCCACCGTGATCCGCGCTGGCTGCCCTACCTCCAGCCGTACGGCGCCGACGACGCGATCACCCGCATCGACGGCATCTCGGCGTAGCGCGATTCCTCCCACCGGGCTTCCGTCCGGTGGGCCACCCGCCGGGCGGGCCGGCTCCGTCGGCCCCGCCGGCGTCCTAGCGCGCGCCCTCCGCCACCGCGTACGCCTCGACCGAGAACAGCGAGTAGCCGAACTCCGTCGCCCGCTCGTCGCCCTGCACGCGCACGAACCGCGTCCCCTGCGCGTCCATCCGGACCGACTCCCGGCCGCCCCTGCCGTCCGTGACCGTCGCCGCGGTGCGCCAGACCCTGCCGTCCGCGGAGACCTGTATGCGATACCTGGTCGCGTACGCCTCCTGCCAGTGCAGCGTCACCTGGCCCACCCGGGCCGGCCGGCCCAGCTCCACCTGCCACCACGCGCTCGGTCCGACCGGGGACGACCAGCGGGTTGCCGTGTCTCCGTCGATCGCGGCGGCGGCCGGGAAGTCGGCGGTCTCGTCGCCGGACGCGGACGCCTTCGCGCCCGCCTCGCGCGCCAGGTCGCCGCCGCCGGTGGGCGGGAAGGCGCGCACGGTGAGCGTGCGCTCCTGTCCGGCGAAGGACAGCGGCACCCGGTACTCGCCCGCGGGGGTGTCGTCGGGGACGGTCACCTCGACCGGCACCGTGGTGCGCACGCCGCGCGGCACGGTGGTCTGCTTCGGAACGGTCACCTTGATGCCCGCCGGCGCCTTCGCGGTGAGCGTGCCGCGGACCTCGCCGGGGCGCTGCGCGGTCAGCCGGACGTCCGCGCGCTGCGGCCTGCCGCCGATCTCGGCGCTGGTCGTCTCGCGTACGAGGTCGAGGCCCGCCGCCGGTTCGTCCGCGAACCAGGGCACCAGGGAGCGTACGGCCGGGCTGTCACCGCCGCCGGTCGTGACGCGCACGGCGTCCACCCGCAGCCCTGCCGTGTCGGCCTGGGTCCAGCCGCCCGCGGACAGCGGGCCCAGCTGACGCCAGCCCTCTCCCGGGACATGCACCTCGAGCCGGCCGGCGGACTCGGCGGAGCGCGGCGAGCCGCTCGAGGGCGCCGTCATCGCGGTCACGGCCATGAGGGGCCGGGGCCTTGCCAGCCGCACGATGTCCTGGCCCGGCCGGCCGGCCGCTGCCTGGTCGGCGCCGGTCCAGGCGCGTGACTCCTTCACGGCCCGGTCCAGGAAGGGCGTGAGGACACCCTTGCCGACCGTGGCCCGGCTCGCGCCCACGTCCGTGCGCAGCGGCTCGAGGGCCAGCGAGGCGCGCCACGCGGCCGCGCCGTCGCCGCGGCCCTGCGCCTGGAGCATGTCGACCGCCAGTTCGCCGGCCTTCCCGTACCGGGCCAACTGGTCGAGCCAGGGCCCGACCTCGGCCACGAGCCGGCCGTCGGCGGTGCCCGCGAGCTGTTCCGGCGCCCGGCGCATCACGGTGAAGGCCGCGCGCAGGGCGGCAGCGGCACGGTCCCTGGCCCGCGTGTCGGCCGTGGTGCGGGAACGCCAGAACTCGTCCAGCAGCGGCCGCAGGTAGGCCGACTCGTCGTCGGGGTCCAGGATCGAGGACGCGTCGTTCCCCGCGAGGGCGCGCAGCGCCTCACGTGCACCGGCGTCGCCGCCGGCCAGGTCGTCGAGCGCGGCCTGCCAGGACTGCTCGGGCCGGTAACCCTTCGGGTTCCAGGCGTAGTCGGCGGCGGTGAACAGCGGTACGCGGGAGGCGGTGGCCTGTTCCATCGCGTTGGCGAGCAGCGCGGCGGACCCGGTGGCCACGGCCGGCTCACGGCCGGTGTAGGGGCCGAGGAACAGCCGGTCCTGCGCGTAGTCGTTGACGGGGTAGTTGTCCATGGTGACCAGGGGGTGGCCGAAGGCGTCCCGGGCGCCTGCCAGTTCGCGGCCGGTGATGGTGCGCGGCACCACGCCGACCCCGGTCCACGCCACCCGGACCGTGCCGTCCAGCTGCTCCGCGAGCGCCCGGCGGTAGTCGGTCGTGCCCTCCTGGTAGAACTCGGTCGGCATCACGGAAAGCTCCGCCCCCGGGTGACGCTCCGCCAGGTGGCGCGCCACCTCGCCCGCGACCAGGGCGTGCGCCTCGGCCGCCGCGCCGGGCCCGGAACCGAAGGTCTCCGCGTCCTTCGAGCAGTGCCATTCGCTGTAGCTGACGTCCTGGAACTGCAGTTGGAACGCCCGGAACCCCAGCGCCCACATCGCGTCGACCTTGCGGGTCAGGGCCTTCACGTCGGCCGGGTCGGCCAGGCACATCGACTGGGCGGGCGCGACGGCCCAGGCCAGGGTGACGTGGTTGCGCCGTGCCCGCTCCGCCAGTTCACGCAGTTCCGCACGCTGGGCGGCCGGATACGGGTCGCGCCAGCGGGTCTGCCGGAAGGGGTCGTCGCCGGGGGCGTAGAGATAGCGGTTCTGCTTGGTGCGCCCCATGAAGTCGAGCTGCGCCAGGCGCTGCTCACGGTCCCAGGGGCGTCCGTAGAAACCTTCCGTCGTGCCGCGCACGGCGGTTCCCGGCCAGTCGCGTACGACGACTCCGGCGACCGTTCCCGCCCGGACCAGCTGGCGCAGGGTCTGCACCCCGTGGAAGAGGCCGTCCTCGCCGACGCCGTCGAGGGCGACCGTGTCACGGTCCGCGACGCGGCCCACGGCGAGCCGGTAGCCGCCCGGGGGCAGATCGGTACGCTCCGGCGCGCGCAGGGCACGCAGCGCCGACACGGCGTCGCCGCCCCCGAGGCGGATCACGGGCCCACGGCCGGGCAGCCCCTTGTGCAGGGTGCGTACGCCCGACGCGCGGAGCAACTCCCCGAGCAGCTCGACCGCGTACGGGTCGGCGGACGGGTCCGCGACGACGGTCACCTCGTCGCCCAGGCGTACGGGCTCCCCTCGGGTGCGCAGGGATTGGGGCCGCGGCCACACGGACGGGGTCCCGGCGGTGTCCTTGGGGTCCTGCGCGGTGCCGGCGGGGGAGCCGGGCTCCTGCGGCTGGGCGGTCGCGCCGTGCGCGGTTCCCGCACCGCCGAGCAGACCGCCGATGACGGCGACCGCGACGGCTGCCGCGGTACGTCTCCTGGCCCCGAGCCGCACGGCTGTCTCCCCTCGTCCGACCCCTGCCATTCCGGTCGGTTTCGAGCCCACCACCACCACCGTCGGAGTGTCAATGTGCGTGGCCGTTGTGCGCCTTTTGCCTGGCGTGGTGAATGATCGGGGCAAGTGACAAACGGGGAACGGAATGTGACACGGAACACGTTGACGGGACGGACACGTCTGCCGTTCCGCGCGCTGGGTAGGGCTGCTGTGACCCCTCACGTCCCATTGGAGTGATAACCGTGGCCGCATCTGCGCACCTGCTGCTCTCCGCCTTGTCCAAACAGGTCCCGGGCCGGGTTCCGGGACCGTCCAAACCGGCCCCGACCGCGTGCCCGCTCGCCCACGAGGCCCAGCTGACCGGCGAGCCGCCGCTCGCCTATGAAGTCCCCCTCACGAGCGAGCCGCCGCTCGCTCACGCCGCCCCGCTCACCAGCGAGCCACCGCTCGCCGACATCGCGCCCCTGACGAGCGAGCCGACCGCCCACGGCACGGCGGGCGGTACGGAGTCGCCGGGGGTCTGAAGGAGTCCGCATGGGCCTTGCCCGGCTTGCCGAGCTGCACGGAGTCGCCACCACCTTCTCGCCCGCCAAGGGCGTCACCGTCGCAGTCCCGGACGCCACCGTCGTGGCCGTTCTCGCCGCGCTGGACATCGACGCCTCCACGCCGGAGGCGGTACGCGCCGCGCTGGACCGCGCCGAGCGGGCCGCGGCGACCCGGCTGCTGCCCCGCACGGTGGTCGTATGGCAAGGCCCCGGCGGCGAGAGGGCCGGCGTCCCGCCGGTACTGACCGCCCTCCCCGCCGGCACCACCCTCCGCGTGACCACGGAGGAGGGCCGCGAGCTCAGTTGGACCACCCCGCGGCGCACGGACGCGGGGAACACGGACGCCGGGACCACGGGCGGCACTCAGCAAGCCGGCGGCCCTGCCCCCGCGCGCGGCGCCGGAGGCCCGGACAGTGCCCGGGTCTGGCAGCAACTGCCGCCCGGTGTGCACCGGCTGCACGCCGTCGCGCCGGACGGCCGCGGCACCGACGCCGGCCTGGTCGTCGCTCCCGCACGGGTGCCCGGCCCGGAAGGACGCTCCCACGGCTTCCTCGTCCAGCTCTACTCCCTGCTCTCGGCGCGTTCCTGGGGCATGGGCGACCTCGGAGACCTCGCCGAGCTGGCCACGTGGTCGGGCCGGTCGCTCGGCGCGTCCTTCGTCCAGGTGAATCCATTGCACGCCGCCGTACCGGGCGCCCCCACCGACCCCTCCCCGTACCGCCCTTCCTCCCGCCGCTTCCCCGACCCCGTCCACCTGCGCGTCGAGGACGTGCCCGAGTACGCGTACGCGGACGCGGCGGACCGGCAGCGGCTGGAGGAGCTGCGCGACCGGGCGGCGGAGCTGCGTGAATCGGTGCTCGACAAAGGCGCGTTGATCGACCGGGACGCCGTCTGGGAGCTCAAGGCCCAGGCGCTGGAGATCATCCACCGCATTCCCCTCGGCCCCGGACGCAGCGCCGCCTACCGCGACTTCGTCGCCGACCAGGGTCAGGCGCTGGAGGACCACGCCACCTGGTGCGCGCTCGCCGAGGTGTACGGCTCCGAGTGGCACGACTGGCCCGACGGCCTGCGCGACCCCCGCTCGCCGCGGACGGCCGAGGCCAGGGCCCGGCTGGCCGACCGGGTCGACTTCCACAGCCGGCTGGTCTGGCTGACCGACGAGCAGCTCGCCGCCGCGGGACGCGCCGCCCGTGAGGCGGGCATGGGGGTGGGGGTCGTCCACGACCTCGCGGTCGGCGTGCATCCGGGCGGCGCCGACGCCTGGGCGCAGCAGGACTCCTTCGCCGCCGGGATGTCGGTCGGCGCCCCGCCGGACGCGTTCAACGCACACGGCCAGGACTGGGGTCTGCCGCCGTGGCGGCCGGACGCCCTGGCCGCGTCCGGCTACGCGCCGTACCGCGGGCTGCTGCGCGGGCTCCTGCGCAACGCGGGCGCGCTCCGCATCGACCATGTGATGGGCCTGTTCCGGCTCTGGTGGGTGCCGGTCGGCAGCCCTCCCACCGAAGGCGCCTACGTCCGCTACGACGCGGAGGCCATGCTCGCCGTCCTCGTCCTCGAGGCGCACCGGGCGGGCGCCGTCGTCATAGGAGAGGACCTCGGGACGGTCGAGCCCGGTGTGCGCGAGGCCCTCTCCCGCCGCGGCGTGCTCGGCACCTCCGTGCTCTGGTTCGAAAGGGACTGGACCGGCGACGGACGTCCGCTGGCCCCCGCGAAGTGGCGCGAAGGCTGCGTCGCCACCGCCACCACCCACGACCTGCCGTCCACGGCCGCCCGGCTCACCGGCGGCCATGTGGAGCTGCGCCACCGGCTCGGTCTGCTGGCCCGCCCCCTGGAGGAGGAGCGCACGGAGGACACGGCCGATGTCACCGAGTGGCTCGGCGTCCTCGGCGACCTCGGCCTGCTGCCGGAGGGCCCCGGCGACGAGGAGGGTGCGATCCGGGCCGTCTACCGCTATCTGCTGCGCACCCCTGCGCGGATGGTGGGGATCTGGCTCCCGGACACGGTGGGCGACCGGCGCCCGCAGAACCTGCCGGGCACCTGGGACCAGTACCCGAACTGGCGGCTGCCCGTCTCGGACGCGGAGGGGCGCCCCATGAGCCTGGAGGAGCTGGCCGGCTCACCCAGGCTGCACCGTCTGCTGGAGGTCTTCGCTGCCCGTACGGCACCCCCGGACGCGCGGCCGTCATAGCCGTTCGCTACGTTGGGCACCGTGGACAAGAAGAACGCCTTGCGCGCCGGCGCCGTAGCGGCCGGTACGACGCTGATGATGCTGCTCATGTCGTCCCCCGCGCTTGCGCTCACCCCGGACGACGGCGACGACCCGGGTCCGGGCCTGAGCGTGGCCGAGACCCTCGGCCTGTACGTGGCGGCGCCGCTCGTCCTTTTCGCGGTGATCGCCGGTCTGGTGATGGTGCTCGACAAGTCCAAGAAGCAGAGCTGACCCAGGACTGATCCGGTCCGAAGGCGCCCGGTGTGCGACGCACCCGGGCGCCTTCGCCGTGCCCGGACACCCGCACATCGTTCAGATTTGCTTCAAAGAACCGTCGAAAACTTTCGATGGACCTGATGTTTCTCCGCGTGTGACCGTTGGCCCACATGCCGGCGAGGCCCGTTGAGGGCGGAGGAGACACAGGATGACCGTGACGCCAGAGGTTCGGACAGGAGCGGACGCGCACGACCGGAAGAGGCCGTCGGACGGCGGCGTCCGTCACGAGAGGGCGGCCAGGTGGGGGCGCGGCGCCATGGGGCCCGGCCTGCTGCTCGCCGCGGTCGCGACCGTCGTCTGGTCGGGGAGTTTCGTCACGTCCCGCGCTCTGCACGACTCCGTTCCTCCGGTCCAGGCGGCGTTCTGGCGCTGGGTCGTCGCGATCGCCGCCGTCGCCCCGTTCGCCCTGCGGCAGACCTGGCGGCAGCGGGCGCTCGTCCGCCGTCACCTCGGATTCCTGATCGCCGCCGCACTCCTCGGCGTCACCGTCTACAACACCCTCGTCAACCAGGCCGGGCTCACCACCTCCGCGGCCAACATGGGCATGATCATGGCCGCGTCGCCCGTCCTGATGGCGCTGTACGAGCGGCTGTCGGGCACCCGGCTCGGAGCCCGCCGCGTGGTCGGGACGGCCGTCGCCTGCTGCGGTGTCCTGCTGCTCGTCGGCGACGGGTCGCTGTCGTTCCGGTTCGCCCCGGGCGATCTGTGGATGTTCGCCGCGGCGCTCAGCTTCGCCTCGTACAGCGCCCTGCTGCGTCGCCGTCCGGACGGACTCGGCGGACCGGTGCTGCTGTTCACCACGTTCGTGCTCGGTGCCGTGATGCTGCTGCCGGCGCATCTGGTCAGCGTCGCCGTGCAGGGCGGCTTCGAGCCGGCGGTCGGCACCGTCGGTCCGCTCGTCTACGTCGGCGTCTTCTCCTCGGCCGTCGCCTTCTTCGCATGGAACAGGGCGATCGCCCTCATCGGGGCGGCCAGGGCCGGAGTCGTCTACTACCTGCAACCGGTGTGTGTGGCGCTGCTCTCCTACGCGCTGCTGGGCGAGACGATGGGGAGCGCGCAGGTCGTGTGCATGGCGCTGATCCTCGGCGGGGTGGCCCTCGCCGCCGCCGGAAGGCCCGCCCGATAGCGTGCGGCGCATGATCGAGTGGGACATCAAGAAGCTCCGGATCCTGCGCGCCCTCGGCGAGCACGGGACCGTGACGGCCACCGCGGAGGCGCTGTCGATGACCCCCTCGGCCGTTTCGCAGCAGCTGTCGAACCTGGCCAGGCAGCTCGGCGTGCCGCTGCTGGAGGCGCAGGGACGGCGGGTGCGGCTCACCGACGCGGCGCATCTGGTGCTGCGGCACGCGGAGGCGGTGTTCGCACAGCTGGAGGGGGCGGAGGCGGAGCTGGCCGACTACCTGCGGGGCGAGGTCGGGGTGGTGCGGGTCGGGGCGTTCTCGACGGCCGTGCCGGCTCTGGTCGTCCCGGCGGTGCGGCGGCTGCGGACCGGCCACCCGGGCCTCGACATCCGGATCAGGGAGGCGGAGGCGTCCGCGGCGTACGAACTCCTCTCCTGTGGCCGGGTCGACCTGGCCCTGTCCCTCGCGGCGCACGCGCCCACGGCCCGCGACCCGCGGTTCGCCCTGGTGCCGCTGCTCGCCGATCCGTTGGACGTGGCACTGCCGGCCGGTCATCCGCTTGCCCGGTCCGAGGATCTGCGGCTGGCGGACCTGTCCGGCGAGCCGTGGATCTTCGGCGGCAGCGGCCCGTGGTCCGAGATCACGCTCGCGGCGTGCGAGGCGGCGGGCTTCGTGCCGGAACAGGCGCACTCCGCGGCCGGCTGGCGGGCGATCCTGGCGATGGTCGAGGCGGGGATGGGCGTGGCGCTGGTGCCCCGGATGGCGGCCGAGCGGCGGGACGGCGTGCTGATGCGCCCCCTCGGGACGGACCGGCCCCGCCGCCATGTGCTGGCGGCGGTCCGGCGCGGCTCCGAATCGGCACCGGGAGTGGCCCGGGTTCTGGACGCCCTGCGGGAGGTGGCGTCACAGCGGACGGCGGTGACGCCGGACCCGCTCCCTGATCAGGCCTGATCCGAAGACCCGGCCTGATCCGGACGGAACGGCCTAGGCGGAACGCTGGGCCGGCACCTGCCTGCGGACGGACCGTGCGTCCTCGGCGAGAAGCCCCCACCACCAGGAGACCGCGGGAATGTCCAGCGGCTCGGTACTGTCGTCGGTCGGGACGTCGGTGAACACCGACGGCATGCTCGCCGGGTCGTCCGGCGTCGTGTAGCGGACCGAGCTGATGCCCCAGTCCTGGGCGCCGCGTATGAAGCAGCGCAGGCTGTGGAGGTACTGCCGCAGCTGGGGGCTGCCCTGCTCGGCCAGCTGCTCGCTCACGGTCGTGAACAGGCACATCACCCGGTCCCGCTGCGAGATCGCCACGTCCAGCGCCTGGGCGGGGGTCAGGCCGCGTTCGTGCTCGAGCACGCGCAGGGCGTTGAGGTAGTACCCGGAGCCCCTGCGCTCCTTGTGGTACGAGAAGATGTCGTTGTCCCAGGTGATGATGAACGACGCCATCTCGGCCACGGCCCGTACCGCGGTCCGGTCCCGTTCGTGCGGCTGGAGTTCGTAGCCGTGGCCCATCTCCAGCATCGGGAGCACCACGGACGTCGCGCCGTCGTAGAGGCGCATCAGGGTGTAGTCGTTGAGGTCCGGGACCGTGCCCGCGCGCCGGTGGGCGGCCTCCCACACGACGGAGAAGAAGTACTCACGCAGCGCGTCGACCCACCGGGCCGTCTGGCCGGCCGTGCCGAAGCGGTCCACGCGCATCCGCAGGTCCCGCAGGCCGGCCGCCAGCGGATCGTCCTGCATCATCGGGGCCTCGGGGTTCTGCGCCACGCGGATCAGGCGGTGCAGGAGCCCGGCCAGGTCGCCCGGCCGGTGGCCGAGCTCCCCCTCCTCGCAGTGGCCGTCGTCGACGCCGAAGAGCCAGAGGATGAAGTCCGCGAGCAGCGACACGACCTCTTCGCGGCCTTCGGGGAGGATGCGTGCGGAGAACGTACCGATGTCCTGGGTGACGAGTTTGCCGCGCAGTTCCTCTGATCCGATGCGGAAGGTTTCCGCCCACGCCGCAGTCTGGACGTCGATGTCGGCGTGCTTCGGATGGATCGCTTGTCGGATCGGAGAGAAGAGCGGCGGAACGGTCAGCTCGGGCTCCACTGCGGCCTGCCTCTCGATGCGGGGGTGCAGTGCGTCAACTTCGACGAAAAACGCGCAACTTGCACCCCTCAATGATCAACTAAGACGCATCGTACTCAGCCAGAGTGGCCGATCCAACAGGACGATGTCCATACAAACCGGCCACTCGGGCACTTTTGATGGCCGGAACGGAACAGCTACTTCCGCACTGAAGCCCGCGCGGACGCCGTCAGGACGCCTCCTGCGACATGGCAAGGGTCTGGAGATAGCGCATCAGCGTCATCAGGACGTCCCGGCTGGAGCTGCGCATGCGCGCGTCGCAGAGGACGATCGGCACGGCGTCCGGCAGGTCCAGCGCGGCGCGCAGCTCGTCGACCGAGTGATCGGGCGCGTCCGGGAAGGAGTTGACGGCGACAACGAACGGCACGCCGCGTTCCTCGAGCCGCCCGATGACGTCGAAGCTGACCTCGAGCCGCCGGGTGTCGACGAGCACGACGGCGCCGAGCGCGCCCTCGAACAGGCCGCGCCACAGGAACCAGAAGCGCTCCTGGCCCGGGGTGCCGAACAGGTACAGCACCAGCTCCTCGTTGATGCTGATCCGGCCGAAGTCCATCGCGACGGTCGTGGAGGTCTTGCGCTCCACTCCCTGGGTGTCGTCGACGCCGACCCCGGCCTGCGTCATCGTCTCCTCGGTCGTCAGCGGCCGGATCTCGCTCACCGAGCCGACCAGGGTCGTCTTGCCGACGCCGAAACCACCCACGATGACCACCTTGACGGCGGCCGTGGCCGTCTCAGGCAGCACGTCCTCGCTCCGCGGCCCGATGGCCTGCTCAGAGCTTTTGAAGTCCATCGATCACTGCCTCAATCAAAGCGCGGTCGGGGAGACGGGCGGCCCGGACGGGTGCGCGTGCCAGCACCTTGTCCTCGGCCAGAAGATCGCTGAGCAGCACGGTCACGACGCTCACCGGGAGGCTCAGATAGGCGGAGATCTCGGCCACCGAGAGCGGTGCGTGACAGAGCCGGATGATCGCTGCGTGCTCCGGCTGCATGCCGGGTTTGGGACCCGACCTGGCCACGATCAGGGTGACCAGGTCGAGCGCGGTGGGCGCGGACGAGCCGCTGCGGCCGCCCGTGATGACGTAGAGCCGCTCGGGACTGGTCTCTTCCCAGTCCCCGCCCGCGTCGCTCACGCGGTCTGTCCTTCATGCCGCGGCGGCGTGCTCAGGTGCTCTCCGATCCGCAGCACGAGGTCCCGCATCCGCTGGCCCATCAGCCCGGCGTCGACGCCTTCGTCGGCCAGTACCGCGAGATACGCGCCTGCGCCGGCCGCCATCAGATAGAAGAAGCCGCCGTCCATCTCGATGACGACCAGGCGCATCTGGCCGTCACCGTGCGGTAGTTCGGACGCGACGGCGGCCGCCAGACTCTGCAGTCCCGCGCAGGCGGCCGCCAGGCGGTCGGCGGTGTCGGTGTCCGCGCCGTACTGGGCCATGCGCAGACCGTCGGCGGACAGGACGACGACGTTGCGCGTCTGCGGGACGCCCTCCGCCAGGTCCTTGAGCATCCAGTCCATGTTGGTCTGGTTGGACTGCCGCTGAATCATGGCTGCTCGTTCCCCTTGCTTGGCTGGGTGGTGTCACCGGACAGGCCGCTCTGGAACGCGGCCAGCCACATGCCGGGCTGCACCGCCGGTGCGGACTCCGTCTCCGAGGCGGCCGAGGGTGCACCGCCGTCGGGCGCCGTCGGGCCGGCGGACTCGCGGGGCGCGGCCGGCGCGGCCGGTGCGGGCACGGTCGCGCGTGCCTTGCGGCGGCGCTGGGGCAGACCGGTGGGGGTCCGCTCTGTCACCACCGGCAGGTCGTCCGCGGGCGGGGCGGCCGACAGCGCGGCCGTCGGCCCGCCGGCCGGCCTGGGAAGCCGTTCCTGGGTCTCCGAGCCGGCCGGGCGCGGACCGGAGGAGGCGCCGATACCGTGCGCGAGGCCGGTCGCGGACGAGGCGGTGGTGATGAGGTCCTGCGGTACGACGAGGACGGCGCGGACACCGCCGTACGCGGACGAGCGCAGCGAGACCTGGAAGCCGTAGGCCTGGGAGAGGCGGCCCACGACCGCCAGGCCGAGGCGGGGCGTCTCACCGAGGTCGTTGACGTCGATCCCCTGCTGGGCCTGGCGGAGCATGCGCTCGGCCCGCAGCCGGGCCTCCTCGCTCATGCTGACGCCGCCGTCCTCGATCTCGACGGCGATGCCCGACTGCACGTCCACCGCGGTCAGGTGGACCTTGGTGTGCGGCGGCGAGTAGCGGGTGGCGTTGTCGAGGAGCTCGGACAGCGCGTGGATCAGCGGCTCGACGGCGGTGCCGACGACGGCGACCTCGGAGACCGAGTGCAGCTCGACCCGCTGGTAGTCGATGATCCGCGACATCGCGCCACGCATGACGCTGTACAGAGGTACGGCCCTGCTCCACTGGCGGCCCGGGCGGGCGCCGCCGAGCACGGCGATGGAGTCGGCGAGGCGGCCGATCAGGGCCGTGCCGTGGTCGATGCGCAGGAGGTCGCCGAAGACGCTGGGGGTCTGACCGTGCCGGTCCTCCATCTCCCGCAGTTCCTGCGCCTGCTGGTGGACGATCGCCTGCACGCGGCGGGCGATGTTCACGAAGGCGCGCTGGGCGGACTCGCGCAGGTCCTCCTCGGCGCTGACCGCGCCGACGACCGAGCGGAGCACCGCCTGGTGCTCGGCCGACGCGTCGAGCGAGGCCAGCACGTCCTCGGGGAACTCGCCCTTGCGGAGCCGTTCCACCACCTCGGGCAGCAGCTCGCCGGCGAGCCGGGTGGTCTCGGCGGCCTGTCGCGCGAGGGCGGCGTCCTGCGCCGCGACCGTGTGCCGCAGCTGGGCCACGAGTCTGCCGCGCCGCATCACCTCCGCGCAGGCGGTGGCGACCGCGACGACCGCGACGACGCAGATCACGACCACGGGGGTGCGGGCCGAAGCGGAGACCAGGGACACGGCCGCGATCGCGGCCGCAACGGTCGCGGCTACGGGCAGCTGCCAGACAAGGCTGGCCGGGGGCCGCGGACTTCCGGTCGACGTTCCCTGTCGAACCATCAGCATCCTCAGAATCGAACGTGGAAGATCATATGACGACGGGCGGGAGCATATCCCGCTTGCGCTAGATCGTTTGACGGTGGGTCATTCCACTGTCGTGATGTATACGGCCGAAATGGCAAACGGGCGCGCCGAGTTCACTCGAAAATGTTTGAACGGTGTGTCTTCTCGTCGATGTTGGTATGGCGGTGTCACCCGGCCGGGCCGCCGGCCGGGTTGTGCGGCGAGCTCCGCGCGCCGCCCCTGTGCTTCGAGCTCCGGCGCGGGACCGGGTGCGCGCGCCGGGCAGCCCGTGCCGCCCGCCGGCGGACGGACCCCGCGCCCGGATACGCCAAGGGCGCCCAGGGACGACCGTGAGTGGTCCCTGGGCGCCCTCCGGCGGGTCAGCCGGTGGCCGCCGCCGCGTCCGCCGCCTGGGCCTTCAGCGCGCGCTCGACGCCGGCGCGCGACTCGGAGACCAGCCGGCGCAGTGCCGCGTTCGGCTCGGCGGAGGAGAGCCACTCGTCCGTCGCGCCCAGCGTCTCCTCGGAGACGAGCAGCGACGGGTAGAGGCCGATCGCGACCTGCTGCGCCATCTCGTGGCTGCGCGACTCCCACACGTCCTTGACCGCCGCGAAGTACCTCTCCGCGTACGGAGCGAGCAGCTCACGCTGGTCCGTCTGGACGAAGCCGGAGATCACCGCCTCCTGGACGGCGTTGGGCAGCTTGTCCGACTCGACGACCGAGGCCCAGGCCTCCGCCTTCGCCTCCGGGGTCGGCCGCGCCGCCCGCGCGGTCGCCGCGTGGCGCTCGCCGGCCGCGGTCTTGTCCCGCTCGTACTCGCCGGCGATGTCGTCCTCGTCGAAGACGCCGGTCGCGGCGAGCCGCTCCACGAAGGCCCACCGCAGCTCGGTGTCGACGGCCAGGCCCTCGATCGTCTCCGTGCCGTCGAGCAGCGCCTGGAGCAGGTCGAGCTGCTGCGGGGTGCGCGCGGTCGCGGCGAACGCCCGCGCCCACGCCAGCTGGTGGTCGCTGCCCGGCTCCGCCGCCCGCAGGTGCGCGAGCGTGGCGTCCGTCCACCGGGTCAGGCCGGTCTCACGCCAGGCGGGCGCCGCGTACAGGTCGACGGCGAGCTTGACCTGGCGGTGCAGGGACTGGACCACGCCGATGTCGGACTCCTTGCCGATCCCGGACAGCACCAGCGACAGGTAGTCGCGGGCGGCCAGTTCGCCGTCGCGGGTCATGTCCCAGGCGGAGGCCCAGCACAGCGCGCGCGGCAGGGACTCGGTGAAGTCGCCCAGGTGCTCCGTGACGTTGCGCAGGGACTCCTCGTCGAGGCGGACCTTCGCGTACGAAAGGTCGTCGTCATTGAGCAGGACGACGGCCGGGCGCGCCTTCCCCACCAGCGACGGGACCTCGGTCAGCCCGCCGTCGACGTCGAGCTCGACCCGCTCGCGGCGCACCAGCTTGCCCGCGTCGTCCAGGTCGTACAGGCCGATCGCGATGCGGTGCGGGCGCAGCGTCGGCTCGCCCTTCGCCCCGGTCGGCAGCGCCGGGGCCTCCTGCCGCACGGCGAAGGAGGTGATGACACCCGAGTCGTCCGTGCCGATCTCCGGGCGCAGGACGTTGATGCCGGCCGTCTCCAGCCACGCCTTCGACCAGGTCTTCAGGTCGCGGCCGCTGGTCTCCTCCAGCGCGCCGAGCAGGTCGGACAGACGGGTGTTGCCGAACGCGTGCGTCTTGAAGTACGCCTGCACGCCGCGGAAGAACTCGTCCATGCCGACATAGGCGACCAGCTGCTTGAGAACCGACGCGCCCTTGGCGTACGTGATGCCGTCGAAGTTCACGAGAACGTCATCGAGGTCGCGGATCTCGGCCATGATCGGATGGGTCGACGGCAGCTGGTCCTGCCGGTAGGCCCACGTCTTCATGGAGTTCGCGAACGTGGTCCACGAGTGCGGCCACCTCGAACCCGGCGCCGAGGCCTGGCAGGCGATCGACGTGTAGGTGGCGAACGACTCGTTCAGCCACAGGTCGTTCCACCACTCCATGGTGACGAGGTCGCCGAACCACATGTGGGCGAGCTCGTGCAGGATCGTCTCCGCCCGCACCTCGTACGCCGCGTCCGTCACCTTCGAACGGAAGACGTACTGGTCGCGGATGGTGACGGCGCCCGCGTTCTCCATCGCGCCCGCGTTGAACTCCGGCACGAACAGCTGGTCGTACTTGGCGAACGGGTAGGCGTAGTCGAACTTCTCCTGGAACCAGTCGAAGCCCTGACGGGTGACGTCGAAGATCGCGTCCGCGTCCAGGTACTCGGCCAGCGACGGCCGGCAGTAGATGCCGAGCGGCACCGACTGCCCGTCTTTCTCGTACGAGCTGTGCACACTGTGGTACGGGCCGGCGATCAGCGCCGTGATGTACGTGGAGATGCGCGGCGTCGGCTCGAAGCGCCACACGGTGTCCTCGTGCGTGGCCCCCTCCGCCTGCTGCCGCGGCGAGTTCGAGATCACCGTCCAGCCCTCGGGCGCCTTCACGGTGAACCGGAACGTCGCCTTGAGGTCCGGCTGCTCGAAGCTCGCGAAGACGCGCCGCGCGTCCGGCACCTCGAACTGCGTGTAGAGGTACGCCTGCTCGTCCACCGGGTCGACGAACCGGTGGAGGCCCTCGCCGGTGTTGGTGTACGAGCAGTCGGCGACGACCTTCAGCTCGTTGTCGCCCTCACGCAGATGCTTCAGCGTGATCCGCGAGTCGCGGAAGACCGCGGCCACGTCGAGCGACTTGCCGTTCAGCACCACGTCGTGCACGGCGGGTGCGACCAGGTCGATGAACGTCTGCGCGTTCGCGTCGGCGGACGCGAAACGCACGGTGGTCTCGGACCGGTAGGTCCCGCCCTCCTGCGCCCCGGAGAGATCGAGGTCGATCTCGTACGAGTCAACGGTGAGCAGACGCGCACGCTGCTGCGCCTCTTCACGGGTCAGGTTTGTGCCAGGCACCCGGTCATCTCCTCGGTATGCGATGTTTGCGCTCATCCTTCCACGCGACGGTCGCCCTTCGCCCAGGAGAATCGGCCCGGTGACGGGCGGCGCCGCGCGCGGTGTCAGCCGCCGGCGGTGATCCGCCAGCGGCCGCCGCCACGCACCTGGATCGGGCCCGGCCCGATCTCGTGCCGGCCGGGGCCGGTGGCGATCCTCCGGTCCGGCGCGAAGTGCTTGTCCAGCAGCCACAGTTCGACCGGGCGGTCCTCACCGCACTCGACACGGACCTCGCCGGGGCGGCCCGTGTAGCGGACGATGTCGTACCCGTGGCCCTCGATCGACTCGGCGAACGGCCGCGGTCCGTCCGTCCCTGTCAGACCCAGCGTCCAGCCCATGCCCTCGCAACGGACGGTGACGTACGCGGGCACGCCCGGCTCGCCGGGGACCGGGCCGCGCGCGGGACGGCTGCCGGCCGCCTCCAGCACCGGTGCCGGAGCCATGGCGTCGGCGGCCCCCGCCTCGACCCGGTAGTACGGGGCACGCCCCGCGCTGCCCGTCAGGGAGACGACGGACGCGCCGCCCCGGTGCACCAGCACGTCCGTGCCCTTGCCGCGGACGCCTTCCGCCAGTGGCCGGGCCGACTCCAGCGGCAGCAGCCGCAGGACCCATCGCGCCACGGACCGGATACGTACCCGGGTGCCGGCCCGGCCGTCGGTGAACAGCAGCACCCGTCCGCGCATGCCGTCCCGGTGCGGGAACAGCAGCGCGCGCTCCTCCCCGTACTCGTCGGTCTCTGTCGCCTCGTAGAAGCGTGATGTCAGGCCCGCGACCAGGTGGTACTCGAGGATCACCGGTGAGCCCGGAAGCGGGTTGACGATCTCCACCGGGGCGCCGGAGCGCCGGCCGCTGCCGTACTCGGCGAGCACGGGCGCACCGGACGCGGCGTTCAGCGACCAGAAGGCGCGGCCGCGGACCTGGAGCAGCGCGGGGCCGGGCAGTCGTACGACCCCCGCCGCGGTGCCGCCGGCGGCCTCGGGGGCGGGGGCGGGTCGGGGCGTCATCGGGTCCTCGCCGGGGAAGACGGCACCGAGCGAGAACGCGGCGTCGGCTCCGTCGGTGGCGTCGACGCGGTAGTGCAGGTCGTCGGCGGGGCCGTCGTAGCGCAGGACGTCGAGGTCGTGGCCGTGGGCATGGCCCGTGAACGGCTCGGCGTGCGAGACGGGCATCAGCTTCACCGCCCACCTGCGGCTCGCCCGTATGCCGAGGCGCAGCGGCCGGCCCTCCGGCACGTGTACGAGGAACCGGGCCCTGCTCCGGGTCCGGTCACCGCGCCACAGCTCCTCGCCCCGGTCGCCGGTCTCCCCGAGCAGCTTGACCTGCACCCGCCCGTTGTCGTCCTCGAGCTCCACCTGCAACAGCGCGGCCCCCGCCGGCACGGTCCGGGGCACGGCGAAGGTCTTGTGCGCATGGCCTTTGAGGACGAAGGGCACGAAGTCGGGACCGAAGCCGCCGTCGGCCCCGCCGTCCGGCGGCGCCGTCCGCGCCGGCCCGGGGTGTGGTGAGGGCAGGGCGGGGCCGCGGGCGCCGTTCGGGGGCGGGCCCGTGTCCGCGACCTCGACACCGAAGTCCGTCGCAAGGCCGTGCAGTCCCGTCGTCCAGCCCTGGCCCACCGCCCGGAACTTCCACCCGCCCCGGTGCCGGTAGAACTCGCCCAGCACGAACGCCGTCTCCGTCGTCGCGTCGTCGACACCGAAGTACGCGACCGGCGCGCCCGTCATCGTCGTCACCCGGATGTCCAGACCCGGCACCCGGCCGAAGGGGCCGCCGTCCGCCGACGCCGCGACGACCACGCGATCGACCCCGGGCTCGACTCCGGCGAGGTCCAGCCACAGCCAGTCCGCCAAGAGCGGTCCGCCGTCGTCCGGCGCCGTGCCCAGGTGGCGTACCGCGCCGCTCGGGTGGTGCGGCCGGCCGGCGAGGACGAGGTCGGCGTCACCCCGCACCCTGCCGTCCGCGGCGACGAGCAGTGCCGAGACGTCCACGACGGGAGCGCCGGGGGCCCTGCCCCGGCACACGGCGATCTGGAGCGGCTCGACCGGCGCGGGCACGTTGGCGCCCTTGACCATGCGTGTCATGCCCGGCAGCCTGCCATGTCACGCACAAGGGGGCGATCACCTTCCGGTGATCGCCCCCGAGGCACTGATCGAGTGGGTCAGCCGCGCAGCTCGTCCGCGACCAGCTCCGCGATCTGCACCGCGTTCAGCGCGGCGCCCTTGCGCAGGTTGTCGCCTGAGACGAACAGCGACAGGCCGTTTTCGACGGTCTCGTCCACGCGGATGCGGCCGACGTACGAGGCGTCCTTGCCCGCCGCCTGGAGCGGCGTGGGGATCTCGGAGAGCTCGACGCCCGGGGCGTCCTTCAGCAGCTCGTAGGCACGCTCGACACCGAGCTTGTCGGCGAACCGGGCGTTGACCTGGAGCGAGTGCCCGGAGAAGACCGGGACGCGCACGCAGGTGCCCGAGACCTTGAGCTCGGGGATCTCGAGGATCTTGCGGGACTCGTTGCGGAGCTTCTGCTCCTCGTCGGTCTCGTGGGAGCCGTCGTCGACGAGGTTGCCCGCCAGCGGGATCACGTTGAAGGCGATGGTGCGCTTGTAGACGCCGGGCTCGGGGAAGGCGACCGCCTCACCGTCGTGGGTGAGCTCCTTCGCACGGTCCGCGGCCGCTCTGACCTGGTCGTCCAGCTCGGCGACGCCCGCGAGGCCGGAGCCGGAGACCGCCTGGTAGGTGGTGGCGACCAGCGAGATCAGCCCGGCCTCCTGGTGCAGCGGCTTGAGGACCGGCATGGCGGCCATCGTGGTGCAGTTCGGGTTGGCGATGATCCCCTTGGGGCGGTCCTTGACCGCGTGCGGGTTGACCTCGGAGACCACGAGCGGCACCTCGGGGTCACGGCGCCAGGCGGAGGAGTTGTCGATCACGACGACGCCCTGACCGGCCACCTTCTCGGCGAGCGCCCTCGAGGTCGCGCCGCCGGCCGAGAACAGGGCGATGTCGAGGCCCGTGAAGTCGGCGGTGGAGGCGTCCTCGACCGTGATCTCCCGGCCTTCCCATTCGATCGTGGAGCCCGCGGACCGGGCCGAGGCGAAGAGCCGCAGCTCGTCGACCGGGAACTTCCGCTCGGCGAGGATCTTGCGCATGACCGTGCCGACCTGCCCGGTGGCTCCGACGATTCCGACCTTCACGGGGACTCCTCCGTACGTACTTGCGGCCCTGATGCCGTTCCATGATGCGTATGTCCGGGTCCGCCTTGTCCAATCGATTGTCCGAGTGGCGGGACGTGTGACAAGGAACATGCAGGCGGGGCGGGCGCCCGAAGAGCGCCCGCCCCGCCGTCCTACTGTCTTCTGCGACTACTCGGTGACCTTGCCGATCACCACGCTGCCGGCGCCCGCGACCGTGCCGCGGTTGTTCAGCAGCTGCACCTCACCGAAGAACTGGCGTCCCTCCGGAGCCGCTCCACCGACCACGACCTCGGCGCTGACCTGCGCCGACGCACCGTTGGCGAGCTGGACCGAGGATCCGGCGTCGATCTTCACGGAGCCGAGCGACGGGGAGAAGAACACATCGCGGTAGTCGTACTCGGTGGTCCCGGCGGGGACCGAGTAACCGTCGACCACGATCGTGTAGGTACCGGCGGCCGGCTTCAGCAGGCTCACCGCCTCCTCGGAGTCGCCGTCCGCGGCCTGGCCGACCACGGCGCCGTCCTTGAGGACCAGCAGGTCCAGGTCCGCGCCGTTGTCGGCGGGCGAGCCGATCGCCACGTCGAGGCGCTCCACGCCCTCGCCGATGGTGACCGTGGACTCCTGGGACTCACCGTGCGCGATGGACGGACGGGCGACCTTCGCCGAGCCCAGGGAGCCGCCGGCCAGCTTGCCCTCGAGAGAGGCGAAGCGGTTGGTGACGTTCCACTCGACGGGGGCCGGCGTGCCGACCTTCGCCTCGGGGAGCGTCTTGACGGCCGGGTCGAAGTCGGCGCCCAGCACCGTCACGTCCAGCTCGAACGGGTTGTCCAGCAGCGGGGACGTGCGCCGCGACTCGACCTCGATCTCCCAGACGCCCGGCATCGGCTCCGGGTAGGAGCGCACGTCGGGACGGCAGGTGTTGGCCGGGTTCGCGTAGTTCGGGTAGCAGTTGACCGTCGAGGTCGGGTCGACCGGCAGCCCGTACGGGTGGAGGCCGATGAACCGGGTCTGGCTGCCCTCGGCGAGCCCGCCGATGGCGACCTCGAGGTTCTTGGCGCCCTCGGGGACGGTGATGAAGTACGACTTGTGGCTGTTGCGCTGCACCGTGTCCGCCTTGGAGACGGTGTACCCGGGCTTCGCGAGGTCGTCGGAGGCGACCACGGTGGCCAGGATCTGCTTGTCGACGCCCACGGTCGAGCGGTCGTCGGCCTCGAGGACGGCGCTGTGCACGCCGGCCGTCTTCGGCCGCGCCTGGACGGTGACGGTGACCGGCTGGTTCAGCGGGAGCCTGACCTCGGACCCGCTGAGCAGACGGAAGGTGCCGTCGTTGTTCTTCCAGCGCAGGGTGTGCGCGACGGCCTTCTTCGGGCCGGTCGTGCGGGTGACGGTGATGTCGTAGGTCCGGCTCTTGCCGGCCTTCAGGCCGCCCTCGCGGTCGTAGAGACCGGTGCCGAAGCCCGGGGTCTTCAGCGCGAAGTCGATCGCGGTGTCGACCGGGGCCTTGACCGAGTACTCGTGGGCGCCCACGCCGTCCTTGATCTGCTCCCAGGCGTCCACGACGTCGATCAGGCCCGCGCCCTGCTCGTGCGCCTGCTCACCGCTGATGCGGTGGGCGGTGCTGGTGAGGGCCGTGCGCAGCTTCGCCGGGGTCAGCTCGATGCCGCGCTGCTTGGCCGCGGAGAGCAGCAGTGCCGCCGCGCCCGCCGCCTGCGGAGAGGACATCGAGGTGCCCTGCATCATCGAGTAGCCGGGCGGCAGCTGGTAGCCGGCCTCGGCGACCGGGCCGCCGGGCGACCAGGTCTGGGTGGTGTTGACCGCCGCGCCGGGCGCGGTCAGCGTCGGCGTGAAGCCGCCGTCCTCACGCGGACCGCGCGAGGAGAAGGGCAGCATCGCGTACTTCTTCTCGACGCCGGAGCCGTAGTTGGACGCCCAGGTCTCCTTGGAGATGGACGCGCCGACGGAGATCACCTTGTCGGCGACGGCGGGGTCGCCGAGCGTGTTGGTGCCCGGGCCCGAGTTGCCGGCGGAGATCACCAGCTGGACGCCGTAGGTGTCTATGAGCCGGTTGTAGAGCTCGGCGCGCGCGTTGTTGCCGTCGTTCAGCGGGGGCAGACCGCCGATGGACATGTTGACGATGTCCACGCCGCGGTTGATGACCAGGTCGGCCATGCCCTCGGTGAGCGCGATGTTGGTGCAGCCGCCGCTCCAGGTGCAGGCGCGCGAGGAGACGATCTTCGCGCCGGGCGCGGCGCCGTTCATCCTGCCGCCGAAGAGGCTGTTGGCGGCGGTGATACCGGCGACGTGCGTGCCGTGCGACCCCTCGATGACACCGATGTTGACGTAGTCGGCCTTCGCGCCGGCGGCGTTGTAGACGACGTCGGTGCGGACCTCGATGACGAACGGGATGCGCTCGGCGATCTCGGTCTTCGGGTCGTCCTTGCCGAAGTAGCCGACCTGGAAGCCGTTCTTGTACGGCTTCATCAGGGTGTCGTTGGTGAAGTCGGCGTCGTTGTTCAGGTCGACGCGCGCGGTCCGGGTGCCCTCGTCGTAGAGGACCGCCCAGACGTCGGTGGTGTCGCCGTCCCGGTTGAGGTCGCCGGCCATGTCGCCGCCCTTGGTGGCGGCCTCCGCGAAGAGGTTGAAGCGGTATGCGCCGGCCGGGGCGGAGTAGGTGCGTCCGCCCGCGGTGAAGGTCGGACCGTTGACGGCCGTGTTCATCCGCAGCCACGTGCGGTCGCCGTCGGCCACCGGGTCCGTCGCCGTGACCCAGTCGACGATCTTGCGCTCGCCGGTGGTGGTCTTCTGGAGCGCCGGGTGGCCGAGGTCGACGCCGGAGTCGAGGATTCCGATGGTCACGCCGCGGCCGTCGGCCTTGGGGTGCGCCTTGACGAAGTCGACCGCACCGGTCTCGAAGGACGGGTTGTACGGGTTCTTCGCCGGGGTCGACGCGTCGGGCGCGGGGTACTGCTGGACCTGCGCGTCGGCGGTGCCTGCGGCCTTCACGGTGTCCGCCGCCGGGGTCGGGTCGTCCAGCTCGATCTCGTGCTTGAGGTCGATGCCGTGCACGCTGGACAGCTTGGCCGCCGACTTGAGGGCGGCCTCGGCCTTGCCCGTGGGCAGGGTGGCACTTACGTAGCCGAGCTCGTCGAAGGTCCTGCCGACGGTTGCGCCCTTGACGGCGTCCAGCTGGCCGGCGACCTGCTCGGTCGCGCCGGGGGCGGTGGCCACCATGACGGTGACGGTCTTCTCGCCCTTGGCCTCGGCCTCCGCGAGCAGCTCGGCGTCGGCCGAGCCGATCTTGTCGGAGGACGACTTGGCGGCCTTGACCGCGTTGGCGCCGGCCGGGTCGTCGGCGGGCGCTGTGGCGACGGCCGGAGCGACGCCGGCAGCGACGAGCGCGGCCACCATCGAGGCGGCGGCCGCGACGCGTGCCACGCGTCTGTGACCTGGCGTCGAACGTCCCGTTGTGGAGCTCTCGGGTTCGGGGGTCATCAGCATCCCTGTTTGTGAAAGAGAGGGTCCGGAATACGGTGCCGGATGACCGCTCAGCCTGTCGTAAATGACAGGGGTTTGTGGAGAGTTGATCGAGACGGGATGTGTGCATGGCGGAAACCCGCCACCGCGGATCGTGCGCCATCGCGGACGAACGGGTTCTTATCGACCTCGATGAGCTGACGCGCCGGTAATCTCACCGAATGAACAAGGAGTTGAGGGTCGCGGCGTACGCCGTCTGCATACAGGACGGACAGATCCTGCTGGCCCGCTGGGTCGCGCGCGACGGCGCGAAGAAGTGGACGCTGCCGGGCGGCGGCATGGACCACGGGGAGGACCCCCTCGACACCGTCGTCCGCGAGGTCGAGGAAGAGACCGGCTACATCGCCGAGATGACCGCGCTGCTCGGCCTCGACTCGGTACGCCGCCGCTACCCGCGCAAGCTGGGCGCCTTCGCGGACTTCCAGGGCTTGCGGATCGTGTACGAGGGCCGGATCACCGGCGGCGAGCTGCGCAACGAGACCGGCGGATCCACGGACCTCGCCGCCTGGCACCCGCTGGAGGCGGTGCCGGCGCTCCACCGCGTCGAACTCGTCGACGTGGGCCTGGAGCTGTGGCACTCCAGGCCGGTTCTCGGCAGGGTCGCTCAGCGGGGCAGCACCACCACATAGGCGGCGGGCTCCCGGTCCGCGGCGGCCATCAGCGCGGTGCGCACCACGGTCGCCTGCTGCTCGGGCGACTCACGGAGCCTGCGCGGGGTCAGGTGCACGACGGTGATGCCGAGCCGCTCCAGATGCTCCCGCTTGCGCGCGTACCGGGACCACTGGGCGTCCTCGTCCTGGCGGGGCGCGCGCGTGTCCAGCTCCACGGCCACGGCCTGCTCCGGCCAGTACGCGTCGACCCGGCCGAGACGAGGGCCGCCGGGGAGACGGAGGTCCACGTTCCACAGGGGGTCGGGCAGACCGCCGTCGCGGACGAGCCCGTACAGCCTGCCCTCCGCCAGCGCACGGCCCTCCGCGAGCAGTTCGTCCACGGCGCTCACGACGTGCGGGCGGTCGAGCAGCCGCGCGTCGTTCAACTCCCGCACCAGCGCGGCGGGCTCGCAGTGCCCGCCCCGCACGGCCTCCGTCAGCAGCCGGCCGATCAGTCCCGCGTCGTCGAGCTGCGCCACCGCGTCGGCGAGGGCGCGGGACGCGGGGGCCACGGGCACGCCGCCGACCTCCTCCGCCCGGGGCATCGAATGCCCCCGCACCAGCCGGGCGAACCCGGTCGACCGCAGCCGCCGCGTCCGCGGCACGAGCACGTCGATCGGCTCGATCGAGGTCAGCGGCGGAGCCGCGGTGAAGCCGTGCAGCGCGAGCGCGGCGAGCCCGGTGGCCATCGCTTCGCCGTACGGCGCCGATTCGTGCCGCTGGGCCGGCAGCACGGGCCGGCCGGCGTACAGCAGCGCGGCGTGCAGCCGCTCCTCGCCGGTGGCCGGTCCCGGATGCAGCAGGTACACCCCCGGAAGCAGCAACTGCCAGTCCCCGCCGGGCCGGCACTTCTCGGCGACCCGCGAGGGCGTGTAGCCGTGCGTACGCAACTGCGCCCCGGACACGACCCGTCGGCGCACGTCGCCGTCGGGCCGGCTGAGGGGGAGGGGGAGGGGAGAGAGGGGAGCGTTGGACTGGTTCATGCCGATGAGATGCCCGCGTCGTCGGACCGGGCTAACCGCTGTTACAAGCTCGTCGACAATTCAGGACAACCGCGTACTAAAGTACGCACGTTCGAGTGCCGATGTGGGGCGGGTGTTGTGACCACCCCGGCCCGCTGTTGTCGGTGTGCGGCTCGGCCACGTACGGGGCCCCGCCTGTGCCGGGCCCGGCAGCCGGGTGCCGCGTGCCGGGCGCGGCCCGAACCCCGTTACGGCCTTCGGCCGTGTCCTCAAGCTGCCCCTACGGTGGCAGCCGTGGCACGTGCCGGGCGGGCCCTGCCTGCCTCCGCACGCTCGGCCTTGCCCGCGCGGCCGAGGCCCCGGCACGGGGCAGGTCCAGCCCCTATCGGCGATCGAGGCGCGGGGGTCCGGGGGCGGGGCCCCCGGAACACCGTGCGGAGCGCGGGGCGGGGTCCGGGGCCCCGGTTTCGGGAAGGGGTGAGGGGCGCGGCCCGCCGCAGGCGGACCTCGCGGGCCGCGCCCCGACCATCACGCCCCGTCGCGCTCCTGCGCCCGCAACGCCCTCGCCAGATCGTCGCGGGACTCCGCGACCAGCCGCCGCAGCGCCGGCGCCGCCGACTCGTGCGCGGCCAGCCACTCGTCCGTCGCGTCGAGCGTGGCCCGGGAGTCCTGGAGGGACGGGTACAGGCCCCGCACCACGTCCATCCCGATCTGGATCGACCGCTCGGACCACACCCGCTCGATCGCCTCGAAGTACTTCTCGGTGTACGGGGCGGTCAGTTCACGCTGCGACGGCTGGACGAAGCCCGAGATCGTCGCCTCGACGAGCGCGTTGGACAGCTTGTCCGACTCCACCACCGCCGTCCACGCCTGGTCCTTGACCGCGGCCGACGGCCGCGACGCCAGGCAGCGCACCTCGTGCCGCTTGCCGGAGGCCGTGTCGTCGCGCGCCAGTTCCGCCGCGATCGCCGACTCGTCGGCGACCCCGTGCGCGGCCAGCGGTTCCAGGAACGACCAGCGCAGTTCCTGGTCGACGTCCAGGCCGTCGATCTTCTCGGTGCCCGCCATCAGCCCGGAGAGCAGCCGGAAGTCCGAGTCGTCCGTCGCCACCGAGGCGAAGAAGCGGGCCCACGTCAGCTGGTGCTGGCTGCCCGGCTCCGCGCGCCGCAGTTCGTCCAGCGCGCCGGACGCGAGCAGCCGGCCGCTCTCCTCGCGCCACTGCGGGGCCACGTAGTGCACGAGGGCCGACCGCGTCCACGCGTGGAGCATCTGCAGCACACCGATGTCGGACTCGCTCCCGGCGAACTTCAGTACGAGTTCCACGAAGTCGCGCGCCGGCATGAGCGCGTCCCGTGTCAGGTTCCACAGCGCGGACCAGCACAGCGCCCGCGCCAGCGGGTCGGTGATGTCGCCGAGGTGCGCCCGCAGCGTCGCCAGCGAGTCCTCGTCGAAGCGGACCTTGCAGTAGGTCAGGTCCTCGTCGTTGACCAGGACGAGTCCGGGCCGCTCCTCGCCCGCGAGTTCGGGCACGACCGTGCGCGCGCCGGTGACGTCCACCCCGGCCTGCGCGTACCGCACGAGCTCCGCGTTCTCGATCCGGTAGAGGCCGACGGCCACCCGGTGCGGCCGGAGCGTGTCACCGTCCTGCGAGATCGCCAGCTCGGCGATGCGCCCGTCGGCGTCGTACGCCACCTCGGGAGTCAGCGCGTTCACGCCCGAGGTCTCGAGCCAGGTCCGGGACCAGTCCTTCATGTCACGCCCGGACGTCTCCTCCAGCACGGACAGCAGGTCACCGAGCCGGGTGTTGCCGTACGCGTGGCGCTTGAAGTAACGCCGGGCGCCCTCCATGAACGCGTCCCGGCCCACGTAGGCGACGAGCTGCTTGAGCACGGACGCGCCCTTGGCGTACGTGATGCCGTCGAAGTTGAGCTTGGCGTCCTCGAGGTCGCGGATGTCGGCCGTCACCGGGTGCGTCGACGGCAGCTGGTCGGCGCGGTACGCCCAGGCCTTGCGGTTGTTGGCGAAGGTGACCCATCCGTTGGTGAAGCGCGTCGCCTCGACCATCGAGAAGGAGCCCATGAAGTCCGCGAAGGACTCCTTGAGCCACAGGTCGTCCCACCACTGCATGGTGACGAGGTCGCCGAACCACATGTGCGCCATCTCGTGCAGGATGACGTTGGCCCGGCGCTCGTACGACGCCTGTGTCACCTTGCCGCGGAAGACGAACTCCTCGCGGAACGTCACGCAGCCGGGGTTCTCCATGGCGCCGATGTTGTACTCGGGCACGAACGCCTGGTCGTACTTCCCGAAGGGGTACGGGTAGTCGAAGTGCTCGTGGAAGAAGTCCAGGCCCTGCTTGGTGACGAGGAAGATGTCGTCGGCGTCGAAGTGCTTGGCGAGCCCCTTGCGGCACATCGCGCCCAGCGGGATCCGCAGGACCGTGCCGTCGGCCAGTTCACGCTCGTACAGGTCGGTCTCGTAGTGGTACGGCCCGGCGACGACCGCCGTGATGTACGTCGAGATCGGCGCCGTCTCGGCGAACCGCCAGGTCCCGTCCTCGGCGCGGGCGCCCTCGCGGTTGCTCCACACCGTCCAGCCCTCGGGGGCGGTCACCTCGAAACGGAACGGCGCCTTGAGGTCGGGCTGTTCGAAGTCGGCGAAGACCCGGCGCGCGTCGGCCGGCTCGTACTGGGTGTAGAGGTAGACCTCGCCGTCCTCGGGATCGACGAAGCGGTGCAGTCCCTCACCGGTGCGGCTGTAGGCGCACCGGGCGTCGACGACGAGCACGTTCTCCGCCGCCAGGTCGTCCAGCGCGATCCGGGAGCCGTCGAAGACGGTCGCGGGGTCCAGCTCACGTCCGTTGAGGGTGACCGCCGTCACGGACGGGGCGAGCAGGTCGACGAAGGTCGAAGCACCCGGCTCGTTCACCCGGAACCGGATCGTGGTCACCGACCGGAAGGTGCGTGGCCCTGAGGCGTCCTCGGGCTCCCCGACCGCGGACCGCACGTCGAGGGCCACCTCGTACCCGTCGACGGACACCAGTCCGGCCCGGGAGCGGGCCTCGTCGCGGGACAGATTCTCACCGGGCACAAGCACTCCTTCGTGTCTCGTTCGAACACCAGCGATCCTCCCACGGGAATCGGCGGAGCCATCGGCGGCGTTGCCCGGGCAGGCGCGCAGGGCGCCGATCCCTTCCGAGGAGTGATATGTCGCACAACGGCAAGACGCCCGTGGACTTCTGGTTCGACCCGCTGTGCCCCTGGGCCTGGATGACCTCCCGCTGGATGCTCGAGGTGGAGAAGGTCCGTGACGTAGAGGTGCGCTGGCATGTGATGAGCCTCGCCGTGCTCAACGAGGACAAGCTCGACGAGCTTCCCGAGGAGTACCGGGACATGCTGGAGAACAAGGCCTGGGGCCCGGTGCGCGTCGTCATCGCGGCCCAGCAGGAGCACGGCGACGAGGTGGTCGGCAAGCTCTACACCGCGCTCGGCACCCGCTTCCACAACGAGGGCATGGGCCCCGGCCGGGAGGCCGTCGTGGCGGCGCTGAAGGACGTCGGTCTGCCCACGTCCCTCGCCGACTTCGCCGACAAGGGCACGTACGACGCCCAGCTGCGCGCCTCCCACAAGGAGGGCATCGAGAAGGTCGGCCAGGAAGTCGGCACGCCGGTCATCGCGGTGCCGGGTTCCGACGGCGAGCAGATCGCCTTCTTCGGTCCGGTCGTCACCCCCGCCCCCAAGGGCGAGGAGGCGGCCCGGCTGTGGGACGGGACGCTCATGGTCGCGTCGATCCCGGGCTTCTACGAGATCAAGCGCACGCGGACCCAGGGCCCCATCTTCGACTGAACCGCCCACCGGACGGCAGCGCCCGCGTCCCGGCGTCAGCCGCATCCCGGACAGCACAGTGCCCCCGCGAGTACATGACTCGCGGGGGCACTGTGCTGTCCGGGATGTTCCGTGCGCTGCCGCGCTCAGTCCGTCGCGCCGGCCCCGGCGGCGGACCGGGACTCACGCGTCTTCTGCAGCACGAATCCGACGACGGCGAGGACCAGCGTCAGGACACCGGTGCCGAGCAGCTGCATCCGGGTCTCCTCCTCGCGCAGCATCAGCGCGAAGACGGTCGCCATGCCGGCCAGGGCGAGCAGCGTGAGGCCGGGGAACAGCCACATCTTCACGACCAGCTTCTCGGGGTTCTCCCGCTCGGTGCGGCGGCGCAGCACCAACTGCGAGACGGCGATGAAGAACCAGACGACCAGGATGATCGCGCCGATCGTGTTGAGCAGCCACATGAAGATGTCGTCCGGCCGCCAGTACGACAGCAGCACGCACAGGAAGCCGAAGACGGAGGAGACGAGCACGGCGGTCCGCGGCACGCCGCCGGAGATCCGGCCCAGCGCCGTCGGACCCTGACGGCGGGCGACCAGCGAGCACGCCATCCGGGAGGCGCCGTAGATGTTGGCGTTCATCGCGGAGAGCAGGGCGATCAGTACGACCACGTTCATGATCTGGCCCGCGCCGTCGATCCCCAGGTGGTCCAGGGTCGCGACGTACGGCCCCTTCTCGGCGACCGCCTTCTCGTGCCACGGCACGAGCGTGACGATGACCGCCATCGAGCCGATGTAGAAGACGGCGATACGCCACATCGCGGTGCGAACGGCCTTGGCGACGCCCTGCACCGGGTGCTCGGACTCGGCGGCGGCGATGGTGACCGTCTCCAGACCTCCGTAGGCGAAGACGGAGGCGAGGAGGCCGACGATCAGGCCCTCGCTGCCGTTCGGCATGAAGCCGCCGTCACCGGTGAGGTTGGCGGTGCCCGGGGCCTCGCTGCCCGGAAGGACGCCGGCGATCGCGAGGACGCCGATGCCCAGGAAGAGCACGATCGCGCCGACCTTCAGCGCGGCGAACCAGAACTCGAACTCGCCGAAGTTCTTCACCGCCGCCAGGTTCGTACCGCAGAACACGAGCATGAACAGCGCCACCCAGGCCCACTCGGGAGTCCCGGGGAACCAGCCCGTCATGATGCCCGCGGCGCCGATGGCCTCCAGGCCGACGGCCACGCACAGCAGGAACCAGAACGCCCAGCCGGCGGTGAAGCCGGCCCACGGCCCGATGGCCCGCTCCGCGTGCACGGAGAAGGAGCCGGAGGCGGGGTTGGCCGCCGACATCTCGCCCAGCATCCGCATCACCAGCATGACCAGCAGTCCGGAGAGGGCGTACGCGACGACGATCGACGGTCCGGCCGCGGCGATGCCGGCGCCCGATCCCACGAAGAGCCCGGCACCGATGACACCGCCGAGGGCGATCATCGACAGGTGGCGTTGTTTGAGGCCGTGCGTGAGCGTGGCGTCGGCCGGCTGGTCGACGGGCGCGGGCGCGGTGGTCCGAGACATGGGCGTGCCCTGTTCATGAGCTGAGACGGGGGAGCGGCCCAGTGTGGGCATGGTCGCCGCTCACAGGGAACAGATGTCCGCTATACGGTCACGATCTTCACGGAACGTCAACAACCGCACACGGGAACCCCGCGATTCAGCGGCGTCGTTCGCGCAGCTCCCGGACGGCCGAAACCAGCAGTACACCGGCGGTCGCGCCGCTCGACCACAGCACCTGAGGCCGGGCTGCGTCATCGGTGAGCATCAGCCCCAGCACCGCCGCCATCGCGGCGAGCGCGACCCAGGTGAGCCACGGGAAGCCCCACATGCGCAGCGTCAGCTTCTCCGGCGCCTCGCGCTCGAGGCGCCGGCGCAGCCGCAACTGCGACACGGCGATCAGTGCCCAGACGAACAGCAGTACCGCGCCGACCGAGTTGAGCATGTAGAGGAAGACCGAATCCGGCCACTTCAGATTGAGCAGCACGGACACGAAGCCGAACGCGACGGACGCGAGCACCGCCTTGCGCGGCACGCCGCCCAGGCTCAGCTTCAACAGCCCCTTCGGCGCCTCGCCGCGCTCCGCGAGCGAGAACACCATCCGGGAGGCGCCGTACAGGTTGGCGTTGAGCGCGGACAACAGCGCCACGAAGACGACGATCTCCATGATCCGTCCGGCGCTCGGCACCCCGATCGAGTCGAGAACGGAGACATAGGGGCTGAGGCCCGCCTTCTGCGCCGTCCAGGGCATGACGGTCACGATGACGGCCATCGAGCCCACATAGAAGAAGAGGATGCGGACCACCGCGCTGCGCACGGCGCGGCCCACCGCGCGTGCCGGGTCCGCGGTCTCCGCGGCCGCGATGGTGACGACTTCGAGGCCGCCGAAGGCGAAGACGACGGCGAGCACGCCGGAGATCACGCCGGACCAGCCGCCCGGCAGGAAGCCGCCCTCGCCGGTGAGCCGGGTGAGGCCGACCGGGTCCGTGTCCGGCAGCAGCCCGAAGATCGCCAGAGTGCCGAGTGCCAGGAAGAGCACGATCGCGACGACCTTGAGTGCGGCGAACCAGAACTCGAACTCGCCGAAGTTCTTCACCGCGGTCAGGTTGGCGGCGGTGAAGACCACCATGAACACCAGCACCCAGCCCCACTGGGGGACGGCGGGTGCCCAGCCGTGGGCGATCGCCGCGGCGGCCGTCGCCTCCGCGGCGAGCACCACCACCAGCAGGAACCAGTACAGCCAGCCGACGCTGAACCCGGCCCAGCGCCCTAGCGCGCGTTCCGCGTGCACGGAGAACGAACCGGAGGCGGGCATCGCGGAGGACATCTCACCGAGCATCCGCATCACCAGCATCGCGAGGGCGCCCGCGATCAGATACGAGAGCACGATGCCGGGGCCGGCCAGGGCGATGCCTGCGCCCGATCCCACGAAGAGTCCCGCGCCGATCACCCCGCCGAGGCCGAGCATCGTCAGATGGCGCTGCTTGAGCCCGTGGCTCAGGGGTTCGGCCTCTGCGGCCAGGGGCGTGGGCGGCGCGTCGTGCATGTGCTGGAGAACTCTCGGATCACTCGGTACGAGTTATGGGGTCCCTACAGTCTTCCCGAGTTGGCACCTCCTGTGCAAAACGGACGCCTAAGCCCCGGACCTCAGTGACGAGCATCACGCCATCGCCGGCATGATCGAGATTCTTTGTGCGAACCCAACCAAGCCGTCAACCGCCGCTTTGTGGGCGGCTGCTGGTGATCGAGCGATTCTCCGTGGGCTACGGTCACCCTGTCCCGAACTGCCCTCACCCTCGCGGAGTCCCGATGAGCACTGCTGCCGCCCCCGTCCGATCGGGGCTCGTCCTCGCCGACCTGCTGCCCGCGTCCCGCGTCCGGGACATCACCCTCGTCGTCGGCGGCGCCGCGCTCACCGGCATCGCGGCGCAGATCGCCGTCCCGGTCCCCGGCTCCCCGGTCCCCGTGTCCGGCCAGACCTTCGCGGCCCTCCTCGTGGGCACCGCGCTGGGCGCGCGCCGCGGCTTCCTCTCCCTCGCCCTGTACGCGGTGGCCGGCATGGCGGGCATGCCGTGGTTCGCGCAGGCGACGTCCGGCTATGCGATGCCGTCCTTCGGCTACATCCTCGGCATGCTGCTCGCCGCGACCGTCGTCGGCCACTTCGCCCGTCGCGGCGCCGACCGTTCCGTGCTGCGCATGGCGGGCACGATGGCGGCCGGCTCGGCGATCATCTACGCGGTGGGCGTCCCCTACCTGGCGCTGGCCACCGGCATGTCCCTCGGTGAGGCGGTCGCGGCCGGCCTGGTGCCGTTCCTGATCGGCGACGCGCTGAAGGCGGCCCTGGCGATGGGCGCGCTGCCGACCGCCTGGAAGCTCATCGGCCGCCGCGGCTGACGCACACGGCCCCCGGCCGCAGAAGAGGCCCGCCCCGGTTCTCGGCCTCCTGAGACCGGCGGGCCTCTTGCGTTTCCCGGTTCGCACCAGAGACGGGAAAAGTAGGGAGGCTCTCCGTCCGTCCCTCGCAGGACCGACGGAGAGCCTCCCTTCCGACGTCACTCGGCCTGAGGCGTCGGGTTTCGCTCAGGCTCCGGAGACCGGCTCCACCTCTTCGTCACGGGCGGCCGTGACGGGTGCGGCGGCGGGCCGCGGGGAGAACTTCTCGCGGGTCACGGCGATCGCGACCACCACCGCGGCGACGGCGATCGAGAGCAGCGCGACCTGCCGGTTGGCGTCGTCGATGACCATGTAGACGAGCACGAAGGTGATCATCGCGGCGGTCGCCCAGGTGAGGTACGGGAAGAGCCACATCTTCACCGTCAGCTTCTCCGGCGCCTCGCGCAGCAGGATGCCGCGCATCCGCAGCTGGGTGAAGCAGATCACCAGCCAGACGAACAGGGCCACCGCGCCGGACGAGTTGAGCAGGAACAGGAAGACCGTGTCCTTGAAGGCGTAGTTGAAGTACACGGCGGCGAAGCCGAAGACCACAGAGGCGAGGATGGCCGCCGTCGGCACGCCCTTGGCGTTGACCTTGGCGAACGACTTGGGCGCGTCACCGCGCTCACCGAGCGAGAAGGCCATGCGCGAGGCGGTGTAGAGGCCCGAGTTGAGGCAGGAGAGGACCGCCGTCAGGATGATCACGTTCATGATCTGACCGGCGTTCGCGATGCCGATCGAGTCCAGGGCGGCGACGTACGACCCCTTCTCCTCGATGGACTTGTCGTTCCACGGGAGCAGCGTCAGCACGACGAAGATCGAGCCGAGGTAGAAGAAACCGACACGCCAGATCACCGAGTTGGTGGCCCTGGTGACCGCGCGGCGCGGGTTCTCCGACTCGCCGGCCGCCAGGGTGACGATCTCGCTGCCCATGAAGGAGAAGACGACCAGCAGCACACCGGCGAGGATCGCGCCGGCGCCGTTCGGCATGAAGCCGCCCGCGTCGGTCAGGTGGGCGAGGCCCGCCCCGGGATTGTCGGAGCCCGGCAGCACACCGAAGACGGCCAGCAGACCGACGATGACGAAGGCGCCGATGGCGACGACCTTGATGCCGGCGAACCAGAACTCGAACTCGCCGTACGAGGAGACGGAGACCAGGTTGGTGGCCGTCAGTACGACCATGACGATCAGCGCCCAGCCCCACTGCGGGACGGCCGGCATCCAGCCCTCGAGGATCTCGGCGCCGGCCGTGGCCTCCACTGCCAGCACGACGACCCAGAAGAACCAGTAGAGCCAGCCGATGGAGAAGCCCGCCCAACGCCCGAGCGCGCGGTCGGCATAGGCGGAGAAGGAGCCGGAGTTCGGGCTCGCGGCGGCCATCTCGCCCAGCATCCGCATCACGAAGACGACCAGCATGCCCACGAGCGCGTACGACAGCAGGATCGCCGGGCCGGCCGCGGCTATGCCGGAGCTCGATCCGACGAACAGGCCGGCGCCGATCACACCGCCGATGGCGATCATGGAAAGGTGGCGGTTCTTGAGACCGGCCTTGAGACCGTCGGGGGAAGGCGACTGTCCCGGGGTGCCGGGCATGTCGCCTTCCTTTGTGAGGGTCGACTGCGACGTCATGGACGAATCCTTATGTCTTGGTGCCGCTCGGGTTACGAACTTCGGAATTAGAACCCAGTACGTGCCAGTACGGAAGAGTCGATTCCGTTTCGTTGCACTCGTCACTCCGGCGCGCCCCGAGCCCGGCCCCGCGCCGGACTGCGCCTGCCCCGCATGCCACACTCGAACCATGCGCGTGTACCTCGGCTCGGACCATGCCGGCTTCGAACTCAAGAACCACCTCGTCGAGTGGCTCAAGGCCCATGGCCACGAGCCCGTGGACTGCGGTCCCCACATCTACGACGCCCAGGACGACTACCCGCCGTTCTGCCTGCGTGCCGCGGAGCGGACGGCCGCGGACGAGGGCAGCCTCGGCATCGTGATCGGCGGCTCGGGCAACGGCGAGCAGATCGCCGCCAACAAGGTCAAGGGCGTGCGTGCCGCGCTCGCCTGGAGCGAGCAGACCGCCGCGCTCGGCCGTGAGCACAACAACGCCAACGTCGTGGCCATCGGCGGGCGGATGCACACCCTTGAGGAGTCGACGAAGTTCGTCGAGATCTTCCTCAGCACTCCGTACTCGGGTGAGGAACGTCACACCCGCCGTATCGAGATGCTCTCCGCGTACGAGACCACCGGCGAGCTCCCCCCGATCCCGGCCCACCACCCGCAGCAGGGCTGAGCCCCGCACCCGCATCCGCTTCCATGTGCCGCCGGGTCCGTCCCGGCGGCACGGTCATGCCGTCCAGGAGGACCGACCCCATGCCCGAGGGGCACACGATCCACCGCCTCGCGGAGGACTACCTCCACCGCTTCGCGGGGTGGAACGTCCGGGTCAGCAGCCCCCAGGGCAAGTTCTCCGACAGCGCCGCGCTCCTCGACGGCCGCGTGCTCGACGGCGCGGACGCGCACGGCAAGCACCTGTTCCTCGGCTTCGAGGACATCGGCTGGGTCCACATCCACCTCGGCCTGTTCGGCAAGCTCGGCTTCGGCACGGCCCCCGCGCCGCCGCCCACCGACACGGTCCGCCTGCGCGTCCTGAACGAGGACCACTACGCCGACCTGCGCGGCCCGACCACCTGCGCGCTGATCACCGAACCCGAGAAGCGGGCGATACACGACCGGCTCGGCCCCGACCCGCTCAGGCCGTCCGACGACCCCGACCGGGCATGGGCGCGGATCTCCCGCTCCCGCACGACGATCGCCGCGCTGCTGATGGACCAGAAGATCATCGCCGGCGTCGGAAACGTCTACCGCGCGGAGGTCCTCTTCCGCCACGGCATCGACCCCTACCGGGCCGGCAAGGACCTCACGCGCCGCCAGTGGGACGCGATCTGGGAGGACCTGGCAGCGCTGATGCGCGAGGGCGTCCGCAACAACCGCATCGACACGGTCCGCCCGGTACACACTCCGGAGGCGATGGGCCGCGCACCGCGTGTGGACGACCACGGCGGCGAGGTCTACGTGTACCGCCGGGCCGACATGCCGTGCCATGTCTGCACCACGCAGATCCGCACGGCACCACTGTCGGCCCGCAACCTCTTCTGGTGCCCGACCTGCCAGCCCACCACGGCCTGAACCGGAACCCTTCGGGAAGGGGCGGGTAGGGGAAGGAGACCGCCGCAGGCGCCCAAGCCCCCGCAGCGGTTCGCCCCGCTAGAACCCGTGCGGCAGCCACGGCGCGACGTCGGAGCCGAACCCCACCGACGCCTCAGCCAGCGCCCCTTCCCGCAGTTCCCGCACCCGCCCCGCCCCCGCCAGCGCCGACAGCGACACGCCGCCCAGATACGCCGCCCCCAACTCCCGTACGGACAGCGCCAGATCCGCCTCGTCTTGGGTCCGCTCGCACGACGCGCCCTTCGCGTCGCCCGTCAGCCGCCAACGGCCGGTGTTCCAGGGGCAGAACGTGTCCTCGACGTCGAACACCACGTCGACCGGCGCCGTGTAGCGCCGGGCCTCCAGCGCGGCCCCCACGTCGACCAGCCGGACATGCAGCGAGTCCCGTACCCGCACGCCGCAGCGGCGGATGTCCGTGACCAGCTGGAGCAGCGGGTCGTCCACGGGACGGTTGCGGGACCGTACGGTCGTCGTGAGGTCGATGCCGCACAGGAAACGCCACAGCGCCGCGTACGCCACCGGGTCCAGCGCGTCGATGTGCCGTACCGAGATGGAGCCCTCGGGGCCGGCCGCCGACCAGCTCGGCTTGTTGTGGAAGCGGGCGTACCCCACCACCTGACCGTCCCGTTCCGCGAGCACGCACTGCATGGCGGACCCACCGTCCCGCTCGCTCGGCGGGTCCAGCAGCGGCAGCCGCTCCCAGCCGGGCCGGCGGGTGAGCATCCCGGGCCGTGTGCCGATCGTGCGCAGGTACACCTCCTCGCATGCCTGGGCGCCCTCTGCGACCGGCACGAAGCGGATCCGGACGTCGTCGGCACCGGGCGGCGCGGTGATCCGCGTCCGCGAGGAGTCGATCTCCACGGACATCTGGTGGGTGGCGACTCCGTAGCCGAACCGGCCGTAGATCTCCGGCTCGGAGGCCGTGAGCACGGCGAGCGGTTCGCCCCAGGAGCGGACGTCGTCGAGCTGGCGCCGCATCATCGAGGTGAGGATCCCGCGCCGCCGGTGGGTCGCCGCCACGCTGACCATGGTCACGCCGGCCGCGGGCACGAACTGGCCGCCCGGCGCGGACACGGAGAAGGTGAACGCCCCCGCGGTGCCGACGCAGTCGTCTCCGTCCCAGACGCCGATGGAGCGTTCGGTCTCCGTCAGGTCGGCCCAGAGTTCGCGCTCCGGCCGGGTCTCGGGGACGCCGCCGAAGGCGAGCTCCAGACTCCGGTACCACCGGTCCCACTCGGACTGTCGCAGCACCCGCAGATCTGTCGTCATATGCCATCCCTACCAGCCGTGCACGACCCGTCGCGACCCGATTTCGAACGCAATGTCGTGGGGGTCCCCCTGCACGCCGGGGCGGCGGGTGGATAAGGTCCACGGCAATGGCCCGCGGCTCTGCAGCAGACTCGTCCACGGCCCGGTTGCGGAAGGCGGTGCACCGGGCACGCATCGCGCTGCGCAAGTCCGGGGTCGACTACTTCCGAGGCGACGGCTCCGACCGGCTGGCCCTGGCCGGACTCTTGCTGACGATCCCCGCGATCACGTGGGGCACGATCGCCGCGCCCGTGTGGTGTTCACCGGTGGCGCTGGTCCTGCCGATCGTGGCGGGCGGCCTGCTGTTGCGGCCGGCGAGTCTGCTCGCCCTCTACGCGGCCGCGGCCGCGGCCCTCATCGTGGAGTCCATAGCGCTCGGTCCGTACACGGACGGCCCGGCGAGGGTCACCCCCGGCACGGTCCTGGTCGTCGCGGCGTGCGGCATGTTCGGCCTGCTGATCGCCCAGTTCAGGGCCAGGGTCGGCGTGCCGTGGCGGCGCGGCGGCACCATGCTCTTCGACCTGCGCGAACGCATCCGGGTGCAGAGCGCCCTGCCGCGGCTGCCGAAGGGCTGGCACCAGGAGATGGCGCTGCGCCCGGCCGGTGGCCAGTCGTTCTCCGGCGACTTCGTGGTCGCCGCCCGCACCAACGGCGGCCGCACCCTGGAGGTCGTTCTCACGGACGTGTCCGGCAAGGGGATGGACGCGGCGTCGCGGGCGCTGCTGCTGTCCGGTGCGTTCGGCGGACTGCTCGGCTCGCTGCCGCCGCACGGCTTCCTTCCCGCGGCCAACGGCTATCTGCTGCGGCAGGACTGGGACGAGGGCTTCGCCACGTCCATCCACCTCGTGCTCGATCTCGACTCCGGCGACTACGAGTTGCTGTCCGCGGGACATCTGCCCGCGCTCCAGCTCCACGCGGGCAGCGGCCGCTGGGAGGAGATGGCCGCGGAGGGCCCGCTCCTCGGTGTCTACGACGCGGCCCAGTTCGACCCGGTCAAGGGCTCTTTGCGCCCCGGCGACGTGCTGATGCTGTTCACCGACGGTCTCGTGGAGGCGTCGGGCCGGGACATCAGCGAGGGCATCGACCGGCTGACCGGTGAGGCGGACCGCTATGTGGCCGCCGGCTTCGAGGGTGCCGCCTGGCATCTGATCGAGGCTGTTGCCAAGGACGTCAACGACGACCGGGCGCTGCTGCTGCTGTGCCGCCAGGCGTGAGGGCGACCGGGCCGCCCGTTCCCCCTTCCCCGCCTTCGCCGCGACCCGGCAGGATCCTGGCCAGCCAGTGCGACCGTCCCACCGCGAGCGGCGCGAGGACCGCGAGGATCAGGACGTACCCGGCGATGAACGGCGAGAGCCGGTCGTCCAGCCCGGCGCCCGCCGCCATCGTCGCGAGGATCAGGGCGAACTCCCCCCGGGCGAGCAGGGTGGTGGAGATGTTGGCGGCCTGAAGGGTGTCGAAGCGGTGGAGCCGCGCGGTGATCAGACCCGAGGCCACGTTCATCAGGATGGTCACGGCGACGGCCGCGAGCACCGGCCACAGGACGACCGGCAGATCGCCCGGGTCGATGGACAGACCGAACGCGAAGAAGAAGATCGCGCCGAAGGCGTCGCGCAGCGGATGGACCAGCTTGCGGATGCGCTCGCCCGACGTGGTGCTGCCGAGCATCAGACCGACCATGAACGCGCCGATGGCGTCCGCGACGCCGAACCAGTCGGAGACGCCGGCCACGAACACGGCCGCGCCGAGGAACGAGATGACGAGAAGTTCGTCGTCACGGGTATCGATCAGGCGGCCGACGACGCGGGTGCCGAAGCGCGCGGCGAGCGCGAGCAGCAGCAGGAAGCCGAAGGCCTTCCCTCCGTCCATGACGGCGGCGGCCGGACTGTCCGCGCCGGATAGGATGGGCTGGAGCGCTGCCAGGTAGAGGGCCAGGAAGATGTCGTCGACGACGATGATCCCGAGGATCGGCTTGGTCTCGCTGTTGCCCAGCCGGCCCAGGTCGACGAGGACTTTGGTCACGATGGCCGAGGACGAGATGCCGATGACCCCGGCGAGCACCAGCGCCTCGGAGGTTCCCCATCCGAGTGCGAAGCCGAAGGCGAGCCCCGCCCCCACGTTCAGCGCCAGATAGGCCGATCCCGCCAGCACCATCTTGCGGCCGCCCGCTTTGAGGTCGTCGAGATGGAACTCCAGGCCTAGGTAGAAGAGCAGCAGCACAAGACCGAGCGCGGACAGCATCTCGAGATCGTGCGGGTCGGAGACGAGGACGACTCCGGGAGTGTGCGGGCCGAGGAGGATCCCGGCCAGGATGAACAGGGGGATGGTCGGCAGTCCGATACGGCCGCCGAGGCGGGCGAGGACGGCGGCGGCGAGGAAGGCGCCGCCCATGGCTATGAGCGTGTCTGCGTGGCCGATGAGCCCAGTCCCTTCGGGTCGCGCAGCACGACGGTCTCCAGGCACGCCGCGTTGCGTCAAGAGATGGTCAAGAAAGCGTCAGTAATTAGTTTACCAAACGATTACTTGGTGACCCCCTGGACCGCTCCGGGTGCCTGCCGCCGCGGCGTACAGTCGTGCCATGTCCGAGCAGATGCTGACCCTGGCCGAGGTCGAGGCCATCGCCCGCGAGGCCCACGCCGCCCAGCGGGACAAGGCGGGCCGGCCTTACGTGAACCACATCGCGGCCGTCGCCGAGGGGGTACGTGCCCGGGGCGGGAGCGAGGAGCAGGTCGCCGCCGGCTGGCTCCATGACGCGGTCGAGGACGACGCGTTGAGCCGCGAATGGCTGGAACGGGCCGCGCTGCCGCAGCCCGTCAAGGAGATGGTCCTCGCGCTCACCAAGGGCGAGGGCGAGGACTTGGAGACGTACACCCGGCGCATCCTGGCAACTCCCGGCGCGCTGCTGGTCAAGCAGGCCGACCTGGCCGACAACGCCGACCCCGCGCGCCTGGCCCTGCTCGACGAGGCGACGCGGAACAGGCTGACGGAGAAGTACGCCAGGACCCGTGAACTGCTCGGCCTGGCAGCCGAAAAGGGACCGGCGGCCGGCTGAGAGCCGGCCGCCGGTCCCGGCGGGTCGTCGCGGGCGCTACCGGCGCGGTCCCGCCTCGGTGGCGTCCTGGCGGAACGCCCACTTCATCTCGGGCTCCGTGACGCACTTCAGCGCCCGGCGCACCGGCGGCGAACACAGCACGGTCACCATGCCCGTCGCACAGATCGTCACCACCACCAGGCCGACCGGGCTGCCGAGCCACTTCTGGCTCTCGAACAGCCCCCAGTAGTCACCGGCCTTGACGACGAAACCGTGCAACAGGTACCCGCTGATGGTCCCTGCGCCCAGCACCGTGAACCACGCCCGGCGACCGGGCACCAGCGCGAGGAACGCGGCGCTCAGCAGCACCGCGCACCCGAAGAACGCGATGATCACCACGAGCCCCGACCACCACGGCCAGCCCAGGTCCTGCACGCTGCTGGAGCGGTAGAACCAGCCGAGGTTCATCCGGGGTGCCACCCAGTACGCGAAGACGAGCGTCGCGGCGAAGAACGGAACGGCCAGCAGACGCACCTCCCGCCGGCGCACCAGCTGGAAGTGCTCCGGCTTCAGGCACAGTCCCAGCACGAAGAAGGGCAGGAACTGCAGCACACGCGCGAGGTTGAGGTCCGCCCCGATGTCCGGGGTGAGAGTGGCCAGCGCGCCGATGGCCAGCGCGATCGGCAGCGGCCACCGCACGATCCGCCACAGCGGCGTGGTGAGCCGCCAGATGAACAGCGCTGCCAGGAACCACGTGAGGTAGTACGGGTCGAGCAGGCTGATCGGATGGGACGGATCGTCGTTCCCGTACCGGGCGAAGAGGGAGTAGGCCACCTCGAAGACGACGTACGGCAGCGCGATGCCGGTGAGCAGTCGTCTGAGCTGGTGCGGCTTGCCCTGGTAACTCCGGGAGAAGTAGCCGGAGACGATGATGAAGGCCGGCATGTGGAAGGTGTAGATCACCATGTACAGGGCACGCGTTGCCCTGCTGCCCTCCATCACCGGTTCCCAGGCGTGGGCCACGGCCACGAGCACGATGGCCAGATACTTCGCGTTGTCGAAGTAGGCCTCCCGTCCAGTGGACTTGGGGGCCGTCCGCGGAGCGGACTTCAGGCCGCTCGTGGCAGGGGCGAGAGCGGTCGCCGCCCGGCTCGTCGGGGTGGTCTCGGGCTCCTTGACCTCGGGTGCCGGAGCCCTCTCGTATCCATGCGCAGCGTGGAACATTCAAGGCACCCTAGCCGCGCTTATTCGATTTCGTAAAACACGCCGGGCATCTGCCCTATTCGAATCTGACACGGGTGCCAACAGGCCCGTATGCCCTGGTTAATCCCCCTTAAACGGGGCATACCACCCAGGCTCCGCGATGAAGTGAATTACCTCACGGAGCGTCTTCGAATTTCTGGTGACCGAAGTGTGGGGACAGTGAAACGATCACGTTGAATTCTCTCCGGCATTTCACCCGGCCGGCCGCTCGGTACGGGCCGGGCCGCGTTGCCCGGGCCGGAGAAGCGCGGAGTCCCCGCCGGGGCGGGGACGAGGACGTGAGCCGTGCGCCGGTCCCCGCGGAAGCGCCCGGGGAGCGGAGGTCTGATCGGTGCGTGTCGGGCGGCGGTGATGCCCGTCTGCTCAACCGCGGGGCTTCGGCTCCGTCGCATCCCGGCGGAAGGCCCACTTCATCTCGGGCTCCGTCACGGACTTCATCGCTCGGCGCACGGGCGGTGTGCACAGGAGCGTCATGACCGCGAGCATGGCCAGGGTCACCGCGATCCTGCCGGGCGGAGTGCTCAGCCATGGGTAGGAGTCGAAGACTCCCGTATAACCGGCGCCGCGGATCAGGAACCCGTGCAGCACGTAGCCGCAGATGGTCCCGGCGCCCAGCACCGTGAACCAATGCCTCCGGCCGGGCACCAGGGCGAGGAAGAGCGCCGTCAGTACCAGCGCGCAGCAGAACAGCACACTCGCCCGGATCAGCCCCGGCCACCACAGCAGCCCGAGCTCCTGAACGCTCCTGGACCGGTAGAACCAGTTCATGGGAATGCTGGGGGTCACCCAGTAGGTGAAGGGGATCGCGCCGGCGAACACGAGCACGGCGAGTGCTCTCGGTCCGCGCCTCCGCAGGAACCGGAAGTGCTCGGGCGTCATGCACAGGCCCAGTACGAAGAACGGAAGGAACTGCAGTACCCGCGTGAGTTCGAGGGCAGGGCCGATGCCCGGCGTGAGCGTCGCGAGCGCGGCGATGCCCAGTGACACCGCCAGCGGCCACCGCATGACCCGCCACAGCGGAGTCGTCAGCCGCCATATGAACAGCGCGAGCAGGAACCACATCAGATAGAAGGGCTGGAGAAGGCTGATGGGCTTCTCGGGGTAGTCGGTCCCGTACCTGGCGAAGACCGTGTACGCCACCTCGAAGACGACGTAGGGCAGCGCCACTCCGGTGAGCAGCCTTCGCAGCTGATCGGGGCGTCCGGTGTAACTGCGGGACAGATAGCCGGAGATCAGGATGAACACCGGCATGTGGAAGGTGTACAGGAACATGTAGAGGCCCCGGGTGGCCCGGCTTTCCTCGATCACGGTGGGCCAGACATGACCCAGGGCCACCAACAGGATGGCCAGGTACTTCGCGTTGTCGAAGTACGGGTCTCGACGGGTGGACCTGGCGGCAGGCTGCGTGGGGGGATTCAGGCCAGTGGTCGTGGGGACCGAAGTGGTGCCGGCCTGTCTCGTGGTGAGTGACCCTGTCTCCTCGGCCTCGGGAAGAGGGGTCCTTACGTATCCATGCGCAGCGAAGGACATTCGAGGACCATAGCCCGGCCTTTTCTTGGTGGGAAAAGGTTGTGCATTCGAGAGTAACGATTCTATATAGCAGGCAAGTTGCGTGGGTATGCCCCTGCGTGGACCAGGGCATACCGGGGCGATCTGGTTCCTCACTCCGAGGCCTGTTGGCCGCCCGAGGCCTCCCGATCTCCTTTTGTGACCAAGATGTGGGGACTATGAAACGATCCCTCTGAATTTCCTTCGGCATTTCACTGCGTACGAAAGAGTGCGGCGGCCGCGCATCACGGGAGCCCGCACCGAGGTGGCGTGATCTTGTCCACGACGATTCGTCACCACGCAGCAGGGGCAGGTGGGTTGGTGGCACGATGGTGCAGACGGGAGAGTGCCGGCCGCGCGCTCCCGGGCCGGCAAGGCGGGACCGACCGAGGGTGTGATCAGTTGTGGCCATTTCACTGTCAGTGGTGCTTCTGTTGGCGATCGTCCTCGTGGTGCTGATCCGCGGCGGCTCAATCAAGGCCGGACCCGCGATCGTGGCGGTCCTCTTCGGCTTCTTCCTCGCCTCGACGGGCATGGCGCCGTCGATCAACAGATTCATGAACTCGATAGCCGAGACGATCAACCAGATCAGTTTCTGAGACCACCATCGGGCGCCGCCTCCCGCGATCAGCTCTGCTGGATCTCTTCGGGGCACTTCCGGGGGCCGCGCCGCTCTCCTCACGGAACGACCTCGGGCCCGGCCCGGTGAATGATCACCGGGCCGGGCCCGAGCCGTGCACAGAGCGGGCGACGGGAATCGAACCCGCGTAGCCAGTCGGAAGACGCCGTATGCGGATGCCTGCTGACCTGCAAGAGAGCTTGGCTGTGGCTGCCGTTCCCCGTGGTTCCCCCTCGACACCTCACCCTGTTCGCCGAGCCGGGCCCGGACGGCCGGGTCTTCATCGGGGCCAAGCAGGTGACGCCTCGCAGGAACCACTTCGGCAAGCTGTGCCGCAAGCCGTCCGATCAAGTCGTGATCAAAAGCCTGCCCTTTCATGGTCTCCGCCACACGGGCACACCCTCGCTGCCGCGACCGGTGCCAGCGCGCGTGAGCTGATGGATGGGCCACAGCGCGCCGCTCGTGCCGCGCTGATCTACAGCACGCCACGGCCGAGCGGGAACGGCTGATCGGCCAGGCCGTGAGTGCGGTCGTCGAGCAGGCTCGGAAGCAAGATCTCGATCCGAACGGGCACGCAGCGGGCACGTAGGCGGAAACGAAGATTCGAAACGCATCAGGGCCAGGCTGGAGGATGAACCTCCGACCCGGCCCTGAGCCATCAAGAGCGGGCGACGGGAATCGAACCCGCGTAGCTAGTTTGGAAGACTAGGGCTCTACCATTGAGCTACGCCCGCAAGCTCGCACCGCAGGTCACGAGGGCCGCGGCACGAGAAGCATCGTAGCGGGTCCGGGGCCCTCGCCGCACACCCCGTTTCTGTGCGCCCGTAAAGGTGGCGGTCCACGCTGCCGGGGCATGTACCCTACGGTTCGCACCGACGGGGTGTGGCGCAGCTTGGTAGCGCGTCCGCTTTGGGAGCGGAAGGTCGTCGGTTCGAATCCGGCCACCCCGACCACCAGCAAGATCGCGTTGTGAGGCGCCTCCCGCTTGCCGTTACTATGCAGGCTGTGTGCCCGTGTGTCTGATGTGCCGGGCTCCATCCGCTGAATCGCCGAATCCGGCGCCAGCAGTACCCCAAGATGTCAGCCACCAAGGAGACCGAACCGTGAAGAGCGCCGTGGAGACCCTGAACCCGACCCGGGTTCGGCTCACTGTCGAGGTGCCCTTCGAGGAGCTCAAGGACAGCCTCGACGCGGCGTACAAGAAGATCAACCAGCAGGTCACGGTCAAGGGCTTCCGTAAGGGCAAGATCCCGGCCCGAGTGATCGACCAGCGGTTCGGCCGTGGTGCGGTGCTGGAGGAGGCTGTCAACGACGCCCTTCCCAAGCTCTACACCGAGGCGGTCACCGAGGCCGAGCTGAACCCGCTCGGCCAGCCCGAGGTGGACATCACGGAGCTGAAGGACGGCGAGACGCTGGCCTTCACCGCCGAGGTCGACATCCGCCCCGAGATCCAGATCCCGGACTACTCCGGCATCGAGGTCACGGTCGACGCCGTCGAGGTCACCGACGAGGACGTCGAGAAGTCCGTGGAGCAGCTCCGTGAGCGCTTCGCCTCCACGAACCCGGTCGAGCGCGCCGCCGCCGAGGGCGACGTCGTCACGATCGACCTCGAGGCCAAGGTCGACGGCGAGGTCCTGCCCGACGGTGTCGCCGAGGGTGTCTCCTACACCATCGGTTCCGGCGAGCTCCTCGACGGCATCGACGAGGCCGTCACCGGCCTGGAGGCCGGCGGCGAGGCCACCTTCACCTCCCAGCTGAAGGGCGGCTCCGCCGAGGGCAAGGACGCGGAGGTCACCGTCAAGGTCACCGCCGTCGCCGCCCGTGAGCTCCCCGAGCTCGACGACGACTTCGCTCAGATGGCGAGCGAGTTCGACACCCTCGAGGAGCTGAAGGCCGACAGCCGCAAGCGCCTCGAGAACATGAAGCAGTACGACCAGGCCACCCAGGCCCAGGAGCGCGTCCTCGACGAGCTGCTGAAGCTGGCGGAGGTCCCGATCCCCGAGAAGCTCCTCGAGGACGAGGTCAAGACCCGCAAGCACAACCTTGAGCACCACCAGCTCGGCCAGATGGGCCTCGACCTCGCCAAGTACCTGGAGATCCAGGGCAAGACCGAGGAAGAGTTCGACGCCGAGACCAAGGAGCAGGCGGTCAAGGGCATCAAGACCCAGTTCATCCTGGACGAGCTCGTCAACAAGGAGAAGCTGAACGTCAACCAGGAGGAGCTCACCGAGCACCTCATGCGGCGTGCGCAGTCCTCCGGCATGAGCCCCGACCAGTTCGCCCAGGCCGTCGTCGAGGGCGGCCAGGTGCCGATGCTCGTCGGCGAGGTCGCCCGCGGCAAGGCGCTGGCCGTGGTCGTCGAGGCCGCCAAGGTCGTCGACACCAACGGCGAGGTCGTCGACCTCGAGGACGAAGAGGACGAGGCCGAGGTGACCGAGGCCGCCGCCGAGACGGTCGAGGACGCCGTCGAGGGTGAGACCGGCGAGAAGAACGAGGCCTGAGCCTCGCGCTGACGCCGCTACGGGCTCCGGACGCGACCACGCGCCCGGAGCCCGTATGCGTACCACAGGCCTTCCACAGGTCCGTGCACGGCCTTTCCCGGCCCGCTCGCGGTCTTCCCTCAGGGCCCGTTCAGGGCCTTCGCCGGTGCCTCGCGAGGAGTGTCGACCTTGCGCTCCGAGCGAACAGTTCGGGAAGCGGGATGGCTCTGTCCGACCTGCGCGTTAGGGTCCATGAATACGAGGGCAGGGGAGTCCCCGCCCCCGGTTACGAAGACGCTGAGACGGTCGAAGCCGTCAGAGACGAGCAGGTGGACACGTGACGAATCTGATGCCTTATGCCGCCGGCGAGCCCTCCATCGGTGGTGGCCTCGGCGACCAGGTCTACAGCCGGCTGCTCGGCGAGCGGATCATCTTCCTCGGCCAGCAGGTCGACGACGACATCGCCAACAAGATCACCGCACAGATGCTGCTCCTTGCCGCCGATCCGGACAAGGACATCTACCTCTACATCAACAGCCCCGGCGGTTCGGTGACGGCCGGCATGGCGGTCTACGACACCATGCAGTACATCCCGAACGACGTGGTGACGATCGGCATGGGCATGGCCGCGTCGATGGGCCAGTTCCTGCTCACCGGCGGAGCCGCCGGCAAGCGGTTCGCGCTGCCCAACACCGACATCCTCATGCACCAGGGTTCTGCCGGCCTCGGCGGCACCGCCTCGGACATCAAGATCCAGGCCGAGTACCTGCTCCGTACGAAGAAGCGGATGGCGGAGATCACCGCCCAGCACTCCGGTCAGACCGTCGAGACGATCATCCGCGACGGTGACCGCGACCGCTGGTTCACCGCCGACGAGGCCAAGGACTACGGCCTCATCGACGAGATCATCTCCGCCGCCTCGGGCGTCCCGGGCGGCGGCGGCACCGGCGCCTGAGCGCCTGCCGCACCGAGCCCCCGCCCGCCGAACGCCACCAGGATGGTGAACACCCACATGAGCAACTTCCCCGGCATCCCCGGTCTGTCCGGAAACTCCGGCGCCTCCGCGAGCGGCCTCTACACGGGCCCCGCGGTGGACAACCGCTATGTCGTCCCGCGCTTCGTCGAGCGCACCTCGCAGGGCGTGCGCGAGTACGACCCGTACGCGAAGCTCTTCGAGGAGCGCGTGATCTTCCTCGGCGTGCAGATCGACGACGCGTCCGCCAACGACGTGATGGCGCAGCTGCTGTGCCTGGAGTCGATGGACCCCGACCGTGACATCTCGATCTACATCAACAGCCCCGGTGGGTCCTTCACCGCGCTGACCGCGATCTACGACACGATGCAGTTCGTGAAGCCGGACATCCAGACGGTGTGCATGGGCCAGGCGGCCTCCGCCGCGGCCGTGCTGCTCGCCGCCGGTACGCCCGGCAAGCGGATGGCCCTGCCGCACGCCCGTGTGCTGATCCACCAGCCGTCCTCGCAGACCGGCCGCGAGCAGCTCTCCGACCTGGAGATCGCGGCCAACGAGATCCTTCGTATGCGTGAGCAGCTGGAGGAGATGCTGGCCAAGCACTCCACGACGCCGATCGAGAAGATCCGCGACGACATCGAGCGCGACAAGATCCTCACGGCCGACGGTGCTCTCGCCTACGGCCTGGTGGACCAGATCGTCTCGACCCGTAAGAGCACGGCCGCAGCGGCCGCCTGACCGATCCGGCGCCCTTGGCGCGGTACACGACAATGTGTGAACCGCGCCAAGGGGGGCCCGTACGGGGGGCTCGGCAAGGTACCGTCGAATATGAGGCACCAGGAGCCGGCTGAACCAAGCCGCTCCCAGGCGAAGGGGAAGCACCTCGTGGCACGCATCGGTGATGGCGGCGACCTGCTCAAGTGCTCGTTCTGCGGAAAGAGCCAGAAGCAGGTGAAGAAGCTCATCGCAGGCCCCGGTGTGTACATCTGCGACGAGTGCATCGACCTCTGCAACGAGATCATCGAGGAGGAGCTCGCAGAGACCTCCGAGGTGCGGTGGGAGGAACTTCCCAAGCCGCGCGAGATCTATGAGTTCCTCGAGGGATACGTCGTCGGGCAGGAGCCCGCGAAGAAGGCCCTCTCGGTCGCGGTGTACAACCACTACAAGCGCGTCCAGGCCGGCGAGAACGGCGGCGCGCAGGGCCGGGACGACGCGATCGAGCTCGCCAAGTCCAACATCCTGCTGCTGGGCCCCACGGGCTCCGGCAAGACGCTGCTCGCCCAGACGCTCGCCCGCATGCTCAACGTCCCGTTCGCCATCGCGGACGCGACCGCGCTGACGGAGGCGGGCTACGTCGGCGAGGACGTGGAGAACATCCTGCTCAAGCTGATCCAGGCGGCCGACTACGACGTCAAGAAGGCCGAGACCGGGATCATCTACATCGACGAGATCGACAAGGTCGCCCGTAAGAGCGAAAACCCGTCGATCACGCGTGACGTCTCCGGCGAGGGCGTCCAGCAGGCCCTGCTCAAGATCCTGGAAGGCACCACGGCCTCCGTGCCCCCGCAGGGCGGCCGCAAGCACCCGCACCAGGAGTTCATCCAGATCGACACGACGAACGTGCTCTTCATCGTGGGCGGCGCGTTCGCCGGCCTCGAGAAGATCATCGAGTCGCGTGCGGGAGCCAAGGGCATCGGCTTCGGCGCCACGATCCGCTCCAAGCGCGAGATCGAGGCGAGCGACCAGTTCCAGGAGGTCATGCCGGAGGACCTGGTCAAGTTCGGAATGATCCCCGAGTTCATCGGCCGTCTGCCCGTCATCACCTCGGTCCACAACCTGGACCGCGAGGCGCTGCTGAAGATCCTCGTCGAGCCGCGCAACGCACTGGTCAAGCAGTACCAGCGCCTCTTCGAACTCGACGGCGTCGAGCTGGACTTCGACCTCCCCGCCCTCGAGGCCATCGCCGACCAGGCGATCCTCCGCGGCACCGGCGCGCGGGGTCTGCGCGCCATCATGGAGGAGGTCCTCCAGTCGGTGATGTACGAGGTCCCGTCCCGCAAGGACGTGGCCCGCGTCGTCATCACGCGCGACGTCGTCCGCAACAACGTCAACCCGACGCTGGTCCCGCGCATCGTCAAGGACGAGGGCAACGGCCGTCACGAGAAGAGCGCGTAGCGCCTTCGTTCCTGAACGCCGAAGGGGCGCCCGGTCGTTGACCGGGCGCCCCTTTCGCGTACGCGGTGCCGCTACTTCGCGACACGCACCTCGTTGCGCACGTCGGAAGCGAGCTTCGCCGCCTCGTCGAGCGTGGTGCCCTTCGCGCCCTGGACCGGCTCGACGACGCCGAGGGTGCTGTAGTCGGACCACAGGCACATGTAGGTCTTCTGGGTCATGCCCGTCTTCTGGTTCTTGCTCTCGGCCTCCTGGCACTTCATCAAAGCGCCGTCCAGGCCGTCGGGGTTCACCTCCTGCGGGTCCCCGATCATCTTGGTCTCCGTGTCCTTCGTGTTCTTGCTGAACTCGGCGAAGGCCGCGTCGAGGACCTTCGCCGGGTCCTCGATCTTGCCGTAGAAGCCGATGAAGACCAGGTTCTGCGCCTTGGAGACCTTCTCAAGTGCCGTGGGGTCGCTCGGGTCGAGCTTCGTCAGGTCGATCGTCGAGTAGGTCGAACCGATGGACATGGCATCGGTCACCCCGCTCGCGGCGAGCATCTTCGAGGAGTCCTCGTCGGCCGGCTTCGGCTCCGGATCCTTCTTGTCGGCGCGCATGTACTTGCCGCCGATGATGGTCTTCGGCGCCGTCAGCTTGTGCGGGCCGTCGTCCTCGAGGCCGCCACCGCCGCCGCCGAAGACGAAGTACCCGCCCACGCCCAGCGCGGCCACCAGCACCGCCGCGCCGATGATGAGACCGGTCTTCTTGCCGCCACCGCCCTGGGCCGGCGGCGGGGGCGGATAGCCGCCCGGCTGCTGCGCGCCGTACTGGGGCTGCTGGCCGTAAGGGCCGGGCTGACCGGGCTGTCCGGGCTGCTGCGGGTATCCGTAAGGCTGCTGCGGCGGCACACCCTGCGGGGCCTGCTGCGGGTACCCGTAACCGGGCTGCGGGGCCTGCGGCTGCTGGCCGTAAGGGCCGGGCTGGCCCTGCGGCTGGCCGTAAGGCCCCGGCTGGCCGTACGGTCCGGGCTGCTGCGGCTGCTGCCCGCCGTACGGGCCCGGCTGGTTGTAGCTCATTACGGGTTTTCCCCTCGTGATGTCTGTGTGTCCCGAACATCCTGGCCCAAGCCCCGGCCCGATGGGGCCCCGGGGGGCACACCGTTACCGAAGCATCGAGTTTCGGAACGGCTCCATGACACCTCTAAACTGGCCCCGTGACCGAGAAGACTCAGCAGCAGACAGCGCCCACTCCCGAACTGCCGACCCAGTACGCGCCGGCCGAGGTCGAGGGGGCGTTGTACGAGCGCTGGGTAGAACGCGGGTACTTCGAGGCGGACGCGCAGAGCGACAAGCCGCCGTTCACGGTCGTCATCCCGCCGCCCAACGTCACCGGAAGCCTCCACCTGGGCCACGCCTTCGAGCACACGCTGATCGACGCGCTCACCCGCCGCAAGCGGATGCAGGGTTACGAGACGCTGTGGCAGCCCGGCATGGACCACGCCGGCATCGCCACGCAGAACGTCGTCGAGCGTGAGCTCGCCAAGGAGGGCAAGTCCCGCCACGACCTCGGCCGTGAGGCGTTCATCGAGCGGGTCTGGCAGTGGAAGGGCGAGTCCGGCGGGCAGATCTCCGGCCAGATGCGCCGCCTCGGCGACGGTGTCGCCTGGTCCCGCGAGCGGTTCACGATGGACGAGGGTCTGTCCCAGGCCGTCCAGACCATCTTCAAGAGGCTCTACGACGACGAGCTGATCTACCGCGCCGAGCGCATCATCAACTGGTGCCCGCGCTGTCTGACCGCCATCTCCGACATCGAGGTCGAGTACCAGGACGACGACGGCGAGCTCGTCTCCATGAAGTACGGCGACGGCGACGACACCATCGTCGTCGCGACGACGCGCGCGGAGACGATGCTCGGTGACACGGCCGTCGCCGTCCACCCCGACGACGAGCGCTACAAGCACCTCATCGGCAAGCAGATCAAGCTGCCGCTGACGGACCGTTCGATCCCGGTCGTCGCGGACACGCACGTCGACCCCGAGTTCGGCACCGGCGCCGTCAAGGTGACGCCCGCCCATGACCCGAACGACTTCGAGATCGGGCAGCGGCACAACCTGCCCTCCCTCGCGGTCATGGACGAGCGCGCCGTCATCACCGCTCACGGCCCGTTCGAGGGTCTCGACCGCCTCGAGGCACGGTCGGCGATCGTCGGCGCCCTGCGCGCCGAGGGCCGGATCGTCGCCGAGAAGCGCCCGTACGTCCACTCCGTCGGCCACTGCTCGCGCTGCAAGACGACCATCGAGCCGCGGCTGTCCATGCAGTGGTGGGTCAAGGTCGGCCCGCTGGCCAAGGCGGCCGGTGACGCCGTCCGCGACGGCCGGGTCAAGATCCACCCGCAGGAGATGGAGAAGCGCTACTTCGACTGGGTCGACAACCTGCACGACTGGTGCATCTCGCGCCAGTTGTGGTGGGGCCACCGCATCCCCGTCTGGTACGGCCCGAACGGCGAGATCGTCTGCGTCGGCCCCGACGAGCAACCGCCGAGCGGCGACGGCTGGACCCAGGAGACCGACGTCCTCGACACCTGGTTCTCTTCGGGTCTGTGGCCCTTCTCCACGCTGGGGTGGCCGGAGCAGACCGAGAGCCTCGCGAAGTTCTATCCGAACTCCGTCCTGGTCACGGGCTACGACATCCTCTTCTTCTGGGTCGCCCGGATGATGATGTTCGGCCTCTACGCGATGGACGGCACGCCGCCGTTCCACACCATCGCCCTGCACGGCATGGTCCGGGACCAGTTCGGCAAGAAGATGTCGAAGTCCTTCGGCAACGCGGTCAACCCGCTGGACTGGATGGACAAGTACGGCTCCGACGCGCTGCGCTTCACGCTCGCCCGGGGCGCCAACCCGGGTGTCGACGTCCCGATCGGCGAGGACTGGGTCCAGGGCTCCCGGAACTTCGCCAACAAGATCTGGAACGCCACCCGCTTCGCGCTGATGAACGGCGCCACCGTCGAGGGCCCGCTGCCGGCACCCGAGGAGATGTCCTCCACGGACCGGTGGATCCTGTCGCGGCTGAACAAGACCGTCGCCGAGGTGGACGCGTACTACGAGGACTACCAGTTCGCGAAGCTGTCGGAGACCCTCTTCCACTTCGCCTGGGACGAGGTCTTCGACTGGTACGTCGAGCTGTCCAAGACGACGTTCTTCGCGGGCGGCGAGCCGGCCAAGGTCTCGGCCCGGGTCCTTGGCGAGGTCCTCGACGTCATGCTGCGGCTGCTCCACCCGGTGGTCCCGTTCGTCACGGAGACGCTGTGGACCGCGCTGACCGGCAAGGAGTCGCTCGTCATCGCCGACTGGCCGGCCGACAGCGCCTTCCGCGACGAGGCCGCCGAGCGGGAGATCGAGCTCGTCCAGCGGGTCGTCACCGAGGTCCGCCGGTTCCGCAGCGACCAGGGACTGCAGCCCGGCCAGAAGGTCCCCGCCAGGCTCACCCTCGACGGCACGGCGCTCGCCCCGCACGAGGCCGCGATCCGTCAGCTGCTGCGCCTCCAGCCGGAGGGCGAGGGCTTCCACGCCACCGCGTCGCTGCCCGTCGCCGGTGCCACCGTCGCGCTCGACCTGTCGGGCACGATCGACGTCGAGGCGGAGCGCAAGCGGCTGACGAAGGACCTGGGCGCGGCGGAGAAGGAGGTCGCCCAGGCGACCGCCAAGCTCGGCAACGAGGCGTTCCTCGCCAAGGCTCCGGACAACGTGGTCGACAAGATCCGCACCCGGCTCGCCAAGGCCGAGGAGGACATCGCGCGGATCAACACCCAGCTCGCCAACCTGCCGGCGAGCTGAGCCGCGGGAACGCGATACGGCCGAGGCCCCGGGGACGCCCCCGGGGCCTCGGCCGTATCCGTCGGCGCTCCTCCGTAGACTGGACCCGTGAGTGAGCAGCCCGACGCCTTCGACGAGTCCGACGCCTTCGACGAGATCGTCGACGCAGAGACCGACCGCGACCCCGACCTGGCGGTGATCGAGGCCGGCAGCCGCACCCTGCGCGCACAGGCCGGATCGCCGCAGGCCGACCAGGTGCCGTCCCGCCCGGCGGATCCGGAGGTGGACAGGGCGCTGCGCGAGGTCGAGGCGGATCTCGCCACGCGCTGGGGCGAGACGAAGCTGGAGCCCTCCGTCGCCCGTATCGAGGCGCTGATGGACGTGCTGGGAGAGCCGCAGCGGGCCTATCCCTCCGTCCACATCACGGGGACGAACGGCAAGACGTCCACGGCCCGGATGATCGAGGCCCTGTTCTCCGCCTTCGACCTGCGCACCGGCCGCTACACCTCGCCGCACGTGCAGTCGATCACCGAGCGGATCAGCCTGGACGGCGCTCCCATCGACGCCGAGCGCTTCATCGAGACGTACAACGACATCAAGCCCTACGTCGAGATGGTCGACGCGCGCCAGGAGTACCGGCTGTCGTTCTTCGAGGTGCTCACGGGCATGGCGTACGCGGCCTTCGCCGACGCCCCCGTGGACGTGGCCGTCGTCGAGGTCGGCATGGGCGGCAGCTGGGACGCGACCAACGTGATCGACGGCTCGGTCGCCGTCGTCACCCCCATCGACCTGGACCACACCGACCGGCTCGGCACCACTCCCGCCGAGATCGCCGCGGAGAAGGCCGGGATCATCAAGCAGGGCGCGACCGTCATCCTGGCGCAGCAGCCGGTGGACGCCGCCCAGGTGATGCTGAAGCGGGCGGTCGAGGCGGACGCGACCGTCGCCCGCGAGGGCATGGAGTTCGGCGTCGTCTCGCGCGAGGTCGCGGTCGGCGGACAGCTGCTGACCCTGCGCGGCCTGGGCGGCGAGTACGAGCAGATCTTCTTGCCCCTCTACGGCGCGCACCAGGCGCACAACGCGGCGGTGGCGCTCGCGGCGGTCGAGGCGTTCTTCGGCGTCGGCGCGGGTGACGCGCGCACGCTGGACGCCGACACGATCCGCAGGGCATTCGCCACCGTGGCCTCGCCCGGCCGGCTGGAGGTCGTGCGCCGCAGCCCCACCGTCGTGCTGGACGCCGCGCACAACCCGGCGGGCGCGCGGGCGGCGGCGGCAGCCGTCACCGAGTCGTTCGGCTTCTCCCGGCTGATCGGTGTGGTGGGCGCGAGCGACGACAAGGACGTCCGGGGCTTCCTGGAGGCCTTCGAGCCGATCTTCCACGAGATCGTCGTGACGCAGAACTCCAGCCACCGTGCGATGAACGCGGACGCGCTCGCCGCTGTCGCCGTGGAGGTCTTCGGTGACGAGCGCGTGGTCGTGGAGCCGCGGCTCGACGACGCGCTGGAGGCGGCGATCACGCTCGCCGAGGAGGAGTCGGAGTTCGCCGGCGCCGGCGTGCTGGTGACCGGTTCCGTGATCACGGTCGGCGAGGCCCGGCTGCTGCTGGGGAGGGGCTGACATCGTGCGTACGCTCTGTGCGTCGACCCTGATCGGCGAGTTCTTCGTGATCGGCTTCGCCGGACTCGTGGCCATGAAGTCGGACGACGTCTCGATGGCGGCGGTCTGGACGGTCTGCGGCGTAGCGATGCTGCTGTCGCTGCTGCTGTGCGGCATGATCACCCGCCCCGGCGGGACCCAGCTCGGCTGGGCGCTGCAGATCGCGCTGATCGCCGGCGGTTTCGTCGTTCCGGCGATGTTCTTCCTCGGAGTCCTCTTCGGCGGCCTGTGGTGGGCCTCCATCCACTACGGCCGCAAGATCGACGAGGCGAAGGCCCGGTGGGCCGCGCAGTCGGCGGAGGCTGACGCCGGGTAGCCGGCCGAGGCCCTTGGCGCCGGGGATACGGGGCGGGTGCCGCCCCCGGCGTCACACCCGGTAATCTCGGCCCGACCGCACACATCCAGGCCTGCAAGGAGCCGCACACCATGACTCAGCGCACCCTCGTCCTTCTCAAGCCGGACGCCGTCCGTCGCGGACTCGTGGGCGAGGTCATCGGCCGCATCGAACGCAAGGCCGACTGGAAGATCACCGCGCTGGAGCTGCGCACGCTCGACCGGTCCACCCTGGAGCAGCACTACGCCGAGCACGTCGGCCGGCCCTTCTACGAGCCGCTGGTGGAGTTCATGCTGTCCGGCCCGGTGGTCGTCATGGCCGTCGAGGGTGAGCGCGTGATCGACGGCGTACGCCAACTGGCGGGTCCGACCGACCCGATCGCCGCCGCTCCTGGGTCCATTCGGGGTGACTTCGGCACGATCGTCCGGGAGAATCTGATCCACGCCTCGGACTCCGAGGAGTCCGCCGTCCGGGAACTGAAACTGTTCTTCCAAGAAGGCTGAGGCCTGCCCCTTTCCAGGCCTTTTCTGACAGCACGTCAGCCATACAGCGCTGTTGTCCTGGGGCGACCGATGGAATTTCGGTCGCCCTTCGGCATACGCAAGGGCATTGCGGGAACGCATCGCTCCGACGCATCGTCACCATAAACAAGAGGTGGACCACCGCGCGGTGTCCGTGCAGGCGGCACTACGATGTAAGCCTCCACGCCACAGCACTCACCTCGCCATCCTGAAAAGCCATCAACGCTCGATTTGGGAAGGCCAGACGCATCCTCATGGGGAACAACATGTCGTTCATCGGCCGTGACATGGCTGTCGACCTCGGGACCGCCAACACGCTGGTGTACGTCAGAGGCCGGGGGATCGTTCTCAACGAGCCGTCCGTCGTCGCCATCAACACCAACACGGGCGGCATTCTCGCGGTCGGCGCCGAGGCGAAGAAGATGATCGGCCGGACGCCGGGCAACATTGTTGCCGTCCGGCCGCTGAAGGACGGCGTCATCGCCGACTTCGAGATCACCGAGCGGATGCTCCGCTACTTCATCCTCAAGATCCACAAGCGCCGTTATCTCGCCCGGCCCCGCGTCGTCGTCTGTGTGCCTTCCGGTATCACGGGTGTCGAGCGCCGCGCGGTCATCGAGGCGTCGACCCAGGCGGGCGCCCGACAGGTGCACATCATCGAGGAGCCCATGGCCGCGGCCATCGGCTCCGGCCTCCCGGTCCATGAGGCCACCGGCAACATGGTGGTCGACATCGGTGGTGGCACCACAGAGGTCGCCGTGATCTCGCTGGGAGGAATCGTCACGGCACAGTCCATCCGGGTCGCCGGCGACGAACTCGACAACGCGATCATCCAGCACATCAAGAAGGAGTACTCCCTCCTCCTCGGTGAGCGGACCGCGGAGAACATCAAGATCACCATCGGTTCCGCGTACGAGATGGAGACGGAGGAGCACACGGAGATCCGCGGCCGCGACCTGGTCTCCGGTCTGCCCAAGACCGTCGTCATCTCCGCCGCCGAGGTCCGCAAGGCCATCGAGGAACCGGTCAACGCGATCGTCGACGCCGTGAAGACCACCCTCGACAAGTGCCCGCCCGAGCTCTCCGGCGACGTCATGGACCGCGGCATCGTCCTCACCGGCGGCGGCGCCCTCCTGCGCGGCCTCGACGAGCGGCTCCGCCGGGAGACGGGCATGCCGATCCACATCGCGGAGAACCCCCTGGACTCGGTGGCGCTCGGGTCCGGCAAGTGCGTCGAGGAGTTCGAGGCGCTCCAGCAGGTGCTGGACGCCCAGCCGCGTCGTTAGACGGTCGGACAATACGCCGTACGGGGGCTGTGAGGCCCCCACATGGGGTCCTCCCCGCCCCTGACACGGGGGAAGGATCGTTGCTCTACCGACACGACCATTCCTACGAGGAAGGCACGGCCGCCGCACGTGAGGGACACAAAGGAGAGCCGGCTGCTCCTGGCATTGCTGATCGCCATCGCGTTCGCTCTGATCACGGTGGACATCCGCGGCGGTGAGGAGTCACCGGTCGACGGTGCACGGCAGGCCGCGGCGTCGGTCTTCGGGCCCGTGGAGAACGGCGTCGCGGCCGCCGTCGATCCCATCGGCAACGCGATCGGAGCGGTCCGGGAGTCCGGTGACCGTCACGACCGCATCAGGCAGCTCCAGTTGGAGAACGCCGAGCTGAAGCAGCGGCTCGGCAGCGACGAGCGCAACAACAGCCGGCTCCGCCAGCTCGACGGCATGATCCGAACGGCTGCCGCCGGCCAGTACGGCATCAAGGGCGCCGAGGTCATCGCCATAGGAGCGGCCCAGGGCTTCTCCTGGACGGTGACCATCGACATCGGCTCCGAGGACGGCATCACGCGCGACATGACCGTCATCAACAGCGAGGGACTCGTCGGCCGGGTCACGACCGTCGGCCCGCGCACCTCGACCGTGCTGCTCGCCAGCGACCCGGACTTCACCGTCGGCACCCGGATGGAGAAGACCGACGAGCTCGGCTTCGCCACCGGACAGGGCGACCGGCCGCTGCTGGTCCAGCTCCTCAACGGCAAGTCCAAGGTGAAGAAGGGCGACCGGCTGGTCACCTTCGGCTCCCAGGGCAGCAAGCCGTTCGTGCCCGGCGTGCCGGTCGGCGAGATCATCCGGGTGGACCCCGCCCGGGGCGACCTCACCCGCAACGTCTACGTGCGCCCCTATGTCGGCTTCAGCAGGCTCGACATCGTCGGCGTCGTCGTCCAGGCGCCGCGGACCGATCCCCGCGACACCGTGCTGCCCCCGAAGCCCGCCGGCCCCAGGCCGACGCCGACCGTCACGGTCACCGTCACTCCCGGCGCGACCCCGCCGGAGGGCGAGGCGCCGGTCCAGGACGACGGCCAGGTCCAGGGCGACGGGCCCGACCCCGGCGCATCCGGTGACGCCACAGGCCAGAACGACGACCAGTAGGAGCTGATCCGTCATGCGTGTCAACCGGATGCTGCTCTCCACGACGCTGGTCGTGGTCGCCCTCGTCATCCAGGTCTCCGTCCTCGCGCGGCTCCAGCTGCCCGGAGCGGTGCCCGACCTCGTACTGCTCGTCGTCCTCGGACTCGCCATGGTCTACGGCCACATGGCCGGGGCGTTCATCGGCTTCGGCGCCGGCCTGCTCGCGGACCTCGCCCCGCCCGCCGACCACGCGGCCGGCCGCTACGCGCTCGTCCTCTGCGTCATCGGCTACCTCGCCGGACTGGTCCGCCCGGAGAACGGCAAACCACTGCGGTCCGCCAGCGGGCCGATGGCCGTCGTCGTCGCGGCGGCGATCGGTTCGACGCTGCTGTACGCCCTCGTCGGCGCCCTCGTCGGCGACACCGCCGCCCGCCATGTCGGCCTGGGCAGCCTGCTGTTCACCGCCGCGGTGTACGACCTGCTCCTCGCGCCGTTCACCGTGCCGCTGATCATGTGGCTCGCCAGACGCAGCGAGAACGATCCGCTCGCCGAGAGCCAGAGCGCCGGCGGCGCCGACGTGGCCGCGGGCTGGCTCGCCTCCGGCACCGGACTGCGCATCGGCGACCAGCGCGGCGGACTGCGGCTCAAGGCGGCGAAGACCCGGGCCGCACGGGCCGGACGCATCAAGGGAGTCAAGCGACTGTGATCGAGGGGGCAGCAGCGTGAGCAACATTCCGGAGACCGGCCGGACCCCCCGGGTCCAGATCCGTCTCGTCATCATCCAGGTACTCGTCTTCTCCCTTCTCCTCACCCTCGGCGGCCGGCTCTGGTACCTCCAGATCCGCAACGGCGACGAATACGCCGACGAGGCCAGCGGCAACCACGTCCAGCGGGTCGTCACACCCGCCGTGCGCGGCTCGATCCTCGACGCCCGCGGTGTACCGCTCGCCGACAACGAGACCCGGCTCGTGGTCTCCGCGTCCCGCACCGATCTGCTGAAGATGAAGGACGACGGCGAGGCCGTCCTCACCCGGCTCGCCGGCGTCCTCGGCATGAAGCCGAAGGAGGTCATGGACAAGGTCCGCCTCTGCGACTCCAAGACACCGCAGCCCTGCTGGAACGGCTCCCCGTACCAGCCGATCCCGGTCACCGACGAAGCCACCACCCAGCAGGCGCTGCAGATCCGCGAACGCTCCGAGGACTTCCCCGGCATCACCGCCGAGCCCACCGCCGTACGCCGCTACACGGCCCCCGCCAAGGCCCGGACCGCGCAGGTGCTCGGCTATCTGTCGCCCGTCACCGACGAGGAGATCCAGAAGGCCAAGGACAGCGACTCGCCCTACCTGCGCTCCGACCAGGTCGGCCGATCCGGCCTCGAGCGCACCTACGACAAGGAACTGCGCGGCAAGGCCGGCGTCACGTCGTACGAGGTCGACAAGCTCGGCCGGGTCATGGGCGAGGCCGAGGCGGACCCGGGCGTGCCCGGCTCCCACCTCGTCACCAGCATCGACGCCCGCGTCCAGGCCGTCGCCGAGTACGAACTACACCAGGCTATGAAGACCGTCCGGGGAGAGACCGACAAGATCACCGGCCGCCCGTACGAGGCCGACGCGGGCGCCGTCGTGGTCATGGAGGCCAAGACCGGACGGGTCGTCGCCATGGCCTCCCAGCCCGACTACGACCCCAACGCCTGGGTCGGCGGCATCTCCGCCAAGGACTACGCCAAGCTCACCGGCAAGAACTCGAACTACCCGCTGCTCAACCGGGCCACCCAGGGCCAGGCACCCGCCGGCTCCGTCTTCAAGGTGGTCTCGGCGAGCGCGGCCGTGCGGGCCGGCTACGCCTTCGACGACCTCTACAACTGCAGCAGCTCCTACAGCATGGGCAACCGCAGCTTCGCCAACTTCGAGTCCCAGGGACACGGTCCCATCACCCTCGGAGACGCCCTCAAGTACTCCTGCAACACCGTCTTCTACCGGCTCGGCCACCAGGAATGGCAGCGCGACGGCGGCCTCAAGCCCAAGAAGGGCGCCCACGACTGGTTCTACCGGACCGCCCATGACTTCGGATTCGGGTCCGAGACCGGCATCGACCTCCCGAACGAGGTCAAGGGCCGCATCCCCGACCGCCACTGGAAGCAGGCCTTCTGGGCGGCCAACAAGGACTCCTGGTGCAAGCAGGGCAAGAAGGGCGGCTCCTACGTCGAGCAGATCGCCTATGAGAGCTGCCTCGAAGGCAACCAGCTGAAGGCCTTCGACAGCATCAACTTCGCCATCGGCCAGGGCGACGTACTCATCACCCCCGTCCAGTTGGCCACCGCCTACGCCGCCATCAGCAACGGCGGGACCCTCTACAACCCCACCGTCGGCAAGGCCGTCATCAGCCCCGACGGCAAGAAGATCGAAGAGATCAAGCCCAAGTCCCACGGCAAGCTGCCGGTGAACGCCGAAACCATCAAGGACCTCGACAAGGGCCTGCGCTCCGTCGTCGAGCCCGGCGGCACCGCCGCCTGGAGGTTCGGCGGCTGGCCCCAGGACAAGATCCCGATGAGGGCCAAGACCGGCACCGCGCAGGTCTACGGCAAGCAGACCACCTCGTGGTTCGCCACCTACACCGACGACTACACGATCGTCATGACGATCTCCCAGGGTGGTACGGGCTCCGGCGCTTCCGGTCCCGCCGTACGCAACATCTACGACGCGATGTACGGCCTGGACAAGGAAGGCAACCAGGACCTCAAGCGGGCCCTGCTGCCCAAGCCGCAGCAGACCCTGCCCAAGATCTCCCCGGACGGCTCGATCGACGCCCCCGAGGTCAAGCCCTACGTTCCTCCGAAGCCGCAGGACGCCCAACCAGTGCTCGCGGGAACACCCGCATCGCGGAGGGACTGAGACATGACAGGCGCAGGCGGCTTCTCCGTCCCGGGATACGGCCCGGAGCGCGGCGGGGTCTGGACCAGGCTCACCGCCCGTGACTCCGTGGTGCGCAGGCTCGACTGGCCGATGCTGCTCTCCGCGATCACGCTCTCGCTGGTCGGCGCGCTCCTCGTGTGGTCCGCCACGCGTGGGCGCACCGAACTCAACCAGGGCGACCCGTACTACTTCCTCGTCCGGCACCTGCTCAACACCGGCATCGGCTTCGTACTGATGGTCGGCACCATCTGGCTCGGCCACCGCACCCTGCGCGGCGCCGTCCCGTTCCTCTACGGGCTCTCCGTCGTGCTCGTGCTGCTCGTCCTCACCCCACTGGGCGCCACCATCAACGGCGCGCACGCCTGGATCCAGCTCGGCGGCGGCTTCTCCCTCCAGCCCTCCGAGTTCGTGAAGATCACGATCATCCTCGGGATGGCGATGATGCTCGCGGCCCGCGTCGACGCCGGGGACCAGGTGCACCCCGACCACCGCACCGTCGCCAAGTCGCTCGGACTCGCAGTCCTGCCGATGATCATCGTCATGCTGATGCCCGACCTAGGCTCGGTCATGGTCATGGTCGTCATCGTCCTCGGCGTGCTGCTCGCCTCCGGCGCGTCCAACCGCTGGGTCTTCGGCCTCATCGGCGCCGGAGCGGCAGGCGCGATCGCCGTCACGGCGCTCGGACTGCTCGACGAATACCAGATCAACCGCTTCGCCGCCTTCGCCAACCCCGAGCTCGACCCGGCCGGCGTCGGCTACAACACCAACCAGGCGCGCATCGCGATCGGTTCCGGCGGGCTGTACGGCGAAGGACTCTTCAACGGCCACCAGACCAGCGGCCAGTTCGTGCCCGAACAGCAGACCGACTTCATCTTCACCGTCGCCGGCGAGGAACTCGGCTTCCTCGGCGCCGGACTGATCCTCGTGCTGCTCGGCATCGTGCTGTGGCGCGCCTGCCGGATCGCCCGCGAGACGACCGAGCTCTACGGGACGATCGTGGCCGCCGGGATAATCGCCTGGTTCGCCTTCCAGTCCTTCGAGAACATCGGCATGGCGATGGGCATCATGCCGGTCGCCGGCCTGCCGCTGCCGTTCGTGTCGTACGGAGGCACGTCGATGTTCGCGGTGTGGATCGCGATCGGGCTGCTGCAGTCGATCAGGGTGCAACGCCCCATAAGCGCGTAGCCCTTGAGCGGGCGGCACACCCGACCCGGGGGCGCGGCGCCCCCGGGTCCCTGCGGGCCGTCCGGGGCCGGCTCGGTGCGGCCGGGCCAAGCTTTGTCAGGGTGCGCCCCGGCCCGGCGGGGGTGGCCGGTACGGGGCCGTGTCGCCCCTGCGGGGCGTCGCCGTCGGCCGGGTGGGTGGTGCGTTCGGGCGTGGCCCGACTTCGTTGCGCGTCGTCCTGCGGGAGGGCCTGGTCTCGTTGCGTTGCCCCTTGCGGGGCGGGGCGTTCGGGTGGTGGGTGCCGCCCTTGCGGGTGTGGCCCGGCTTCGTTGCGCGTCGCCCTGCGGGGCGTGGCCCCGGTGCGGTGCGTTGCCCCGTGCGGGGCGTGGCTGCGCGGGTGGGTGGTGCGGGTGTCGGGGCCTCCGGAGGGGAGTGTCCGGAATGGCTGTCCTCACCGCGCTTCGCGCTAGTTGCGACGCTTTACTTCCGGACACCCCCCTCCTCCGACCCCGCCCCCCTCACGTCCGGTGCCGCCCGTACCGGCCGGTGGTCGCTCCATGCGGGATGGTGGTCAGGCCTCTGGGCGGGGCGGCTCGGTGCGGGGGCTGCGGTCCCGCCTCGGGCGGCAGCTCCGGTCGGGTCGGGCGGCGAGTGGTTCGGGCCCCTGGGCCGGGCCGGTGTCCGGTCCGTCGGTGGGCGGCCGGGCGGCGGCAGCTCGGGTCGGGTCGGGCTTCGAGTGGTGCGGGCCCCGGGCCGGGCCGGTGCCCGGTGCGTCGGCGGGCGGCAGGGGCCGTAGCGCGGCGCGAAGCTGCCGCTCGGGGGTGTGGGGGGCGGCAGCCCAACAAAACCTTTTCCCCCTCCCTGGCAGAGGACTGGGGCGCCAGCCCCCACGGGGTCCGGGGCTTGCCCCGGTTTCGGGGAAGGGGCGGGGTGGGGAAAGGCTCCCGCGCAGCGGTATGGACGCCGCATGGGCTGTTCGAGGGCGCCGGGGCGGCAGACCCACACAAGCCCCCTCGGGGGAGGGGCGCCGGGGCGTCAGGCCCATGGGGTCCGGGGCTGGCCCCCGGTTCGGGAAGGGGCCGGGGGGGAGGGGCCGCGCAGCGGCGGCGGCCCGCGCACGGGTGCGGGGCATCAGATCCCCTCCGGGGGAGGGGCGGCCCCGGTCCGGGGCAGGGGGTCCGGGGGTCGAGCCCCGGGTCGCGGAAAGGCGCGTGGGCCTGCCCGACCGGCGGTCGCGCGACTAGATTCGATGGCATGGCGGACACCAAGCGCGAGATCGAGCGGAAGTACGAAGCCACCCCCGACACCCTGTTGCCCGACCTGACGGAAGTGGCCCGTGTGGCCGGCGTCGTGGGGAAGGGCGTGGCCGAGCTGGATGCCGTCTACTACGACACCGCCGATCTGAGGCTGGCCGCCTCGTTCGTCACCCTGCGGCGCAGAACCGGAGGCGCCGACGCGGGGTGGCATCTCAAGCTGCCCGTCGCGCCCGGAGTACGGGACGAGATCGCCGCGCCCCTCTCCGGCGGGGTGCCCGACGAGCTGGCCGGCCTCGTGCGGGCGTACGCGCGGGGCGGGGAGCTCGTCCCCGTGGTGCGGCTGCTGTCCTCGCGGGACGTACAGCACCTCGTGGACGCCGACGGCGCCCTCCTCGCCGAGCTCAGCCGCGACGCCGTCGTCGCGGAGCGGCTCCACGGGGGCGAGGGGACGGCTCAGTGGGACGAGATCGAGGTGGAGCTCGCCGACGGCGGAGACCCCGCGTTCCTGGACGCCGTGGACAAGAAGCTCAGGAAAGCCGGCGTCCGTACGGCCGTCGCGCCGTCCAAGCTGGCCAGGGCGCTGACGGAGACCGGGGCGGGTCCGGCAGAGCGTCAGGGGCGGGGAAAAGCACGGACGGCGGGCGATCACGTTCTCGCCTATCTGGAGAAGGAGGTCGCCGCGGTCGTCGCCCACGACCCCGGGGTGCGCCGCGACCTGCCGGACGCCGTGCATCAGATGCGGGTCGCCACCCGGCGGCTGCGCAGCGCCCTGAGGAGCTACCGGAAAGTCGTCGACCGCGATGTCACAGGGCCCCTGATCGACGAGCTCAAGTGGCTCGCCGGGGAGCTGGGCGTCGCCCGTGACCAGGAGGTGCTCGCGGAGCGGCTGGCCGAGCGGGTCGACGACGTGCCCGTGACGCTGCTCCTCGGCCCGGTGGACGCACGGCTGGCCGCGTGGGCCGTGGCCGGCGCCGCCGACGCGCGGAAGACGGTGACCGCCGCGCTCGACAGCGACCGCTATCTCGCCCTGCTCGACGCGCTGGACGCGCTGTGCGCCCGCCCGCCGCTGCTGAAGGCGGCCGCGGGAGCGCCGGAGGACGTACTCCCCAAGGCCGTACTGAAGGAGTACGACCGGCTGGCCGCCCGTATGGACAGGGCCCTGTCGCTGCCGGAGGGGGAGGAGCGGGACCACGCCATGCACGACGCACGCAAGGCGGCCAAACGCGCGCGGTACGCGGCCGAGGTCGCGAGGCCCGCGCTCGGGAAGCCCGCGAAGCGGTTCGGGAAGCGCATGAAGGCCGTGCAGACCGTGCTCGGCGACCACCAGGACAGCGTCGTCGCGCGGGAGGCGCTGCGCGAGCTCGCGGTCCGGGCGCACGCGGCAGGGGAGACAGCCTTCGTCTGGGGACTGCTGTACGGCCGGGAGGAGGCCCGCGCCGAGGCGCGGGAGGCCGAGCTGCCCGGGGTGTGGGAGGAGGCGTCGGCCCCCCGGATCCGGGCGGCGCTCGGCCGCTGAGCGTGCGGGTACGCTTGAGAGTCGCCCCCTTGCCAGCCCACGAAGGTTTCCATGTCTGCCGAGTCGGTCTTCCCACAGCTCGAAGCGCTGCTCCCGCATGTGCAGAAGCCCATCCAGTACGTCGGCGGTGAGCTGAACTCCACCGTCAAGCCCTGGGAGTCCTGCGACGTCCGCTGGGCGCTCATGTACCCGGACGCCTACGAGGTCGGTCTGCCCAACCAGGGCGTCATGATCCTCTACGAGGTGCTGAACGAGCGCGAGGGCGTGCTGGCCGAGCGCACGTACAGCGTCTGGCCGGACCTCGAGGAGCTGATGCGTGAGCACAAGGTCCCGCAGTTCACGGTGGACAGTCACCGGCCCGTCGGCGCGTTCGACGTCTTCGGGCTGAGCTTCTCCACGGAGCTCGGTTACACCAACATGCTCACGGCCCTGGACCTCGCGGGCATCCCGCTGGAGTCCAAGGACCGCACGGTCGACCACCCGATCGTGCTGGCCGGCGGGCACGCGGCGTTCAACCCCGAGCCGATCGCGGACTTCATCGACTGCGCGGTCATCGGCGACGGCGAGCAGGCCGTCCTCGACATGACGGAGATCATCCGCGCCTGGAAGGCCGAGGGCCGCCCGGGCGGGCGCGAGGAGGTCCTGTTCCGTCTCGCGAAGACCGGCAACGTGTACGTGCCGCGCTTCTACGACGTCGAGTACCTGCCGGACGCCCGCATCGGCCGTGTGGTCCCCAACAGGTCGGGTGTGCCGTGGCGGGTGTCCAAGCACACCGTCATGGACCTCGACGAGTGGCCCTACCCGAAGCAGCCGCTGGTCCCGCTCGCCGAGACCGTCCACGAGCGGATGTCCGTCGAGATCTTCCGCGGCTGCACCCGCGGCTGCCGCTTCTGCCAGGCCGGCATGATCACGCGCCCCGTGCGGGAGCGAAGCATCACCGGCATCGGCGACATGGTCGAGAAGGGTCTCAAGGCGACCGGCTTCGAAGAGGTCGGCCTGCTGTCGCTGTCCTCCGCGGACCACAGCGAGATCGGCGACATCGCCAAGGGCCTCGCGGACCGGTACGAAGAGGACAAGATCGGCCTCTCGCTGCCGTCGACCCGCGTCGACGCGTTCAACGTCGACCTCGCCAACGAGCTGACCAGGAACGGCCGCAGGTCCGGTCTGACCTTCGCCCCCGAGGGCGGCTCCGAGCGCATGCGCAAGGTCATCAACAAGATGGTCTCGGAGGAGGACCTGATCCGTACGGTCTCCACCGCGTACGGCAACGGCTGGCGTCAGGTGAAGCTGTACTTCATGTGCGGTCTGCCGACGGAGACCGACGAGGACGTGCTCCAGATCGGCGACATGGCGGTCAAGGTCATCGCCGAGGGCCGCAAGGTCTCCGGGCAGAACGACATCCGCTGCACGGTGTCCATCGGCGGATTCGTGCCCAAGCCGCACACGCCGTTCCAGTGGGCGCCGCAGCTGAGCGCGGAGGAGACCGACGCGCGTCTGGAGAAGCTCCGCGACAAGATCCGCGGCGACAAGAAGTACGGCCGCTCGATCGGCTTCCGCTACCACGACGGCAAGCCCGGCATCGTCGAGGGCCTGCTCTCGCGCGGTGACCGCCGTGTCGGCGCGGTCATCCGCGCCGTGTACGAGGACGGCGGCCGCTTCGACGGCTGGCGCGAGCACTTCTCGTACGACCGCTGGATGGCGTGCGCCGAGAAGACGCTGCCCGACTTCGGCGTCGACGTCGACTGGTACACCACCCGTGAGCGCACGTACGAGGAGGTCCTGCCCTGGGACCACCTCGACTCCGGTCTCGACAAGGACTGGCTCTGGGAGGACTGGCAGGACGCCCTCGACGAGACCGAGGTCGAGGACTGCCGCTGGACGCCGTGCTTCGACTGCGGAGTGTGCCCGCAGATGGACACGCACATCCAGATCGGTCCGACGGGCAAGAAGCTGCTCCCGCTGACCGTCGTCAAGTAACACAGCTCGGGGGACGGCCCGGCCGCGGGGAAACCCGTGGCCGGGCCTTCTTCCTTTTCACGACAGTGGGGCGATGCCGCAGCTCATCGCCCCGCGGGTGCGGGTCCACGCCTCGCTGCTCCCTGCGGCCCCGACGGCAGGGGCACGCCACCGCGATGCTGGGCGGGTCCCTGGCCCGGGAACGGCGGCTCGGACTCGATGCCGGGCTGCTCACCTGCGCCCACGACAACGTCGGTTCGCGCGAGGTCATCGATGCGAACGGCGGCCTGTTCGAGGACCGGCGGGGGGAAAAGCGCAGGTACTGGATCCGAACGGGCCCGTGATGCGTCATCTCTGACATGGACTTGGAAAAGCCGCCGCACACCACCGCGCCGCCGCGCCACGGCGCCCACCAGGCGCCGAAGGACTACGAGCCGGGCGACGGCTGCCTCGCCCAGGTCGTGCGGATACCGGTGCGTGTCGTCGTGGTGCTCGTCGTCGTCCCGGTGCGCATGGTGTGGGACGTCCTCGTGCTCTGCGGCCGGGCCGTCGAGCGGGTGCTGCTGAGGCCGCTCGGGCGGGCGCTGTCCTGGATCTTCGAGAAGGTGATCACCCCCGTGGCGCGCGCCCTGGGGTGGGTGGCCACCGTCATCCTCAAGGCGTTGTTCTACTGGCCGTGGGTGGCGCTGTGGCGGTACGTGGTCGTGCCGGTGGTGACGTACGGGCTGGTGGTGCCCGTGGTGTGGGTGTACCGCCAGCTGCTGACCCCGCTCGGCCACGGCATCGCCTGGCTCGTGGAGCACCTGCTCCTCGCCCCGGCGCGGTGGATGAACCGCACGCTCCTCACCCCGCTCGGCCGCGGGATCGCGGCCGTGGTGACCTGGCTCGGCAAGGCGTTGTTCTACTGGCCGTGGGTGGCGCTGTGGCGGTACGTGGTCGTGCCGGTGGTGACGTACGGGCTGGTGGTGCCCGTGGTGTGGGTGTACCGGCAGCTGCTGACCCCGCTCGGCCACGGCATCGCCTGGCTCCTGCGCGCCCTCGGCCGGGGCTTCGCATGGCTGGTGCGGACGCTGCTCGTCCTCCCCGTTGTGTGGCTGTACCGGTACGTCCTCGCCCCCGTCGGCCGTGAGATCGCGGCGGCGGTCGCCGTGGCCTGGCGGATCGCCGGCTACGTCTCGCGTGCGGTCGGCCGCGCACTGAAGTGGCTCGCGTGGAACCTCGTCGGCCGCCCTGCGAGCTGGTTCTACCGCGGCGTGTGCACGCCCGTCGGACACTTCGTGCGCGATGCCGTGTGGCGCCCGGCAGCAAGGGCCGCCGTGCATGCGGGCCGTGCGACCGGGGCGGCGCTCGCGTCGGCGCGCGAAACCGTACGTCAGGCACGGCGCGACGCCTGGCGTGCTTTGATCGGCACCCCCCGCGAGCCGCGGTCCGTGGTGGGTACGGCGGGTCAGGCGCGTAACCTGGGTGGCAGACAACAAACACAGACTGTTCCCGGCGTGGCGGCCGAACCCGAGATCTCCCTGCACAAGCAGGGGTGAACCGGTCGGCCCCCGGGGAGCACCCCGCACCTTGAGGGCGGCGCGCCACCCGCGCCCGCTCCACACCGAGGAGAAGAACCACTGGGCAAGCGACAGCCCGAAGGCCCGCCGCCCGCACCTGCGGTGCAGCGCATCCGACTGCGCTACACCAAGCGCGGCCGCCTCCGGTTCACCAGCCACCGTGACTTCCAGCGTGCGTTCGAGCGGGCACTGCGGCGTGCCGAGGTGCCCATGGCGTACTCGGCCGGCTTCACCCCGCACCCGAAGGTGTCGTACGCCAATGCCGCACCCACCGGCACGGGCAGCGAGGCCGAGTTCCTGGAGATCGCCCTCACCGACCACCGCGACCCGGACAAGCTGCGCGAGCTGCTGGACGAGTCGCTGCCGGACGGGCTGGACATCATCGACGCCGTCGAGGCCCGCACCTCGGGCCTCGCGGACCGGCTCACCGCCTCCGTGTGGGAGCTGCGCCTGGACGGAGTCGAGCCCCGGGACGCGGAAAGCGCCGTGGCCGCCTTCCTCGCCGCAGAGACCGTCGAGGTCCGGCGGAAGACGAAGAGCGGCATGCGCACCTTCGACGCCCGAGGCGCCGTCGCGGCACTCGAGGCGTCCGATAGGACCGGGGACACGCCCTGTGCGATACTGCGCCTGGTTGTTCGGCACGTGACACCTGCCGTGCGACCCGACGACGTCCTGTCCGGTCTCCGAGCTGTGGCCGACCTGGCGCCGCCGGTCCCCGCAGCGGTGACCAGGCTGGCGCAGGGGCTCTTCGACGAGGAGTCCGGCACGGTGACCGACCCGCTCGCGCCCGACCGCGAGGCAGCTCCGGCCGCTCCACCCATGGCCGCCGGGACCGCCTCTGCGACGGCGCCGGAAGGTCCCGCCGCGTAAGGACGGTCGTCGTAGCGCGGCTCTTGCACTCGGGAGCCACCTGGGTCGGGCCGCGCGCTGACACACAAGACTTTCGCCAGGCCGTACGTACATCGCGTACGGAACCGGCGAGCCAGACATCAGCTCCCGTGCGGCGCCCGCGCCCCGGACGGCGGCACCGCGCACATCACGCGGGCCGCGGCCGGACCGGATACAGGCGCGGCGCCCGGGAGCGTGACGGGAGAACCGCCCGCATGCTCGAGTCGAACGAAACCGGCACCGCCGGAAACAACGAGAACGAAGACAACAACAGCCCCAGCGACACGCTGCCGCCGCGCCGCAGGCGCCGCGCCGCGTCGCGTCCCGCGGGAGCCCCGAAGACGGGGGAGTCCGCCGCCGCACAGGCGCAGGCCGCCGAGGCCGTCGTCCCGGCCGTGGCCGCAGTGGGCGCCGTGGTGGAGGCATCCGGCGAAGCCGGTGAAGAGACGCCCGCCGACGCCGGTGCCGCAGAGGCCGCACAGGTCGCCAAGGCCGTGACCGACGAACCGCGGGCGCGCCGCCGTGCCACCCGCAAGGCGACGGCCCCGGCCGGTTCGCCGCAGACCGCGGAGCCCGCGGAGGCCGAGGCCGCCGCGAGTGGCGAGGCCGAGGAAGCCGCGCCGCGAGCCCGTCGCCGTGCCACCCGTAAGGCCACCGCGCCCGCCGGCGCCCCGCAGGCCGCAGAGGTCACCGAGCCGGAGACGGCCGTCGCCGGCGGGTCCGCCGAGGACGCCGCCGCCACGCGGCCCGCGCGCCGCCGTGCCACGCGCAAGGCGACCGCGCCCGCCGGTTCGCCGCAGGCCGCCGAGGCCGTGGAGCCCGAGGTCACCGTGGAAGCCGCGGAGCCGGTCGCCGACGAGGCCCCCGCGCCGCGCCGCACCCGCCGCCGCGCCTCCGCTCCGGCCGGTGCGCCGGCCGCCGTCGAAGCGGCACCGACCGCCGAGGCCGGCAGCGCCGCGCAGGCGGCTCCGGCGGAGGCGGCCGAGCAGACCGCGCAGGAGACCACGGAGCCCGCGCCGCGAGCCCGTCGCCGTGCCACCCGTAAGGCCACCGCGCCCGCCGGCGCCCCGCAGGCCGCCGAGCCGCTGACCGTCGGGACCGCGCAGCCGGAGCCCGCCGCAGAGGAGGCGCCGGCCGCCGAGGCGGAGTCCGTCGCTCCCCGGCGCACCCGCCGCCGTGCCTCCGCGCCCGCCGGCGCGCCGAAGGCCGTCGAGGCGCCGGCCGAGTCCGCCGTCCCGGTCACCGAGGCCGAGGAGGAGGAGACCACCGTGGCCGAGGAGCAGGAGGCCGCGGTCGAGGCCGCCGAGGAAGCGCCCGCCCCCCGGCGTACCCGCCGCCGCGCGTCCGCGCCCGCCGGCGCGCCGAGGACCGGGACCGTGGAAGAGGGCGAGCCGGCCGAGGAAGAGGCGGCCGCGCCGCGCAGCCGTCGCCGTGCCACCCGTAAGGCGACCGCCCCCGCGGGCGCGCCGCAGGCCGCCGGCGAGGAGATCACGGAGGCCGGCGAGAGCCTGCCCGAGAGCGCCGTCTCCCAGATCGCCGCCGGTGAGGCGGAGGTCGCGGCAGCCGAGAAGGCCGCCACCCGTGGCCGCTCGCGCCGCCGCGCGGTGTCGCCGCAGTTCACCTCGCAGCCTGCCGCCACGGCGGAGCAGGCCGCCGAGGAAGAGCCCGCTCGGGGCCGCCGTGCCCAGCGGCCGGCAGTACCGACCTTCCGGGCCCCGGTCTTCACCGAGCCGATGTTCCAGACCCCGGAGACCGCCGCAGCCGCGGCCGCCGCCGCGGCGACCGGCCCCGAGCCGGAAGAGGAAGAGGAGACCGCGGTGACGCCCGCGGCGGAGACGGCGGCCGCCGAGCCGGCCGGCCGCCGTCGCCGCCGCCGTCGTGGCGAGCCCGCGGAGCCCGCGGAGGCGCCCGTCGCCGAGCCCGTCGCCGCCGAGGCCGTACCGGCCGAGGACGAGGCGGAGCCCGAGGAGGCGGAAGCGGCCGAGGCCGAGGCCGAGGAGCAGGACGAGTACGAGGACCGCCCGTCGCGCCGCCGCCGTCGTGGTGGCCGCCGCCGTCGCCGTGGCGAGGCCCCCGACGCGGACGAGTCCGCGGAGGAGCGGGCCGAGGACGCGGACGCCGAGGCGGAGGAAGCCCAGGAAGAGGGCGACGAGGAGGACGAGACCGACACGGAGACTCCTTCCGCCGCCGGCACGAGCAGCAGCCGTCGCCGCCGCCGTCGTCGCCGTCGCAGCGGTGACGGTGCCGCGGAGGCCGAAGCGGTCACCGACGACCCGGAGCGCACGGTCGTCAAGGTCCGCGAGCCCCGCAAGAAGGAGGAGCCGAGCGACGAGGTCCAGTCCATCAAGGGCTCGACGCGTCTCGAGGCGAAGAAGCAGCGCCGCCGTGAGGGCCGTGAGCAGGGCCGTCGCCGGGTGCCGATCATCACCGAGGCGGAGTTCCTGGCCCGCCGCGAGGCCGTCGAGCGGGTGATGGTCGTCCGCCAGAGCGGCGAGCGCACCCAGATCGGCGTCCTCGAGGACAACGTGCTCGTCGAGCACTACGTCAACAAGGAGCAGGCCACCAGCTACGTCGGCAACGTCTACCTGGGCAAGGTCCAGAACGTGCTGCCGTCCATGGAGGCCGCCTTCGTCGACATCGGCAAGGGCCGCAACGCGGTCCTGTACGCCGGCGAGGTGAACTTCGAGTCCCTCGGCATGTCGGGCGGCCCCCGCCGTATCGAGGCCGCCCTCAAGTCCGGCCAGTCGGTCCTCGTCCAGGTGACCAAGGACCCGATCGGCCACAAGGGCGCCCGGCTCACCAGCCAGGTGTCCCTGCCGGGCCGTTACCTGGTCTACGTGCCCGAGGGCTCGATGACCGGCATCAGCCGCAAGCTGCCCGACACCGAGCGCGCGCGTCTGAAGACGATCCTCAAGAAGATCGTCCCCGAGGACGCGGGCGTGATTGTGCGCACCGCCGCCGAGGGCGCGAGCGAGGACGAGCTGCGCCGTGACGTCGAGCGTCTCCAGGCGCAGTGGGAGGACATCCAGAAGAAGGCGAAGAGCGGCAACGCGCCGACGCTGCTCTACGGCGAGCCGGACATGACCGTCCGGGTCGTCCGCGACATCTTCAACGAGGACTTCTCCAAGGTCGTCGTCAGCGGCGACGAGGCATGGGACACCATCCACGGCTACGTCTCGCACGTGGCGCCGGACCTGGTCGACCGGCTGCAGCGCTGGACCAGCGAGACCGACGTCTTCGCCGTCCACCGGATCGACGAGCAGCTCATGAAGGCGCTGGACCGCAAGGTCTGGCTGCCGAGCGGCGGCTCGCTGGTGATCGACAAGACCGAGGCCATGATCGTGGTCGACGTCAACACCGGGAAGTTCACCGGTCAGGGCGGCAACCTCGAGGAGACCGTCACCAGGAACAACCTGGAGGCGGCCGAGGAGATCGTGCGCCAGCTGCGGCTGCGCGACCTGGGCGGCATCGTCGTCGTCGACTTCATCGACATGGTGCTCGAGTCCAACCGCGACCTGGTCATGCGGCGGCTCCTGGAGTGCCTGGGCCGTGACAGGACCAAGCACCAGGTGGCCGAGGTGACGTCGCTGGGCCTGGTCCAGATGACCCGTAAGCGGGTCGGCCAGGGCCTGCTGGAGTCGTTCTCCGAGACCTGCGTCCACTGCAACGGCCGCGGCGTGATCGTGCACATGGAGCAGCCGACGTCCGTGGGCGGCGGCGGTGGCGGGAAGCGCTCGAAGAAGCGCGGCCGTGGTGCCGCGCAGGAGATCGAGGGCCGTCCGGAAGCGGTCGAGACCGAGGCCGAGCTCGAGACGGAGGCGGAGGTCGCCGCCGAGACCGCGGCACCCGTGGCGCTCGCGGAGCCCGAGTTCGTACCGGACGAGGAGCTGTACAGCAGCGCGGCGGAGGCCGAAGCGGCGGCGACGCGCGGCCGTGGCCGTCGTCGTGCGACCCGCAAGGTGTCGGCCCCGGCCGGCGCGCCGAGGGCGGCCGAGCCTGTCGCGGAGCCCGTGTCCGAGCCGGAGACCCCGGCGGCGCCCGCCGCCGCGGAGCCCGCGCAGGCCGTGGCGCCGGTGGAGGAGGCGGCTCCCGCGGGCCGTACCCGGCGCCGTGCCACGCGGAAGGCGTCCGCTCCGGCGGGCCCGCCCGTGACGTCGGAGCCGACCGTGGTGGAGACGACCGTTCCGGTCGCACCGGCTCCGGCCGAGCCGGAGGCGGTCCAGGCCGCTCCCGCCCCGGTCGTGGAAGAGGCGCCGTCCGCGGCTCCGCCGCGTGCCCGCCGCCGGGTGACCCGCAAGGTCACGGCTCCCGCGGGTTCGCCGTCGGGCGCCGAGGAGGCCGCGGTCGTCGTGGTCGCCGCGGAGCCCAAGGCGGCCGAGCCGGAGACGGTGGCCGAGACGGCGGCTGCCGAGCCCGAGCCGGCTCAGCCGGACGAGACCGGAGCCGAGGCGCCGGCGGCCAAGAAGGCGGCCCGCAAGACCGCCAAGAAGGCCACGGCGAAGAAGGCGGCGGCCAAGAAGACCACCACCGCCAAGAAGACGGCTGCGAAGAAGACGACGGCGAAGAAGGCCTCGAAGAAGACCGTCGCCGCCGAGCAGACGCCGGCTCCTGGCGTCTCGTCGGACACGACGGAGGCGTAGCCGGTCGCACGGCACCCGCGGTACGGCGGTGGGCCCTCTCCCGCGCGGAGGGGGCCCACCGCCGTCCGTGCGGCGTACGCCGCACGGACCGCGCAGGGTCCGGGAACGCCCCCTGGCACGCGGCACGGCCCGGCCGGTGCGTCGTCGGCGCGGGCTCCGCACACCCGCGTCGGGCGGCGGGACCGCAGGGACCTCGGGAGCCAGGTGGGGAGCTGCCGTTGGGCCCGGGAGTCGGAGGCGGGGGCCGGTTTGACCCTCCGAGCGGCGGCCCGTAACCTTGACCCTCGGCGTGTTTCCTTACACGTCCACTCCTGAGCACCTCCCTCCCGGCCCGCCGGGAGAGGCCGCTCGTCCATTCCGGACCGTCATGGGCCCCAGGCCCGTGCGAGCGGCTGGCATCAGGAGTTTCGTTCGAGCGAGAGAGAGATCCGCGTGTACGCCATCGTGCGCAGCGGTGGTCGCCAGCACAAGGTTGCTGTCGGCGACATCGTTGAGGTTGACAAGATTTCCACTGCCAATGTTGGCGACACGGTCGAGCTCTCGACCCTGCTCGTTGTCGACGGCGACGCCGTGACCAGCGACCCGTGGGTGCTGGCCGGTATCAAGGTCACGGCCGAGGTCGTGGACCACCACAAGGGCGCGAAGATCGACATCCTTCGCTACAAGAACAAGACCGGCTACCGCCGCCGCCAGGGTCACCGTCAGCAGTACACGGCGATCAAGGTCACCGGCATCCCCACGGCTGCGAAGTAAGGGACTGAGGAGAGATGGCACACAAGAAGGGCGCATCGTCCACCCGGAACGGTCGCGACTCCAATGCCCAGCGGCTCGGCGTGAAGCGCTTCGGCGGTCAGGTCGTGCTCGCCGGTGAGATCCTGGTCCGCCAGCGCGGCACCCACTTCCACCCCGGCGCCGGCGTCGGCCGCGGCGGCGACGACACGCTGTTCGCGCTGCAGCCGGGCGCGGTGGAGTTCGGTACCCACCGTGGCCGCAAGGTCGTGAACATCGTTCCGGTCGCCTGACCGGAATCCTTCGCGAGGGGCGGACCTCACTTCCCGTACGGGAAGCGGGTCCGCCTTTCGTGTGTTGAGAGACAGACATTACGTACGTACGTCACACGTCATTACTGGAGGCACATCCATGACCACCTTCGTGGACCGCGTCGAGCTGCACGTCGCCGCGGGTAACGGAGGCCACGGCTGCGCCTCCGTACACCGGGAGAAGTTCAAGCCCCTCGGCGGACCGGACGGCGGCAACGGCGGCCGTGGCGGGGACGTGATCCTGGTCGTCGACCAGTCCGTCACCACGCTGCTCGACTACCACCACAGCCCGCACCGCAAGGCCACCAACGGCAAGCCCGGTGAGGGCGGCAACCGTTCCGGCAAGGACGGCCAGGACCTGGTCCTGCCGGTCCCCGACGGCACCGTCGTCCTCGACAAGGAGGGCAACGTCCTCGCCGACCTGGTGGGCCAGGGCACGACCTTCGTGGCCGCCGAGGGCGGCCGGGGCGGCCTCGGCAACGCCGCTCTCGCGTCCGCGCGCCGCAAGGCGCCCGGCTTCGCGCTGCTGGGTGTCCCCGGTCAGACCGGGGACATCGTCCTGGAGCTCAAGACGGTCGCCGACGTCGCGCTCGTGGGCTACCCGAGCGCCGGAAAGTCGTCGCTGATCTCCGTGCTCAGCGCCGCCAAGCCGAAGATCGCGGACTACCCCTTCACCACCCTCGTGCCGAACCTGGGTGTCGTGACCGCGGGTTCGACCGTGTACACCGTCGCGGACGTCCCCGGACTGATCCCCGGCGCCAGCCAGGGCCGTGGCCTGGGCCTGGAGTTCCTGCGCCACGTCGAGCGCTGCTCGGTGCTCGTGCACGTCCTGGACACGGCGACGCTGGAGTCCGACCGTGACCCGGTCTCCGACCTCGACGTCATCGAGGAGGAGCTGCGGCAGTACGGCGGCCTCGACGACCGGCCGCGGATCGTCGTCCTCAACAAGGTCGACATCCCGGACGGCCAGGACCTCGCCGACATGATCCGCCCGGACCTCGAGGCGCGCGGCTACCGCGTGTTCGAGGTGTCGGCGGTGGCGCACAAGGGCCTCAAGGAGCTGTCCTTCGCGCTGGCCGAGATCATCGCGGAGGCGCGGGCCGCCAAGCCCGTGGAGGAGGCGACCCGGATCGTGATCCGCCCGAAGGCGGTCGACGACGCGGGCTTCACCGTCCGGCAGGAGGAGGACGGTCTCTTCCGGGTCCGCGGCGAGAAGCCGGAACGCTGGGTGCGCCAGACCGACTTCAACAACGACGAGGCCGTCGGCTACCTGGCCGACCGCCTCAACCGCCTCGGTGTCGAGGACCAGTTGATGAAGGCGGGTGCCCGCGCCGGTGACGGCGTGGCCATCGGCCCCGAGGACAACGCGGTCGTCTTCGACTGGGAGCCGACGATGATGGCGGGCGCGGAGATGCTCGGCCGCCGCGGCGAGGACCACCGCCTCGAGGCGCCCCGTCCCGCCGCGCAGCGGCGGCGGGACCGTGAGGCCGAGCGGGACGAGGCGCAGAAGGAGTTCGAGGGCTTCGACCCCTTCTAGGACGTGCCCCGCGTGTCACCCCGAACCGGCCCTGGAGCGGCGCTCCGGTGACGCACCACGGCGATCGGACCGGCGACGGCCCGGAGGATGCCGTGGTGCGGCTCGGCAGCGAACCGCGCGTACATCCGGGCCGGTTCGGCGGGCGTCCGGGTTCTCTCTCCCGTATCGGAAGCGGCTGCGCGAGAGCCCCGGCCCGCCGGAAGCGGCCGCAGGCGGTGGCATCGCCGGCGGCAGGTGGCCGGACGCCACCCTGTGTCACTGCTCCAAGGCATCAGCGTCGTGCAGGACGTGGTGGTCAGAACGCATCGAGGGCGTTCCCTTCGTGACTCGTGGCCGCCTTTCGGCGGCGCCTGACGAGCGTGAACACGCCCACGGTGAGAGCCAGGGCCACGGCGGCCGCGGCTCCGAGCAGTACGAGGCGGCCCCTGTCCTCCTGGTACCACTCGGCTTCGAGCACCTTGCCGTCGGAGCCGATGACCTCCAGCCGGACCGGCCGCGAGTTGTTCTCGGGCTCGGGGTCGTTCGCCGGCTCGGTGATCGAGACCCGGCCCTCCGCCCCTGGGACCCATTTGTCGATGCGGACGCGGAGCAGGATGGGGTCGTACTGACGCAGCAAGGAGCGTAGACCTGCGGGTGCTGGACGCGATCATCATCGTCGGCGGCGATCGGTCTGAATCCGAGCGCGCGCCCCGAGCCCCGCTGAAATGTGTCGCGGTAGTCCTCTGTGTGCCACCACGGGCGGTCGAGCGGTGCGAACCAGTAGCTGTACATGCCGTCCACCTCGCAGCAATCGCTGATCAGAGCACGGAACGAAGCATCGGTCTCGTACGAGCGTCCCGCCTCGGCAGTACCCTCCAACTCGCAGTAGGCATTGCGCCGATCGGAGTCGTAGAAACAGTTCGAAAACGTGGTGGGCAAGGTAAGGCGTTCCCAGCTCGATTGGACGCTGATTTTCATGAGGACACCGCTCACCGCCGACTTCCGGGTGTTGATGAAGGCCGGAGTGATGGGTGGCGGACGTCCCTTGTCGGACTTCGGCACCTCGATCCGGTCACGTGGGTAGAGACCGTCCAGCTCCGGAACGTCGTCGTTGGCCGTCGCCGTCGGGGCCAGGCCGAGGATCATCATCAAGACGGCGGCTATCAGCACAGCAGCTCTGCGTGGCATTCCCGCGTTCCCTTTTCCCCCGCACCTCTTTGCCGGGTGCGCTTGCTGAAGGTGTGACGTGCAGGAACGCCCGACAGTTGTACGCGGGCCAACGCATCCCTCCGTTGCTTCGACGCGGCCGGCGCCGCGTCCGCCGTGCAGGGTCGGGGGCTTCGCCGGTTCCGGGTGATGGCCGGCAAATTGTCCTGAAGCCGTTGCCACACAGGGGTCCGGGCGGTAAAGGGCCTCGGTCCGTTCCCGTAAAATCGTCGGGTGACCACTGGACACGGCGATCCCGACCGCATTGATCCCCCCTCCGCCGCGGAGGGGGTCTGTGTTGTGGTCATCGCGTACAACGACGCGGACCTTGTCGGTGAGGCGATCGGCTCGGCGCTCGGTCAGGGCCCCGAGGTCAGCGAAGTCATCGCCGTCAATGACAGGTCCGACGACGGGACCGCCCGTGTGCTCGATGAACTCGCCCGTCGCCACCCGCGGTTGCGAGTGATCCACCGCACGGAGAACAGCGGCGGATGCGGCACCCCTCGCAACGACGGGCTGGCCGCCGCAACTGCCCCGTACGTGATGTTCCTGGACAGCGACGACGTACTGCCCGAGGGAGCTGTCGGCGCGCTGCTGGCGGCTGCCGGGCGTCACCAGGCGCCGGTCGCGGTCGGCAACTGTGTCAGGCGTGAGCTGCCCCTGGGGCTGGACGTGACCTGGCAGCCGGGGCTGTACGAGGAGGCCGGTCCGGTCGAGTCCCCGGAGGACCGTCCGGAACTGCTCCACGACACCCTCTGCGTCAACAAGCTGTACTCCCGCGCCTTCCTCCAGGAGCACGGGATCCGCTTTCCGGACGGCCGCTTCGTCTACGAGGACTTCGTCTTCACCGCGCGTGTGATGGCGGCCAGGCCCCGAATCGCCGTGATACCCGACACGGTCTACGTCTGGCACGTACGCCGCAACGCCGCCCAGGTGTCGATCTCCCTCGACCGCGACGCGGTGAGCAACTGGCAGGCGCGGATCGAGGCCCACCGCACGGCCGTGGAGACGTTCCGCAAGGCCGATGCCAAGTCCCTCGCGGCGGCCTGCCGGGTGAAGTTCCTCGACTACGACCTGCGGATGTACGTACGGGAGCTGCGCCGCCGGGGCAACGAGTACCGCACGGCCTGGTGGGACGCCACCCGCGAGTATCTGGCCGGTTTCGACGCAGGCGAGATCGCCGCCGCGCAGGCGCCGGCGCGCTGGATCGCCCGTGTGGTCCAGGCTGCCGAAGCCCCACGTGACGTGGAGCGACTCGGGCAGCTGGCCAGTGACCCGGCGCGTCTGCTGCCCCCCTACGCCGTGGCCGGGGGCGTGCCGGTGTGGGCGGAGGACCTGCCGTCGGCCGAGCTGGACGGCGTGGCGACGCTGCCTGTGGCCGAGCTGCCGGTCCTGGCGGAGGCCCGCATGGTGCGCAGTTCGACCCGCGATCTGTTGATCACGGTGCACGACATGTACGGGCGGCTGAGTGCCGCCCGGCCGCACTCCGCCGAGATCGAGTTCCTCCTCCGAGGCGCCGAGCAGCCCGCGCTCACCCGTGACGCCGAGCTGCGCGAGGAGGACGGGGCCTGGTCGGTCCGCGCCGTCATAGGTCCCGATTCCCTGTCGCGCTCGGTCCCCCGGCAGGGCAGGAGAGGGATACAGAGCTGGGACATCCGGCTCCGGGTGCACCTCGCCGACGGTTCATCCCTCGTGACCTCGCTGAGGTCGCTCGACCGTATGCAGCGCAGGGTGGTGCCCAGTATTCGGCACGGCGTGCTGCTGTTGCAGTCGCATGCCAATGCGAGCGGATCGCTCGCCTTCCGGATGGCGCTGGGTATGCACGGTGCCCTTGTGGTCGCCCGGGCCAGGTCGCGTGGTTAGACCCTGCTGACGAACGAGGAGGGGCCACCGGCCGTGCCGGTGGCCCCTCCCACGTTTGTGCTGCCGACCCCTACCGCTGAAGGAAGGCGAAGAGGTCTTCCCAGCGGCTCACGATCTCGGTGGTGGAGTAGCGCTGGATCTCCCGCCTGGCCCGCTCACCCATCCGGTCACGCAGTTCCTTGTCGGTGATCAGCATGTCGAGCCTGCGGGCGAACTCGGCGGTGTTGCCGGGGGGCGCGAGGAAACCGTCCTCTCCGTCCGAGATGATCTCTCGCACGCCCGGCGCGACATCGAAGGCCACACAGGGCACGGCCGTTGCCATGGCCTCCATGAGCGCGAGAGGGAAGCCTTCGCCGCGGGAGGACAGCGCGAACAGGGAGCTCTCCCGCAGGGCACCGGGGACGTCGCTGGTGCGCCCCATCCACTCGACGGAGGTACTCAGCCCCAGCTGCGCGCTCTGCTTCTTCAGCGCTGCCTCTTCCTCGCCGGAACCGTAGATCCGCAGAGTCCAGTCCGGATGCAGCGGCGCGACCTCGGCCCAGGCGTCGAGCAGCAGGTCGACGCCCTTCTCCTCGTGCAGACGGCCGATGCTGACCACGGTCTTCGCACTGCGGTCCGAAGGGACCTCGGGGAAGAAGGGCAGCGGATTGGGCATGGATCCGATGTTGTCGAACTGCTGGCGGATCCAGAGATCGGCATCCTCACGGGTGAGCGTGAGCATCCGGTCGACGTCCTTGTACAGCCGCTTGACGCGCTGGAACCGGGACGACCTGCGGCACGTCTCGTACGACTCGTGGCTCATGCCGATCACGGTCAGACCGGCGGTGTCGGCGAGAGCGACCCATTCCATGGCCCAGACCTGGGTGACGATGACGACGGCTCCGGGCCGGGCGGCCCGGAACATCGAGGTGAGCTTGGCCGCCTGGGTGCGCATCGCGGAGTCGCGAAGGTGGCGGCGCCGGCGCTCGACGAGATTCAGCCTGCCCTTGAGGCCGCGCACGGACCTGACCGTGGGCGGGTGCTCGTCGTACAGCGTCGTCGTGAGGTAAGGCAGGTCGGACCCCAGATCGGCCCGGCGGCCGTCGGGCGCGGGGGTCACGCCGACGACATGCACGTTGTGGCCGCGCTCGCTGAAGAGACGGGCGATCTGGTGGGACCAGCTGGTGATGCCGCCCAGTTCGTCGACGCTGTTCGACACCAGGAAGATGTCACGCGGTTCCGTGGTGTGGTTGGTCATCAACGGCTCCAGTCGGCGAAGAACTGATCGACGATGCTCTGCGCGGCAGTACCCAGGTCGTACTCACCGAACTCCGCGACGAACCGGCGGCGGGCCTCGGCGTACTTGGGCTTCTGCTCGTCCAAGGAGCGGACGGCGTCGTGGAACTCCTCCTCGGTACGGAAGACGGGGCCCGGCGCGTGTTCGAGCAGGTCGAAGTAAGTACCTCGTCCCTCGTGCACGTAGGCGTCGTAGTCGTACGTGAAGAAGAGCATCGGCCGGTCGAGCACCGCGTAGTCGAACATCACAGAGGAGTAGTCCGTGACCAGCGCGTCGGCGAGCTCCATCAGCGGAGTCACGTCGTGGTGGGCGGACACGTCGATGACCTTGCCGCGCACCGTGGGCGGCAGCACTACATGGTTGAGGTAGTGCGCGCGCACGAGCAGTACATAGCGGTCGCCGAACTCCTCCGCGAAACGGTCCACGTCGAACGGCAGCTCGAAGCGGCTGTGCCGACCACGGCCCGCCGTGCGGAAAGTGGGCGCGTACAGCAGGACCGTCTTGTCGGCGGCAATGCCCAGCTGCTCCGCCAGCGGGCCACGCGAGCGGCTGCCGGCCGCGGCCTCGGCGTCGCGTGCCCGCACGAGGACGTCGTTACGGGGATATCCGACCCGCAGCAGCGTCTTCTCCTGAAGCCGGAACGCCTTGGCCAGAGTGCGGACGTCGTGCTCCGACCGCACGAGGAAGTGGTCGAAACGGTTGAGCGTCTGCTGCTGGGCCTCCTGCTCCCGACGCGGCAGCGCCTTCTGCGCGGGCTGGTCGAAGCCCATCTTCTTCAGCGCGGAGCCGTGCCAGGTCTGGATGTACGTCGTCTCGGGCCGCTTGGCGAGCTTGAGCGGGTAGCTCTGGTTGTCCACCCAGAACTCCGCCCGCGCCAGGGCCTTGAGGTATGGAAGCGACCAGCGCCGCACCAGGGTGGCGTCCTTGGGGAAGTCCTTCGGGCTGCCGGAGTAGGACCAGATCGCCTCGAAGTCCAGTCCTTGCCGGACCATCTCCTCGTAGATGGCGCGCGGGCTGTCGCTGTACTGCTTGCCCAGGTGGCTCTCGAAGACGACGGTGCGCTTCTTGACCGGCAGGCGGCTGTACACCTCGTGGTAGATCCGCAGCTTGTTCTGGTCGGACGTGAGGTCCTTGTGTAGCTGCTTCGCCTTGCGGTAGCCGGCCTTCGCCAGCTTGCCCGGCTTGCCCCGCACACCGCGGCGGATCAGCTCCTCGATCCGCTCGCTGTCGTGCCGCTCGGAGACGAGCCGGAACGCCAGGTGCCCCTTCGCCGTCGCATGCGCCTCGATGTGGTCGGCGACCAGTCGGGTCAGGCGGGGGCGGACCGGCAGTTGCCCACCGGTCAGGTCGGTGTCCCCGACAGTGAGCCGGGTGGTCGTGCGGGCCCCGTCCACGTTCAGGATCAGCCGCACGTCCCACACCGTGTCGATGATGCCGAGCGGCCTGAGCCGGGAGCTGATGTCGGCCTCCGCCTCCCAGCCGATCGTCTCGCCCTCGTGGCGCACCGCCCGTACGGGGAAGGAGAACGACTTCAGGCTGCGGCGCCTGGCCCTGAACTCCAGCTCGCCCTTGAGCGCAGCGTCAGGCCCGATCATTCCCAGCGGATTGGTGATCCGGCCCGCCATGTTGACCGTGCCGTCGGCCTCGGAGAAGGCGGTGAGGATGTTGCGGAGGTAGAGCTGGTTGATCGACTTCTGGTGGTAGCCCAGGTCCGTGACGTCCAGCACGCTGCGGGAGAACTCGTCTTCGAGGTGCTCGGCGCACCAGTAGATGCGGCCGTCCAGCTCCTTGAGCGGCGAGGAGACCTTGTCACGGTGGATCAGGGTGTCGACCGCCGGCAGCAGGTTCTGCCAGTCGTCCTGCTGCAGCAGGTGAGCGCATATCGCCTGGATCGGCAGGACCTTCCCGTAGGCCTCGTGGTTGAGGCTTGCGAGGTACTCCCGTGAGAGCTCGGCGAACTCCGCCCGGTACGACTCGTTGCGGAAGGGCAGGTCGCGCAGGTGCAGAACGAGGTCGTGCTTCAGGAACTTGACGTCCTTGGCGAGCTTGATCTCGTCCAGCCCGTGCTGCTCCAGCAGGGCGTCGATGCGCCGGTGGACCTCCAGCCGGTGGGAGTAATTGGTCATCTCGTGGCGGCGGTTGGTCACGGACTTGACCGCGGCCTGCTCGTGGACGTGCCAGAAGTAGACCTGGTTGGGGATCAGGGTGATGCGCTTCGCGGCGAGGTAGGCCTCGGCGATGAACATCAGGTCCTCGTAGAACATCCCCTTGGGGAAGCGGAGCTCGTTGTCGATGAGGAAGTCGCGGCGGTAGCACTTGTTCGTGGAGAGGGTGTCCCAGACGAACAGGTCCGGCAGCTCGGTGACCGAATTGAGCGTGCGGGTGGTCGAGTAGAGCCAGGCGTACCAGGCGTCGCGCTTCTTGTTGCGGCTGTCCTTGTGGAGACGCACGCAGAGCCCGGAGACCATGTCGGCCTGCGTCTCGTCGGCGGCCGAGACCATGTTGCGGCAGGCGTTGACCTCGAGGACGTCGTCACTGTCGAGGAACATGACGTATCGGCCACGGGCATGCCCGATACCGACATTGCGGGGTTCGCCGCCCGCGCCGCTGTTCTCGGGCAGCTGGTACGCCCGGATCCTGTCGGGGTGGGCGGCCGCCAGCTCTTGTGCGACCTCGAAGGTGCGGTCACTGCTGAAATCGTCGACGATCACGACTTCGACGCTCTGCAGGGTCTGGTCCAACACCGACCGAACGGCCGTCGGGAGACGCTCAGCGTCGTTGTAGGCGATGACGACCACGGAGACGTCAGGCACTGGCACCTCGATCCACTTGTCTTCCTTTAGGCACACCAAAGCTACCTCGTGTTCATGGCCGGTCCTGCCGTGGACCCCGGGGCCGCGGTGCTCGTCGTTCCACGATCGTTACGCGTGGGCGGGGCACGTGAGGACCGCCCGGAGGCGCCGGTGGCGATCGCCATGAGACGTGACCGGCTGGGCAAAACAACACATTGTGTCAGAGTCTTCACCGTCCGCCCTTCCGTGTTCAACCGGAGCGGGGCGTGATCTGAGGCATAGCCGCCGGACGGGCGCCGAGCCGCTTGCGAGAAGGACGACCGGTCGACCAGGCGAAATCGCGGTGGAGCAGTCGTCACCCGGGAGGTCGGCGCCGGCGGTGCCGCCCTGGCCTGCCGAGGCAGCTCGTGCCGTCTCCTAGACTGGCTGAATGACGTGGATGATCACAGGCGGTGCCGGCTACATCGGTTCTCACGTGGTGAAGGCCCTCACCGAGGGCGGGGAGCGCGTGGTCGTCCTCGACGACCTCAGCACCGGTGACCCGGCGAGGCTTCCGGCCGGTGTGCCGCTGGAGCGCGGTTCCGTACTGGACCGGCAGCTGGTCGACCGTCTCCTGCGGGAGCACGCGGTCGAGGGAATCGTCCACGTGGCGGCGAAGAAGCAGGTCGGGGAATCCGTCGAGCGTCCGCTCTTCTATTACCGCGAGAACGTCACGGGGCTCCAGACCCTGCTGGAGGCAGCCGCGGACGCGGGCGTCCGCCGCTTCCTCTTCTCCTCTTCCGCCGCCGTCTACGGGATGCCCGACGTCGACCTGGTGACGGAGCAGACGGAATGCGCTCCGATGAGTCCCTACGGTGAGACCAAGCTCGCCGGCGAGTGGCTGGTGCGCGGCGCGGGCCGGGCGCACGGCATGGCCACCGCCTCGCTCCGCTACTTCAACGTGGCCGGTGCCGCTTCTGCCGAGCTCGGTGACCCCGGCATCTTCAACCTCGTGCCCATGGTCTTCGAGCGACTGGACCAGGGCCGGTCGCCGCTGATCTTCGGGGACGACTACCCGACCCCGGACGGCACCTGCGTACGGGACTACATCCACGTCGAGGACATCGCCTCCGCGCATGTGGCCGCCGCACGCCGGCTGGTCGAGGACCCCTCCGCCGAACTGGTGCTGAACATCGGACGGGGCGAGGGTGTGTCCGTCGCCGAGATGGTGGACCTCATCCGCGAGGTCAGCGGCCGCACGGACACGGAGGCCGAGATCGCGGCCCGTCGCCCCGGAGACCCGGCCAGGGTGGTGGCCTCCGCCGAACTCATCCGCAAGGAGCTGGGCTGGAGCGCCCGGTACGACGTCCGGCAGATGGTCGAGTCGGCGTGGCAGGGCTGGCGCCTGCGGCACCCCGGCCAGGAGCGCTGAGCCCCCGGGGAACCTCCCGCGTCCCGCCGAGATCTCTCGGGCCCGGGCCGACGACCGCCTCGCGCGGCCGTCGGCCCGGGCCTCTTTCGTTCCGGAGACCGGCTGCCCTGCTCGCACGCCACCGCCCATGAGGTGACGGGTCGTCACCCGAGTGGGGGCAATTGTGGCTCGACGCCGTCATCCGGACATACCGTGGGCCGTCCCGGAGCGGGACCTGAACGGAGCGACGGTGAAGATCTCCTTCCTCATTCACACCATCTACGGCATCGGCGGGACCATCCGTACGACGCTGAACCTGGCCGAGGAGCTGGCCGGCCGGCACGAGGTCGAGATCGTTTCCGTGTTCCGGCACCGGGACCCGCCGGCGTTCCCGATCGACCCCCGGATCACCGTCGTTCCCATGGTCGACATCCGGCCGGCGAATCCCTTCAACGACCGGCGGGACCCGCTGTTCGCCGAACCGTCCCGTGCCTTCCCCCGCTCCGAGGCCCGGTACAAGGAGTACAACCGGCTCATCGACGACCGGGTCCAGGCCCACTACGCCGTCTCCGACGCGGACGTCGTCATCGGCACCCGGCCCGGGCTGGTGGCCTATGTCGCCCAGTTCGCGCCCGCCTCCGCGGTCCGTATCGGCCAGGAGCACATGACGCACAACCACCACAAGGCGGCGCTGCGCGAGGAGATGTACGAGCATCTCGACGCGATCGACGCCTTCGTCACGGTCTCCGAGGGAGACGCGAAGGCGTGGCGCGACAAGATGCCGCTGCGCAGCACGCGGGTGCTGTCCATCCCGAACAGCGTTCCCGAGCCCTCCGTCCGCCCCTCCGACGGCACGGGCCGGACGGTCGTGGCGGCCGGCCGGCTGGGGGCGGAGAAGCAGTTCGACGTACTGATCGACGCGTTCGCCCAGGTCGTCGCCGTACGGCCCGGCTGGACCCTGCGCATCTACGGGTCCGGCGACCAGCGGGACGCGCTGCTGGCGAGGATCCACAAGCTCGGCCTCTACAACGAGGTCCATCTGATGGGCCCCTGCTCGCCGATCGAGTCGGAGTGGGTCAAGGGGGCCGTCGCCGCTTCCGCGTCCCGGCACGAGTCGTTCGGCATGACCCTGGTGGAGGCGATGCGCTGCGGTGTGCCGGTGGTGAGTGCCGACTGCGACTACGGTCCGCGCGAGATCATCGAGGACGGTGTCGACGGGCTGCTCGTCCCGGTCGGCGACGCCGGTGCCATGGCCCGGGCGCTGCTGCGGCTCGTCGACGACGAGGATCTGCGCCGCGGCATGGCGGCCGCCGCGGTGCGCAACGCGCGCCGCTTCGACCCCGGGGCGGTGGCCGAGCGGTACGAGACCCTGTTCGAGGAGCTCGCCGCCGAGGTGGCGCAGCGCGCCCGTGTCCCCGCCACCGCGCCGCTCGCCGACTGCACCGTCGCCCCGGACGGTTCGCTTCATGTGCGTCCGGTGGCGCCCCTGCCGGCGGGCTGCGACAGCGGCGCCCGGCTGGTGTGCGTGCGTACAGGGTCGCGTGCCCAGGTGCGGACCTTCGACCTGGACGAGAAGGGGTCGGTGACGGTCCCGGCCGACGAGGTCTTCCCGGAGGGGGTGTGGGACGTCTTCCTCGAGCCGGCGGCCGGACCGGGGCAGCGGCTGGCGGCCCGCGTCGTCGACCAGCGCGGTGCCCTCGACGCGGCCGAGCGCGTGACGCCCGGCGAAGGGGTGCGCCATCTCCTTCCGTACGCGGACACGGCCAAGGGTGGCGTGCTCGCGCTGAGGGCCTGGCACCGGCCGGTCCACGCAGAGGCGGGGGACGTCCGGATCGACGGTGCCCGGGTGACCATCGAGGGCAGCATGCTCGGCACCGCCGTGGTCTCCCGGGCACCCGTGCTCGTATTGCGCCGCCGGGGAGGAGGGGCGGACGAGATCCAATTCCGCGGCAAAAAGGTCGGCAAGGACGGATTTCGGTTCCGTTTTTCCTCATCCGTACCGGCTGCCTCACAGGTCAGCGGAAACGATGTGTGGGACTTTTTCATTCGCTGTGACCCGGCTGTGAAGCCGGTGAGGATCGGCCGGCTGCTCGATGATCTGGTGATGAAGCAGCGGGTTTTCGTATACCCGGACACGGTGTTGGGGAAGCGCAGGCAGACGGGCCTGCCGCGGGCGGTGGCACGGCGTGTGCTGGGACGGCAACGAAAGAAGATCCGCGTGCACGTCTATTACACGCTGTCGAACGACCTCGCGCTCAATGTGGCGGATATGTAAGTGCCGCTTCTCCCGCTCTGTGATACTTCACTCCATCCGAACGTGTGGCGTCAGTCACCTGATCCAGAGGCACCGTTCGGTGTCGCATGCCCGCAACGCCAGGGTGAACAGCAGGTTTATTCGAATGTGCGCAAGGTGTCAGCCGTCTTGCGGGACGGTGAGCACGAATGTCAGCATCGGCCTTGTCCCCCGCCCCCGCAAGATTGGTCCCCTTGTCCGTGCACCACATGGCCAGATCCCGAACCACAGCTGTCCTGCTCGCCGGGGGTACCGGTCAGCGGGTGGGGCTCGCGATTCCCAAGCAGCTGGTGAAGATCGCGGGTAAGGCGGTCATAGAACACACGCTGGCGATTTTCGAGCAGGCCGACTCCGTCGATGACGTCGTCGTGATGATGGCACCCGGTTATGTCGCGGAAGTGGAGAAGATCGTCGCGAAGGCCGGGCTGACCAAGGTCACCAAGGTCCTCGAGGGCGGCGCGACCCGCAGCGAGACCACCGAGCGCGCCATCGCCGCCCTCGGTGAGGACCTCGCGGAGGGGGAGGACCTCAACGTCCTCTTCCACGACGCGGTCCGCCCGCTGCTCTCCGAGCGGGTCATCAAGGACTGTGTCGACGCGCTGGACCGCTACCAGGCCGTCGACGTGGCGATCCCCTCCGCGGACACGATCATCGTGACCCGGACGCACGGCGAGGACGGCGAGTTCATCACCGACGTCCCGGACCGCTCCCGGCTGCGCCGCGGGCAGACCCCGCAGGCGTTCAAGCTGTCGACGATCCGCAAGGCGTACGAGATCGCGGCCGGTGACCCCAACTTCCAGGCGACGGACGACTGCACGGTCGTGCTGAGGTATCTGCCGGACGTGCCCATCTACGTCGTCGCGGGCGACGAGTACAACATGAAGGTCACTCAGCCGGTCGACGTGTTCATCGCCGACAAGCTCTTCCAGCTCGCCTCGACCGCCCTCCCCGCCCCCGCCGACGAACGGGCCTACCGCGAGCAGCTCACCGGCAGGACGGTCGTCGTCTTCGGCGGCTCGTACGGCATCGGCGCCGACATCGCCTCGCTCGCCGAGTCCTACGGCGCCAAGGTGTACGCCCTGGGCCGCTCCACCACCGGCACGCACGTCGAGAACCCCGAACACGTCGACGAAGCCCTCTCCAAGGCGTACGCCGAGAGCGGCCGCATCGACTACGTGATCAACACCGCGGGCGTGCTGCGCATCGGCAAGCTGGCGGAGACGGACAACGCGGCCATCCAGGAAGCGCTGAACGTGAACTACCTGGCGCCGGTCCATATCGCCCGCGCCTCGCACAAGTATCTCGCCGAGACCCGGGGCCAGTTGCTGCTCTACACCTCCAGCAGCTACACCCGCGGCCGTGCCGAGTACAGCCTGTACTCGTCCACCAAGGCCGCCATGGTGAACCTCACCCAGGCCCTGTCGGACGAGTGGGCCGCCGACGGTATCCGGGTGAACTGCGTGAACCCCGAGCGCACCGCGACCCCGATGCGCACCAAGGCGTTCGGCGTCGAGCCTGCCGGGTCGCTGCTGTCGTCGGAGGCCGTCGCCCGTACCTCGCTCGACGTGCTGCTGTCCGAGCTGACCGGACACGTCATCGACGTGCGCCAGCAGGACCCGACCCGTGACGCCTCCGAGGCGACCGGGTTCGAGCAGGCCCTGGCGTCCGTCCTGGACCGCCATGAGGACGAGGAACACAGCTGATTGCTCACGCGCTGGGGCCTCTGCGGTCGCCGCAGGGGCCCTAGTCTGTTGAGCGGGGCTCAACGTCCTTCGCAGAAAACCGTCGGCACCACCTTGGAGCAGGTTTTTCCGTGATTACCAAAGCCATTCGCATGGCACGCGTGGGCAGCGGATCGGAGCTGGCAGCCGCGCTCCTGCTGATGCTGGGATTCCCCTGCGTCATGCTCGCGGCGATAATCCCCAGCATCTGGTTCTTCGCAGCGGCCGCCGCCGTGACGTACGCGGCGGACCAGTTCCTGCACCAGCGGTCGAGCTACCTGATCAACCGGCTCGCCAAGGTCCGGGCCGGTCTGTCGATCCGGTTCCTGGTGCGCCAACTGCTCCTCGTGCTGCTGCTGGCCCGGATGGGGTTCGCGGAGCAGCCCGTCTTCTATGTGACGGTCGCCTGCCTTCTCGGTTTCTACGGTCTCCAGGCGCCGCACGGCGCGATGGTCACGCTGATCCGGCTGCGCCGCAAACTGCCCGTGGTCACGCGCAACGTCGATCTCAGCCGGGTGCGCATCCCGGACGCCCCGCCGCGCCCGCTGCTGGATCGCTCGGCGGAGAAGATGCTGCACCTCGACATCTTCTCGTTCATCGGCGTGCTGCTCGCCGTCGGGACCGACCGCACCGTCTTCGCGTACGCCGGACTCGGGCTCACGCTCGTCCTCGCGGTCGTGTACCTGGCGCTGCTCGTCCCGCACCTGCGGCCGGGCCGCCTCGTGCCGCCGCCGGACAAGGTACTGGCCGGCGTGGACGCCTGGCTGCGCGACTACAAGCCGACGGTGATGCTCTACTTCTCCGGCTCAAGGGAGTCGGCGTACCAGGTCAACATGTGGCTCGACACGATGGCCAAGATCGACGGCCGGCCCCTGATCGTCCTGCGCGAGCGCAACATCGTGCCGCAGCTCGGCGCCACGTCCGTCCCGGTGATCTGCGTGCCCGGCGGCGTGCACCTGATGAACCTCGACCTGTCGACGGTCCGCGTCGCGCTGTACGCCGCCAACGTCGGCAAGAACATCCACATGCTGCGCGTACCGACCATGAAGCACGTCTTCATCGGCCACGGCGACAGCGACAAGCTCGCCAGCGTCAACCCGTACAGCAAGGTCTACGACGAGGTGTGGACCGCCGGCCGGGCCGGCCGCGACCGGTACGCCCTCGCCGACGTCGGTGTGCGCAGCGAGGACATCGTCGAGGTGGGCCGCCCCCAGCTCGCCCCCATCCGGGGATGGACGGGCGGGCCGCAGAAGCCGATCCCGACGGTTCTGTACGCCCCCACCTGGGAGGGCTGGGACGACAACCCCGGAAACACCTCCCTGTTGCTGGCCGGCGAGAACATCGTGGAGCGGCTGCTGAACGCGGAGCAGCCCATCCGGCTCATCTACAAGCCGCATCCGTTCACCGGCACCCGCAGCGCGGAGGCCAAGGCCGTCGACGCGCGGATCAGGGCGCTGGTCGAGGCCGCGGCCGCAGCCCGGGCGATCGACCCGCGGTGGACGGCGGAGGCGGCGGCGGACACCGAGGACCAGGCCGCCGCGCGCGTCGAGCTGGAACGCATCGAAGCACGTCTCGCGGAACTGTCGGGCGTCTCCAAGGCCGGCGGGGACGAGGCGGAGGAGGCTCGCGACTCGGTGGCCGACCCGGCGCGCGAGGCCGAGATCATGAAGCTCAAGGACGAGTGGAACGCGGCGTACTGGCGGTCCTTCGGCTGGTGGGAGCACCGCGTCATCGCCGGTCCCGAGCCGCGCCTGTACGACTGCTTCAACGAGTCGGACTGCATGGTCTCCGACATCTCCAGCGTGGTCTCCGATTACATCGCGAGCGGCAAGCCGTACGCGGTCACCGACTCGGCGGGCCTGGGAGAGGCGGAGTTCCGGCGGCAGAACACCGCGGTGCGCGCGGCCGTGATCCTCTCCAACAGCGCCACGGAGCTCGACGAGCTGCTCGCGGCCGTCGCCGACGCTGCGGCGGACACCCGTGCCGAGGCCCGGCGGGAGCTCAAGGAGTATCTGCTCGGCCCCGACGAGCCGACGTCCCTGCAGCAGTTCGACGCGGCGGTGCAGGCACTGGCCGCCAAGGCGGAGGCACGCAATCTGGCGCTGCAACAGCGCCTGGCGGGACCCGAGCAGGCGCCGGGGCTCGACGACTCGCCCGTGGGCGACACAGCCGTGGGCGGCTGACGCGACACATCCGCAGCGGCCCGGTGGCGTCCTCGACGGATGCCACCGGGCCGCTGTCGTTCTCATGGCCGGTGAGTGCGCAGGCGCGAATATGCACATTTGACCGGAGGGTCGTTCACCGCAACCTTTGCCCGGTTCGGGTTGTCTGTATGTCCATGAATGACAGTCTCGTGCCCGACGTCACGGTTGTCGTCGGCGCCTATGAAGCCATGCCGTACCTGATCCGCTGTCTGGAGTCGGTGGAGTCGCAGACCATGGGCGCCGACCGCATCGAGATCGTCGCGGTCGACGACGGTTCGACGGACGGCACGGGCGAGTACCTGGAGGAGTTCGCCGCTCGCAGCAAGGTGCGCACCACGCTGGTCCGGCAGGCCAACTCCGGCGGGCCGAGCGGCCCGCGCAACGTCGGTCTCTCCCTGGCGCGGGGCCGCTATGTCTTCTTCCTCGACGCCGACGACTTCCTCGGCGACGAGGCGCTGGAGCGGATGGTCGCCATGGCGGACCGTGCCGGGACGGACGTGGTGCTCGGCAGGATGGCCGGCCGGGGCCGCGGCGTTCCCGGCTCGATGTTCCACGAGACCGTCGAGCGCGCCGATGTGTACTCGTCACGCATCATCTACGCGCTCAGCGCGCAGAAGCTGTTCCGGCGGGAGATGCTGTGCCGCCTCGGCCTCACGTTCGACGAGAGCCTTCCGACGGGTGAGGACTCGCTGTTCACCATGGAGGCGTATCTCGCCGGCAACGGCGTCTCCGTGGTGGCCGACTACGACTGCTACTACCTGGTCGGCCGCGAGGACGGCAAGCACGCCACCCGGCGCGGTACCTACGGCGACCGCTTCGAGGCGCTGACCGGTCTGACCCGGGTGATCGCCCGCCTGGAGCCGCCGGGGCCGCGCCGCGATGTGCTGATGGTCAGGCCGTTCACCGTGGGGCTGCTCCAGCAGTTCGGTCCCGGTTTCCTGCGGCAGCCGGAGTCCGAGCAGCGCGACAAGCTGCGGCTGGCGGCCGCCATGACCGGGTACTGGAACGAAGGCGTCGCGAGCCGCGTGAGAGTGGGGGAGCGGCTGGTGCTGGAGTGCGTCGCAAGGGGCCGGCTCGACCTGCTGAAGGACATGGTGGAGTTCACCGCCGCCAAGTCGGTCCCCGAGGTGGTCCGTGAGCCCCGTACGGGACGCCGGGCCCGTGTGTATCTCGCCCATCCGCACTTCCGGGACCCCGCGGCGGGCCTGCCCGACCGGCTGTACGCCGTCAGCGTCCCCGACTGGGCCGGCAGCTGCCGGGTCCTGCCGCCGGAGGCGCAGGCCCTCACCGTCCGGCGGGTGGTGCGCGGGGTGCGCAGACGGGTCCGGCGGCTCGTCCGCACCGCCCGGAATCGGAACACAGGGTCTGTGCAGGGGAACCGTGGGTAAAGTCGAAAGAGCTGAGCGGTATCCGCTCGTGGAACATCACTCGACTCGAGGACATGAATCGTGAAGGCACTCGTTCTCTCCGGAGGGGCGGGCACCCGCCTGCGTCCCATCACGCACACCTCGGCCAAACAACTGGTTCCCGTCGCGAACAAACCGGTGCTCTTCTACGGCCTCGAGGCGATCGCGGAAGCGGGGATCACCGAGGTGGGTGTGATCGTCGGCGACACCGCCGACGAGATCAGGGAAGCCGTCGGGGACGGGTCCCGATTCGGTGTGAAAATCACATACATTCCGCAGGAGAAGCCGCTCGGCCTGGCGCACGCCGTCGCCATTTCGCGGGATTTCCTCGGCGAGGACGACTTCGTGATGTACCTCGGTGACAACTTCATCGTCGGCGGCATCACCGGCCTCGTCGACGAATTCCGTACGGAACGCCCGGACGCGCAGATCCTGCTGACCAAGGTGCCCGACCCGACGTCCTTCGGCGTCGCCGAACTCGACGGGGACGGCCGGGTCGTGGGCCTGGAGGAGAAGCCGAAGGAGCCCAAGAGCGACCTCGCCCTCGTCGGCGTCTACCTCTTCACCCCCGCCGTGCACGAGGCCGTGCGGTCCATCGAGCCTTCCTGGCGAGGCGAGTTGGAGATCACCCACGCCATCCAGTGGCTGATCGACCAGCGCCGCGACGTGCGCTCGACGACCATCGCCGGCTACTGGAAGGACACCGGCAACGTCACCGACATGCTCGAGGTCAACCGCTCCGTGCTGGAGACCGTGGAGCCGAGCAACGACGGCGAGGTCGACCCGAGCAGCGAGATCATCGGCCGGGTCCGGATCGAGAAGGGGGCACGGATCACCAACAGCCGCATCGTGGGCCCCGCGATCATCGGCGGTGACACGGTGATCAGCGACTCGTACGTCGGCCCCTTCACCTCGGTCTCGGAAGGGTGCCTGATCCAGGACAGCGAGATCGAGTACTCCATCGTCCTGCGCGGCGCCTCCATCACCGGTGTGCGGCGTGTGGAGGCCTCACTGATCGGCCGGGACGTCGAGGTCACGCCTTCTCCCCGTAACCCGTCCTCCCACCGACTCGTGCTCGGCGACCACAGCAAGGTACAGATCTCCTCATGAAAACGAAGATCCTGGTGACCGGTGGCGCCGGTTTCATCGGTTCCCACTACGTCCGCACACTGCTCGGCCCCGACGGGCCGGGCGACGTGGCGGTCACCGTGCTCGACAAGCTCACCTACGCGGGCAACCCGGCCAACCTCGACGAGGTCCGCGGCCACCCCGGCTTCGCCTTCGTGCAGGGTGACATCTGCGACGCCGAACTCGTCGGCAAACTCATGGCGGAGCACGACCAGGTGGTCCACTTCGCCGCCGAGTCGCACGTGGACCGCTCCATCGACGGCGGTGCGGAGTTCGTGCGCACCAACGTGCTCGGTACCCACACGCTGGTCGACGCCGCCCACCGGGCCGGCGTCGACCGGTTCGTCCACATCTCCACGGACGAGGTCTACGGTTCGATCGACGAGGGCTCCTGGCCGGAGACGCACCCGCTCGAGCCCAACTCGCCGTACTCGTCGGCCAAGGCGTCCAGCGACCTGATCGCGCTGTCGTACCACCGCACCCACGGTCTGGACGTCCGGGTGACCCGCTGCTCCAACAACTACGGGCATCACCACTTCCCCGAGAAGGTCATTCCGCTGTTCATCACCAACCTGCTGGACGGCGGGAAGGTCCCGCTCTACGGCGACGGCGGCAACGTCCGGGACTGGCTGCACATCGACGACCACGTCCAGGGCATCGAACTCGTCCGCACCAAGGGCCGCTCCGGCGAGGTCTACAACATCGGAGGCGGCACCGAACTGTCCAACAAGGAGCTCACCGGCCTGCTGCTGGAGGCCTGCGGCGCCGACTGGGACACCAGCGTCGAGTACGTCACCGACCGCAAGGGCCACGACCGCCGCTACTCGGTCGACTGCACCAAGATCCGCGCGGAACTCGGCTACGAGCCGCGCAAGGACTTCGCCACCGGGCTCGCGGAGACCGTCCAGTGGTACCGCGACAACCGCGCCTGGTGGGAGCCCCTGAAGGAGCGTGCGGCGCTGTGAGCTGGCTGGTCACCGGCGCCGGCGGCATGCTCGGCCGGGACGTCGTCGCCCGGCTGGCCGCGGAGGGCGTCCCCGCCGTCGCCGTCACCCGCGCGGACCTGGACATCACCGACCCCGACGCCGTGCGCTCCTGCCTGGCGGCCCACTGCCCCGCCGTCGTGGTGAACTGCGCCGCGTGGACGGACGTCGACGGCGCGGAGGAGCGGGAGGCCGCCGCCCTGGCCGTCAACGGCACCGGCGCGAGGAACGTGGCGGAGGCCTGCAAGGAGAGCGGCGCCGTCCTGCTGCACATCTCCACCGACTACGTCTTCGCGGGTGACGCCACCGTGCCCTACGCCGAGGGCGCCCCCACCGCGCCGCGCAGCGCCTACGGGCGCACCAAGCTGGCGGGGGAGCGGGCGGTGCTCGAGCTGCTGCCGGAGACCGGTCATGTGGTCCGTACGGCCTGGCTCTACGGCGCGGGCGGCCCCAACTTCGTCCGCACCATGATCCGGCTGGAGGCGGCCAGGGACACCCTCGACGTCGTCGACGACCAGCGCGGCCAGCCCACGTGGAGCGCCGACCTCGCCGGTCTGCTCGTGCGACTCGGGCAGGCGGCGGCGGCCGGGACCGTCCCCGCGGGCGTCCACCACGGCACCAGCCGGGGCGAGACCACCTGGTACGGCTTCACCAGGGAGATCTTCCGGCTGCTGGGCGCGGACCCGGACCGGGTACGGCCGACGGACAGCGCCGCCTTCGCGCGTCCGGCGCCCCGTCCCTCGTACAGCGTCCTCGGGCACGAAGGCTGGCGGGGAACCGGCATCGAACCTGTTCGCGACTGGCGCGGGGCGCTCGCAGAAGCGTTCCCCGCACTGGTGGACGCAGAGCGCGGAACGGGTGCTACTGGCCGGTAGACATTTACGTCCGGGCCGCGTACACGCTAACTTCGCTGGGAATCAATCAATTTGATTCCCAGCGAAGGGTTCGATCGGTGGATCGCCACGGTTTTCTGCGCCAACTGCACCGCACGTACAAACCCCGCAACTATCTCGAAATCGGGGTCAACGACGGACGTAGTCTGGCACTCTCCCGGGTCCCTTCCGTCGCGATCGACCCCGCGTTCCGTGTCGTGACGAGCATCAGTTGCGATGTCCACCTCGTCAGGGCCACCAGTGACGACTTCTTCGCGCGCAAGGACCCGTTGGTGCATCTGCGCAACGGCCGCAATCCCTTCCGCGCCCTGGCCCGCAAGGACCCGCTGAATGTGCTCGGCGGAGAGCCGAAACTCGAGCTTTCGTTCATCGACGGAATGCACCTCTTCGAGTACGCGCTCCGCGACTTCATGAACGTCGAGCGGCATTCTCGCTGGTCCAGCGTGATCGTGCTCGACGACATGCTCCCGAGGAACGTCGACGAGGCCGCGCGCGACCGGCACACCAAGTTCTGGGCCGGCGACGTCTACAAGGTCGCCCAGGTCCTGCGGAAGTACCGCCCCGACCTGGTCGTCGTCGAGGTCGACACCGCGCCCACCGGAGTCGTGGCGATCTTCGGGGCCGACCCGGAGAGCACCGTCCTCAAGAACGCGTACGACAAGATCATCGAAGAGTACGTCGTGCCCGACCCGCAGGACGTCCCCGAAGAGATCCTCGTCCGCAAGAACGCCGTCCAGCCGGAGGCGCTGCTCGGTGCCGACTTCTGGCCGTCCCTGATCAAGGCACGCACGCTGCGGCGGCCGCGCTCGGCCTTCGCGCCGGTGCGCAGGAGCATCGAGAGGCTCACGGGCTGAGCCCCGTTCCCCCTCACGCCCCGGGTCCGCCGGACCCGGGGCGCTCGCCTGCGTGCCCTGTGCGGCTCAGCCGCGGGCGGCCAGCTCGTCGTAGTAGGCGCGGCACTCCTCGTACCGTGGCAGCAGGCCCTGGCGCTCCGCCTCGGCCAGCGACGGTGCCGCGGCGTCCTTGTCGGAGAGCACCGGGGTGATGTCCCGCGGCCAGTCGATGCCCAGACCGGGGTCGAGGGGGTCGATGCCGTGCTCACGTTCGGGTGCGTAGCCCTCGGAGCAGAGGTAGACGACCGTGGCGTCGTCCGTCAGGGCCATGAACGCGTGCCCCAGGCCCTCCGAAAGATAGACGCTGCGGTGGTCGACGTCGTCGAGACGGACCGCCTCCCACTGCCCGAACGTCGGTGAGCCGACCCGGATGTCGACCACGACGTCCAGGACGGCGCCCCGCACGCACTTGACGTACTTCGCCTGGCTCGGCGGAACGTCGGCGAAGTGGACGCCGCGGAGCGTGCCGCGGCTGGAGACCGAGCAGTTGGCCTGGGCGAGCCGCAGACCGTGGCCGGCGGCCTTCGTGAAGTCGCCTTCCTTGAACCACTCGTGGAAGCTCCCGCGGCTGTCCGGGAAGATCTTCGGCTCGTGCACCCAGGCGCCGGTGATGGAGAGCTGCCGCATGTGATCCTGTCCTCGTTCCGGTGTTGCGGTCAGGTGGCCGATGCCGGGCCCGCGGGTCGGCCGGTCATCCCAGCAGCCGGGCCGCGATCCGGCGCACCTTCTTGCGCCCGGAGGACGGCAGCCGTCGCACGACGGGGCCGGCCACGGTGCGTACCGCCTCTCGCAATGCCGACCGGCGGCGCTGCACCGTCAGCTTCCGCAGCAGGGCGGGGTCCGGTGCGGGGAGACTGCCGTCCAGCCGGAGACGGCCGGCGGCATCGACGTCCACCGTACACAGCGCCAGCGCACGGCCCTTCTCGCCGTCGAGCCGCACCCCGAGCTGCCAGGTGCCCTCCGGCGCCCCCTCGATCCGGCGGGGCACCGGCAGATGGGCGCGACCGTGCACCGGGCGCAGTGTGGACGGGAACGCGTGGACGACCGCGGCGTCCGGTGCCTCAGAGGTCTCCCGCTCCTCCGTTCCCGTCTCCGCCGCCTCGGCGGTGACAGGGGCGGGCGTGGCCGGCGGCTTGCTCAGCACGAGCTGCACCGCCGAGTGAGCGGTCGAGGCCGTCGTGACCAGGTCGAGCCGCAGCTGCGGCGAACGCCCCGGCATGCAGAGCACGGGGCGGCCCTCCAGATAGGGGACCAGCTTCTTGCCGCGACGGGAGACATCGAGGGTGAGGTTGCCGTGCGGGTTGGTGAAGTACGGGATCACGGGGCGGGCGGGCGAGGACAGCAGTGCCGGGACGCACTGGTCGTCGACATGCTCCGCACGCTCGGCGCCCAGCCGCGTCTTGCGCACGAGACCGAGGCCGCGCACGCTCACCCAGGCGTCCCAGAAGCCCCGGGGCAGGTTGCCCCGGCCCTTGCGGCTGCCCTGGGGCGCCAGCACGCCGGTGCCCCGGAGCACGACCTCGCAGGTCCGGCCCGCTTTGTCGGGCCCGTCGACGGGCTCCGTGGTCTCGTCGTCCTCGTCGTCGAGCATCTCGACGCGGGTCTCCAGCGTGGTCGGGCACAGCCACTCCACCGCCTTCTCGCGGTCACGCAGCGACAGCTCGGCCTGGAAGCCGGCGAGATCGTCGGTGATGTCGAGGAGCGCGCCCTCGGGGAGGAACCCGGAGGTGATGTCGGGGTGCACATAGAGCCGGTCGTCACGGCTCAGAAGCTTCAGCGGCAGACGCTGCTCGCCGTGGACCAGCCGTCCGGCCATGGTCACGGTGATCCGGCCGTCGGTCTCCCACCGCACGTTCTCCAGCCGGGCGGAGCCCTTGACGGACGCACCGAGCCGGGCGAGCCGCACCAGCCCCTCCGCGTTGTTCTCGCGCAGCAGGGTGGAGCGCATCCGCAGCATCGGACCGAGGCCGTCGTGCACGGAGTCGTCCATGTACTCCAGTGCGAGCGGCCGTACCGCGTCGACCATCTCCCGCAGGTAGGCGTCGTCGTATTTGAGCACGGCCGGCTCGCTGAGGCGGCCCAGCATCTCCACCCGGTAGAAGCGGCGCAGCACCCGGTCCCGCAGCGGACCCGGCTCGGTGTTGGCGACGACGACGTCGAGGACCTCACGGAGGTTGCCGTAGTAGCCCTCGGGGACGAGCTTCGCCGACCCGGCGTTCTTGCCGTCGTCCCGCTTCGAGTAGTGGTAGCAGGTGTACGTGCCGAGGATCGAGACGACCTTGGCGGGGAAGTACGCCCGCATCATGTACAGCTGGTCCTCGAGGCGGCGCTTGCCCTCGGGGTAGGCGATGCCGTGCTCGCGCAGGAACGCGGTGCGGAACATCTTGTGCGGGGTGAGGCTGTCGAACAGCGGCGCGTCGCGCAGCGTGCACTTCTCGCGGTTCGTACGGAAGACGCCGTGCGGCACGCCGCGGAAGTTGCTGGCCACCTTGCCGATGACGATGTCGGAGCCGTTCCTGTGCCCCATGTCGTAGAGGCGGCGCAGCGCGTCCGTGCCCAGGTGGTCGTCCTGGTCGAGGAACTGGACGTATTCACCTCGCGCTTCGGCGACCCCGACGTTCCTCGGCTTGCCCGGCCAGCCGGAATTCGGAATGTGGATCACCCGGAAGTGGGGATGCTCGGCCGCCAGCTTGTCGAGCCGCTCCGGCGTGTCGTCGGTGGAGCCGTCGTCGACGAACAGGACCTCGAACTCCTCGGTCGACAGGGTCTGGCGGACCAGGGAATCGATGCACGGGTCGATGTACTTCCCCGGGTTGTACACCGGGATGACGACACTCACTTTGACCGACACAGCTGCGCCCCGTCTGTTGTGGGAACCGGAGTCGAAGGTGGCGGGCCGGAGACAGGCATGCGCCGGAACGGCGCGGGCCACCGCCCACCGGCCACCCTAGCGGTTGGCCGGATCGAACAACCATCGGCGCGGTCAACTCGCTCCGCCCGCCGGGCCGCTGCGGCGTGGCACCGCGCGACGCGGGTGAAGGGGACAGGTGCCCGCCGGCCGGATGCTGCTGTCCAGCGAGCGGAATGCCCGCGCACCCGACAGGGGCGCTGGCATACATTCGGCCTTGTGACAGAGGCGAGGCACGGCGTTAGCGGACAGAGCCCGGAACAGCGGACGGCAGGGCATGGGGCAGGGGTCCCCGCGGGGCAGCCACCGGCCTCCGCCGCACCGGCGGACACGGGCCGGGCGAGGGCGCATGTGACCGCCGCCCGCCGGGTCGTCGTCAAGGTCGGCTCCTCCTCCCTCACCACCGCCGCCGGCGGGCTCGACGCGGACCGGGTGGACGCCCTGGTGGACGTGCTCGCCAAGGTCCGCAGCGGCGGCGAGAAGGAGATAGTGCTCGTCTCCTCCGGCGCCATCGCCGCGGGTCTCGCGCCGCTCGGGCTCACCCGCCGGCCCAAGGACCTGGCCCGCCAGCAGGCCGCCGCGAGCGTCGGCCAGGGCCTGCTCGTCGCCCGCTACACCGCGTCCTTCGCCCGCTACGGCGTCCGCGTCGGCCAGGTACTCCTGACCAGCGACGACACCAGCCGCCGCGCCCACTACCGCAACGCCTACCGGACCCTGGACCAGCTCCTCGCCATGGGCGCGGTCCCGGTCGTCAACGAGAACGACACCGTCGCCACCGACGAGATCCGCTTCGGCGACAACGACCGGCTCGCCGCGCTCGTCGCCCACCTCGTACGGGCGGACCTGCTGGTCCTGCTCTCCGACGTCGACGGCCTGTACGACGGGGACCCGGCCCGTCCCGACACCAGCCGCATCGAGGAGGTGCACGGCCCCGAGGACATCGCCCACGTGCAGATCGGCAGCGCGGGCAAGGCGGGCGTCGGCACCGGCGGCATGGTCACGAAGGTCGAGGCGTCCCGGATCGCGGCGGCCGCCGGCGTGCCGGTGGTCCTCACCTCCGCGAGCCGCGCCGCCGACGCACTCGCGGGCCGTGACACCGGGACGTACTTCCACGCCACCGGACGCCGCTCCGCCGACCGGTTGCTGTGGTTGGCGCACGCCTCCACGCCGCAGGGCTCCCTCACCCTCGACGACGGTGCCGTACGGGCCGTCGTCGACAACAGGAAGTCGCTGCTGCCCGCCGGGATCGCCGCCGTGGACGGCGAGTTCAGCGCCGGGGACCCGGTGGAGCTGCGCGACGCCGCCGGCCGGCCGGTCGCACGGGGGCTGGTCAACTTCGACGCCAAGGAGATCCCCCGGATGGCCGGGCGCTCCACCAGGGAACTGGGGAAGGAGCTCGGTCCGGAGTACGAGCGGGAAGTCGTACACAGGGACGATCTGGTCGTCCTTCAGACGTGAAAAGGCGGAAAGTCCCGCCGTCTGGCAGAGACCTTTACCAAAACCGCCCCACGCCCCGCCGTGGGCTGGTCAACTTTGTTGCGGGGGAACGCGGGGTTCGGCACGACGACGCAGCAACAGGGAGGCCGCCGGTGAGACGAGCGCGCCCAGAGGATGCGCCCCGAGGGAACGGGAAGCTGCCGGGCGTCCGCCGGTCGGTCGGCGAGGAGCGGGCGCTGACCAGCGTCGGAGCGGGCGCGGACTTCGGCGACGGGCACGGTGACGCGCGCGGCGAAGCGCGGACCGACAAAGACGCCCGGAGGGACCGGCTGAAGATCCAGGACCAGGGGACCGGAACCGGCACCGTGGAGGCGGGAACACGGCCGGGTGCCGCCGACGAGGAGCGTGTGCTGTCCCGCCTGTGGCACATCACGCTCAGCGTCTCCGGCCGGGAGGCGCCGCTCAAGGAGGTCCGCCGCGGCCTCGAACAGCTGGCCCACGACCACCCCTTCCTGCTCACCAGCCGGTACGCCAACGACCACGCGGAGATCCGCTACTGGGAGGAGGCGCGCGACCTGCACGACGCGGCCGCGGTCGCCCTGCGGCTCTGGGGCGAGCACCGTTCCACGGCCAACCTGCCGCCGTGGGAGATCGTCGGCCTCGAGGTCATCGACCGGCAGACCTATCACCAGCGCGTCGCGGAGGGCTACGGTCCGCCGCCGGCCGCGCGGGTGGGCGTGCATCCCTTCTGAAGGCAGTGCGGGTGGGGGTGCGCCCCTCCGTGGGGCGCAGGGCGCGTGCGGGTGGGAGTGCGTCCCTCCTGGGGAAGGGCGGCGCGTGAGGCGGCCGAGGCACGCGGCGCGAGGCGGTCCGTCTCGGACTGCGGGATACGGGAGGGCCGCCCACGGGCGGCGCATTACGCTTCCTGTATGACGTCGCTCTCTTCGGTTTCGCCCTACGACAACATGTCCCCGGTCGCCCAGGTGGCCTACCGGGCCCGCGCAGCGGCCGCCGACCTCGCACCCCTGCCGCGATCGGCCAAGGACGACGCGCTGCTGGCGATGGCCGACGCCCTGGAGGTCCGTACGAGCGAGATCGTCGAGGCCAACGCCGAGGACGTCGCCCGCGCCCGTGAGGCGGGGACCAGCGAGACGGTCATCGACCGGCTCACGCTCACTCCCGAGCGTGTCCGTGCCATCGCCGCAGACGTGCGTGACGTGGCCGCTCTTCCCGACCCCGTCGGCGAGGTGGTGCGCGGCTCGACCCTGCCCAACGGCATCGACCTGCGCCAGGTGCGGGTGCCGCTCGGCGTCGTCGGCATCATCTACGAGGCCCGGCCGAACGTCACCGTGGACGCCGCCGCGCTGTGCCTGAAGTCGGGCAACGCGGTGCTGCTGCGCGGCTCGTCCTCCGCGTACTCCTCCAACACCGCCCTGGTGCGGGTGCTGCGGGACGCGGTCGGCGGTTCCGGTCTGCCGGCCGACGCCGTACAGCTCGTGCCCGGCGAGAGCCGGGACTCCGTACGCGAACTGATGCGGGCACGCGGCATGGTCGACGTGCTGATCCCCCGGGGCGGCGCCTCGCTGATCCGCACGGTCGTCGAAGAGTCCATCGTCCCCGTCATCGAGACGGGCACCGGGAACTGCCACGTGTACGTGGACGCCGAGACCGACATCGACATGGCCGTCGAGATCCTGATCAACTCCAAGGCGCAGCGGCCGAGCGTCTGCAACGCCGCGGAGACCCTCCTCGTCCACAAGGACATCGCGGCCGCCTTCCTGCCGCGCGCCCTGGACGCGCTCGCGGACGCGGGGGTGACCGTGCACGGCGACGAACGCGTCATCGAGTACGCGGACGCCACCAAGGCCACGATCGTGCCCGCGACGACGGAGGACTGGGAGACGGAGTACCTCTCCTACGACATCGCCGCCGCCGTCGTCGAGTCGCTGGAGTCGGCCGTCGCCCACATCCGTCTCTGGTCGTCCGGTCACACCGAGGCGATCGTCACCACCTCGCAGGCCGCGGCGCGGCGATTCACCCAGTTGGTGGACTCCACGACGGTCGCGGTGAACGCGTCCACCCGTTTCACCGACGGTGGTCAGTTCGGATTCGGCGCCGAGATCGGCATCTCGACGCAGAAGCTGCACGCGCGCGGTCCGATGGGGCTGCCCGAGCTGACCTCGACGAAGTACATCGTGACGGGCGACGGCCACACACGATGACCGTCAGCGGGGTGGTCCGTCGGATCACCCGGGCGGGGAGAGTTTGCGCTCTCCCTGCCCAAACCGGGCCCCCCGGTCTACTCTGAGAGACGTGCCGGACGACGTGGGGGGCAAGCCGTTTCAGGACGGCGAGGACCCTGAGGACTCTGTCGACCGCGGGGGCGCGGACGAGGACTTCGCCACCGTGGTGTTCGACGAGGACTTCGTACGGGCCGCCAAGATCCACGAACCGACCGCGGTGGAGCGGCTGCTGGCAGCCGCGGAGGCACGCGCAGAGGCGGACGGCGCCCGGTCCGGCCATCGAGGACACTCTCCCGACGACGACCTCTACGGCGGCACTCACGCACCCGGCCACCGGCGCCGCGGTCACGACCACGACGACGAGGACGACGAGGACACCGGCCCCGACGGTGACTGGGCCGGCCCCTACGGGCGTCACGGCGGTGCTCTGCGTCCCTATCGCGGCACCGCGCGCTGGCACCGGCCCGTGGCCTGGCTGCTGGCCCTGCTGATGGGCATCGGGATGGTCGCCCTCGCCTTCACCGCCGTGTACCGCGGAGCCTCGAACGGCAACCGGCAGGATCCGGTGCCGCAGCCCGTGCGGACGGGCGTGGACGCGCCCCCGACGGGAGCCACGGTCAGCGGGCGTGGCAACGGTCCCGTCGCGACGCCGCTCGAACGCTCCGGCCCGCGGGTCTCCACCGTGCCACCGGCCCACTGAGGTCCTCGCACTCCCTGAGGTCCTCGCGCTCCGTGAGGCACGCGCGTTTGCTGAGGCCCGCGCGCTCCCTGAGGCTCTCGAGCCGGCCGGGGAAACGCCGCGGATACTCCCCGGGCACACCGTGCGCAACTTGGTGAGAATGCGTCAGAACTTGGGGTGTACCAGGGCGTTTACCGCGTGCCCGCCAGACCTACCCTGAAAGTATGGCTGGGCGTGGAGACCCGCCCGAGGGGACTCCCGAGGGGCTCCCCGGCGGTGGAGATGACGAGTACGGATCGGTCGTCTTCGACGAATCGTTCATCCGTGCTGCCCGCGTCCAGGAATTCTCCGCGGTGGAGCGGATGGGCGGGGACGCTCCGGCCGTGCGCAGCCTCCCCACGTGGAACGCCGGACGGGTCCCAGGCCAGATCCTGCTGCTGGTCCTCCTCGTCGTCATCGCCTTCGGCACCGCGATCTACCTGGGTGTCCGGCACCCCTACCAGCCTCCCCAGGCCCGGGAGGCCGAGCCGTTGCGCGTCACCGTCGTCCCACTGGCCCCGCAGGGCCCGGTGCCGGGCGGCTCGCCCGCCGAGCTCTTCGCGAGCAGCCAGGCCGATCAGTTCCGCACCGGAGCCGCGGGCATCACCATGCCGCCCATGCGCCGGACCGAGCACTTCTCGGAGACGCAGGTGATGACCGCGCTGGCGACCGCCAAGGACTACCTGGTGACGTCGTCGCTCGACCCCGACGTGCTCACCGGTGACGCCGTCCAGCCCGTGCGTACCCTGCTCCACCCGGACCAGATGGCGCAGTTCGACCGGAGCGTCGCCTCACCGGCCGCCGACGGCCGGCACGCCACCACCGGCTGGCTGGTCCGCTTCGACCCCGCGAAGGTCGCGCTGGCAGATCCGGACGTGCGGGTGCGGGGCACGCTCACCGTCACGGAGGCGGGGAGCGGCGCCCTGGAGATCGTCTCCGACCACACCTTCGTCTACGCGCTGCGCCGGGCGGCCGTCAGCGGTCCGGGCATGGACGAGGCCTCGCTCTTCACGGTCCGCCGCGAGCTCCACTTCCGCTTCGACCGGGACGACCTCGCGCACCGTCGCCTGGAGGTGCGGGTCAGCAACCTCCAGGCCGGGCCGCAGGCCTGCTCGTCCGACGTGTCGGGAGCGCTGCATCCGCTGCTGTCCGGACAGCGGGCGGATTCCGACGGCCCGGCCGGCACCGACCCGTACGCGACGGGCCGGGCCACCGTGGCGCTCTGCGGGTCCCTCGCCCCGGAGGCTCAGCCGTCGCCCTGAGCGCTGCCGCCGCCCGCCGGACCGGTGCCGTTGCTGTCGCCGGCCGGACCGGTGCCGTTGCTGCCGCCGGCCGTCTCGCCGGCCGTGCCGCCGTTGCCCATGAACTTGTCCCGCAGCTTGCCGCCGAGGTCGCCCGCCCCGCCCGCTATGTCGCCGACCAGCTTCATCAGCGGGTCCTTGCTGGTGCGCACCGTGTCGGCGTAGTGCGAGGCGGACTCGCGGAAGGAGTCGGTGACCGAGGCGTCCTTGTCCTCGGTGCGGCGGGGGTAGTGGCCGTCCATGATCCGCTGGTAGTCGCGGCTCTCCGCCCACTTCTTCAGCTCGGCGGCGCGCACCGTGGTGAACGGGTGCGACCGGGGGAGCACATTGAGGATCTTGAGGACCGAGTCGCGCAGGTCGCCCGCGGACTCGTACTCCTCCGCCTGCTGCAGGAACGCGTCCACGTTCATCTCGTGCAGATGATTACCGCCGGCGATCTTCATCAGGCCGCGCATCGACGCCTGGAGGTCCTGGCCCACGAGCAGGCCCGCGCGGTCGGCCGACAGCTCCGACTTACGGAACCACTCGCGCAGCGCCGTGACTATCGCCATGATCGCCACATTGCCGAGCGGGATCCAGGCGACCTTCAGGGCCAGGCCGGTGAGGAAGAGGAGGACCGTGCGGTAGACGGAGTGCCCGGAGAGGGCGTGGCCGACCTCGTGGCCGACGACCGCCCGCATCTCCTCCTCGTCGAGCAGCTCCACGAGCCCGGTGGTCAGGACGATGATGGGCTCGTCCAGGCCGATGCACATGGCGTTGGGACGCGGGTCCTGCGTCACGTACATCGCGGGGACCTTCTTCAGGTCCAGGATGTAGCAGGCGTCGCGCAGCATGTCGTTGAGATGCGCGAACTGGGCGTCGCTCACCCGCACCGAGTCGGAGAGGAAGAGCAGCCTCAGACTGCGCTCGGGAAGGAGCGCGCTGAGCGCCTTGAAAACGGTGTCGAAGCCGCTGAGCTTGCGCAGCGCGACGAGCGCCGAGCGGTCCGCGGGGTGTTCGTACGCCCGTGAGGAGATCTCCGGGAAGCGCTTGCGCTGCCTGCTCGGTACCTGCTCGTGGCTGTTGGTCATGGTGCCCCCTGTTGGTGCGAGTCCTCGCTCGTCCCCCTGACGGACCTCAGCCTAGGGGCTGGGGCCGCGGCACGGCGGGGCCTGTGGACAACTCCCGGGAACCCCTGTGACGGCGTCTGCGGTGGGCACAACGACTGAGTCGGCGTGAGCGTGCCCGGGAGGCCCGCATACGATGTCCGCGAAGTCTCCGACTCCCACTCCCGATCGATTGGTCCTGTTGAAGATGAGCCTCACCGGCACCGCCGCCAACCTGGTCACGCTCGCCGAGGGCGCCGAGCACGGCGGCAACCACGAAAGCCTCAGCCCGTACGTGACCGGCATCGGCGCCTTCGTAGCCCTGATGCTGCTGCTGTGGATCACCACCCGCTTCAACCGCGACCGCTGATCCCTGGCCGGCGGCCGGTGCCAGTAGGCTCTGCACGCATGGGAGAGCAGATAGTGGCCGCGGGCTCCGGCGCCGGCTCCGGTCCGGGCAGACGCCGACTCGGCGTGATGGGCGGGACGTTCGACCCGATCCACCATGGACACCTGGTGGCCGCCAGCGAGGTGGCCGCCCTCTTCCACCTCGACGAGGTGGTGTTCGTGCCGACCGGGCAGCCGTGGCAGAAGAGCCACAAGAACGTGTCGCCGGCCGAGGACCGCTATCTGATGACGGTCATCGCCACGGCGTCCAACCCGCAGTTCTCGGTGAGCCGTATCGACATCGACCGCGGCGGCCCGACGTACACCATCGACACGCTGCGGGACCTGCGCTCCCTCAACGAGGACTCGGACCTGTTCTTCATCACGGGTGCCGACGCGCTCTCCCAGATCCTCGGCTGGCGGAACGCCGAGGAACTCTTCTCGCTCGCCCACTTCATCGGAGTGACCCGGCCGGGCCATGATCTGACCGACGACGGCCTGCCCGAGGGCGGAGTCTCCCTGGTGGAGGTTCCGGCGCTGGCCATCTCGTCGACCGACTGCAGGGAGAGAGTCGCCCAGGGGGACCCGGTCTGGTACCTGGTGCCGGACGGTGTGGTGCGCTACATCGACAAGCGCCAGTTGTACCGCGGCGAATGAGCCGCGGAGAGGGGCACCGTTGAACGACCAGCAGAATCCTTACGACCCGTACCACCAGCCGCAGATCATCGGCTACGACGAGTACGGACAGCCGGTCTATCAGCAGCCCCAGCAGTACGACCCCTACGCACAGCAGCAGGGCGGCCACTCTGGGCAGCAGGACGGGCAGAACCGCCCGGGCCCCGGGGCCTACGGTTCCACGCAGGACTACGGCTCGGCGCAGGGCTACGCCCCCGAGCAGGGATACGGCGGCGCAGGCGGCGGCTACGGCGGCACCGGCCAGGACTACGGCCGGCCCGGGACGTCCCAGGGCTACGGATACGACCCGTACGCCCCGCAGGCGCCGGCGGGGCAGGACCAGGGCTACGACCCTTACGCGTCCGGCCAGGACGGTTACCGCTACGACACCGGCACCCAGCCCGCCGTCGACACCACGGCGCAGTGGTTCCCGCAGCAGCAGACTCCACAGCAGCAGCAGGTCCCACGGCAGCAGGTCCCACAGCAGCAGGCCCCTCAGCATCAGGAGCAGCAGCGTCCCGCTCCCGTGGCCCGGGAATCGGCCGGGGTGCCGGAGCAGCGCCGTCCGGCGGACGGGGCGGAGCGTCCGTACCAGACCGAGCAGTTCTCGTTCATCGAGGAGCCCGACGAGGACTCCGAAGACGTCATCGACTGGCTGAAGTTCACCGAGAGCCGCTCGGAGCGGCGCGAGGAGGCCAAACGCCGGGGCCGCAACCGCGTCGTCGCGCTCCTGGTCACGCTGGCCCTCGTGCTCGTCGGCGGCGTCGGCTACCTCTGGTACGCGGGCAAGCTCCCCGGCCTGTCCGGCTCCGGCACGAAGAGCGAGGCGGCCGCCGGCCCGCAGAAGCGCGACGTCATCGTGGTGCACCTGCACAACACCAAGAAGAAGGGCACGTCCACCGCCCTCCTCGTCGACAACGCCACCACCGGTCAGGGCACCACCGTCCTGCTTCCCGACAACCTCTCCGTGGCGAACGACGACGGCACGGCCACCACCCTCGGCAAGTCCGTCGAGGACGACGGGGCCGCCGGTACCCGTGAGGCGATCGGCACCCTGCTGGGCGCCAAGGTCTCCGGCACCTGGCGCCTCGACACCCCGTACCTGGAGAACCTCGTCGAGCTGGTCGGCACGATCGACCTGACGACCGACACCGAGGTCCCCGGGGCGGCGAAGGGCGACGAGCCGCTGGTGAAGAAGGGCGAGAACCAGACACTCAACGGGCGGGCGGCCGTGGCGTACGCCACCCACGTGGGCCCCGGGGAGGCCGAGGAGAAGCAGCTGCTGCGCTTCGGCCAGGTCATGCAGGCGGTGCTCAAGAAGCTCCCGGACGACCCGAAGTCGGCCACGGTCATCGTGGAGACGCTGGCGCAGATCCTCGACCCGTCCCTCAACGAGCGGGACCTCGGGACGTCCCTCGCCAAGCTCGCCGAGCACGCGAAGGGCGGCGACTACAAGACCGCGCTGCTCCCCGTCCAGGAGGACGGCACGCTCAGCGACGAGGCCGCGAGCAGCGTCGTCAAGGACGTCCTCGGCGGCTCGGTCAGCGCTCCGGAGCCGGGCGACACCCTCCGTGTGGGGATCAAGAACGGCAGCGGGAAGGCCGATGCCACGGAGCAGGCCCGGGTCATCCTCATCAACGGCGGCTACAACGTCATCGACGGAGGCAAGGCGGACACGGTCGACGCGTCGCAGGTCACCTACGGCGACGACGCGCAGAAGGCGAAGGCGGAAGAGGTCGCCAAGACGCTCGGTCTGCCGGCCGGTGCGGTGAAGAAGGGCAAGACCGCCACCAACGCCGACGTCTCGGTCGTCCTCGGCCCCGATTTCTCGACCGAGGAGCCGGAGTGACAGGGGCGACGCGGGGGGCCTGAACATCGCTGCGTGGGGTGTCGGCGGTCCGTGAGACCCTTGAAGGGTTCCTGACCGCCGACGAAAGCCTGCCTGTGACCGCCACGGATCGCTCCATCGAGCTCGTCAACGCCGCCGCCCAGGCGGCGGCCGACCGGCTCGCGCACGACATCATCGCGTACGACGTCAGCGATGTGCTCTCCATCACCGATGCCTTCCTCCTCGCCTCCGCGCCCAACGACCGCCAGGTCAAGTCGATCGTCGACGAGATCGAGGAGCGGCTGAACAAGCAGCTCGGCGCCAAGCCGGTGCGCCGCGAGGGCGACCGCGACGCCCGCTGGATCCTGCTCGACTACGTCGACATCGTGGTGCACGTCCAGCACACCGAGGAGCGGGTCTTCTACGCCCTCGAGCGGCTCTGGAAGGACTGCCCCGAGCTCACGCTCCCGGAGGACGCCAGGAAGACTCGCGGCAAGGCCAAGGAGCACGCCGAGCTCACCGGCGGTGACACGGAAGGGGAGCAGCGCTGAACGGCAACAGCAGCAGCGGCGGCGGCGCCGGGAGCACCCGGCGGGCGCGCGGCCGGCGCATCGTCCTGTGGCGTCACGGCCAGACCGCGTGGAACCTGGAGCGCCGTTTCCAGGGCTCCACTGACATCGAGCTGACCGAGGCCGGCGTCGCCCAGGCGCGCCGTGCCGCCCGGCTGCTCGCGTCGCTGAACCCCGACGCGATCGTCGCCTCCGACCTGAAGCGGGCCGCGGCGACGGCGGGCGAGCTGGCCGGTGTCACCGGCATCGACATCTCCTACGACGCCGCCCTGCGCGAGACGTACGCGGGCGCCTGGCAGGGTCTGACCCACGAGGAGATCATCGAGCGCTACGGCGACCAGTACGCGGCCTGGAAGCGCGGCGAGCCCGTCCGGCGCGGCGGCGGGGAACTGGAGACCGAGGTGGCCGACCGGGCCGCTCCGGTGGTGCTCCACCACGCGGAGAAGCTCCCCGACGACGGCACGCTCGTCGTCGTCAGTCACGGCGGCACGATCCGCACGACCATCGGCCGGCTGCTCGGTCTCGAGTCCCAGCATTGGGAGAGCCTCGGCGGGCTCACGAACTGCTGCTGGTCGGTGCTGGGCGAAGGCGCGCGGGGCTGGCGCCTGCTCGAGCACAACGCCGGCACCCTGCCGGAGCCCGTCCTCGGCGACGACACCTGAGCGGGCCGGGTCCGGCGCGCACCGCCCGGCGGCGGTCCCGGACCCGGATTTCACTTTCCGGCAGGTCGCAGGCTAAAGTTCTTCTTGTTCGCAGCGCGGAGCGCGAAGAACACGCGGGGCTATAGCTCAGTTGGTAGAGCGCCTGCATGGCATGCAGGAGGTCAGGAGTTCAATTCTCCTTAGCTCCACAATCGGATCCCGTCCCCTTCCAGGGGGCGGGATTCTTCGTTCTTGTCCGGTCATGACCGCCTCCCCGCGGTGCGTGGCCGATCTCGTACGCGAACGCCGCTGACCACCGTGCGCGGCCGTGGCAGAATCGGACGGCCGGAGGGGACACCGGCGGTACGGGAGGGAGCGCACGATGTCCGCCAGCGGCGAGGAAGCCGGGGAGGCTGCCGATGACCTGCTTGCCACGGCGGAGGCCGGTGCTCGCCTCAGCTGTCCTTCCTGTGGTTCTGTCCATGTCGCCCAGGTCCTCGGGGACAACGGCGGCGTTTCCTTCGTGTGCACGGCCTGCGGCCACAGCTGGAGCTGAGTGATGGGTGCCCACAGGCGTAAATGCGACTGGTGCGGCAGCGGTACGCCGATCGTCAGGGACATGGATCCGGTCAATCCCGAGTTCCAGTACTGGTGCGAGGAGTGCGCGCGGGCGCTGATCATAAAAGGCGACCCGATCGAGACCTACCGCGAGCTCGAAGGTGAACCGATCTACGGTCGGCTCCTGGACGAGCACTGCACCCTCAAGCGTTTCTATTCGTTCGCGACGGCCTGACAGCCTCGGCGCCCGACAGCCCCAACGCCTGACAGGATGTCGGATCCGCCCCCTTTGTCGCTCCGCTCGTGAACGGGGCGAACCAGGGCATCACGGGCGGGGCCGGAAACGATTTGGAGATGCGGCGACGGGGGCGTTAATGTTCTCTACGTCGCCGCCGCGGGGGAAACCCGGGAGCGGGGCGGCACACAGCAAGGGGCTATAGCTCAGTTGGTAGAGCGCCTGCATGGCATGCAGGAGGTCAGGAGTTCAATTCTCCTTAGCTCCACAAGAGACAGTGAAGCGGGCCACCCGGATCGGGTGGCCCGCTTCACTGTTGTGCGTCGCTGTCGTCAACTGCGGCCGGTGCCCAGGGCCTTGCGGTTGCTGCTGGGGAGCGCCGGACGCGCGGGCGGCGGAGTCGGGCCCGAGGAAGGCACCTGCTCGATCCGCATGGCGAGGGCGGGGCAGCGGCGCACGGCCCGCTGAGCGCGGCCCCGCATGTGCATGGGGACCATCGCGTCGGCCACCGACGGGTATCCGTCGGGGTTGAGCCGGATCAGCTCCGGGATGATGTCGGCGCACAGTCCGTGGCCCTGACAGAGTGTCCAGTCGACGAAGATCTTCTCACCGCTGGGGATCGACTCCTCGGCCTCCTCGTAGCCCGGCAGGGGCAGGGGCAGCACACCCGTGGTGTCGCGCCCGCAGCCGCCGTGCAGGACGTGCGCCGCCAGGTCGTCCGTGAAGGCGGACAGCGTCGAGGCGAAGAACCGTGCCGAACCGTCGGGGTGCTTGCAGGCGCCGCGGCCCTTGACGGCCTGGGTGACCTCCCGCAGCGCCTCCAGCGCCGCCGGGCCACCGCCGTTCATCACATCGGCCAGACCGCCGGCAGCTGCGGGCAGCCCGAGCTTGCAGGGGCCGCACTGGCCGGCGGTCTCCGCGGCCAGCCAGTTGGCCACCCGCAGGGCCTCGCCCAGCGGGCAGGTCTCCGGACCGATCGGCAGGATCGCGCCCGCTCCGAGGGCGCCGCCCACGGACGCCAGCGACTCCTTGGACACGACGGCCTCGTGGACAGCGGCAGCGTCGATCCAGTTCCCGTGGTAGCCGCCCGTCAGCACGCCCTGAGGCTGCGGCGGGGCGCCCGCCAGCTGGAGCACGTACCGCAGAGGCACACCTGTCGGCACCTCGACGACCATCGGCCGGGCCACCGCTCCGGAGATCGTGAGCATGACCGTGCCCGGTTCGGAGTCGAGGCCGGTGTGGCTGTAGCGGCGGGCGCCGATCCGCGCGGCGACGGCGAGCTGCGCGAACGTCTCCGCGTTGGACAGCAGCGTGGGAGCGCCGCCGACGCCCGTCTCCGCGGCGCGCACGCGCCGGCCCGGCGGCAGAGCGGGGCCGCCGTTGACGGCCCGGATGACGGAGGACGCCTCACCGGAGACCATGCGCTCCGGGGTACGCACCACGCGGGCGCGCAGGGCCTGGCCGCGACGGTCGGAGAGGCCGCGTTCGGCGAGCGCGGCCCGCATGGAGATCTCGGTCGAGTTGCGGGTGACGGCGACGACGAGGGTCCGGGCGCCGAGCGCCTCCGCGGCGAGCAGCGCGCCGTCGAGGATGAGATGCGGCGCGCGGTTGAGCAGCACCGTGTCCTTGCGGCAGGCGGGCTCGCCCTCGCTGCCGTTGACGACGACCACCGGCCGTATGCCGCGCCGGATGGCGGACTTGGCGACGGCCCGCAGCTTCTTGCCGAAGGGGAAGCCCGCGCCGCCGCGACCGGTGAGGGATATGTCCTCCGCCAGCTGCGCGAGGCGCTCGCCGCTCACGGGCTCGAGCGGCCCGTGCACCTTCAGATGCATGGGCAGGTCGAGGCGGTCGACGAGGTCGAAACCCTGCGTCAGCTGGGGAAGGCCGACGACGCGGACCTCCGGGACGTCGGGGAGGGGCGCGTTCACGGTCGTTCTCCTGCTGGTGCGTGCCAGGGCTCTCCGGCCGGGGGCGGGAAGAGGGGGCCGGGCAGTGGCGCCGTCTCGTCGTACGCAGGGACGTTTCCGTTGTCGTACGCGGACCGGTCGCCGTACGGGGCTGCGGGTGCGGGATCGGTCAGGGGTGTGTCGTAGGAGGCCGGCGGCGGGTAGCCGCCGGTGGTGTCGTACGCGGCGGACGGCGCGTAGCCGCCCGCGGCGTTCTCGGCGGAGAAGCCGCCGGTGTCGTACGAGGGGACGCTGCCCGTGTCGTACGAGGTGGGCGCTTCGAAGGGGGCGGCAGCGACGTACGGCGTCGGCGGCGTGTCGTACGAGGGCGCGGCGTCGAAGAGCGGCGGGGGAGGGGTGTCGTAGAGGGGCTGGGCCGGGTCGGGCCGCACCGACTGCGCCGGGGGAGGCGGCGAGGGCGTCGGCCAGCTGCCCGTCCGCGGGCCCGTCTCCGACACCACGGGTATCTCCTCCGTCATCGGTACCCGCTCGGCGAGCGGGGCCGACGGCTCGCCCGCGAGCGAGACCGCGCGATAGGCGGCGGACATGCCGGTGCGGCGGCCGCCGGTGGGCCCGCCGCTGTCCGGCACGAACGCCGGCTCCTCCTCGTAAGGGCGTGGGGCCTCGTACAGCTGCGGCGACGGGGCGGCGAGCCTCGGAGGCTGGGCGCGCGCCTGGCCGAGGGGCGGCTGGAAGTCCTGTTCGTACGGGCGCTGCGACGGCACGCCGTTCATTGCGCCGGTCATGCGGTCCACGCGGTCCATGCGGTCCATGCCTGCGGGTACGGTCGGGCGGCCCGTCCCGTTCATCCCGCTCACGCCCGGAAGCGGCGCCGTGGTGAGATCACGCTGGGCCTGCTCGTCCGCGGCGGCCGGCCCGCCGGCTCCGGTCAGAGACATGATCTTGGCGGCGATCCGGCGCTGGACCGGCTGCGGCATCATGCGCACGGAGACCGCCGCGGCGACTCCCAGGAGGGCCAGGCAGTACATGGTCACGACCCACGTCGCGGCCGGCCGGCCGGCGTAGAGGCCGTGGACCAGGGCGAAGCACCAGGCCGGGTACGCCAGCATGTGCAGCGGCCGCCAGCGGCCGGCGACCTTGATGTTGCCGGCCAGCGCACTGCGGAGGGCGCCGGTCGTACCGGCCACCACCATCAGGAACCCGGCCAGCGAACCGAAGCCGATGAGCGCCTCCGTGCCGGTGACGCCCAGACCGAACGGGATCATCGCGCCGAGCAGCGACACATGTCCCAGCGACACCTTCACCGTGGCGTGCAGCAGCAGGAACCCGAGCGAGGCGATGGCGGTCGCCCGGTGGATGCCCTGCGCGAGCAGCCGGTGGCGGGGCGAGAGCAGTAGACGGTCGGTGGCGATGAGGCCCCAGGCGACGGAGGCGGTCAAGGACACCAGGGAGAGGACCCCGGTGGTGAAGTCGAGCGCGGCGCGGAAACTGTCGCTTCCTCCGACGGCGAGCAGGGGTAGGAGCACCAACGCGGCCGCGGAGATGCCGCCTTGCACCTGGCGGCTGAGTCCGCGGCCCGGACCGGGCGACAAACGCATCTTGAGACGAGGGTTCATGGGGCGACTCCGAATGGTGCGGGAAAGCTGTCCCGTTGACGCACTCTAGGTCGACCCATACCAACCAGTACGAGGTTTCAAGGTTTATCGAGGTGAAGTGAGCACAACTGACTCGGGGGTTGCCCTGGATAGGGTCGATACGCGGAGTAACCCGGACGCCTTGATCGCCGGAGTCGGCCGGAACCCGCCGTTCACTGCTCCCGGGGGCCCGGAACGGACACTCATGCGGGCGGTTCCCCTGCTGCGGTACCCTGACGCCATGCGTGCCGTACGCCTTCTGCTTAGCGAGCCGCGCTGATCAGTCCCGACGGATGAGAAATCCGGTCGGAATCGGCGCGGCGTCCCCTCCTGTGCGAGGGGATTTTTCATTTCCCCTGGTACGTGAATCGGCTGGCAGTCGGCAGAGACGATCGATGGAGCTTCAAGGATCATGAGCGAGATGAACTCGGCTGCGGAGACAGCAGCCCCGCATCGTTATACGGCTGCCATGGCGGCCGACATCGAGGCACGCTGGCAGGACTTCTGGGACGCGGAGGGCACCTATCAGGCGCCCAACCCGAGCGGGGACCTGGCGGGCGACCCCGCACAGGTGGCCAGGCCCAAGAAGTTCGTCATGGACATGTTCCCGTACCCGTCGGGTGCCGGGCTGCACGTCGGCCACCCCCTGGGGTACATCGCCACCGACGTCTACGCCCGCCACCAGCGCATGACCGGGCACAACGTCCTGCACACGCTGGGCTTCGACGCCTTCGGCCTGCCGGCGGAGCAGTACGCCGTGCAGACCGGCACGCACCCGCGCGTGTCGACCGAGGCGAACATGGAGAACATGAAGGCGCAGCTGCGCCGGCTGGGCCTGGGTCACGACAACCGCCGATCCTTCGCGACGATCGACCCGGACTACTACAAGTGGACCCAGTGGATCTTCGTCCAGATCTTCAACTCCTGGTACGACGAGAAGGCCGACAAGGCCCGCCCGATCGACGAGCTGGTGGCCCAGTTCGAGAGCGGCGCCCGTGAGGTGCCCGGAGGCCGGGCATGGAGCGAGCTGAGCTCCCTGGAGCGCGCCGATGTCCTGGGCGGCTACCGCCTGGCCTACGCCTCCGACGCGCCGGTCAACTGGTGCCCCGGCCTGGGCACCGTGCTGGCCAACGAGGAGGTCACCGCCGACGGCCGCTCCGAGCGCGGGAACTTCCCCGTCTTCAAGGCCAAGCTGCGCCAGTGGAACATGCGCATCACCGCCTACGCCGACCGGCTGCTGAACGACCTGGACGCGCTGGACTGGCCCGAGGCCATCAAGCTGCAGCAGCGCAACTGGATCGGCCGCTCCGAGGGCGCCCGCGTCGACTTCGCCGTCGACGGCCACGACGCTGCGCGGATCACCGTCTTCACCACCCGCCCCGACACCCTGTTCGGCGCCACCTACATGGTCCTGGCCCCCGAGCACGGCCTGATCGACTCCATCGTCCCGGCCGAGTGGCCGGAGGGCGTCAAGGAAGAGTGGACCGGCGGCGCCGCGACCCCTGCCGAGGCCGTCGCCGCGTACCGCAAGCAGGCCCAGACCAAGAGCGACGTCGAGCGCCAGACCGAGCACAAGGACAAGACCGGTGTGTTCACCGGCTCGTACGCCGTGAACCCGGTCACCGAAGAGCGGATCCCCGTCTTCGTCGCCGACTACGTCCTGATGGGCTACGGAACCGGCGCCATCATGGCCGTCCCCGGACAGGACGAGCGCGACTGGGAGTTCGCCGAGGCCTTCGGGCTGCCCATCGTCCGCACGGTGCAGCCGCCGGAGGGCTGGGAGGGCGAGGCGTTCACCGGAGCGGGCCCCGCCATCAACTCCGCCAACGACGAGATCTCCCTGAACGGCCTGGACGTCGCGGAGGCCAAGGCGAAGATCACGGCCTGGCTGACCGACAAGGGCATCGGCGAGGGCACGGTCAACTTCCGGCTGCGTGACTGGCTGTTCAGCCGGCAGCGCTACTGGGGCGAACCCTTCCCGATCGTCTACGACGAGGACGGCGTCGCGCACGCGCTGCCCGAGTCGATGCTGCCCCTGGAACTGCCGGAGGTCGACGACTACTCGCCGCGCACCTTCGACCCCGACGACGCGGACACCCAGCCCGAGACGCCGCTGTCCCGCAACGAGGACTGGGTCGACGTCGAGCTGGACCTGGGCGACGGACCCAAGCGCTACCGCCGCGAGACCAACACCATGCCCAACTGGGCGGGTTCGTGCTGGTACGAGCTGCGCTACCTGGACCCGCACAACAGTGAGCAGCTGGTCGCGCCCGACATCGAGCAGTACTGGATGGGGCCCCGCGAGGGACAGCCGCACGGCGGTGTCGACCTGTACGTCGGCGGCGCGGAGCACGCCGTGCTGCACCTGCTGTACGCGCGCTTCTGGTCCAAGGTGCTCTTCGACCTGGGGCACGTCTCCTCGGTCGAGCCGTTCCACAAGCTGTACAACCAGGGCATGATCCAGGCGTACGTCTACCGTGACGAGCGCGGCTTCCCGGTGACGGCCACCGAGGTCGAGGAGCGCGACGGGAAGTTCTTCCACGAGGGCCGGCCGGTCAAGCGCGAGCTGGGCAAGATGGGCAAGTCCCTGAAGAACGCCGTCACTCCGGACGAGATCTGCGCCGAGTACGGTGCCGACACGCTGCGCCTGTACGAAATGGCGATGGGCCCCCTGGACGTCTCCCGGCCGTGGGACACCCGCGCCGTCGTCGGACAGTACCGGCTGCTGCAGCGGCTGTGGCGCAACGTCGTCGACGAGGCGACCGGCGAGGTCACCGTCGTCGAGGGCGAGCCGGACGAGGCGACGCTGCGCGCCCTGCACAAGGCCGTCGACGGAGTCTCCCAGGACATGTCGGCGATGCGTTTCAACACCGCCATCGCCAAGATCACCGAGCTGAACAACCACCTGACGAAGACGGGCGGCCCGGTGTCGCGCTCGGTGGCGGAGCGCCTGGTGCTGCTGATCGCGCCGCTGGCACCGCACATCGCGGAGGAGCTGTGGCGCAGGCTGGGCCACACCGACTCGGTCGTCCACCAGGACTTCCCGGTCGCCGACCCGGCGTACGTCGTGGACGAGACGGTGACCTGCGTCGTGCAGATCAAGGGCAAGGTCAAGGCCCGCCTGGAGGTCTCCCCGTCCATCACGGACGAGGAGCTGGAGGCACTGGCCCTGGGCGACGCGGCGGTCGTCGGCGCCCTGGGCGGCGCAGGAATCCGCAAGGTGATCGTGCGGGCGCCGAAGCTGGTCAACATCGTGCCCGCGTGACGAGGGGCGGGTTCGTGCCCGCGTAACAGGGGCGGATCGCCCCTGGGCGACAGGTGACGGGCCGCCGGGGGTTTCCCCTACGGGCAGGTTGGGGGTTCCGAAGGAACCTACGGCCTGCCCGTTCCGTTTACCGTGGAAGGACCACAACCGACGCCGGAGGGCGCACATGGAAGCCGCGATCATGATCCTGGCGCTGCTCTTCTTCGCCTTCGTGGCACTTGGGGTGTACGTGGGTGTCAAAGCCGTGAAGGCCGCCAAGCGCGGTGTCGAGCGCACCGTCACCCAGGCACGGCGCACGGTCGAGGACACCGCGCTGCGCGCCAAGAGCTACGGGCAGACCGGCGTGACCGGCGAGCTGGCGCAGCTGCGGCTGAAGCTCCGCACCTCGATGAGGGCGACACAGGAGGCGCTGAACGCCGGCGCGGCCGAGGACGCCTCCCTGTCCGAGTCGCTGGCCCTCTTCCGGCGGCTCAGCGCACACGGTCACGAACTGGACGAGGAGCTCAGGCGTCTCGAGCGCGAGCCCGACCGTGCCACGGTCGCCGCACTGATGCCGGGCCTGCGCGAGCGTACGGAGCGGATCACCCACTCCGCCGACTCGCTGCGCTGGGCGGCGCGTGACCGCGCCCAGAAGTTCGCCGAGGACGATCTCGACGCGCTGAGCTCGCAGATCGACATGGAGGCGGGCGCGCTGCGGCACTGGTCCGCGACCGACGTCGGCGGGACCGCCGAGCCCGCGGCATGGCCGGAGGCGCCGGAGTCCGGACGTCCGGCGTCGGCACGGCCGGAGCCGGGGGCCCGCACACGGTCCGAGCGGTCCGAGCCGGAGGACGAGACGCCCGGCCGGCCACAGGCGATCACCGCGCCGGACCCGCGGCAGACCACCTACCCGTGGCAGAAGACCGCCCGCCCGGAAACCACGAACTGACGCCTGCCGCAGCGGCCCGACCACCCCTGCACACGGCGTGTGGACAGGTCGGGCTGCCGTACGGCGCCGCCTGCGGGTAACCTCCCGCTCATGTCCCGCCATGTCGCGATCGTCACCGATTCAACGGCCTACCTGCCGCCACCGGCGATGGAACGGCACGGCATCACGGCGGTGCCGCTGACCGTCGTGCTCGGCGACCAGGTGCTGGAAGAGGGCACCGAGATCTCGGCCCGCTCGCTCGCCACCGCCCTGCAGAAACGCCGTTCGGTCACGACGTCCCGGCCCAGCCCCGAAACGTTCGCGCAGGCCTACCGCGAGGCCGCGGCCGCCGGAGCGACGGGAATCGTCTCGTTGCACCTCTCCTCCGAACTGTCCGGCACCCACGACGCGGCGGTACTGGCAGCCAAGGACGCACCGGTTCCGGTCAGGGTCGTCGACACCGGGATGATCGCCATGGCGCTCGGATTCTGCGCCCTCGCGGCGGCGGAGGCGTCGGAGGCGGGGGGTTCGCTGGACGAAGTGGTGGCCGCGGCGGAGAAGCGGGCGGCGGACACCGCCGCGTATTTCTATGTCGACACACTCGACTACCTGCGCCGCGGTGGGCGGATCGGGGCGGCGCAGGCGCTGCTCGGCTCGGCGCTCGCCGTGAAACCGCTGCTCCAGCTGGTCGACGGCCGTATCGACATGCTGGAGCGGGTGCGGACGGCGTCGCGGGCGATCGCACGGCTTGAGGAAATCGCCGCCGAGCGGGCCGGAACGGCGCCGGTCGACATCGCGGTGCACCACTTGGCGGCGCCGGAGCGGGCCGCCACACTCGCGGACCGGCTGCGGAACCGGGTGCCGGGCCTGGCCGACCTGCATGTGAGCGAGGTCGGGGCGGTGATCGGGGCGCACACCGGGCCGGGACTGCTGGGCGTGGTGATCTCGCCGCGCTGAGGGGGCGGTGGTGGCGCACGCGGGGTAGTGGGGCGGTGTGGCCCCGGCGCAGGGGGCGGGTCGGTCGCCGCGCTGGGGGTTGGTCGCATGCTGGAAGATTGGGCACCGCTCCGGGGCGGTCGGTCGGTGTGCCGAGGGTCGGTCGCCGGTCCGGGGCCGTGGATTGACGTGTCGGGTGGTGGGTTCGATCACTCGTGAGGGTGGTCGAGTTATCCACAACGGGCAGCTTTTCCCCTGGAATTGGGTGTCGTCGGCGGGTTCGGACGAATGTGCCTACCGTCCTGTGACATGGCTCTTCGATCACGTTCCGCAACCAGTGGCCCGGGTCGCGGCCCGGCCTCCGACCGCCGCGCACGCTCCCATGGTCATGGCCACGGTCGCGGCCTCGGCAGACCGCCTGTCCTGACCGGGCACGGGTTCCGGTCAGCGCCTGCCCTGACCGGGCACGGTTTCCGACTAGAGGTGGCGCAGGCCGGCAGCGGAGGTGTGCCTGCTGGTGCTGATGCCGGTGCTGGTGCTGGTGCTGGGGGCGCCGGGGGCTTGGGGCCGTGGGGCCTACGGCCTTCTCGTCTGCGGGGCGGACGCGCTCCGACCGAAGAGGCCGCCGCCCTGCGGCAGCGCGCGGACGCCTTGTTCACGGCCACTGCCGTGCCCCGCGGCGCGGCCGCCGTGCTTCCGGGAGTTCCGCGCGGCAGTTTGCTCACGCGGCTGGCACCGCGCCCGCCCCGGCGTCGGGTGACGCACCTCGCGTCGCACTCGCCGCCGCATCTGCCGACGCCCGTGTCCTCGGGTCCGGTAACGCGTCAGCCCTCCCGACCGGTGCCGGGGAGACGGCGGGTCGGCGCGGGGACGGGCCCCGGACGCGGCGGCCACGGTGGGCGGGTGCGGTCGACAGGGCGGGCCGGGCAACCGGAGCCGGCCGCCTGGACGACGGCGCCGCGGGCCGGCGGCTACGGAGGGGCCGAGGCCGGAAGAGCGGCCCCGACCGGAGCCGCCCCGCCCGGAACCGACGGCGGCGCACCCGTCCCGGACATCCGGAGGGGCGACGCACGGGTGACGGGCGCCGGCGCGGACGTACCCGTTACCCGCGCCGACCGGGAAGCCTCTGTGACACGTACCGGCAGGCACGCGGCCGGGGCAGGTCCGTCCCGTTTCGGGCTCGCGATCCGGGACCGGCTGCCGGCCTGGGTGCAGGTGCGATGTGGGCTCGAGCCGAAGACCCTCGCGGCGCTCGCCGTGGTCCTGGTGGCGGCGGCCGTGTTCGCGGCGCAGCACTTCTGGGTGGGCCGGCCGCAGGCGGTACGGGCGCCGGAGCTCGTCCAGCAGGGCTCGGCCCAGCCGCAGTCCGGGGCCGGGTCCGCCGCAGGACCGGCGGACGAGCCGTCACCTTCGCCGGGCCTGCCGCCTGTCGACCCGCAGCAGGCGGCCCCGATCGTTGTCGACGTGAGCGGCAAGGTGCGGCGGCCCGGAGTGCTCGAACTGCCTGCGGGATCACGGGTGGCCGACGCGCTCGAGGCGGCAGGAGGCGTGAAGCCGGGCACCGATCTGACCGGGCTCAACCGGGCTCGGGTGCTGAGCGACGGCGAACAGGTCGTCGTGGGCGCACCCGCGCCGCCCGCCACGGGCAGTCCCGGTGCGGGCCCTGCCGCGGGAGCCGCCGCAGGCCCGATCAGCCTCAACTCGGCGACAACGGAACAGCTGGAGACGCTGCCGGGAGTGGGCCCCGTGCTCGCGCAGCACATCATCGACCACCGGATGCAGAACGGCGGCTTCAGGTCGGTCGACGAGCTGCGTGACGTCAACGGGATCGGCGACCGCCGGTTCGAGGACCTGCGGAACCTGGTGCGGCCATGACCGCCGTCCCGGTCCACGCCGACACGGGCCATCGGCCGGGCGCGTCCGGTTCTCCTCCGGAAGGACCGACCGATCTGCGGCTCGTCCCACCCGCGCTGGCGGCCTGGGCGGCGTCGGCTCTCGCGCTGGGGGCTCCGGGTCGGTGGACGGCGGTCGGCGTGGCCGCCTGCCTCACCGCCGCGGCACTGCTGCCGTTGTGGGCTGCGGTGTCACGGCGGAGGGGCCGCGGGGACTCGGCGTGTGGGGCGGCGCCACTGCCCAGAGGCCAGCAGGACACGACCTGGTTCCCGGTGTCCCCACGCGGGGGCAACCCGGAGCCGGCAGGGGGTGCCGTGCCACGGCGCGGGGCCGACGACACGGCAGGGGTCGCGGTGCCACCACACGGGCGCGGCGACACGGTCGCGCTGCCACCGTACGGTCGGGGCGACACGGCAGGGGGCGCTGCGTCGTGGCGCGGGGGCCGCCCGGACTCGGCGCCGGGTCCCGGCGGCAGGACGGCCGCACCAGCCCCTTCGGCCCGTTCGCCGCGGTGGCGGAGGGGCGGCACCGCCCTCGCCGGTGTGTTGCTGTGCGCGGCGGCGGGCGCGGCCTCCGCCGGGCTGCACGGCGCGGACCTCCGCCGTGGGCCGCTGCCCGGCCTGGCCGACCGGCAGGCGCGGGTCATGATCGAGTTGACCGTCACCTCCGATCCGCGTCCCACCCGTTCCAAGGCCGCCGGCGACCCTGCGGCCCCGGCGGCGCTGCTGCTGAACGCCGAGGCGACGCGGGTGACCGTGCCCGGCGGAGCCGTCACCGAGACCCGTACCCCTGTCCTGGTGATCGCGTCCCCCGGCGAAGCGCACACCGCCTGGCAGCGTCTCCTGCCCTCCACCCGGCTGAGGGTGAGCGGACGATTGGTGAAGCCGCTCCGCGATGACGATCCGTTCGCGGCCGTGTTACGGGCAGACGGCGGCCCTCCGCCGGTCATGCGCCCGCCGACCGGCCTGCAGCGCACAGCGGGTGGTCTGCGCGCCGGACTGCGCGAGGCCACGGACGGCTTGGCGCCTGACGCTCGTGCCCTGCTGCCGGGGTTGGTGGTCGGAGACACCTCCCGCATCCCCGCCGACCTCCACGACGCCTTCGAAGCGACGGACCTGACCCACTTGTTGGCCGTGTCCGGCAGCAATCTCACCATCGTGCTGATCCTGCTGATCGGTCCACCGGGTACGGCCCTGCTGGCCGAGCGGCGGGGCCTGGCACCCCGGCTGGGTATCACTCTGCGCGGCACGGCGCTGCTCGGAGGTGCGCTCACGCTCGCGTTCGTGGTCGTGTGCCGGCCGGAGCCGAGTGTGCTGCGGGCAGCGGCCTGCGGACTCGTCACCCTGCTCGCCATCGGGACCGGCAGGCGCAGGTCCCTCGTACCGGCACTGGCCGCCGCCGCTCTGCTGCTCGTGCTCTACGACCCCTGGCTGGCGCGGAGTTACGGCTTCCTGCTCTCCGTCCTCGCCACCGCCGCCCTCCTCACCATCGGCCCGCGCTGGAGCGAGGCGCTCCAACGGCGGCGGGTACCGGCCCGGCTCGCTGAGGCGCTCGCCGCGACGGCGGCGGCGCAGGCGGTGTGCGCACCGGTCGTGGCCGTGTTCGCGGCCAGAGTCAGCCTGGTCGCGATTCCCTGCAACCTCGTCGCCGAGCTCGCCGTCGCTCCCGCGACGATCCTGGGATTCGCCGCACTGGCCACTGCACCCGTGGCCGTACCGGTCGCCGAGCTGCTGGCGTGTGTGGCCGGCTGGCCGGCGGGCTGGATTGCGTCCGTGGCCCGCTCGGGAGCGGCTCTGCCCGGTGCCCAGACCGACTGGCCGGGCGGCTGGCGCGGCGGCCTGCTGCTCGCTGGGCTGACCGTGGTGCTGATCCTCGTGGCCCGCCGGCTGACACGACACCCCTGGGCGGTGGCGCTGTGCGCGCTCCTGCTCGTGCTCGCAGTGGTCCGCCCGGCCCCGCTGAGCGCGAAACTGACCGGCTGGCCCCCGCCAGGCTGGGCGTTGGTGATGTGCGACGTGGGGCAGGGGGATGCCATGGTGCTCGCGGCCGGTGACGGCGCCGCGGTGGTCGTGGACGCGGGACCCGACCCCGGTCTCACCGACCGCTGCCTGAGCGAGCTCGGCGTCACAGAGGTGCCGCTGGTGCTGGTGACCCATTTTCACGCCGACCACGTGGCCGGTCTCGAGGGAGTGCTCCGCGGCAGGACGGTGGGCGCGGTCCAGACGACGGCGTTCGAAGAACCGCGCCGGCAAGCGACGTTCGTCCGGCGTACGGCAGCGGCGGCCGGGGTGCCGGTGATCCACGCGATACCGGGGGAGCGGCGCAGGGCGGGGCGGCTCAGCTGGCAGGTCCTGTGGCCCGTCCTGTCCCGCGGCGCGGCACCGGAAGGCCCGAACGACGCCAGTGTGGCGCTGCTCGTCCGGGCCGCGGGCGGGCTTTCCATGCTGCTCCTCGGCGACCTCGAACCGCCGTCCCAGCAACGGTTGATACGGGCGCACCCGGCGCTTCCGGCTGTCGATGTACTCAAGGTCGCCCACCACGGCTCCGCGTATCAGGAGCCTGCTCTGCTGGCGGGAGCCCGGCCACGCCTGGCGCTCATCTCGTGCGGGAGGGACAACCCGAAGACTCGTGACTTCCAGTTCTAGCACGTCGTGCCTGGTCAGCGCAGGGGTTCGCCCCGCTCAGCCACGAAGGTCCCGCGCTGAGGCACGGTGAACAGCAGCCCTTCATCGACCAGCAAGGCAATGGACCGGCGAACCGTGGAGCGTGCCAGCCCGTATTGCTGCACTAGCTGAGTCTCAGAAGCAATCGCGCGCCCTGGTGCCCAGTCTCCGCGAGCAATGCGGGCCCGAAGGATCTCAGCGAGTTGCCGGTAAGGCGTCAGCGGTGCGCCGTGGTCAATCTCAGCGTCAGCGTCCATAGGGCCAGCCTGTGCGTTCACCCTCGACGCTGCACTTTGAGATACGTACAGACACGTAGCGATACAAGGCGATACGTTTGGAGCGACACACAGAAACGCCCCCAGGAACGCCGGGCATGGCATCCCTGGGGGCTTACCGACTGTATTGGAGTCGGCATGAACGAGCGTATCGGCATGGAGCCCCTGAGGCGGCTTCCGTGGAACAGCCCCGAAGACAAGCCCGCGTACGTGGCGCTGGGTGATGGCGTGATCAACCAGGTCGCTGACAGCGTCGAGACGGACACCCTTCGGGCAGCGCGTGCAGACGCCGGTTGCGCGCTGGCGCTGGCAGGCCAACCGGAAGCTTCACAAGCCGAGTTGCGCGCTGGTCTTCGCGCCCTGGCGAACGTGACCCTGGCTGCCGTGGCCGTGGCTGAGCTTCGCGGCGAACGGCTCGACGCACCGGCGGCAGTTGCCTTGAACGAAGCCCTGCGCGAAGCGTTCCGGCGATGAACGGCGAGCGTCCGTTGCTCACGATGCGGGTAAGTCGTGACAGCGGAAGAACCTTCGGGCCCCTGGTGGTCATCACAGCGAAGAAGGCGGCTGCCCCGCTGATGTCCTCGGTATGGCCACCTTGTGAATGTGCACGCTGTCTTCCGCGCTTCCCGATGCAGCGCTGATCTGACACGCCATCAGGAAACGCAAAGAGCCCCCTACCCCCGGCCAATTCGGCTGAGGATAGGGGGCTTGCTGCTGGGCACTTACGAAAACTGGTAGGTGGTGGCGAGACCGGGCCAGCGAGCATAAGGCAAGAGTCAGGTGGTGGTCAGGGATAGGTACCTACGTCCGGTCCGGTCGGACACGCCATAATGCGCTGCCAGATGAGCGCCGGTCACTGGCCGACCATGCTTGGCTTCTAGTACGGCAATGGCCGCGCGAATGTCCTCAGCGGTAGGTGGCGTGGTCACTGTGTCCGGCGCGCTGCCCTCGAAGTCAGACCACAAGTCATCTGTCGGCCAACTGTCCGTGCCCTTCTGCGGGGCTATCGTTGCCTGGCTGGCCTCAGGCTTCACAGGGACACCCGGCAAGGGCTCAGAGCGCCGCTCAGGGGCTTCCGTCCGGTGCATTCGCCAAACGGTCAGCGGGAATACCGCGTGCAATCCAGCGGACACCCAGGTTCCTACGGCGGACAGTGATTCGGCCGTAAGGACACCAGCCACATTCGCGGCCACGGCAACGGACACGCTTAGCGCAATGTCTCGACCTGACCGGACAGCCCAGACCATGAACAGATCAATGGCCACAGGGACAGCCGGCGCGACGGACTCAGGAACACCATGGGCCAGCGCAAGATCCCGCTGGGTGGCAAAGCTGATAACCATGGCCGCAGCAAGAGCGGCGTAGCGGACAAGCCCAGTAATTGAAATGCGCTTCATTCGGTATCAGCCCAATCGGTCACGCGCTGGTCATGGTCAGGAACCTGGTAATCGGCATCAGGCGAACGGCGGACATAGGTCCGGCGAGAACGGGCAGCGAGAAAGGCTGTGCGGTCAGCGGGTGCAATCTCCCATAGCGGACGGGCTAGCTCTTCTTCGCTGAGCGTCTTGTAATCCGGGGGCATGGTCACTCTCAGGGCATAGGAAAGCCCCGGCTACTAAGTAGCAACCGGGGCCTGGGTATTCAGCAGGTGCGCGTTGCGCTAGTCCCAAACTTCATCGTCGCTGGCATCAGGCTGCGGGGCAGTGATCGCAGTGCGGGCAGAAGGACTCAGCCCTAGCTCACGGATATAGCGGGCAAGCTGAGACCGGTACTGACCGGCAATCGTCGCCGCGCCGTTCTTCACAGTTCCGCGCTCAGCCGTGACCATGAGTCCGCGCTCCGATAGATCACGCTCGCACTGGTCGATACGCGCGACACAGACACAAAGATCCTTCACGGTCGAATGGTCCACTTCACCGATACCCGCCGAGACTTCGAGAATCGGAACGATGCGCCGCCATTCCTCGGAAGCAACTTCGCGGCAACGGGCATTCTCAGCTTCAACGCTCGCAGAAGTCGACGGCTGGAAGACTGCCGACCAATCAGGCTCGACCAGGACAGCGCGCGGAACAACGACGCCTTCTCGAATGACCTTCTTACTGGGATTACCTTCGCGGATCAGTTGCAATGTGGGCTTCGGGCGGTATCTGTCAGCCATGGTGGCGACTCCTCAAGTGATGAATGGAATTGCAGAAGGGTGTATGGGCTTCCAAGAACGCTCACAGCCCCGGCCCTAGGGTTTTCCCTCCCTGTCGACGGATCTCAGGAGGGGGAGGGGGTCACTCCCCAGGGGGTAGGGGTCAGCGAGTGTTGCCGTGGCTGTCAGTTCCGCGCTCACGCTGCCAGCGCTCGTATTCGATATCGGCGCGGCTACGTGTCTTGCGCTTAGGGTCGGCAAAACCGCCCTGTTGTGTCGCTGTGTACTTGCTGTGACAGCTCTTGCATAGAGCACGAAGGCGCGAAGCATCATCAATGTTCTTTGCGTCCATTGCCCAAAGCTCACGGCGCGACTTCGGATGATGGTCAGCAACCTTGGCTATCGCTGGACACAGCGCGCATGAATGAGCAGTGCGAAGAACCCGCGCACGCGTTAGCTTCCAGTGCTTTGTGTCGTAGTTGAAGTCAGCCAATTCATCGTAGGTAATTAGGCGGATCTGATAGCAGGTCAGACAATGGAAGCCCGGCTTATGCCGCTCAGCGCTGCAACCTGGTGTGCGGCATGTGGTGTGGTACAGGGTTACAGCCATGGGGGGCACCTTTCAGGGCAGGGGGCCCCGGGGGCATCTCAGCCGGCCCGGGGCCTTATGCGCTGAGGGGGAGGGGCTAGAAATTGGCGTTGAACCAGCGAGGGGAGAACCAGCGCCCCGACATGCGCCCGTCGTCCAATCGCTGTTTGTACGTGCGCACGCCAGCGCAAGGGGCGCAGACCAGCCGTGTATACGCCGGGGCCTGAGCAATGTAGGCAGAAGACCCACATTCAGCGCACAGAGCGTCTGCGCCTTGCTCGCTGAATAGTCGCTGTGTGGCTTCCCATTGTTCCGTCATGATGTCTCCATTCGGGGACGACAAAAGCCCCGGTCCCCGCACAGGCAGGGACCGGGGCTAGTCAGTGGCGCGCTAGAACTTAGGCAGCAGCGTTGGTGATACGGACGTGAGCCGCAGCAACCGGCATAGCGAAACCGATACGCATGGTGCCGCGAACACCAACACGGTCGGACGAGAAGTAAGCCGAATGGTCAACATCAAGGCGGGTGTCCTCACGCTCAACAACAAGGAAATCGTCCTTGCTGATGCCGTAAACAATGTCCGCCGGAATGTAAGGCGACACGACCACGGGACGGCCGAGGATTGTACGCCGACCCTCAAGGGATAGGTCCGGGTTAAGAAGACCACGGTTAGAACCGCTGGCATCCTTGAGCTTCGCAATCTCAAGGGCAGTTGCAGCGCCGGTAACCCAGTGAGTAATGCGACCCCCGGCAGCCTCGCTGAGCGAAACAGCCTCTTCGAACGGGTCAAGGTTGGTGTATGCCACAGGAGCACTGACAGCGGAGATACCGGTCAGCGAAGCGAAACCAGAAGGGTTCGGGGAAGCGAGTGCATTGAACAGCGCATTGTCGACGCTATTCGCGATCATCCGGGCAATGGAACGGCCGATCTGGTCAGCCGCAGATGGGTTGGAGTCGTCGGCAAGCTCACGAGAAACGATGGTGAGACCACCGAACTTCGCCGGGGTAACCACCAGCTCATTGAAGGTAGCGTCAGACGGGGTAATCTCCGCGCCCTCAGCAACAGCGCCAACGGTCACGTCAGACGCGAGAATCGGAACGTGGTAGCTGTGCGCGTTGGTGACGACTCGGGTACCCGTCAGATACGCGACGGAAAGAGCCTCAACCGGCTTAGTGACAAGCTGCCCGTACTCCGGGGGTAGAACAGACTGAGTACCGGCATTGGTGGTGAGCATAGACATGCGTGAAAATCCCTTGTTTGAGCGAATGCGCGGCGATTGCCTACGCCATAGCGGCCCGCTGTACCTGACAGCGTGGAAAAGCGGGCACCAGGCCCAAACGTGGGATCACTGACAGCGCCTGGCTTACATCAGTGATTCCTAGAAGCACCTACGAAAATTGGTAAGTGGTGGGTGTGGGATTAGCTATCAGCGCTGATGGCTAATCCCTTGCGAGCTAGCGACGCGGGAACTTGAGCGCTTGGAGCATCGTCGGCCCTGTATCGGTGGGTGCGGACTGGCGATAACCCCCGCCTACGTCGCCCCACGGGGCGGGGCCATTCCGCAGACCAGGGCGCTTCGTGAGAAGAGCCTCAACGGCAGCGTCAACCGTCTCCGTATCAACTTCGCCGTCTGGGGAGAGAAGATCAGCGACCGCAACCCCGCCTATGTCGAGAAGGTCAGAACCAACGGCTAGCTTGCCCCCGGCGTACTTCTCAATTTCCTTGCGCTGCATGTCAGATATGCGTTTCTCGGCAGCTTCTAGCTTTGCCTCTGCGTCTCGCAGCTTCGTACGGTATTTAGCTGCCTCACGGTTAGCCGAATTCCCTTCGGATGTCTCCGCCGGCTCAGAAGTCCCGGAAATTGAGTCAGAGGGTGCGGGCGTGTTCTCTGGCGTGTCGCTGGCGGGCGTAGCCTCAGACATTGACTCCGCCCCCCTCGCTGTAGATAAACGTAATGATGTGGGTAGCGGGGCAATTCGTCGCGTACGCAACTACCTCAGCGGCCGTCATATGGTCGCCGTAAAGGGCGTACATGTCGCCTTCATCAAGGAAGAGGACTTGTGCCAGCGCGGGTACGGGAAGCGGAGTTTCCGGCGCACTATGTGCGATAGCTGCAACAATCTGCGCTGAGGCAAATTGGCTGTCAGCAAGTTCCGTGAGAATGCAAGTCATAACGTGTCCTTTGCGCATTTCCCCGCCGCTCAACCAGGTGGAAAGGACAGAACACCGGGAGCGACGGGGAAGACTGAGTGATGAACTAGCCCCGGCCACTCTGTAAGAGGTGACCGGGGCCCTATTTCATGAAAGGTGGGGCCGTGGTTAGACCCCCATACCGCTGATGACCAGTCAGCGGAGTATTAGCGGCGCAGCGCCTCACGGATGCGCGCGTTTAGTTCACGGTCGCTCTGACCAGGCCGATAGGCGACGCCGTATGCAGTTCGGTTCTCAACCCGAATATCTAGGCTCTTGAGCGTGCGTGAATAGGTACCGAAGCGGACGCCGTTCTTGCCATTTGCGTTCAGCCAGCGCTGTACGTCGTAGTACAGATCATGGGTCTTGATCGAGCTTCCGCGCTCAGCGTGAATCAACGCCTCAAGGGCAGAGCAAATGTCGGGAACGTGCGGCAGATCCTCTTCATGAATCATGCGGCACCAGCCCCCTTCGCGTAGGCGCGCACTAGCCGATCACGGGTTGCCCGCTTAGCGCTGACCGACTGACGGCCGTAGCGGCTTCCCAGTCCCTTGTCCTGAGCGTCCATAAAAGCGTGTGCAGCCCTTGCGCTGGCTTCTCTGGCCTCAGCCTCAGCGGCACGACGTTCGGGGCTCACAGCGGCGTATGCGGCCTTCTTGAGCGGGGCTATGGCGTCGGCCAGTCCTTCGCGACCAACTCGCCGGTGGGCGTTGTCCATGAGCTTGTGACAGCTTCGGCACAGCGCAACGTAATTGCGGGAGTCCTCAGACCAAACCCGGTAAGTCCGACCGACACCGTGCCGCTCGTTCGGGTCGTTCCAGAGGTACGCCCATTGGCTAGCCGTCAAGAGACACCAGGCGCACGCGTGGTACTTCGCTGGCAGCTTCAACGCATCTAGCCGACGATGCATGGCGTAGTAATCAGATTCGGCAGACATGTGGGTCTTCTTTCGTTGGGGTGCGAAACGACTAAAGGCCCGATCCAGGGACTCAACACGACCAGGCACCCCTGCCAGTCATGCGAGTCAACCCGGATCGGGCCTCTAGTGATGTGCGGCTTAACCCCCGCACGGGCGTTCAATGTGGGACCTACAAAAGGGTGCGGTCCGATGGCGAAGGCGTAAAACTTGCCCTCACTAAGTATCTAGTGAGTGGATTGCCTGGGGCGGATGCCTAGGGAGTCGATTGCCTGGCCGGCTGTGTAGAAGTGCAGAAGTGATGGTCAGTCTCGTAATCGACTAGGAAGCTCTTATCGGTTATGAGATTGGGGTATGTTTCTACACTTCTACATTCTTGCTGGTCAGAGTGGGTTTTCTGATGGGGTGTCAGAAATGCTTCTACACTCCCTGCCCGCTGATAGCTCAAATGGCGGCGAGGCCAGGCGCAAGGAGCGCGATACCAGCAGGCGCTACCGCACGACTGGAAACACGCCTCGGTTCCCTGTCCGCCTGCCTGAGCGCTTCGCGACCCTGCCTCGCTGCCCCGTCGCCGGCGAAGCCCTGAGCGGCCCTGTGAGCGCCTGTCAGCGTCGCCCTGACCCTGGGGTGCCACCGGACCCCTGAAAGCCCCTCAGAGGCAGCAGAAAGCCCCCGCCGGTGTGTCCAAGCAGGGGCTCAACACCTCAGCGGTAGCGACTAGTTCGCCAGTGTGCCCGGCCAGCCCATCAGGGCCTTCTGTAGGGCCTCAAGACGGGCGACGCGCTGCCTGGTGAGCTGTGAGGCATCCCCGGCCTTCTGGGAGGCGTACAGGGCTTCGAGTTTGCGGCTCACGCGGCTGAACTCAAGCTCTGTGAACCAGGCGTGTTCGTCGGCTTCGCTCACGGCCAGCGAGGCAGCCCGGGTGGCGTGGCGGGCAAGGCCCTCTGCGCTGTCACCCTCGAAGCTGTCCAGCGATGCCCAGGCGGCTACGCGGGCGATTTGCGTTTCGAAGGTGCCGAGAAGTCCGGCGATTGCTTCCAGGTTACCGTTTTTCGCTGCTGCAATATCCATGCCGCTGAGAATAGGGCCGGAATTCCAATGTGTCCAATTTTGGTAGGTGGTCCACAATTTTTCGTAGGTGGTGCCACGGCAGCAAAACGCCCCCGGCATCCCATCAGGGAGCCAGGGGCGTTCTGTAACCGGCGAGTTATGCCATGGCTGTAATTTCGCTCGCTGCCTCCATGAAGAACGGATGCCGGACGTCGAAGCTGACCCGTCGCTCATCCAACTTGCGCCAGCCGCCACGCGTAGAGCGCTTCACGCTCAGGTAGGCCCCGGCTTCCTGCAACAGCTTTCGCTTGCCTGCTGTGTCGGCTTCTGTCCACAAGTCGTAGTAGGTCTTTCCGGTTCCGATTTCCTCGGTACGGGGCTCCACGCGCTCACGCGTTTCGAGTTCGGCCAGTCGCGCATCAAGTGAGTCCGCGCGCTTCTGCCATGCCGCCTTTGCGTGGTCCGATTTCTGCCGCCCTTGCTGTGCCTGGTGGTCTTCGAACTCAGCGAGCGTGGCGTCGATTTCGGGTTGTGGGTCATAGCCGGGAATGGTGCGAGTGTGCGTTACTTCGAGCGCTCCCACCATCCGCAGAAACTCGCGCTCTGCATACTCGTCGGCCCATTCGCGCTTAATGGTCGACGGGGCTTCACACCTGTGGCCCCTGATGTTCGCGCCGCACTTGTAGGTGTGGGTCCTGTTGGTGCTCTTGCTGGTGGGGGATGGCTGGTGAAGGTACATGCGCTGTCCGCACCCTTCACAGTGAATGACCCGAAGCAAGAGCGCCACGGTGTCTACACGGTCCGGCTTCTGGTTATCGACGGAACGCTCAGCGAGAACAGCGCCGATTGCGTCGAATTCCTCGCGGGTGAGAATCGGCTCAGCCGTGGCCATGACCGGCGCACCCTCGCTGTCCCGGACAGGATTGTTCGCCTGCGTCTTCCAGCCCAATAGGCGCTCAGAAGTTAGGAGTTCCTTAATCGCGCCATGTCGCCACGAGAAGCGTCCACGCACGACAGTCTCGCCGGCCCTGCCACCGGTCTTCCCGCCGGTTTCTCGCCCCTTCTTTAGGCTCCAATAGTCCCGGGATGACGGAATCCCGTCGGCGTTAAGGTCCCGTGCGATTGCAGCGAGGCTCTTCCCGGGCACGCCCTTACCGGGGTCACCCTTGAGTTCCCGGATGATGCGCTCTAGGACTGCCACGGCTTCCGGGTCCTGAACCAGGGTCCAGCCGCCACCTTCCAGCGGGGCAGGCATGTAGCCATAGGGTGGACGAGAACCACGCCAGCGAAGAGGCATGACCCGCATTGCCGCCTGAGCGCTGGTGACGCGTTCCCGGATGGCCTGAGCTTCCATTTGTGCCGCGAAGGCGAACAGCGTGACCAGAAGCTGTGTCATGGGGTTTAGCGGATTACGGAAGTCAAGGTCTAGACGTCCGCCCGGCCCTTCGGCGAAGACGATCATTTTCCGGTGTTCGCGTGCCCACTTCGCCAATTCGTGCATGTCTTCCATGGACCGAACGGCACGGTCGAAACGCCAGAAAACCAGCGCGTCAAAGTCATCCGGGCGACGAAGCCAGGCACCCAATTCCGGGCGCTCAAATGGCGTGGTTTTGCTGGCGCTTACTCCCAGGTCGACGGCTTCCCGGTCGCCCAGGTCGATTCCCAGCGAAGCGGCGGCAGCCTGGTTGGCGGCTCGCTGGCGTTCGGGACTGGTGGTCTCGTCGGTCAGGACGCTGAGGCGGAGCGCGGACACACCCCTGAGCGCGTTGGCGGTGTTCATGGAAACGTGTGAGCGAGTCGATTGCCCACCCGTGCTGACCTGCTGTTTTGTCGCCACGGTGTCTGACTCCCAGAACTACTAGTTGGGGAGTCTTCGGAAACAAGTACGGACACCCCGCGCCCCGCACGGTCGCGGCGTTGCGGTCACGGGGTGCGCTGGTGATGCGCACGGACCAGGACGGTGCGATCGCGGTGACGGGTGCCGGCGCGGACCTGAGGGCGGTGGCACGGGGCGCCGGATGAACCTGTCGGCCGAGCGCCTGCGGGCCGGCCTGCCGGGACGGCCCGTGGGCCGAGCGCCTGCCGGGACGGCCTGTAGGCGAGTGCCCGTCGGGCCCAGTCCGTCGGGCGAGGGCCGGCCCCACAGGCCAGGCCCGTCAGTCCCGTCGTCGGTCCGTCAGTCCGTCAGCCCGGCCGCCGGCACGACCCGTCAATCCAGCCAGCGTCCGTCGCTCATGATCAGCCGGTCCTTCAGTTCGTTCACCTCGCGCCATGCCTTCACCACACGGGGGGTGATCCGCAGATACACCCAGGAGGGCCGGTCCCGCGGGTCCCAGAGCAGCTTCGCGGCGAAGGCGTCGGCCGACCCGGTCGCCAGTTCCGAGCCCTCCATGACCTCGGCGGTCCCCTCGATGTGCACGACGTCGCGGGTGTGGCCGAGGGTCACGACGACCTCGCCCCGAGGCGCCAGGTTGCGGGCGGTGGGGTTGGTGCGCCGGGTGCACATCAGCAGGGTGGCGCCGTCCCATGCGAACGAGAGGGGCATCAGGCACGGCTGCCCGCCCGGGGACGCCGTCGCGACCCACGAGTCCTTGTCGTCCGCCAGCCGGGCGAGGGTGTCCCGCCGGCGTTCCTCCCGGCTGCGTGCCTGCTCCTGGGTCGTCATGGCGGCAAGCTATGCGGTGTCCGGGCCGCGCCGCGTCGGACTGCGGGAGGAGCCGTCTCCGCCTTCCGGACCAGGACCAGCGGCCCTGGCGGCGCGGCGGAGCGCGCAGCAGACTGCGTTCATGGACACGTTCCCGCCCACCCCGCCCGCCGCGACCCCGCCCGACCTCTCGTCACGGGACACCGACTCACGGGACACCGACTCGCGACACACCGACGCCTACCTCGCTCGCATCGGATGCGCACGGCCGGAGCGGGCCGACGCCGCAGCGCTGCGGGAACTCCAGCTGCGGCACTTGCTGTCCGTACCGTTCGAGAATCTGTCGATCCATCTCGGTGAGCCTCTCGTCCTGGCGGACGGCCCGCTCCTCGACAAGGTCGTCGGCGCTCGCCGCGGCGGTTTCTGCTACGAACTCAACGGCGCGTTCGCCGTGCTGCTGCGCAGCCTCGGCTTCGGCGTGACCCTTCTCCAGGCCCGGGTCTTCGGCGACGGTGGACGCCTCGGCATCCCCTACGACCACATGGCGCTGCGGGTGGAGACGGCGGACGGCAGCGGCCCCTGGCTGGCCGACGTCGGCTTCGGCGACCACAGCCATCACCCCCTGCTTCTCGCGGAGCGGGGTGAACAGGACGATCCGGCGGGGACGTTCCGTATCGCGGAAGCGGCCGACGGGGACCTCGATGTGATCCGGGACGGCAAGCGGCAGTTCCGTCTCGACACGAGGCCGCGTGAGCTGCCGGACTTCGAGGCGGGCGCCTGGTGGCACCGCACCTCACCCCTCTCCCACTTCACCAGGTCGCTGGTGTGCTCCCTCCTCACGGAGGACGGCCGGATCACGCTGAGCGGCCGCAAGCTCGTCACGACCGTGGCCGGTGAGCGGCACGAGCGGATGCTGGGCAGCGACGACGAGGTGCTCGGCGCCTACCGTGAACACTTCGGCTTGGAGCTCGACCGGGTTCCGGAGGTCCGGCCCGCGGCGTCCTGAGACCGGGCGCCGAAGTGGTTGGCGGACCGGTGGCCGGACCGGTCGCCGGGCACGGTGCCGACGTGGCCACGGGCCCCGGCACAATATGCCGGTGAGCGATGTGAGACATGTGCTGGTGCTGCCCGACCGCGACGCCGCGGAGGAGGTGGCGGAGACGATCGGCGAGAGCTTCCCCGTGACGGAGGAGCCCCAGCTCGTGCGGGACGCACTGGCGGGCGAGGACGACGCGGAGGACGCCCAGTGGCTGGTCGTCGTCGAGGACCCGGAGGGCGCGATGGACGCCGCCGCGCTCGACGCGTTCGTGGCCGCCTGGGACGGGTGGCGCGAGGCGCACTGACCGTTCGCCCGGGGCTGTCGGTGGGGCGTGGGATGCTGGAGCGCGATGGCCACCAAGAACTCGACCGACGATCCGCTCGCCCCCGTGACTCTCGCCGTGGGCCAGGAGGATCTGCTTCTCGACCGTGCCGTTCACCAGGTGGTGGCGGCGGCGCGGGCCGCCGACGCCGACACGGACGTACGGGACCTCACCGCCGACCAGCTCCTGCCCGGCACGCTCGCCGAGCTGACCAGCCCGTCGCTCTTCGCCGAGCGCAAGGTGGTGATCGTGCGCAACGCGCAGGATCTCTCCGCCGACACGGTGAAGGACGTCAAGGCGTATCTCGGCGCCCCCGCCGAGGAGATCACCCTGGTGCTGCTGCATCCCGGTGGGGCCAAGGGCAAGGGCCTGCTCGACGCGGCGCGTAAGGCCGGGGCGCGGGAGGTCGCCTGCCCCAAGACGACCAAGCCCGCCGAGCGGTTGAACTTCGTGCGGTCCGAGTTCCGTGCGCTGGGCAGGTCCGCCACCCCCGAGGCGTGCCAGGCCCTCGTCGACTCCATCGGGAGCGACCTGCGGGAGCTCGCCTCCGCGGTGTCGCAGCTGACTGCGGACGTCGAGGGCACCGTCGACGAGGCCGTCGTGGGCCGTTACTACACGGGCCGCGCCGAGGCGTCGAGCTTCAACGTCGCCGACCGGGCCGTGGAGGGCCGGGCGGCGGAGGCGCTGGAGGCGCTGCGCTGGTCGCTGTCGACGGGCGTCGCGCCGGTGCTGATCACGAGCGCGCTCGCGCAGGGCGTGCGGGCGATCGGCAAGCTGTCCTCCGCGCGCGGCGGCCGGCCGGCCGATCTGGCGCGTGAGCTGGGCATGCCGCCGTGGAAGATCGACCGTGTCCGCCAGCAGATGCGCGGCTGGACCCCCGACGGTGTGGCCATGGCCCTCCGCGCGGTGGCCGAGGCGGACGCCGGGGTCAAGGGCGGGGGCGACGACGCGGAGTACGCGTTGGAGAAGGCGGTCGTGACGATCGCGACGGCGGCGCGCTCACGCCGCTGAGCCGGTGCCGACGTCCTGGCGTGACGCCCGCCAGTAAAGGCGCCCGTCCCTGCAGGAGTCCCAGGCGTCCCTCTTGGGCGATGCGCTCCTGTCGGGCCAGGAGCCGAGCACGCCTGGATCACACCGGCCCGGATCACACCATGGCGAAGGCCCCGGTCCGCAGTCCTGGGGAAGGACAGCGGCCCGGGGCCTTCGTGTGAAGCTCGGTGCGCCGCACCCGCGTGGCGAACGCAGGCCGCGTGCGGCGCGGGGGTGCCGACCGGGAGCGGATGAGAGGGCCCGCTTGATCCCTGCCGGCGATCAGTCAGTAGCTCAGCCCTGGAGGGAGCCAACCTTGGCAGCCAGCGCCGACTTCTTGTTGGCGGCGGCGTTCTTGTGGATGACGCCCTTCGAGACGGCCTTGTCGAGCTGACGGGAGGCGGCACGGGTAGCTGCGGTCGCCGACTCGATGTCGCCGGTGGCGACAGCCTCACGGGCCTTGCGGATCGCGGTCTTGAGCGAGGACTTGACGGCCTTGTTGCGCAGGCGCGCCTTCTCGTTCGTCTTGTTCCGCTTGATCTGGGACTTGATGTTCGCCACGAAAGAGCCTTTTCAGGTTCGATGATCTCTGAGGTTGCGTCCCTCCTCCGTAACCCTGCGGGTACGGAGGGCGCCTCCGGAGAGGAAACGAGACACAGCTGCTCAGGCTACCAGTCGCCCCGCGGACGGCCCAAACCCGGCACAGTCGCCGACCCGTGGGACCATGGAGCCTACGTATCGATCCGACAAAGAGCCGAGCCGAGCCCGAGCCGAGCTCACCGACCCGGCGTCTGCCAAAGAATCAGGACCCTGCGTGCCCGCGACTCCTATCCACGTGCCCGAGCCGAGCCGTACCGACCCGGCTCTGATCCGCAACTTCTGCATCATCGCGCACATCGACCACGGCAAGTCGACCCTTGCCGACCGGATGCTCCAGCTGACGGGTGTGGTCGAGCAGCGGCAGATGCGCGCCCAGTACCTCGACCGGATGGACATCGAGCGCGAGCGCGGCATCACGATCAAGTCCCAGGCGGTCCGTCTGCCCTGGGCCCCCACCGAGGGAGAGGGGCAGGGGAAGACCCACATCCTCAACATGATCGACACCCCGGGTCACGTCGACTTCACGTACGAGGTGTCCCGGTCCCTGGCCGCGTGTGAGGGCACGGTCCTGCTCGTCGACGCGGCCCAGGGCATCGAGGCGCAGACCCTCGCCAACCTGTACCTGGCGATGGAGAACGACCTCGCGATCGTCCCGGTGCTCAACAAGATCGACCTGCCGGCGGCCCAGCCGGAGAAGTTCGCCGAGGAGCTGGCGAACCTGGTCGGCTGCGACCCGACCGACGTGCTCAGGGTCTCCGCCAAGACGGGTCTCGGTGTCGAGGCGCTGCTCGACCGGGTGGTCCGGGAGGTGCCGCCCCCGGTCGGTGTCGCCGACGCGCCCGCCCGCGCGATGATCTTCGACTCGGTCTACGACTCCTACCGCGGTGTCGTCACGTACGTCCGTGTCATCGACGGCCAGCTCAACAAGCGTGAGCGGATCCGGATGATGTCGACCGGCGCCACGCACGAGCTGCTGGAGATCGGCACCAACTCGCCGGAGATGCTGCCGGCCGACGGCCTCGGTGTCGGTGAGGTGGGTTACCTCATCACCGGTGTGAAGGACGTCCGCCAGTCCAAGGTCGGTGACACGATCACCACCCTGCACAAGGGAGCCACGGAGGCCCTCGGCGGCTACAAGGACCCGAAGCCGATGGTGTTCTCCGGCCTGTATCCGCTGGACGGCTCCGACTACCCCGAGCTGCGTGACGCCCTCGACAAGCTTCAGCTCAACGACGCCGCGCTGGTGTACGAGCCGGAGACGTCGGCGGCGCTGGGCTTCGGTTTCCGTGTGGGCTTCCTCGGCCTGCTGCACCTGGACGTGATCCGTGAGCGCCTCGAGCGCGAGTTCGGGCTCGACCTGATCGCCACCGCACCGAACGTGGTCTACCGCGTGACGATGGAGGACGGCACCGAGCACACGGTCACCAACCCGAGCGAGTTCCCCGAGGGGAAGATCGCCGACGTCCACGAGCCGGTCGTGCGGGCCACGATCCTCGCGCCCAGCGAGTTCATCGGCTCGATCATGGAGCTGTGCCAGACCCGCCGCGGCACCCTCCTCGGCATGGACTACCTCTCCGAGGACCGGGTCGAGATCCGCTACACCCTGCCGCTCGCGGAGATCGTCTTCGACTTCTTCGACCAGCTGAAGTCCAAGACCCGCGGCTACGCCTCCCTGGACTACGAGCCCACCGGCGAGCAGGCCTCCAGCCTGGTCAAGGTCGACATCCTGCTGCACGGCGACAAGGTGGACGCCTTCTCGGCGATCACCCACAAGGACGCGGCCTACGCGTACGGCGTGCGGCTCGTCGCCAAGCTGCGGGAGCTGATCCCCAGGCAGGCGTTCGAGGTGCCGATCCAGGCGGCCATCGGCTCCAGGGTCATCGCCCGTGAAACCATCCGCGCCATCCGCAAGGACGTCCTCGCCAAGTGCTACGGCGGTGACATCTCCCGTAAGCGGAAGCTGCTCGAGAAGCAGAAGGAGGGCAAGAAGCGGATGAAGATGGTCGGTTCCGTGGAGGTCCCGCAGGAGGCCTTCATCGCGGTGCTGTCCAGCGACGAGGGTGGCAAGAAGAAGTAGCTGTCGCGCGTCGCCCGGGTCAGCGAAAGCGCCCGTCCTGTTCGGGGACGGGCGCTTTCGGCCGTCCGGAACCGTCGCGGAATATAGGTGCCTTGTGCATCGATCCGTTCCGCCACCCGGTGGACCTGCGCTCCGTTCGTTATCAAGCGGCAGCCCGCAGGCACTTACGCGCCGGTCCTGCGGGCTTTACCCTGAGCACGGCTCGATGGTTACTCGCCAGTTAAACAACCAGCCAGTTGTGCAGTGTTGCCGCAGGCCCGGAGGACGTCGTGAGCGAAACCCAGACCCTGATCGAGAACCGGCCGCCTTCGGTGGCGACCCTCTTCACCGAGCGCGTGGCAGCCACGCCGGACGGCGAGGCATACCGGTATCCGGTGCCCCCCGCCGCGGGCTCGGGCCCCGACGACTGGAAGTCCCTGAGCTGGGGCCAGGCCGCCGAGCGGGTCTACGCCGTCGCGGCCGGACTGATCGACCTGGGCGTGAACGCGGAGGAGCGGGTCGCGCTCGCCTCCTCCACCCGGGTCGAGTGGATCCTCGCCGACCTCGGCGTGATGTGCGCGGGCGGCGCCACCACCACGATCTACCCGTCCACCAACGCCGAGGAGTCGGCGTACATCCTCGCCGACTCCTCCAGCCGGGTGCTGATCGCCGAGGACGCCGCCCAGCTGGCCAAGGCACGGGAGAAGCGCACCGAGCTGCCCGAGCTGAAGCACGTCGTCGTCATCGACCCGGCCGGCGTCGAGCCGGACAGCTCCGAGCCGGAGGGCTGGGTCCTCACCCTGGCCGACCTCGAGGCGCGCGGCGCGAAGTACCTCGCCAAGAACCCGGACGCGGTCAAGGAGCGGGTCGCGGCGATCACCGCCGACCAGCTGGCGACGCTCATCTACACCTCGGGCACCACGGGCCGCCCCAAGGGTGTGCGCCTGCCGCACGACAACTGGTCCTACATGGCGAAGGCCATCGCAGCGACCGGACTGGTCACCAAGGACGACGTGCAGTACCTCTGGCTGCCGCTCGCCCACGTCTTCGGCAAGGTGCTGACCTCGGGGCAGATCGAGGTCGGCCATGTCACGGCGGTCGACGGCCGCGTCGACAAGATCATCGAGAACCTTCCGGTCGTCCAGCCGACCTACATGGCGGCCGTTCCCCGCATCTTCGAGAAGGTCTACAACGGGGTCGCGGCCAAGGCGCGCGCCGGCGGCGGCGCCAAGTACAAGATCTTCCAGTGGGCCGCGGGAGTCGCCCGCGAGTACGCGAAGGTCACGCAGGACAACTTCCGCCGCACCGGTAACGCGACAGCCCCCTTCGGCCTGAACGCCAAGCACAAGGTCGCCGACGCGCTCGTCTACTCCAAGCTGCGCGAGGCGTTCGGCGGACGGCTGCGCGCCGCCGTCTCCGGTTCCGCCGCGCTCGCCCCCGACATCGGCTACTTCTTCGCCGGCGCCGGCATCCACATCCTCGAGGGCTACGGTCTGACGGAGTCGAGCGCCGCCTCCTTCGTCAACCCCGGCGAGGCCTACCGCACCGGCACGGTCGGCAAGCCGCTGCCCGGCTGCGAGGTGCGCATTGCCGACGACGGCGAGATCCTGCTCCGCGGCCCCGGGATCATGGAGGGCTACCACAACCTGCCCGAGAAGACCGCCGAGGTCCTCGAGGCCGACGGCTGGTTCCACACCGGCGACATCGGCGAGCTGTCCGCCGACGGCTACCTGCGGATCACGGACCGCAAGAAGGACCTGATCAAGACGTCCGGCGGCAAGTACATCGCGCCCGCCGAGGTCGAGGGCCAGTTCAAGGCGGTGTGCCCGTTCGTGTCCAACATCCTGGTGCACGGCGCGGACCGTAACTTCTGCACCGCGCTGATCGCCCTGGACGAGCCGACGATCCTCGGCTGGGCCGAGGAGAACGGCCTGGGCGGCAAGAGCTACGCCGAGGTCGTCGCCTCCCCGCAGGCCGAGCAGCTCATCGAGGGCTATGTGCGGCGCCTCAACGAGGGGCTCCAGCGCTGGCAGACCATCAAGAAGTTCCGGCTGCTCCCGCGCGACCTGGACATCGAGCACGGCGAACTGACGCCCAGCCTCAAGCTGAAGCGCCCGGTCGTGGAGCGCGAGTACAAGGACCTGATCGAGGACATGTACGCCGGTTCCCGCGAGGCGTGACCCCGCACGCACAGCGGCGGAACGGTGCCGGACCGACGGCCGTTCCGCCGCATGCGTGTGTGCTCTTTACGCCTTCCTGCCGGTTTCCTTCCCCCTAGTTCGGTGACTCGGTGCTTATGAGCCCCCTCGGTCTGTCACTCTGTCGGTGTCATAAGCGGCGCACGCCAGCACCGACCAGGAGCCGCAGGTGGGGTCCATTCCGATGCAGCGCGAGACCGGCAACTCTTCGACTCCCGTGTGGCCGGCACGGTTCGACCCCAGGCTGGTCGCGCACACCAGCCTGCCCGGCAACCTCCTGGCCCCGGCCGCGGCACGCCGTTTCGTGCGCGACGCCGTCGACGGGTGGACGGGTCTCGGTCTCCTGTCCGGCGGCTCCTGTGCCGACCGGCTGGCCGACGACGCTGCCGTCGTCGTCAGCGAGCTCGTCACCAACGCCGTCGTGCACGCCGGCACCGCGGCGGAACTGCTCTGCCGGTTCGAGGAGGCCACGCACGAGGAACCGGCCGCGCTGGTGGTCGAGGTCTCCGACCACCACCCCGCCAGCGCCGTCACCGGCGGGCCGCACAGCGCCGACGAAGCAGGGACCGCGGACTACGGCCGTGGCCTCCAGCTCGTCGCCTCGCTCGCGGAACGCTGGGGCATCACCTTCCACGCCGCGCTGAAGACCGTCTGGGCCCGCCTGCCGCTCGACGGCCGTGACGTCCGCCCGCCCGCCGCCGCGTACGCGGCACCGCCCGCCCGCCGGGGCCCGGACGGGACGGAGACGTCCGTGCCGGGACGCGGGCGTGACGACCTGGAGTGGGTGAGCCGCGGGGCGCCCGCCTTCCTCGCCGAGGCGTCCGACCTGCTCGCCGGGCAACTGGACGAGGACATGGTCGCCGCGCTGGCGGGCCAGCTGCTGGTGCCGCGGCTCGCCGACCGGTGCGCGATCTGGCTGGATGGCGGGACGAAGGCACACGGACACGGGACCGGGGGAGGAGGGGCCCGGGCGAGGCTCGTCGGGGTGTGGCACAGCGACGAGGCACGAGTCGGGCCGCTGCGGGAGGCCCTGGGCGAGGAGCCGCCCCTGCTCCCGCTCGCCTCGGACGGCGGACCGGTGCCGGTGGCCTGGCCGGACGGGACCCGCGGCGAGCACCCCGCGCCCCCGTACTGCGCCACGGCGCACGACGCCCCCCGCACGTGGGGGACGGCGGCCGGGGCGCCGCACCCTCCCACGCCCGGCGCCGCCACTCGCTTCCCGGGCGTGGCCGGGCCGCCCGCCGTCACCGGCACCCAGGAGCCGGCCGGGCCCCTTCCCGCCGACGAGGAACCGGCCACCGCCCTGGCCTACCGCCTCGGCGTCGGCGGCCACCGTCTCGGCGTGCTGCTCGTCGCGCAGAACGGCCCGGCGGGCGTCCCCGCCGAAGTGGCGGCCCTCATCGAGGACTTCGCCCGGCGGGTCGCCCTGGCCGTCAGCGCCGCCCGCCGGTACACCCGGCAGGCCACCATCAGCCGTGTACTCCAGCGCGGCCTGCTGCCCAGCAGGGTGGGACAGATCCCGGGCGTCGACACGTTCCTGGTCTACGAGCCCAGTGACGACGGTGTCGCCGGCGGCGACTTCTACGACGTCTTCCCCGCCGGGTCCGGCGGCCGCTGGTGCTTCATGCTCGGTGACGTCCAGGGCAGCGGGCCGGAGGCCGCCGTCGTCACCGGTCTCGCCAGGCCCTGGCTGCGGCTGCTCGCCCGCGAGGGTTACGAGGTCGGCCAGGTCCTCGACCGGCTCAACGGCCTCCTACTCGACGACGCCATGGAGGCGGCGGAGGCGGCGGCCCTGATCGTCACCGGCGGGCACGGGCCGGGCCTCCCGGACGGGCAGCACGCGCGCTTCCTGTCGCTGCTGTACGGCCAGGTCGTGCCGTCACCGTCCGGCGACGGCGGCGCCCGCTGCACCCTGGCGAGCGCCGGGCACCCGCTGCCCCTGCTGCTGCGGCCCGACGGCACCGTACGGGCCCTCGCCGAGCCGCAGGTGCTGCTCGGGGTCGTCGACGACGTCGCGTACCAGAGCCACACGTTCGACCTGGAGCCCGGTGACACGCTGCTGTGCGTCACCGACGGGGTGACCGAGCGGCGCTCGGGATCGCGGATGTTCGACGACGAGGACGGTCTCGCGGCCGTCCTGTCCGGATGCGCCGGGCTCACGGCGCAGGGCGTGGCCGAACGGATCAGGGCCGCGGTGCACGCGTTCGCGCCGACGCCGCCGGGGGACGATCTGGCGCTGCTGGTGCTCCAGGCGGGGCGACCTGCCGGGTGACGGACAATGGGGGCATGCCTTCCGTACTGCCTGACGGCGAGCCCATGCCCGAGGACGGCGCGCTGCCCGCGTCCGCCCTCCACGGCGCCGAAGCCCGGCCGCTGGCCTTCTACCTGCACGTGCCGTACTGCGCGACGCGCTGCGGCTACTGCGACTTCAACACCTACACGGCCACCGAGCTGCGCGGCTCGGGGGGAGTGCTCGCCTCCCGCGACAACTACGCAGAGACCCTGGCGGACGAGGTCCGCCTGGCCCGCAAGGTCCTCGGCGACGACCCGCGGCCGGTACGGACGGTGTTCGTCGGCGGGGGCACTCCGACCCTGCTGGCCGCCGATGATCTCGTACGGATGCTGGACGTGGTGCGTCAGGAGTTCGGTCTCGCCGATGACGCGGAGATCACGACGGAGGCGAACCCGGAATCCGTCGACCCCGCCTATCTGGCGGCCCTGCGGGAGGGCGGCTTCAACCGCGTCTCCTTCGGTATGCAGAGCGCACGGCAGCACGTGCTCAAGGTGCTCGACCGCACGCACACCCCCGGCCGGCCGGAGGCGTGCGTCGCGGAGGCGCGGGCCGCGGGCTTCGACCACGTGAACCTCGACCTGATCTACGGCACCCCCGGCGAGAGCGACGACGACTGGCGGGCCTCGCTGGAGGCTGCCGTTGGCGCGGGACCGGACCATGTGTCGGCGTACGCGCTGATCGTGGAGGAGGGCACACAGCTCGCGCGCCGCATCCGCCGCGGCGAGGTGCCCATGACCGACGACGACGTCCACGCCGACCGCTATCTGATCGCCGACGAGGTGCTCGGCGCGGCCGGCTACGACTGGTACGAGGTGTCCAACTGGGCCACCTCACCGGAAGGCCGCTGCCTGCACAACGAGCTGTACTGGCGCGGTGCCGACTGGTGGGGCGCGGGCCCGGGGGCGCACAGCCACGTCGGCGGCGTGCGCTGGTGGAACGTCAAGCACCCGGGCGCGTACGCGGCAGCCCTGGCGGAGGGCCGTTCGCCCGGCGCGGGCCGCGAACTCCTCCCCGAGGAGGACCGCCGCGTGGAGCGCATCCTGCTGGAACTGCGGCTGCGTGAGGGCGTGCCGCTGGACCTCCTGCGTGAGGCGGGCCTCGCGGCGGCCGCCCGATCCCTGGCCGACGGGCTGCTGGAGACCGGCCCGTTCGAGGACGGTCGCGCGGTGCTGACCCTGCGGGGACGGCTGCTGGCGGACGCGGTGGTGCGGGACCTGGTGGACTGATCACTCGCCGGAGTGAATCGAACGAAGTTCGGCGACTCCGTTCCGCTGGACATACTCGGTATCAAGTTGGACACCGGCGAATTCGGCACCCTCCCCGGAGTCAGGCCTCACCGCTGGCCGTGACGAAGTCGATCAGCTCCTCCACCCGCCCCAGCAGCGCAGGCTCCAGGTCCTTGTACGAGCGGACCTTGGAGAGGATGTGCTGCCAGGCGGCGCCCGTGTTCTCCGGCCAGCCGAGGGCGCGGCAGACGCCCGTCTTCCAGTCCTGTCCGCGCGGCACCGTGGGCCACGCCGGGATCCCCACGGAAGAGGGCTTCACCGCCTCCCACACGTCGATGTACGGGTGGCCCACCACCAGCACGTGCGGGTCCGTGACCGAGGCCGCGATACGGGACTCCTTGGAGCCCGCGACCAAGTGGTCCACCAGGACGCCGAGGCGGGCGTCCGGACCGGGGGAGAAGTCCGCCACGATCGACGGAAGGTCGTCGACGCCTTCCAAATACTCGACCACCACGCCCTCGATCCGCAGGTCGTCGCCCCACACCCGCTCCACGAGCTCCGCGTCGTGGCGGCCCTCCACGTAGATGCGGCCCGCGCGGGCGACCCGGGCCCGGGCACCGGGAACGGCGACAGAGCCGGAGGCCGTACGGGACGGACGGGACGGGCCCGCCGGGGCCGGACGGACCAGCGTGACGACCTTGCCCTCCAGCAGGAAGCCCCGCGGCTCGAGCGGGAACACGCGGTGCTTGCCGAAGCGGTCCTCCAGGGTGACCGTGCCCGCCTCGCAGCGGATCACCGCGCCGCAGAAGCCGGTCGACACCTCCTCCACCACCAGCTCGGGATCGGCCGGGACCTCCGGCACGGGCTTCGACCGCTTCCACGGCGGCGTGAGATCAGGGCTGTAGCTGCGCATTCGCACGACGATACGGCCGCACGCCGCTACGACACGCCGAAACGCGCCGCCAGTTCGTCGCGCTGGGCCCGTACGAACGCCGCGTCCACCACCGCGCCGTGCCCCGGGACGTACAAGGCGTCCTCGCCGCCGAGCGCCAGCAGCCTGTCGAGGGCGGCGGGCCACTGCGGCCCGACGGCGTCCGTGCCGGCCTGAGGCTCCCCGGACTCCTCCACCAGGTCGCCGCAGAACACCACCTCCCGCTCCGCGGGCACCAGCAGCGCCAGATCGTGGCCCGAGTGACCGGGGCCCACATTGGCCAACAGCACCTGGCGGCCTCCCAGGTCGAGCGTCCACTCCCCGGACACCGCATGCTGCGGCGCCACCACCATGTCCGCGGCCTCCGCCGCCTCTTCGGGAGCGACCCCGTGCCGGATCGCGGTGGCGCGGATCGCGTCCCGCTCCCGGCGCAGCAGCGTGTCCATGCCCACAGCCCCGTACACGTCCGCCCCGGCGAAGGCCGCCGTGCCCAGCACATGGTCGAAATGGGGATGGCTGAGTGCGATGTGCGTCACGCGGCGCCCGCCCGTCAGCGCCTGCGCCTGGGCGCGCAGCTCGGCGCCCTCACGGAGCGTGGAGCCCGTGTCGTACAGCAGCACCCCGTCCTCGCCGGCGACCAGGCCGACGGTCGCGTCCCATCCCGGCAGGCGGCGGCGGCCGACTCCCTCGGCCAGCCGTTCCCAGCCGAAGTCTTCCCAACTGACGTCCATACGGCGACGCTATCCGCATCACATCCGCATCGACCTGCGCGGGCCGCACGAGCGCGTGTCCGACCGCACGGTCGGCCACCCTTGCTACCCGCGTACCCCGCAGCCGTACACTGGCCGGGGGAATGCTGGCACTCGGGCGCACCGAGTGCCAGGACACACAGAGGAACCACAGCTGGAGGTGCGCGAATGCTCAGCGAACGCAGGCTCGAGGTGCTGCGCGCCATCGTCCAGGACTACGTCGGCACCGAGGAGCCTGTCGGCTCCAAGGCCCTCACCGAGCGTCACAACCTTGGCGTCTCCCCGGCCACCGTCCGCAACGACATGGCCGTGCTGGAGGAGGAGGGCTTCATCGCCCAGCCCCACACCAGCGCCGGACGGATCCCCACGGACAAGGGGTACCGGCTGTTCGTCGACCGGCTGGCCGGCGTCAAGCCGCTGTCGTCGCCGGAGCGTCGCGCCATCCAGAACTTCCTGGACGGGGCGGTCGACCTCGACGACGTCGTGGGACGTACGGTGCGGCTGCTGGCGCAGCTGACCCGGCAGGTCGCCGTCGTGCAGTACCCGTCGCTGACCCGGTCCACGGTCCGGCACGTGGAACTCCTCTCCCTCGCGCCCGCCCGCCTGATGCTCGTGCTGATCACGGACACGGGCCGGGTCGAGCAGCGCATGATCGACTGCCCCGCCCCCTTCGGCGACGCCTCGCTCGCGGACCTGCGGGCCCGGCTCAACAGCCGGGTCGTGGGACGCCGCTTCGCGGACGTGCCGCAGCTGGTGCAGGACCTTCCCGAATCCTTCGAGCACGAGGACCGCGGCACCGTCTCCACGGTGCTCTCCACACTGCTCGAGACCCTGGTCGAGGAGACCGAGGAGCGGCTCGTGATCGGCGGCACCGCCAATCTGACCCGCTTCGGACACGACTTCCCGCTGACCATCCGGCCCGTGCTGGAGGCGCTGGAGGAGCATGTGGTGCTCCTCAAGCTGCTCGGCGAGGCGAATGAGTCGGGCGGTATGGGCATGACCGTACGTATCGGTCACGAGAACGCCCATGAAGGCCTCAACTCCACGTCCGTGGTCTCGGTCGGCTACGGTTCGGGCGACGAGGCAGTAGCGAAACTCGGCGTGGTCGGACCGACCCGCATGGACTACCCCGGAACGATGGGAGCGGTACGCGCAGTGGCACGTTACGTCGGACAGATCCTGGCGGAGTCGTAAGTGGCCACGGACTATTACGCCGTACTCGGCGTACGCCGCGACGCATCGCAGGACGAGATCAAGAAGGCCTTCCGCCGCCTCGCGCGCGAACTCCACCCGGACGTGAATCCGGATCCGAAGACGCAGGAGCGCTTCAAGGAGATCAACGCCGCGTACGAGGTGCTCTCGGACCCGCAGAAGAAGCAGGTCTACGACCTCGGCGGTGACCCGCTGTCGCAGGCCGGAGGCGGCGGCGCCGGAGGCTTCGGCGCGGGCGGCTTCGGCAACTTCTCCGACATCATGGACGCGTTCTTCGGCACGGCGTCGCAGCGCGGACCGCGCTCGCGCACCCGCCGCGGCCAGGACGCGATGATCCGGCTGGAGATCGAGCTCAACGAGGCCGCCTTCGGCACCACGAAGGACATCCAGGTCGACACGGCCGTCGTCTGCACGACCTGCTCCGGCGAGGGCGCGGCGCCCGGCACATCGGCGCAGACCTGCGACATGTGCCGCGGGCGCGGCGAGGTCTCGCAGGTGACACGGTCCTTCCTGGGCCAGGTCATGACGTCGCGGCCCTGCCCGCAGTGCCAGGGCTTCGGCACGGTCGTGCCGACCCCGTGCCCGGAGTGCGCCGGCGACGGCCGCGTCCGGTCGCGGCGGACGCTGACCGTGAAGATCCCGGCCGGTGTCGACAACGGCACCCGGATCCAGCTCGCGGGTGAGGGCGAGGTCGGCCCCGGCGGCGGCCCCGCCGGTGACCTGTACGTCGAGATCCACGAGGTCGCCCACCCCGTATTCCAGCGGCGCGGCGACGACCTGCACTGCACGGTGACGATCCCCATGACCGCGGCGGCGCTGGGCACGAAGTGCCCGCTCGAGACGCTCGACGGCGTGGAGGAGGTCGACATCCGACCGGGCACGCAGTCCGGCCAGTCGATCCCGCTGCACGGCCGCGGCATCACGCACCTGCGCGGCGGCGGCCGGGGCGACCTGATCGTGCATGTCGAGGTGACGACGCCGACGAAGCTGGACCCGGAGCAGGAGCGACTGCTGAGGGACCTGGCGAAGCTGCGGGGCGAGGAGCGGCCGCTTGGCCAGTTCCAGCCGGGCCAGCAGGGGCTGTTCTCGCGGCTGAAGGACGCGTTCAACGGGCGTTAGCCGGGGGTGGGGCGACGGGTCCGCTGCGCGGGGCCGTTTCCCCTACCCGCCCCTTCCCGAACCGGGCTCCGTACCGCCCCTGCGGGCGGCGCACCGGGTTTCGCGCGGTGCCCTCGATCTCCCCCTACGGCCCGGCGGCCGTGGGAGGTGCCCCCAGGCGTTGGAAATGCCGCTGCGCGGCATCCAGCCACGCCGCCGACGGAGGCACTCCGACCCAGCCGGGCAACTTCAGCCCCGCCGGCGTTCGAGGCGCGGGGGTCCGGGGGGCGAGCCCCCGAAACACCGCAACGCAGCGCGGTGCCCGGCCGGGCGGAGGCCGGTTCGGGAGTGGGCCCCCACGGCGGCCAGGCCGTAGGGGGAGGGGAACACGTCCCGCAGGGGCGCTGCGCGGAATGGGGGATTCGGACCCGTCGCGGGGACGTGGCACGATGCCTGCATGTCGTCATCCGCGCTGGTCGGCCTCTGCCGTCATCCGATCGTGCAGGCACCCATGGCCGGCGGCGCTTCCTGTCCGCAGCTGGTCGCCGCCGTGTCGGAGACCGGTGGGCTGGGCTTCCTGGCCGCCGGATACAAGACGGCGGACGGGGTGTACGAAGAGGTCAAGCAGGTCCGCGGGCTGACCGCGCGGCCCTTCGGCGTCAACCTGTTCATGCCGCAGCCCGGCAACGCCGACCCCGCCGCCGTCGGCGTCTACCGGGACCAGCTCGCCGGTGAGTCCGCCTGGTACGAGACGCCGCTCGGTGATCCGGACAGGGGACGGGACGACGGCTACGACGCGAAGCTCGCGATCCTGCTCGACGACCCCGTCCCGGTCGTCTCGTTCACCTTCGGCTGTCCCTCGCGCAGCGTCATCGAGTCGTTCAGCAAGGCGGGCACCTTCACGATCGTGACCGTCACCACGCCTGAGGAGGCGCAGGCGGCCCAGTGGGCCGGTGCCGACGCGGTGTGCGTGCAGGGCGTCGAAGCCGGCGGCCATCAGGGCACGCACCGGGACGACCCCGCGACCGACGGGTCCGGTTACGGACTGCTCACGCTTCTTACACTGGTGAAGGAGACCGTACAGATGCCCGTCATCGCCGCCGGCGGACTGATGCGCGGCAGTCAGATCGCCGCGGTCCTGGCGGCCGGGGCGGACGCCGCCCAGCTCGGTACCGCGTTCCTGGTGTGCCCCGAGTCGGGGGCGCACCCGGTGCACAAGCAGGCCATGACCAACCCGCTGTTCGTACGCACCGAACTGACCCGGGCCTTCTCCGGGCGGCCCGCGCGGGGCCTCGTGAACAGGTTCATGCGGGAGCACGGTCCGTACGCGCCGGCCGCGTACCCCGAGGTGCACCACCTGACGAGCGGGCTGCGCAAGGCCGCCGCGAAGGCGGGCGACGCGCAGGGCATGTCGCTGTGGGCGGGCCAGGGGCACCGGCTGGCGCGTGAGATGCCCGCCGCCCAACTCGTGGGGGTGCTCGCCTCCGAGGCGGACTCCGCACGGGCCGCGCTGTCGCTCGGCGGTGGTGTGTGATGACCGCTCCCGTCTTCCTCGTCGAATCGCTCGCAGGCGTCGCGCCCGGCGCGGCCGTCGTCCTGGACGGCCCGGAAGGGCGGCACGCCGTCTCCGTGCGCCGGCTCCAGCCGGGCGAGGACATCGTCCTCACGGACGGCGGCGGCCGCGGAGCGTCGGGCACCGTCGTATCCACCGAGGGCAAGGACCGTCTGACGGTCGAGGTGCGCGAGTGTCCCGAGGAGCCGCAGCCGACGCCCCGCATCACCGTCGTGCAGGCGCTGCCCAAGGGTGACCGCGGCGAACTCGCCGTGGAGACCATGACCGAGACCGGTGTGGACGCGGTCGTGCCGTGGTCGGCGGCGCGCTGCATCACCCAGTGGAAGGGCGAACGCGGCGCGAAGTCGCTCGCCAAGTGGCGGGCGACGGCCCGTGAGGCGGGCAAGCAGTCGCGCAGGCTCCGCTTCCCGGAGGTCGCGGAGCCGGCAACGACCAAGCAGGTCGCGGCACTTCTGGCGGACGCGGACTTCGCCGCCGTGCTCCACGAGGAGGGCGCCATGCCGCTCGCCACGGCGGAACTCCCCACGGAGGGCTCGATCGTTCTCGTGGTCGGCCCCGAGGGCGGGGTGTCCCCGCAGGAGCTCGACCTGTTCGCCGAGGCGGGCGCCAGGCCGTACCGGCTGGGTCGCAGCGTGCTGCGTACATCCACGGCCGGCACGGCGGCGACGGCGCTCCTGCTGGGCCGCACCGGCCGCTGGTCCTGAACGGGCGCGGCCCGAGACCCAGCCGCGATGGGCGGTCCCGGGGCTCAGCCTGCCCGTAGGGGCTGCGTGTCGGCCCGACCGGCCGGAAGGGGCGGTCCGTCGACTCGGCCCGCCGGTAGGGGCGGTCCCGGGGCTCAGCCTGCCGGAAGACACGGTCCGGGGGCTCAACGAGCCGGCAGGGGCGGCGGTCCGGGGACTCAGCCCGCCCGTTGGGGCGGTCCGTCGGCCAACAGGCCTTGCAGGCGCGGGTCCGGGGACTCAGTCCGCCGGTTCCGCCGGGACGTCGGCGGACACCGCGTCGAACAGCGGCCACCCGTCGGTCTCGACCGTCCTCGGCGTGTCCGGCAGGAGGCCGCGGGCCGTCGCCGCGTCGAGGAACCGCCGTGCCACGCCCGGCTCGTAGAGATTCAGCCACGTCCCGCCGGAGACCACGGCACCCGCCTCGAAGTATCCGCCCGACACGACCCGGCCGGGACCTTCCCGGAAGACGACCGCCAGGCGCTGCTGCGTCCCCTCGCGCCGCAGCCACAGCGTCGTACGGCAGCCACGGGTTCCGGAGTCGTCCCGCGTGTGCCGGTGCCTCACCGACCACATGTACACGTTGTCCGCGTCCACGACGAGGCGGCGGGCGCGACGGAGCTTCCTGGCCATGGCCCGACCGTACGGGCCGAACCATGGCCGCAACCACTCTTTTACCGGCGGGGCGGTGCTGGCACTCTGGCGTCATGCCCGCCCGGACCGGAGCACGGCGCGCCTTGGCCGCAATCGCCGTCGCAGCAGCGGCAGTTCCCGCCCTCGTGGCCTGTGAGCCCACCGCAGGAGGGCTGAACACCGGTGCCGTGGCCGTCACCACCGACCTGACCGCGACCAGCACGCTCGAGCGGCTCGAGTTCGAGGTCGCCTGGCTCAGCTGCACGGCGAAGGCCGACATCCCTGCCACCGCCTCGCCGGGTTCCACGGCGTCGCCTGGTGCCGGTCCGGGACGTGCCACCGTGGACTGCCAGGGTGAGACCGGATCCGGTCAGGACATCACCGTCACCGGCAAGGTGACCGAGGAACGCGGCGGGAAGTGTGTCCGCGGCGATCTGACCGCCAGGATCGAGAAGAAGATCGTCTTTCAGGCGACCATGCTCGGCGACTGCAGCGCCGCACCGAGCAGTGCGCCGGCAGCTGAGCCTCCCGCTCCCGGGAGGCCGTACCCGACCGTCACGGTCACCGTCACCGAAACGGTGACCGCTCTTCCGGGCAAGTGATCCAAAAACCGCACCCTCGAGGCTCCCACCTGCCTAGGGTGACGGTGTGACGCACCCTGCCTACCTCCGGTATCCGCATCTGCACGGCGAGTTGATCGCCTTCACCGCCGAGGACGACGTCTGGGTCGCGCCGCTCGACGGCGGCCGGGCGTGGCGCGTGAGCGCCGACAACATGCCCGTGAACCACCCCAGGATTTCACCCGACGGCACCCGTATCGCCTGGTCCTCGTACCGCGACGGCACGCCGGAGGTCCACCTGGCGCCCGTTGACGGCGGCCCTTCCGACCGGCTCACCCACTGGGGCAGCGCCAGGACCTCCGTACGGGGCTGGACCCCCGACGGAAGGGTCCTGGCGCTCACCACGCACGGGCAGGCGTCGCTGCGCCGCACCTGGGCGCACGCGGTGCCGCTCGACGGCGGACCCGCCGGCGTCCTCCCGTACGGGCCCGTCGGCGGCGTCGCGTACGGCCCGCGCACCCTGCTGCTGTCGGCCACCATGGGGCGCGAGGCCGCGGCCTGGAAGCGCTATCGCGGCGGCACGGCGGGCAAGTTGTGGATCGAGGGGGAGACCGAGGGCGAGTTCGTACGCCTCCACGAGGACCTCGACGGGAACGTCGAGTACCCCCTGTGGGTGGGCGAGCGGGTCGCGTTCCTCTCCGACCACGAGGGCGTCGGCGCCCTCTACTCGTCCCTGCCCGACGGCTCGGACCTGCGCCGCCACACCGGCCTCGACGGCTTCTACGCCCGCCACGCGGCGACCGACGGCACCCGTGTCGCCTACGCCTGCGCCGGCGAACTGTGGCTGCTCGACGGCCTGGACGGCGAGCAGCCGCGCCGTCTGGACATCCGGCTCGGCGGCCAGCGCACCGATCTCCAGCCACGGCCGATCGACGCCGGCCACCACCTCGGCGCCGCGGACCCGGACCACACCGGCCGCGGCAGCGCCGTGGAGATCCGTGGCGGCATCCACTGGGTCACCCACCGCGGAGGGCCCGCGCGTTCGCTCGCCGTCGAACCGGGCGTACGGGCGAGGCTGCCGCGTACGTTCGGTGTCGACGGCGAGCAGTACGTCGTGTGGGTGACCGACGCGGAGGGCGACGACGCGCTCGAGTTCGCGCCCGCCACCGGTACCGCCCCCGGCGCCACTCCGCGCAGGCTCGCCGCGGGCCGGCTCGGCCGGGTGCTGTCACTCGCCGTGGCCCCCGACGGCAGCCGTGCCGCCGTCGCCTCGCACGACGGCCGGGTACTCCTCGTGGAGCGTGAGACGGGCGAGGTCCGCGAGGTGGACCGCAGCGAGCACGGCGACGCCGACGGCCTCGTCTTCTCGCCCGACTCGGCATGGCTCGCCTGGTCGCACCCCGGCCCGAGCCCGCTGCGGCAGATCAAACTCGCCAACACCGGTGATCTGAGCGTCTCCGAGGCGACACCGCTGCGGTTCGCCGACTTCCAGCCGGCGTTCACCCTCGACGGCAAGCACCTCGCGTTCCTCTCGGAGCGGGCCTTCGACCCCGTCTACGACGCGCACGTCTTCGACCTCGCCTTCGTCGGCGGCTGCCGGCCGCACCTGATCACGCTGGCGGCCACCACACCCTCCCCCTTCGGCCCGCAGCGGCACGGGCGGCCCTTCGAAGCGGACAAGGACGGCTCGTCGGAGACGGACGACGGCTCGGCGCCCGCCACCCGGATCGACCTCGACGGGCTCGCCGACCGCATCGTGCCGTTCCCGGTCGAGGCCGCCAGCTACTCCACCCTGCGCGCGGCCAAGGACGGACTGCTCTGGCTGCGCCACCCGCTGCGCGGCGTCCTCGGCGCAGGCCGCGCCACCGCCGACGACCCGGGGCCGCGGACCACCCTGGAGCGGTACGACCTCGGGCAGCAGCGGGTCGAGGAACTCGCCTCCGACGCCTCCTACTTCCGCGTCAGCGGCGACGGCAAGCGGCTGCTGCTGTACACCGGTGACAAGCTCAAGGTCGTTCCCAGCGACCGCGAGGCCTCGCACGACGACGGGGACAACGACAGCGCCGCGAGCATCACCGTCGACCTGTCCCGGGTACGCCGCACCGTCGAACCGGCCGCCGAATGGCGGCAGATGTACGACGAGGCCGGGCGGCTCATGCGGGACCACTTCTGGCGGCCCGACCTCGGCGGTGTCGACTGGGCGGGCGTCCTCGAGCGCTACCGGCCCGTCCTCGACCGCGTCGCGACCCACGACGACCTCGTCGACCTGCTGTGGGAGGTGCAGGGCGAGCTCGGCACGTCGCACGCGTACGTCGTCCCGCACGGCGACCACGGCGACGCGTCCACCCGGCAGGGCCTGCTCGGCGCGGACATCTCCCGCACGGAGGACGGCACTTGGCGCATCGACCGCATCCTGCCCTCCGAGTCCTCCGACCCCCACGCGCACTCGCCGCTGGCCGCGCCCGGCGTCGCCCTGCGCGCCGGTGACACGCTCCTCGCCGTGGACGGCCGGCCCGTCGACCCGGTCAGGGGCCCCGGGCCGCTGCTCGTCGGCGCGGCCGGCAAGGCCGTCGAACTGACCGTCTCACCGGCGGGCGGCGGCGACCCCCGGCACGCCGTGGTCGTCCCCCTCGCCGACGAGGAACCCCTGCGGTACCACGCGTGGGTCGCCGACCGGCGCGCCTACGTGCACGAGAAGTCCGGTGGCCGCCTGGGCTATCTGCACGTGCCCGACATGCAGGCCCCCGGCTGGGCCCAGATCCACCGCGACCTGCGGGTCGAGGTGGCGAAGGACGGCCTGATCGTGGACGTGCGGGAGAACCGCGGAGGGCACACCTCACAGCTCGTCGTCGAGAAGCTGGCCCGCCGCATCGTGGGATGGGACCTGCCACGCGGCATGCAGCCGTCCAGCTACCCGCTGGACGCGCCGCGGGGCCCGGTCGTCGCCGTCGCCAACGAGTTCTCCGGCTCCGACGGCGACATCGTCAACGCGGCGATCAAGGCGCTGGGCATCGGCCCCGTGGTCGGCACGCGCACCTGGGGCGGCGTCGTGGGCATCGACAGCCGCTACTCCCTCGTCGACGGCACGCTGGTCACCCAGCCGAAGTACGCCTTCTGGCTGGAGGGTTACGGCTGGGACGTGGAGAACCGCGGCGTCGACCCGGACGTCGAGGTCGTCCCCGCCCCGCAGGACCACGCGGCGGGACGCGACCCGCAACTGGACGAGGCGGTGCGTCTTGCGCTGGAGGCACTCGCGTCGACCCCTGCGAAGCAGCCGCCGTCCCTTCCGTAGCCGCTGCCGGCCCCCGGTCCGCCCTCCCGGCCCCTTGCCGGAGACGGGCGGGCCGCGCCCGGGCGGTGCCGGAGGCGGCCGGGCCGATAGCATGCCGACGGAAGTGGTGGAGCTCGAGGGAGGACCGGGGAATGGCCGGAGAACCGCAGGCGGACTGTCTGTTCTGCAAGATCGTCTCAGGGGAGGTGCCCGCCACGGTCGTCCGTGAGACGGAGACCACCCTCGCCTTCCGCGACATAAACCCGCAGGCTCCCACGCACGTCCTCGTCATCCCCAAGGCGCACTACGCGGACGCCGCTTCCCTCGCCGCCGGCGCGCCCCAGCTGGCCGCCGACGTGCTGCACGAGGCCGGGCAGGTCGCCGCCGACGAGAAGGCGGACCGGAGCGGCTACCGGATCGTCTTCAACACCGGGTCCGGCGCCGGGCAGACCGTCTTCCACGCCCACGCGCACGTCCTCGGAGGCCGCGGCCTCGAGTGGCCCCCCGGCTAGACCGGAGGACCGCTCAGTGTCCGTACGCGAACTCGTGGTGCTGGGCACCGCCAGCCAGGTCCCGACCCGGCACCGCAACCACAACGGCTATCTCCTGCGCTGGGACGGCGAGGGACTCCTCTTCGATCCCGGCGAGGGCACCCAGCGGCAGATGCTGCGCGCCGGGGTGTCCGCGCACGACATCAACCGGATCTGTGTCACGCACTTCCACGGTGACCACTCCCTCGGTGTCGCCGGTGTGATCCAGCGGATCAATCTCGACCAGGTGCCGCACCCGGTGTCCGCGCACTACCCGGCGAGCGGGCAGCGGTTCTTCGACCGGCTGCGGTACGCGACGGCGTACCGCGAGACGGTGGAGCTGAAGGAGGTCCCGGTCGCCGCCGACGGCGTCGTCGCGCGGACCGGTGGGTACACGCTCCACGCGCACCGGCTGTCGCACCCCGTCGAGTCGTACGGCTACCGGCTCGTCGAGCCGGACGGCCGCCGGATGCTGCCCGAGAAGTTGGCCGCGCACGGCATCAAGGGCCCGGACGTGGGCCGGCTCCAGCGGGACGGCGAGCTCGGCGGCGTCACGCTCGACGACGTGAGCGAGGTGCGCCGGGGCCAGCGGTTCGCGTTCGTGATGGACACCCGGCTCTGCGACGGCGTGCATGTGCTCGCAGAGGGCTGCGACATGCTCGTCATCGAGTCGACGTTCCTCGACGAGGACGGCCGGCTGGCCGCCGAGCACGGCCATCTGACCGCGGGTCAGGCAGGTGCCGTCGCGCACCGGGGCGGCGTACGCCACCTCGTGCTGACGCACTTCTCGCAGCGCTACACCGACGCCGCCGCCGAGTTCGAGCGGCAGGCCAGGGCGGCGGGTTTCGACGGCGAGGTGACCGTCGCCAGGGACCTGTGGCGCATTCCGGTGCCCAAGCGGTCCTGAGGCGACGGCCCGTCGCGGCCGTCCGAGGCGCGGTTCCCGTTCCCGCGCGGGGCCGGTTCAGCGGGTGGCGGGGCCTGTCCAGCCGGTCGGCACATGTGCGATGCGCACCCGCTGCGGGTGGTCCCCGACGGCGACGGATGCGATCTTCTTACCGGTGGCGAAGTCGATCGCGGTGACGGAGTCGGAGCCGCTCTCGGAGATGACGCAGGACCTGCCGTCGCCGCTGACGGTCGCCCAGTAGGGCTTGGAGGCGGGCACCGGCAGGCTCTCCTGCAAGGTCGCCCGGTCGACGACGGTGGCGTAGTCGTCCATGGTGCCCGCGATGCACAGTTTGTCACCCTTGGGGCTCATGGACATGCCGTGGTGGCGGGAGTCGTTGACCCAGGTCGTGCGGTCCTCGCTGGTCGCCGGGTTCTTCGGCAGGGTCTTGACCCTGGTCACGCGGTCCGTGGCCACGTCGTACTCCACGAAGCCGTTGAAGAACGAGACCTGGAAGTAGAGCGTGGACTCGTCGGGGGTGAGGGCGACGGGCCGGACGGAGTCGGAGAGGTCCTCGCGGCCGAAGGCGTCGAGCCGCTCCCGCATGTCGATGACCTTCACCTGCTGATAGGTCCGCGTGTCGACGACGGTGATGCGCCGGTCGCCCTTGGTCCAGTCGAGCCAGGGGGCGTCGAGCGCGGTGTTGACCTCGCCGATGGACATGTTCCAGAGGTACCTGCCGCCGTCGGTGAAGACGTTCTCGTGCGGCTTGTCGCCGGTCTTGAACGACCCGGTCTGCTCGCCGGTCACGATGTCGAGGACGTGCACGGTGTTGGACGTCGAGGCGGAGACGGCGACACGCGTGCCGTCGGGGGAGACGGCCATGTGGTCGGAGCGGAAGCCGGAGACGGGGAACCGCCAGTTGATCTTCCCGGTGGCGAGGTCGATCGAGACGACGTCGGCGAAGCTGGGGCGGGAGACGACCATGGCGGTCCCGTCCGGGGTGGAGTACATGTCGTCGACGAACTGGTCGTGACCCTCCCCGGGGCCCTGGCGGATGCCGAGGAAGAAGGCCAGCTTCAGCGGGTTGAGGTGGATCTCCCGCAGCCGCTCCTCCTTGTCGGGGATCACGTTGACGCGGCCGATCCTCCCGAAGTCGCCCCGGGCCTCGATGACATCGGCGGTGCCGTCCCAGTTGTTGCCGACGAACATCACCTCCCGCAGTCCCGCGGCCTGCTCGCCCGCCGGGCCGGCGACGCCCGCCGGTCCCGAAGTCACCGCCGTCGGAGCCGCGTTCGCAGTCACCGAACCGGTGGCGGCCAGGGCCAGGGCGGCGACGGCCGCACCCACGGCCCGCCTGGTGCTGGACAGAGACATCGTCGTTCCTTCCATGAAGGGCGGCCCCATGGCGCGGGCGCAGTCTGAAAACGCATCCGTTCAGATTGGGCTACTGGAAAGTAACGAGCCGGTGGCAGGCTTCACAAGACCCCGGACACGTGAAAATGGGTCCGCGACGACGAGGGAGGTGCCAGTGGCGGGCAGGGTCAGACAGCCCACCGGCCGTTACGGAGGCAGGTCGGCGGAGGAACGCCGGGCGGAGCGGCGCAGCCGGTTCCTCGACGCCGGCCTCCAGCTGTTCGGCGACACGCCCGGCTACCGCGGGACGACCGTGGCGGCGCTGAGCGACGCGGCGGGCCTGTCCACCCGTCAGTTCTACGAGGAGTTCCGCAGCCTCGAGGAGGTGCTCGCGGCGCTGCACCTCCAGGTCAACGACTGGGCGGAGGAGGCGGCGCTCGCGGCGCTCGCGGAGGCCGCCGACCTGCCGCTGGCGGAGCGGGCGACGGCCGTGTTCCGCGCGTACGCGGCGAACGTGACGGGCGATCCCCGGCGTATCCGGATCACGTTCCTCGAGATCGTCGGGGTCAGCCCGCAGATGGAGCGGCAGCGGCTGGCGCGCCGGTCCCGGTGGGTGGACTTCATCTGCGCGCAGGCCGCGACGGCCGTGGAACGCGGGGAGGCGGATCCGCGCGACTACCGGGTGGCGGCGGCCGCGTTCATCGGCAGCGTCAACGGGCTGCTGCACGACTGGACGGTCGGGTGGGTGGACGCGACGCTCGACGACCTCGTCGACGAACTGGTCCGGATGCTGCTGGGCATCCTGCGTCCGGCCGTGCCGTGGCGGGCGGGGGCTCCGTAGCGTTCCGGCGGCTCCGTGGCGTCCGGCCGTGGCGTGGCGCGGGTCCGTAGCGGCCCGCTGCCCGACGGCCGGCCCGCCACCTGGCAGCGGGCCGGCCCGGGTTCACCAGCGCGGCACCGGCGGTGCGGTCCACCCCGGCTCCGCCACCCGCATCGCCGCCGCGTCGTCCCGATCACGCATGGAGCCGTCGTCGTCCAGCCAGCGCCGGTGCAGCCGGGCCAGCCGCTCCTGGTCGAGCTCGACGCCCAGTCCGGGCAGGTCGCTCACGGCCAGGCGGCCGTCCCGGAAGGTGAGCCGCTCGGTGACGACGTCCTCGGTCTGCCACGGGTAGTGGCTGTCGCAGGCGTGGTCCAGGTTCGGCACGACCGCCGCGACATGCGTCATCGCGGCGAGGCTGATGCCGAGATGGGTGTTGGAGTGCATCGACAGCGCCACGCCGAACGTCCGGCAGACGGCGGCCAGTTCCCGGGTCGCCTGGAGCCCGCCCCAGTAGTGATGGTCGGAGAGGACCACCTGCACGGCGTCGCGGGCGAAGGCCTCGGGGATCTCGGCGAAGGTGGTCACGCACATGTTCGTCGCGAGGGGCACGTCCGTGCCGGCGGCCACCTCCGCCATCCGGGCCGTGCCGCTGGCCGGGTCCTCCAGATACTGCAGGACGCCACCGAGCTCCTTCGCGACCTTGAGCGACGTCTCCACCGACCAGGCGCCGTTGGGATCGAGCCGCAGATGCTGCCCCGGGAAGGCCTCCGCGAGCGCCCGGACCGCCGCGATCTCCTGCTCCGGTTCGAAGACGCCGCCCTTGAGCTTGAAGGACGTGAAACCGTGCTCGCGGGCGAAGCGCCGGGCCTGGGCGACGATGCCGGCAGGGTCGAGCGCGGCGCCCCAGTCGTCCGGCTCGCCCGCACCGTCCGGGTGCCGGGCCCAGCGGTAGAACAGGTAGGCGCTGTAGTCGACGGCGTCCCTGACCTTGCCGCCCAAGAGGGCGTGAACGGGCAGCCCGAGCGTCCTGCCGAGTGCGTCGAGGCACGCCACCTCGAAGCCGGACACCACCGACAGTCGCAGCTTGTCCGTGGTCTGTACGCCGCGCAGCCCGCCGACGTCCACGGCGTCCGCGCCTGTTGCCTCCGGCGAGTCGCCGCAGACGCGCTCCGCCAGCCGGTGCAGGGCGTTGACGTCGGAGACGGCGTGGCCGGGCAGCGCGTCGGCCAGCGGGGCGGCCAGGTCGAGGTACTTGGTGTCGCCATAGGTCTCGCCGACGCCAGTCACGCCGCCGGCCGTCACGACCTCGACGATCAGCCGCGGGGTGTACGGCTGGTGCACACCCTGGGTGTTCAGCAGTGGAGGGTCGGCGACCAGGATCGGGGTGAGCCGTACCTCGGTGATGGTCAGGTCCTGCCCCATGCTGTCTCCCCAGGGATCGCGTACACAGACATCACGTACATGTATGAGAACAGAGGTTAGGTACGCGAACGCCGGAGCGTCAATGGTGCGAAGCCCGCCGGTGAGCGGACCAAGCGCCCGCACGGCCGCGGCACTTCCTTCCGGCCGACTGTCGGTGCCGTCGGGCAGACTGGCTGGAACTGCACCACTTATGGGAGCGCGCACGGTGACCATTCGCAGCGGAGAGCAACTGCCCAGGACGACCTGCCGGAGCGATGTCGCGGGCACCTGCCTCGATCCCCTCGCGGGCCTTCGCGCGCCCGGCGACCCGGACTGCGACGTCTACCTCACCGGCAGCGTCTTCCTCGACATCATCTTCACCGGCCTCGACTCCGCCCCGGTACGCGGCACCGAGTCATGGGCCCGCGGGATGGGATCCAGCCCCGGCGGCGTCGCGAACATGGCCACCGCCCTCGCCCGCCTCGGACTGCGCACGTCCCTCGCCGCGGCCTTCGGTGACGACCACTACGGCGAGTACTGCTGGGACGCCCTCGAGCAGGGCGAGGGCATCGATCTGGGCCTCTCGCGCACCGTGCCCGGCTGGCACTCCCCGGTCACCGTCTCCATGGCCTACGAGGGCGAACGGACCATGGTGACCCACGGCCACGAGGCCCCGCCCTCCGAGTCGGCCCCCGACTGCCCGCCGCCCGCCCGCGCCGCGGTCGCCTCCCTCACGCCGGGCACCCGCGCGGAGTGGATCGCCCAGGCCGCCCGCAAGGGCACCCGCATCTTCGCCGACGTCGGCTGGGACGAGTCCGGCCGCTGGGACCCGGACGACCTCGCCGACCTGGAGCACTGCGAGGCGTTCCTGCCCAACGCGGCGGAAGCGATGCGCTACACCCGCACCGACTGCCCGCGCGCCGCCGCCCGCGCCCTCACCGACCGGGTACCGCTCGCGGTCGTCACCCTCGGCGCCGAAGGGGCGTACGCGGTCGACGGCGCCACCGGCGAGAGCGCCGAGGTCCCGGCCCTGAGCGTGGAGGCCCTGGACCCGACGGGCGCGGGCGACGTGTTCGTGGCCGGATTCGTCACCGGCACGCTGGCCGGCTGGCCCCTCGCCGACCGCCTCGCGTTCGCCGGCCTGACCGCCGCCCTGTCCGTGCAGGAGTTCGGCGGCTCCCTCTCCGCGCCCGGCTGGTCCGAGGTCGCCGCCTGGTGGCAGCAGGTGCAGGCCACGTCCGGCCAGGACCCGGCGGCCCTGAGCCGCTACGGCTTCCTGGAGCGGCTGCTGCCCGCCCCCGCCAGGCCCTGGCCGCTGCGCCGCGCGGTCCCGACGATCGGCTTCGGGCGCTCTGCCTGACGCGGAAAGGGCCCCCGCGGGCCCGCAGACGGCGGAGAGCGGCCCGGAGCGGGTCCTGTAAAAGCCTTCGGCCATGTCAGCGGCGCGTCGTACCCTTGGTGTTCCAGAGGTTGTCGAGCAGCGAGAACCCTGCAACGGGAGGTATGTGCAGGCCACAGAGCCGGCCCATGACTCAGACACCGACAGACCAGACCCCCGCGCCGGGCCAGGCGCGAGCCCACTTCACCGTCCCGGCCAAGCACCCGATGGTGACGGTCCTGGGCTCGGGTGACGCCCTGCTGCGCGTGATCGAGAAGGCCTTCCCGGCGGCCGACATCCATGTCCGGGGCAACCAGGTCAGCGCGGTCGGCGACGCGCGGGAAGTCGCTCTGATCCAGCGCCTGTTCGACGAGATGATGCTCGTGCTCCGCACCGGGCAGCCGATGACGGAGGACGCAGTGGAACGCTCGATCGCCATGCTCAGAGCGGCCGAAGAGGGCGTGGGCGGGACGGAGACCCCGGCAGAGGTCCTCACCCAGAACATCGTCTCGAGCCGCGGCCGCACCATCCGCCCGAAGACGCTGAACCAGAAGCACTACGTCGACGCGATCGACAAGCACACGATCGTGTTCGGCATCGGCCCCGCCGGTACCGGCAAGACGTATCTCGCCATGGCCAAGGCCGTCCAGGCGCTGCAGTCCAAGCAGGTCAACCGCATCATCCTGACCCGCCCCGCGGTCGAGGCCGGCGAGCGGCTCGGATTCCTCCCCGGCACGCTGTACGAGAAGATCGACCCGTACCTGCGGCCGCTGTACGACGCGCTGCACGACATGCTCGACCCCGACTCCATCCCCCGCCTGATGGCGGCGGGCACGATCGAGGTCGCGCCCCTGGCGTACATGCGCGGACGCACGCTCAACGACGCGTTCATCATCCTGGACGAGGCGCAGAACACGAACCCCGAGCAGATGAAGATGTTCCTCACCAGGCTCGGCTTCGACTCGAAGATCGTGATCACCGGCGACGTCACCCAGATCGACCTTCCCGGCGGGACGAAGAGCGGCCTGCGCCAGGTGCAGGACATCCTGGACGGCGTCCCGGACGTCCACTTCTCGCGGCTCACGTCGCAGGATGTCGTACGGCACAAGCTGGTCGGCCGTATCGTCGACGCGTACGAGAAGTACGACGGCCAAAACGGGAAGTAGTCAACGCGCACCATGTCGATCGACGTCAACAACGAGTCCGGAACCGAGGTCGACGAGCAGGCGATCCTCGACATCGCCCGCTACGCCCTCGCGCGGATGCGTATCCACCCGCTCTCCGAGCTCTCGGTGATCGTCGTGGACGCCGAAGCCATGGAGCAGTTGCACATCCAGTGGATGGACCTGCCGGGTCCGACCGATGTGATGTCCTTCCCGATGGACGAGCTCCGTCCGCCGTCCAAGGACGACGAGGAGCCCCCGCAGGGTCTCCTCGGCGACATCGTGCTCTGCCCCGAGGTGGCGAAGAAGCAGGGCGAAGAGGCGCCGACGCAGCACTCCATGGACGAGGAGCTCCAGCTCCTGACCGTCCACGGGGTGCTGCACCTGCTCGGCTACGACCACGAGGAGCCGGACGAGAAGGCCGAGATGTTCGGTCTCCAGGCCGCGATCGTCGACGGCTGGCGGACGGAGAAGGGCCACACCGGTCCTTCTCCTGCGCCGACCGTCTCATGAGCGGCCAACTGATCGCCGGCGCCGTCGCGCTGGTCGTCGTGGCCTGGCTGGCCGCATGCGCGGAGGCGGGCCTCGCCCGTGTCTCCAGCTTCCGCGCGGCCGAGGCCGTCCGGTCCGGCCGCCGCGGAGCGGACAAGCTCGAACAGGTCGCCGCGGACCCCACCCGCTATCTCAACGTCGCCCTGCTGGTGCGGGTGGCGTGCGAGATGGCGGCCGGGGTGCTCGTCACCTACGTGTGCCTCGAGGAGTTCGCGGAGACCTGGTCGGCACTGCTCGTCGCCATCGCCGTGATGGTGCTCGTGAGCTACGTCGCCGTCGGTGTCTCCCCGCGCACCATCGGTCGCCAGCATCCCCTCAACACGGCCACCGTCGCGGCGTACGTGCTGCTGCCGCTGGCCCGGGTGATGGGGCCCGTACCGCAGCTGCTGATCCTCATCGGCAATGCCCTGACCCCCGGAAAGGGCTTCCGCAAGGGGCCGTTCGCGTCCGAGGCCGAACTGCGGGCGCTGGTCGACCTGGCGGAGCAGGAGTCGCTGATCGAGGACGACGAGCGCCGCATGGTGCACTCCGTCTTCGAACTCGGCGACACCCTGGTGCGCGAGGTGATGGTGCCGCGCACCGACCTCGTCTCCATCGAGCGCTTCAAGACCGTCCGCCAGGCGCTGACGCTGGCGCTGCGTTCCGGCTTCTCCCGCATCCCCGTCACCGGGGAGAACGAGGACGACATCGTCGGTGTCGTGTACCTCAAGGACCTGGCCCGCAAGACCCACATCAACCGCGACGCGGAGGCGGACGTCGTCTCCACGACGATGCGGCCCGCGGTGTTCGTGCCGGACACCAAGAACGCCGGCGACCTGCTCCGCGAGATGCAGCAGAAGCGCAACCACGTCGCCGTCGTCATCGACGAGTACGGCGGCACGGCGGGCATCGTCACCATCGAGGACATCCTCGAGGAGATCGTCGGCGAGATCACCGACGAGTACGACCGCGAGCTGCCGCCCGTCGAGGAGCTCGGCGACGGCTGCTTCCGCGTCACCGCCCGCCTCGACATCGGCGACCTCGGCGAGCTGTACGGCCTCGGGGCCGACGAGCTCGACGACGAGGACGTGGAGACGGTCGGCGGCCTGCTGGCCAAGGCGCTCGGCCGGGTCCCGATCGCCGGTGCCAAGGCGGTCGTGGACCTGCCGGACGGCCGCGCCCTGCGGCTCACCGCGGAGTCCCCCGCCGGCCGCCGGAACAAGATCGTGACGGTGCTCTCCGAGCCGGTGGAACAGGTGACCGAGGAGCGGATGACCGGATGAAGGCACAGCAGCTGAGGGCGTTCTGCCTCGAGTTCAACGCCGCGGTGGAGGAGTTTCCCTTCGGGCCGGAGACCTCTGTCTTCAAGGTGCTGGGCAAGATGTTCGCCCTCAGCGCGCTGGACGCCGCACCGCTCACGGTCAACCTCAAGTGCGACCCGGACCTCGCGGTCCGGCTGCGCGCGGACCACCCGGGCGTGATCGTGCCGGGCTGGCACATGAACAAGCGCCACTGGAACACGGTGACGGTGGGCCGCCTGCCGGACCGGCTGGTCCGGGAGCTGGTGGAGGACTCGTACGACCTGGTGGTGGCGGGGCTGCCACGGGCGGAACGCTTGCGGCTGGACCGGGGATAGCGGGTCCGCTGCGCGGGGCCGTTTCCCCTCCCCGCCCCTTCCCGTAACCGGGCGCTCCGCCCCCGGACCCCCGCGCCTCAATCGCCGGCGGGGCTGATTTCGCGGAGCGCGGTACGGGTCCGGGCGGAGCCCGGTTTCGGGAAGGGGCGGGGAGGGGAGGAGCTCGCCGCAGACGCCACCCGCGGCCGTGTCACCCCCGCCGCACGCCCCGCAACGCCACCCCCACCACGACCGCCGTGCCGAGGACAACCACCGCGTCGATCGCCAGCACCACCCGGATGCCCTCGAACAGCGACTCCCGCGTCGTCGCCAGGACGCCCAGCAGCGGGATGCCCACCGTGATGCCCACCTGCTGCGTCGTCGTGACGAGGCCCGTCGCCAGGCCCTGCTCGCCGTCCGGGACGCCGGACGTCACGGTCAGGCCGTAGGAGATGATCGCCCCCAGGTGGCACATGCTCGCCAGCGAGACGCCCACCGTCGCGAGCAGCGCGCCCGACTGGGTGCCGAGGCCCAGCAGGGCGGCGACGAAGAGGCCCTGACCGGCGAGGGAGAACACCAGGACGTGTGGCGCGCCGAAGCGTCCGATGATCCTCGGGGCGAGCGTGCCTGCCGCCACGGACAGGACGCCCTGCACACCGAAGACCAGGCCGGTGACGTAGGCCGGGAGGCCCAGCGTCTCCTGGAGGTACAGCGTGAGGACGAACACGACCGTGCTCATCATCGAGAACGTGACGAGGCCACCGAGGTTGCCGAACGCCACCGTCCGCCGGCGCAGCATGGGCAGCGAAACCAGCGGGGCCGGGCTCCGGGTCTCCACGACCGCGAAGGCGGTCAGCAGCGCGACGCCCGCGACGAGCGTGACGATCACGTCCGCGCCGCCGAAGCCGCGGTCGGCGGCGGTGGACAGGGCGTAGATGACGGCGAGGAGACCACCGGTGACGGTGACCGCGCCGGGCACGTCGAGCCTCGGCCGCAGCGGCGTACGGGACTCGGTCAGCACGCGGGGCGCGAGCGGCAGCACGACCAGCGTGAACAGGGCCAGCAGGCCCATGGTCGAGCGCCATCCCAGGGTGTCCGTCATGACCCCGCCGAGGAGCATGCCGACGGTGAAGCCGAGCGACAGCAGCGTGCCGCTGATGCCCAGTGCCCGTTCGCGCTGCGGCCCTTCGGGGAACGTGGTCGTGATCAGCGACATGCCGGTGGGCACGATGACGGCCGCGCCGAGTCCCTGGAGCGCCCGGCCGGCGAGGAACGACGCGGGGTCCCAGGCGAACGTCGCGAGCAGCGACGCCGCGCCGAAGACGGCCAGCCCGGTGAGGAACAGCCTGCGCCGGCCGTAGAGGTCGGCGATGCGGCCGAAGAGCAGCAGGAAGCCGCCGGACGGCAGGGCGAACGCGGTGACCGCCCACTGGAGCGAGGACGGGCCGAGCCCGAGGTCCCGGCCCAGTTCGGGCAGGGCGACGTTCAGCACGGAGAAGTCGAGGGCGACCATGAACTGAGCGGCGCACAGCACGAACAGGACGAGCCGTGCCCGCCGGTCGAGCCGGGGAGGCGCCGTGCCCGCGGGGGACGGAAGTGTGGTGTCGGTAGCCATACACGGGACCCTCCGGCGGTCCGGCCGGCCGTGGGGAGCGGGAACTTATCCTGTTGGCCGCACCACCAGGCATACGGACAGGGGGAGTACGTGGCCACGTCGACGGGGCACGACGCGACGAAGGCGCACCGGCTGCGCGAGTTGCGGGAGTTCTTGATGAGCCGGCGCGCACGCATCACGCCGGCGGAGGCGGGCCTGCCGGACGGCGGCGCCCGCCGCCGTACGCCGGGTCTGCGCCGGGAGGAGGTCGCCGTCCTCGCGGGCGTAGGCGTCTCCTGGTACCAGTGGCTGGAGCAGGGGCGTGACATCACCGTCTCGCCGCAGGTCCTGGACGCGGTGGGCAGGGTGCTCCGGCTGAGCAGCGCCGAGCGCCGCCATCTGTACGTCCTCGCGGGGCTCAACCCGCCGGCGCCCGAGACCGATCCGGGCGACCGCGACATGTGTGCCGGGCTGCGGCGGCTGATCGACGCGTGGATGCCGTATCCGGCGCACATCATGGACGGTTACTGGAACACCGTGATGTACAACGACGCGGCGGCCGCGGTCCTCGGGATGCGGCCCGGCATCGTGCAGAACTGTCTGATCGCGTACTTCACGGACCCCGTCTACCGTGCCCGCAGCTCCGGTTGGGCACAGAACGCGCCGCAGGTCGTCGCGCAGTTCCGTGCCGCGTGCTCCGAGGGGCCGGACGACGAGGGGTTCCGCACGGTGGTCGCGGAGGCCAAGGCGGCGAGCCCCGAGTTCGCCGAGCTGTGGGAGCGGCGGGACGTGGCGCCCGGCGGGCAGATCCGCAAGGAGATGGAGCATCCGCTGGTGGGCCGACTGGTCGTGGAATCGACGCAGTTGAGGGTGCCGGCCCGGCCCGACCTGGTGATCGTGATGCACACTCCGGTGCCCGACGCGGCGACGGACACGGCGGCGAAGCTCCAGTGGCTGGCGAGCCCCGAGGGCCGTCGCGGCTCGATGTATCCCGTCGCGGGCTGACGCGTGGACTCCGTGCGTCCCGCGGCGGGCCGACTCCGGGGCCGATCTATGCTCTGGGCATGACGCAGAGCTCCGACCTCGGCCCCGAGGACCGCAAGATCATCACGCTGGCGCGCAGCGCCCGGGCCCGTAACGGTGTGCCCGAGGGCGCGGCCGTACGCGACGAGACCGGCCGTACCTACGTCGCCGGAACGGTGGCTCTCGACTCGCTGAAGCTGAGCGCGCTGCAGACCGCCGTGGCCATGGCCGTGGCCAGCGGCGCCAAGTCGCTGGAGGCCGCCGCGGTCGTCTCCGACGCCGACGCCGCCTCCGCCGAGGACCGGGCGGCGGTACGGGACCTGGGCGGCGCGGCGACGCCGGTGCTGCTGGCGGGCCCGGACGGCGAGCTGAAGGCCGCGGTCACCGCGGGCTGAAGTACCCCCGCCCGCGCCCCGTGAGGCGGCCTTGGCGGCCGACCGGGCGGGGCCGGGACGGCCGGGGCGCGGGCGTGCGTGACCGAGGGCCCGTGACATCAGGGACAATGGGCGCCATGAGCGCTCGTACCCAGTCTTCCGAAGCCCCCCATCGGGCCGGCTTCGCCTGCTTCGTCGGCCGCCCCAACGCGGGCAAGTCCACCCTCACGAACGCTCTCGTCGGCCAGAAGGTGGCGATCACCTCCACGCGGCCGCAGACGACCCGGCACACGGTGCGCGGCATCGTGCACCGTCCCGAGGCGCAGCTGATCCTGGTGGACACCCCGGGGCTGCACAAGCCGCGGACCCTGCTCGGTGAGCGGCTGAACGACATCGTGCGCACCACCTGGGCCGAGGTCGACGTGATCGGCTTCTGTCTGCCCGCCGACCAGAAGCTCGGCCCCGGTGACCGGTTCATCGCCAAGGAGCTGGCGGGGATCAAGAAGACCCCGAAGGTCGCCATCATCACCAAGACCGACCTCGTCGACTCCAAGACGCTGGCCGAGCAGCTCATCGCCGTCGACAAGCTCGGCAGGGAGCTCGGCATCGAGTGGGCCGAGATCGTGCCGGTCTCCGCGGTGGGCGACACCCAGGTGCAGCTGGTGGCGGACCTGCTGATCCCCCTGCTGCCGGAGAGCCCCCCGCTCTACCCGGAGGGCGACCTCACGGACGAGCCCGAGCAGGTCATGGTCGCGGAGCTGATCCGCGAGGCCGCACTCGAGGGCGTACGGGACGAGCTGCCGCACTCGATCGCGGTGGTCGTCGAGGAGATGCTGCCGCGCGAGGACCGTCCGGCGGACCGCCCGCTGCTGGACATCCACGCCAACGTCTACATCGAGCGCCCCAGCCAGAAGGGCATCATCATCGGCCCGAAGGGCAAGCGCCTGAAGGAGGTCGGCACGAAGTCCCGGAAGCACATCGAGGCGCTGCTCGGTACGCCGGTCTTCCTCGACCTCCACGTGAAGGTGGCGAAGGACTGGCAGCGCGACCCCAAGCAGCTGCGCAAGCTCGGCTTCTGATCGCGGGGCCGGGGCGGTGGCGAGAGGATCCGCCGGACGGCCCCGTCAGGAACCTTCCTTGAGCACCAGCGAGATCAGCTGCCGCTGAGCGTCGGTCAGCCGGGGGTCGGAGCAGTAGACCGTGCGCCCGTCGACCGTGAGCTGGTAGCTGAACCCGTCGGGGACGCCGATGGGCGGAGTGTCGCGGGCCTCGGACACCGCCTGTGCGGCGAGGGCATGCACGTCGCCGGCATCGGCCCGGTCCGAGGTGTCGACCTCGGCGAGGCGCTCGATCCCGGCGAAGCCTCCTGTACGCCTTACCTGGATACGCATGGTTCCCGTTGTAGTACGGAACGGGGCCGGGCGACAGTCGGGCCGCCCGGCCTCCGGTGATCCGGGCCGTCAGTCCGACGTCTTCACGCCGACCTGTGACCAGGCCTTGAGCACGGCCTCGTGCTCCTCGCCCTCGCCGTAGCGGGCCGCGGCCGCGGCCACCGTCAGGCGGGCGAAGCTGCCGAAGTCGGCGTCCACCGTCAGCTTGCCGCCGGTCAGCACGTCGAACCAGATCTGTCCGGCCCGCTCCCAGGCGCGCCCGCCGAGGCGGTTGGCCAGCAGGTAGAAGGCGTGGTTGGGGATGCCGGAGTTGATGTGGACGCCGCCGTTGTCACGACCGGTGCGGACGTAGCCCTCCATGGTCGCCGGCTGCGGGTCCTTGCCCAGCACGTCGTCGTCGTACGCCGTCCCCGGCGCCTTCATCGAACGCAGCGCGACGCCCTCGACGCGGGGCGCGAGCAGGCCGGCGCCGATCAGCCAGTCGGCCTCCTCCGCGCTCTGTCCGAGCGTGCGCTGCTTGACCAGGGACCCCAGCACGTCGGACACCGACTCGTTGAGGGCGCCGGGCTGGCCGAAGTAGCTGAGGTTGGCCGTGTACTGGGTCAGGCCGTGCGCCAGTTCGTGGGCGATGACGTCGACCGCGACGGTGAAGTCGAGGAAGATCTCGCCGTCACCGTCGCCGAAGACCATCTGTTCGCCGTTCCAGAAGGCGTTCCCGTACTTCTCGTCGTAGTGGACGGACGCATCCAGCGGCAGTCCGGCGCCGTCGATGGAGCTGCGTCCGTAGGCGGTGAGCAGTTCGAAGGTGGCGCCGAGGCCCGCGTACGCCCGGTTGACGGTGGCGTCCTTGACGGCCTCCTCACCCTCGCCGCGGGCCAGGACGCCGGGCAGGTCCGTGCCGCCCCGGGCGTCGTAGACGGTCCTGCGCGGCCCGTCGGAAGGGGCTGCGACCGCGCGCGGCGCGGCGCCCAGGACCGTGGTCAGCCGGCGGCCGGTGCGCTGCGCGGCGTCGGCCTGGAGGGTGCGCCGGGCCGGACCGGACACGGCGGGGTCGTCGGCCCGGGCGAGCTTGTCGAGGATGTGCGGCGGCACGATGCCGCAGAAGACCGGGGTGCGAATGTCCATGAGCGGCAATGTGGCATTGCGTATGCGGCATGTCACGGAAAGTGAGACCGGTTAGCGAAATGGAGTGATAGGTCATATTTGACCGTTACTGATCGGTCGTCCCGCATACTGGAACGGGCCCCACGCTCCCGCCGAGGCTCGGCTAGTCTGCTGTGCATCATGCGTTTCGGGCTGCTTCTCCTTAGCTGCCGCGGCGAGGGCCTGTAGTCGTAGGCCGACCCCCTCCCCGCGGAGTCTGGTGCTGCTTCGACTCAGTCGGCCCCCTTCCTGCAGGATCCGAGGAGCCCTACGCCATGTCACAGTCGCAGTGGATCGGCCGTCCTACCCCGATCACCAGCACGACGCACACGCAGCAGCCGTCCGGGATGCCGATCCACAAGTACCGCGGGTACGAGTCCGTCGACATCCCCGACCGCACCTGGCCCGAGCAGCGGATCACCAAGGCGCCGCGCTGGCTGTCCACCGATCTGCGCGACGGCAACCAGGCGCTGATCGACCCCATGAGCCCGGCCCGCAAGCGTGAGATGTTCGACCTGCTGGTACGCATGGGCTACAAGGAGATCGAGGTCGGCTTCCCGTCCTCCGGCGAGACCGACTTCAACTTCGTGCGCTCCATCATCGAGGACGGCGCGATCCCCGACGACGTCACCATCTCGGTGCTGACGCAGGCGCGTGAGGACCTGATCGAGCGGACCGTCGAGTCCCTGGTCGGCGCCAAGCGGGCCACGGTGCACCTGTACAACGCGACCGCGCCCACCTTCCGCCGCGTCGTCTTCCGCGGCTCCAAGGACGACATCAAGCAGATCGCCGTCGACGGCACCCGCCTGGTGATGGAGTACGCGGAGAAGCTGCTGGGCGACGAGACCGCCTTCGGCTACCAGTACAGCCCCGAGATCTTCACCGACACCGAGCTGGACTTCGCCCTGGAGGTCTGCGAAGCGGTGTGCGACGTGTGGCAGCCCGGCCCCGGCCGCGAGATCATCCTCAACCTGCCCGCCACGGTGGAGCGTTCGACCCCCTCCACGCACGCCGACCGCTTCGAGTGGATGTCGCGCAATCTGACCCGCCGCGAGTACGTCTGCCTGTCGGTCCACCCGCACAACGACCGCGGCACCGCCGTCGCCGCCGCCGAGCTGGCGATCATGGCGGGCGCGGACCGTATCGAGGGCTGCCTGTTCGGCCAGGGCGAGCGGACCGGCAACGTCGACCTGGTCACCCTGGGCATGAACCTGTTCTCGCAGGGCGTCGACCCGCAGATCGACTTCTCACAGATCGACGAGATCCGCCGCACCAGCGAGTACTGCAACCAGATGGAGATCCACCCGCGCCACCCGTACGCGGGCGACCTGGTCTACACCGCCTTCTCCGGCTCCCACCAGGACGCCATCAAGAAGGGCTTCGACGCGATGGAGGCCGACGCGGCCGCCGCCGGCAAGAGCGTCGACGACATCGAGTGGGCCGTCCCGTACCTGCCGATCGACCCGAAGGACGTCGGACGCTCGTACGAGGCCGTGATCCGGGTCAACTCGCAGTCCGGCAAGGGCGGTATCGCCTACGTGCTGAAGAACGACCACAAGCTGGACCTGCCGCGCCGGATGCAGATCGAGTTCTCGAAGATCATCCAGGCGAAGACGGACACCGAGGGCGGCGAGGTCACCCCGGCCGCGATCTGGTCCGTCTTCCAGGACGAGTACCTGCCGAACCCCGACAATCCGTGGGGGCGCATCCAGATCCGCTCCGGCCAGACCACCACCGACAAGGACGGCGTGGACACCCTGACCGTCGAGGCGGTCGTGGACGGCACGGAGACGGTGCTGAGCGGCACCGGCAACGGTCCGATCTCGGCGTTCTTCGCCGCGCTGAACGGCATCGGCGTCGACGTGCGCCTGCTGGACTACCAGGAGCACACGATGAGCGAGGGCGCGTCCGCGCAGGCCGCCTCCTACATCGAGTGCGCCATCGACGGTCAGGTGCTGTGGGGCATCGGCATCGACGCCAACACCACCCGCGCCTCCCTGAAGGCGGTCGTCTCGGCCGTCAACCGCGCAGCCCGCCGGTAAGCCGGCCCAAGCGTCCCGGTCGCCGGGCCTGCCCTGATCACGGGCGGGCCCGGCGATTTGCGTCGCTGTGCACGCAGTTGTGCCAGGGAGCGGAATCGGCCATGTCGATTCACGCTTCCTCCCGGGTGCTGACGCGACATCATCCATGTGGCTAACATCACGTCAACGCGGCAGCGCTGCCGCAGCTTCATGGAGGTGCGACGTGCTGCCAGCCCGGAGAATGCTCGTCCGAAAACTGCGGGTATGCGGCATTCACACGTCCTGGACCACCGTGGGGGACGGCGAGTTCTTCTGCCCCGAATGCGGAGGCGACCGCAACTACCGCCGCCGCACCGGCCGCCGCCGCTTCACCGTCCTCGGAGTGCCCCTGCTGCCCCGCGGCCTCGCCGGCCCCGTCGTCGAATGCGCCGCCTGCCACAGCCACTTCGGCATGGACGTCCTCGACCACCCCACCACGGGGCGCTTCTCCGCGATGCTCAGGGACGCGGTCCACACCGTCGCCCTCGCCGTCCTGGCCTCCGGCGGCACCTCCTCCCGCACCGTCCGCGAGACCGCCGTTCAGGCGGTGCGCGCGGCGGGACTCGACGACTGCACGGAGGACCAGCTCACCTCCCTGATCGAGGCCCTCGCCGCCGACACCGGCCGGTACGTCGCCGACGCCGGACCGTACGGCGCGGCGCTCGCCATCGAGCTCCACGAGGCGCTCGAGCCGCTCGCGCCCCACCTCGCCCCCGCCGGACGGGAGTCGATCCTGCTCCAGGGCGCGCGCATCGCCCTCGCGGACGGCCCCTACACCCCCGCCGAGCGCGAGGTCCTCACCACGGTCGGCGCGGCGCTCCAGTTCTGCGACGACGACACCGAGCAGCTCCTGGAGACGGCGGCGCACACCCCGTTCTGACCCTGCCGGAGCCGCGCCCGTGCGGTGCGGCCGCGGCTCCCGGGCCGTATGCCCCAGGTTCGTGCTCCCGCCCTGCTCCCGGTGCCGTACTCCCCGGGGAGTACGGCACCCCACGGGCCACCCTGGGCAGTAGCGCCCATCTCGCCCGCGCGTGCGACGAAACCGCCCCTGCCCGGCGGGAGTCTGGTGGTGCATCCAGCCACCGGACGCCCGTGACGAAGGGGAGACACCCATGGGGCCCGCCGCACCGACCGCGACCGCACCACCGCCCACAAGGCCGACCGCCCGCCGCAAGGCCATGCCCTGGGCGGTCCTCGTCCTGTGGATCGCAGTCGTCGCCCTCGCCGTCCCCTTCGCCGGGAAGCTCGGCGACGCGCAGCGCGACAACATCGTCGACTACCTCCCCGCGAGCGCCGACTCCACCCAGGTCGCCAAGATCGAACAGGCGCTGCCCGGCGGGGAGTCCACCGAGCTGGTCGTCGTCTACCACCGCGACGGCGGGCTCACCGCCGCGGACCGCGACCACGCGCGGCAGCAGGTGGAGGGGATCACCGGCGCCCACGAGTTCGACGGCGGCACGCCGCAGGGCATCCCGTCGAAGGACGGCACGACCCTGATGTACCCGCTGTCGACCACCGCACCCGGCACCGACAACGACGCCCGCATCGCGCTCGTCGACGACGTGCGGGAGCGGCTCGGCGCCGACCCGGTCGACGGGCTGGGCGCCGAACTCGGCGGTCCCGGCGCCCTGGCGACCGACATGGAGAAGGTCTTCGAGACCATCGACGGCACGCTCATGGCCGCGACCGTGCTCGTCGTCGCCGTGCTGCTCATCCTCACCTACCGCAGCCCGTTCCTGTGGCTCGTGCCGCTGACCGTCGTCGGCTTCGCGGCCGTCGCGTCCCAGGCCGTCGTCTACGGGCTCATCCAGGGCTTCGACCTCACCGTCACCAGCCAGAGCGCCGCCATCATGACCGTCCTCGTCTTCGGCGCGGGCACCGACTACGCGCTGCTGCTCGTCGCCCGCTACCGGGAGGAACTGCGTCGCGTCGAGCAGCCGTACGACGCGATGGTCGCCGCTCTGCGCGGCTGCGGTCCCGCCGTGCTCGCCTCCTCCGGCACCGTCGCCGCCGGGCTGCTGTGCCTGCTCGCCGCCGACCTCAACAGCGCCAGCGGACTCGGTCCGGTCGGCGCGGTCGGTGTCGTGTGCTCCCTCGCCGCGATGCTCACCCTGCTCCCCGCGGTCCTCGTGCTCCTCGGCCGCCGGGTGTTCTGGCCGCTGGTGCCCGCCTACGGTTCGGAGCCGAAGCAACGCCGTTCGCTGTTCGCCGCGATGGGCAGCTCCGCCGGCCGCCGGCCGGGCACGGTCCTCGTCTCCGGGGCGCTGCTGCTCGGCGCGCTGGCGCTCGGCGTGTTCAACCTGCCGGGCAACCTCGCACAGGAGGACACCTTCACCGAGCAGCCGGAGTCCGTGTCCGCGATGAAGGTCCTCGAGGAGGCGTACCCGGACCGGAGCAGCCAGCCGATCAGCATCGTCGCCCCCACCGACACGGCGGATCAGGCGCTGGCACAGGCCCGCCGCACCGAAGGCGTCGCCGCGGCGGAGGCCGGCCGTTCCGGAGGCGGCTGGACGGAGATCACCGTCTTCGCCAAGGACGCACCCGAGAGCGCGGGCGAGACCGCCACCATCGAGTCCCTGAGGGCGGGGCTCGACGGCAGCCACGTCGGCGGGCCCAGCGCCCAGCAGCTGGACCTGGCCGACACCAACGCACGCGACCAGAAGGTCGTCATCCCGCTCGTCCTCGGCGCGGTCCTGCTGATCCTCGTGGTCCTGCTCCGCAGCCTCGTCGCGCCCCTGATCCTCACCGCGGCCGTCGTCGCCGTATGGGGGGCGGTCATGGGCCTCGGCGGACTGCTCTTCGAGCCGGTCTTCGGGTTCGACGGGCTCGACCCGAGCATGCCGCTGCTGTCGTTCGTGTTCCTCGTCGCCCTCGGGGTCGACTACGGCATCTTCCTGATGCACCGGATGCGTGAGGAGTCACTGTCGGGCGCCGAGCCCGAGACGGCGGCACTCACCGCCCTCCGCACGACCGGCGGGGTGATCGCCTCCGCGGGCATCGTGCTCGCGGCGACGTTCACCGTCCTGATGAACCTCCCGCTGGTGCCGCTCTTCGAGATGGGCTTCCTGGTGGCGGTCGGCGTCCTGCTGGACACCTTCCTCGTCCGCACGTATCTGGTGACGTCGGCGAGCCTGCTGCTGGGACGGCGCGTGTGGTGGCCGGGACCGCTGAGCCGGCCGGAGCCGGCGGTCGAGCCGGCGCCTGAGCAGGCGAAGCGGGCGGCGCGCGAGCCGCAGCCTGCGGGCGACAACCGATAGCCCCGCGGGGCACGTTCCCCACCCCACCCCACCCCTCCCGTGAGCGGGGCCCCGGCCCCGGTCACGGCGCGGGGTGGGGAAAACGCAACTCCTGGACCAGGATGGACCCGTGCCGCACCCACCCCGCCCCCGCCTCGGCGAGCGTGTGCTGAACGCCGTCAGCCGCGACCCCCTCACCGTCCCCGACCGCACCCGCAACGACGCCTTCATCGCCGCGGCCATCGGCGTCCTGTCCCTCGCGCTCGCGCTCCTCGTCGACGACGGCCGCAGGCCGGACGCCCTGGGCTGGGCGCTCCTCGTGGGGAGTGTCGTGCCGCTCGTGTGGCGGCGGTCGCATCCCGGCCTCGTGCTGGCCGCCGTACTGCTGTGCGTCGGGCCGTACCACGCGCTGGACAACACCCATGCCGCGCCGGTACCCGCCTCCCTGATCGCCCTCTACACCGTGGCCGTCACCGGGCGGCCGCTGTACACCTTCTTCGTCGGCTGTCTGGTCCTCGGCATCAGCCTGTCCGTGATGTTCAACGTCGGCACGCACGAGGGTCTGGAGGCCCTGCGCACCTCGGGCTGGATCCTCGCCGTGCTCGTCCTGGGCGTCGACGTACGCACCTACCGCCACTACATCGCCTCCGTCGTGGGCCGCGCCGAACGGGCCGAGCGCACCCGCGAGGAGGAGGCCGCTCGCCGGGTCGCGGAGGAGCGGCTGCGGATCGCCCGCGATCTGCACGACCTGCTCGCGCACTCCATCACCCTCATCGGCGTGCAGACGTCCGTCGCCTCCCACGTCCTCAGCGTCGACCCGGACCGGCTGGACCGGGCCGCGATCGCCAAGGCGCTCGACGACATCGCAGAGACATGCCGGACCGCGCGCGGTGAACTGCGCACCACGCTGGAGGTCCTGCGCACCGACGGCCCCGACTGTGACGGCCCGCTGCCGGACCTGGCGGCGCTCCCGGACCTGGTGCGGACGGCGGGCGCCGAACTCACCTTGCGTACCGGGGAGTCGGCGATGCAGCCCGCCGTGGAGGCGGCCGCGTTCCGGATCGTGCAGGAGTCGCTGACGAACGCGGTGCGGCACGGCGGACCGGGGGTACGTATCGCGGTGACAGTGGTCCGGGACGAGGACGCCCTGCGGGTCCACGTCACCGACGACGGGACCGCGGAGCCTGCGGTGTCCGGCGCCGGCTTCGGCATCCTGGGGATGCGGGAGCGGGCCCGCAGCGTCGGCGGCACTCTGGCGGCCGGCCCGCGCGGCGAAGCAGCCGGTTTCGAGGTCGCCGCGATCCTGCCCCTTCAGCCCACGGAGGCCACCGCATGAGCCCGACGAACCCGATCCGCGTCCTGCTCGCCGACGACCAGACACTGGTGCGAGCGGCCTTCGCGATGCTCGTCGAGTCGGCCCGCGACATGGAGGTCGTCGCCCAGGCCGGCACGGGCGCGGAGGCGGTCGAACTGGCCCGCAGCGAACGGGCCGACCTCGTGGTCATGGACATCCGCATGCCCGAACTCGACGGCATCGAGGCCACCCGGCTGATCGCGGCGGACGACGATCTCGCGGGCGTCAAGGTGCTCGTCCTGACCACGTACGACACCGACGAGCACATCATGGAGGCGCTGCGCGCGGGCGCGTCGGGCTTCCTGGTGAAGGACACCAGGCCGGCGGATCTGCTGGCGGCGATCCGGACGGTCGCGGCCGGCGAGGCGCTGCTCTCCCCGGGGCCGACGTCCCGCCTGATCGCCCGTGTCCTGAGCGCCCCGAGGGTCCCCGCGCCGAACGGCGCGGGCGGCCCGGACGTACTCACGGACCGCGAGCGCCAGGTCCTGACCCTGGTGGCCCGGGGCCTGACCAACACGGAGATCGCCGAGGCGCTGGGCCTGAGCCCGCTGACGGCCAAGACCCATGTCAGCCGCATCATGAGCAAACTGTGCGCGCGTGACCGGGCCCAACTGGTGATCGTGGCCTACGAGTCGGGGCTGGTGACCCCGGGCGAGGGATGAGCGGACGCCGGTGGTTCAGGGCGCGATGCCGCCGGTAGCAGGGACGCACCCGGCCCTGGTCCTGCGACACTGCGACGCGTGGCCGGAATCAGTGCCTTGTCGGCCCAGGGCCGTCCCCCAACAATGCGCATGACAAGTCGGAGTTAGCTCCGGCATCACCCGTCGCATTGAGGGGACCCCCCACATGAACAAGCCTCTCGCCGGCGCGCTGCTCGCGTTCGCTCTCCTCGGAGCGGGCGCGGCACCCGCCGTCGCCGCCGAAGCGGACGTCTCCGCCAAGGCGGTGGACTTCGCCGGAACGGTCGCGCTCAGCAACTGCTCCGGTTCCGTGGTCCGCACGGCCGCCGCGCAGCCGAACGACCCCGCGCTCGTCATGTCCAACGGCCACTGCCTGGAGACCGGCTTCCCCGCCCCCGGCCAGGTCGTGGTCGACCGCGCGTCCTCCCGCAGCTTCGGTCTGCTCAACTCCGCCGGGACGCGCGTCGCCACCCTGCGGGCGAGCAAGATCGCCTACGGGACGATGACCGACACCGACGTCTCGCTGTACCAACTCACCAACACCTATGGCCAGATCGAGTCCCGCTACGGCATCAAGGCGCTGGAGCTGAGCGCCGCGCGTCCGGCGCAGGGCACGGACATCAAGGTCGTCTCCGGGTACTGGAAGCGGATCTACAGCTGCACCGTCGACGGATTCGCCCACCTTCTCAAGGAAGGCTCGTGGACCTGGAAGGACTCGGTCCGCTACACCTCGAGCTGCGACACCATCGGCGGCACCTCCGGCTCGCCCGTCGTCGACACCGCCACCGGCAAGGTCGTCGCCGTCAACAACACCGGCAACGAGAGCGGCGGCCGTTGCACGGACAACAATCCCTGCGAGGTCGACGAGAACGGCGGCGTCACCGTCCGGGAAGGCATCAACTACGCACAGCAGACCTACACCCTGGCCGCCTGCATAGGCCCCGGCAGCCGCGTCGACCTGAACCGCCCCGGCTGCACGGTGCCGAAGCCGTAGCGCCGCCCGGCGCATCACCGCCCGACCGCGCGTGCGCCTGCGCCTGGCCCGCGTATGCATCGTCTCCGAACTGCCCCTGGAGCATGTGGTTTTGAGTCAATGAAGGGCGTCAATCAGTCAACGTCGGCAGCGCGGTCGGGAACCTCCACCCTGGGGCCCGACCGCGTTGCGTTTGCTCTCCAGGGCCGTGAGCTGCACCAGTTGCCCGTCTTTCGCCGTTGCCGGGGTCGCCCAGCGTGACGGCCCCCTCCGACATCCTCAAGCACGAGGCCGTGCACTCGAAGCAGTGGGCGCGGTACGACAGCACCGCCGGGTACCTCCGCGACTACACCCGTGAGTCAGCCCCCTCGTGGTGGGACACTGACACGGCATCCGGCAGCAACAAGTTCGAGCAAGAGGCGAATCTGTGGTGGGGCGGATACTTGGAGTGGGGACCCCCGACGATCGGACCGGTGTCATGAGGCGCCGGCTGATCCAACTGGCCCGGGCGGCCTTCGTGGTGGCGGTGGCGGTGGGAGCGACGGCCTCCTGCTCCCCGGCCCCCGAAGAGGTCCTCGCCGTCGAGTCCGACGGCGGGGGCGGGGCCCGGCTTCTCACCATGACGTGCTCCGAGTACGAAGGCCGGTCATTCGGTGTCACCTGAAACGCCGAGACCGGTGGTGGAGCGGCCCTTCCGGGCCGGTCCACCGCCGGTCTCGGCGTCTGTGCGGTGTTACGCGCCGCTCGCCCTGAGCATGTCCTCACGCTCGACGATCTTCACGCGCTCGCGTCCCTGCGGCTCGCCCAGCGCCTTCTCCGCGGCGTCGAGCCTGTACCAGCCCTCCCACGTCGTCCAGCGGACGTCGCGGGAGGCGAGGAACGCCTCGACGGCCTCCGGCTCCGGCGACGCCGGGGTCTGGAGGCGGCCGTTCGCGTAGTCGTCCAGCAGGTTGGCGACCGTCTCGTTCGCGTCGCCCTTGGTGTGGCCGATGAGGCCGACCGGGCCGCGCCGGATCCAGCCCGTGACGTACGTCGAGTCCAGGTGCTCGCCGGACTCCTCGATCACCCGGCCGCCCTCGTCCGGGACCGTGCCCGACGCCACGTCCCAGGGGAGCTTCGGCAGCTCGTCGGAGAGGTAGCCCACGGCCCGGTAGACCGCCGTGACGTCCCAGTCCTTGAAATCGCCCGTGCCCTTCACGTTCCCCGTGCCGTCGAGCGCGGTGCGCTCGGTGCGCAGGCCCACGACCTTGCCGTCCTCGCCGAGGATCTCGGCAGGCGACTCGAAGAAGTGCAGGAACAGCTTGTGCGGCCGGTCGCCGGTGTCGCGGATCGCCCAGTTCTCCAGGGTCTTCGCGACCATGTCGGCCTGCTTGTTGCCGCGGCGGGTCTCGATCGAGCCGGCGTCGTAGTCGATGTCCTCGGGGTCGACGATGACCTCGATGTTGGGGGAATGGTCCAGCTCGCGGAGCTCCATCGGGCTGAACTTGGCCTGCGCCGGGCCGCGACGTCCGAAGACATGGACCTCGAGCGCCTTGTTGGCCTTGAGGCCCTCGTAGACGTTCGGCGGGATCTCGGTCGGCAGCAGCTCGTCCGCCGTCTTCGCCAGGATGCGCGCCACGTCGAGCGCGACATTGCCGACACCGAGCACGGCGACCTTCTCGGCCTCCAGCGACCAGGTGCGCGGCCAGTCCGGGTGCCCGTCGTACCAGGACACGAAGTCGGCGGCGCCGTAGGAGCCCTCCAGCTCGATCCCGGGTATGTCGAGCGCCCGGTCGGCGGTCGCGCCGGTGGAGAAGATCACCGCGTCGTAGTAGGTGCGGAGGTCGTCGAGGCTCAGGTCGTTGCCGTAGTCGACGTTGCCGAAGAGGCGGATCTGCGGCTTGTCGAGCACCTGGTGCAGGGCCGTGATGATGCCCTTGATCCGCGGGTGGTCGGGGGCGACGCCGTAACGGATCAGGCCGAAAGGCGCGGGCATACGCTCGAAGAGGTCGATGGACACGCCGGGGTCGGCGGCAGCCACCTCGGACTTCAGCAGCGCATCGGCGGCGTAGATCCCGGCGGGGCCGGCTCCGACGATGGCTACCCGCAGGGGGCGGGGCATGACAGGTTCCCTTCGAGCGGCGACAACTGGCTCGTCGGTAACCCTAAACAAAGGCAAGCCTAAGTCAGTACTCGGCCCTGACCTATGACCTCATAAGGTGGGCTTATGCCCACTCAAAGGCCGCCTTGATGTCGGGGTGGGGTGGTGGTGGGTGGCGCCCGCGGACTGCCGTCCGCGCTCGTGCGTCGCCCGCGTTCCGCCACGGCGGGAGGATTACCCTGCGATCGGCGGTGTCGCGTCGTTCCGTCGCGCCGGATCCAACGGGGGGTCGGCGCGCCGCCTGTTCGAATGGGCCGGTGTATCCGCCGAATGCGAACATGCGCCCGCCCGACTCCTCCGGGGTGCGTTTCCCCCGCTTTCCGCCGCACTTCCGGTTACGGGCCGGTGAATTCCTGTGTGCGCTTGCCGTGGGGCTTTGGCCATGGGTCAACACCCGTGCCGAGCTGCCCAGTTGTAGCGGACACACTCTTGATCAGAGTACTCGCGGAGCGTCACCTTCGTAATGCGATTCGTGAAGCCCACCATGGAAGGGAAATCATGTCGGGCAGCGACTCGAGACGAAAAGGGCCGGCGTCACCATGTGGCGTGCGGGGCAGAGGCGGAGGATGCCGTGAACACATTGCGCGTGGCTCTGAAACGGTCCGGGACCACACTCCCCTCATCACGCACCTCATGGCGTACGGCGCCCGTCCCCGACGTCCGGGACGTTCCCCGGCCGCTCGCGGACCGCAGCGGCACGCTCCGACCGGTCGGCGCCGCGCTGCCCAGGGACGGGGGCCATACGCCATGACCGTGCCCATCGGTACGTACCTCGTCGACACCAGGACCGGCCGCGTGGGCCGGTTCATGGGCGAGGCGGGCCCGTGGCTGAGCCTCAGACCGGTCGGCGGCGGCCGCGAGTGGGAGTGTTCACCGGACCATGTGCGCCCCGCGACGGCCGCCGAACGGATCAGCGCGACGACGGCGTACGTGAACGCCCGCAGCCGCGGCGAGGTGACCTGAGAGGGCCGCCGCCCGGCGGGACCCGAGAGCGCCGCGGCGAGGTGACCCCAGAACGGGCGGCCGCCGGCTGTCACGGAGGCGGCGGCCGCCCGCTGAGGATCAGTAGTAGCCCTTCTCGCCGTCCAGCAGCTCGCGGATCGTGTCGAGATGACCGGCGTGGCGTGCCGTCTCCTCCACCATGTGGATCAGCATCCAGCGGAGCGACGCCGCGGCGGAGCGGAAGTCCGGATGCCGGCCCGTCTCGTCGAAGTCGTGGGCCGCGATGATCTCGTCGGAGATCGCGCACTGCTGGGTGTACTCGTCCAGCAGCTGCGCGAGGGGAACGCCCTCGACCCGCATGTCGGCGTCCTCGGGGTCCTCCGAGAACTGGGGACCATCGGCCGGGCGGCCGAGGAACAGGACCTCGAACCAGGTCTGCTCGGTCCACCGCAGATGGGAGACGATGCCTGCCACGGTCATGAGCGGAGAGGCCGGGAGGACCGTCCGGTGGGCGTCCTCCTCCGAGAGGCCCTCGCACTTGTAGTGGATGATCGCGCGCTGCATCTGGAACCAGCCGGTCAGCTGCGTCCGCTCGTCCGCGCTGAAAGGGGGCCGGGTACGGGAAGTCGCCATGGCCGTGGACGCTAGCGCGGCGGCGCGGCCCGCCGCACCGGCATTTCGGCCGCCACGGCGCGGGAAGCACGTCCCGGATCGGTGAACCAGTGACCGGGCCCCGCCGCCGGTACGGGAGAATGGGGGCATGAGCCTGTTCCGTGATGACGGTGTCGTCCTGCGCACCCAGAAGCTGGGTGAGGCCGACCGCATCATCACCCTGCTCACGCGCGGTCACGGCCGGGTACGCGCGGTCGCCCGCGGGGTGCGGCGTACCAAGTCCAAGTTCGGAGCGAGGCTCGAGCCGTTCTCCCACGTCGACGTGCAGTTCTTCGCCCGCGGCAGCGAGCTGGTGGGGCGCGGGCTGCCGCTGTGCACCCAGTCGGAGACCATCGCCCCCTACGGCGGGGGCATCGTCACCGACTACGCCCGGTACACCGCCGGCACCGCCATGCTGGAGACCGCCGAACGCTTCACCGACCACGAGGGCGAGCCGGCGGTCCAGCAGTATCTGCTGCTGGTCGGCGGACTGCGCAGCCTCTCCCGGGGCGAGCACGCGCCGCACCTGGTGCTCGACGCGTTCCTGCTGCGGTCACTCGCCGTCAATGGCTACGCGCCCAGCTTCGACGACTGCGCGCGCTGCGGGCTGCCGGGCCCCAACCGGTTCTTCTCCGTCGCGGCGGGCGGCGTCATATGCGGCGACTGCCGGGTGCCCGGCAGCGTCGTACCCTCTGCGGAGGCCATCGGGCTGCTCAGCGCGCTGCTGACCGGCGACTGGCCGGCCGCGGAGGCGTGCGAGGCGCGCCATGTCAGGGAGGGCAGCGGACTGGTGTCCGCCTATCTGCACTGGCACCTGGAGCGCGGCCTGCGCTCCCTGAGGTACGTAGAGAAATAGGAGATGTGAGCCGCATGGCACGACGCGGAATCCTGGGCCGGTCCCGCCGCGAGTACAAGGTCCCCGAGCCGCACCCGTCCGGCGCCCGCCCGCCCAAGATCCCGGCGGAGCTGGTGCCGAACCATGTGGCGTGCGTCATGGACGGCAACGGCCGCTGGGCCAAGGAGCGCGGCCTGCCCCGCACCGAGGGGCACAAGGTCGGCGAGGGCGTCGTGCTCGATGTGCTCAAGGGCTGCCTGGAGATGGGCGTCAAGAACCTCTCCCTGTACGCCTTCTCCACGGAGAACTGGAAGCGTTCGCCCGACGAGGTGCGCTTCCTGATGAACTTCAACCGGGACGTCATCCGCCGCCGCCGCGACGAGATGGACGAGCTCGGCATCCGCATCCGCTGGGTCGGCCGGATGCCGAAGATGTGGAAGTCCGTCGTCCAGGAGCTCCAGGTCGCCCAGGAGCAGACCGTCGGCAACGACGCGATGACGCTGTACTTCTGCGTCAACTACGGCGGCCGGGCCGAGGTGGCCGACGCGGCGCAGGCCATCGCGCGCGACGTCGCGGCGGGCAGGCTCGACCCGGGCAAGGTCAACGAGAAGACGTTCGCGAAGTACCTGTACTACCCGGACATGCCGGACGTCGATCTGTTCCTGCGCCCCAGCGGCGAGCAGCGCATCTCGAACTACCTGATCTGGCAGTCGAGTTACGCCGAGATGGTGTTCCAGGACGTGCTGTGGCCGGACTTCGACCGCCGTGATCTGTGGCGCGCCTGCCTCGAGTACGCGCAGCGCGACCGCCGCTTCGGTGGCGCGATCCCGAACGAGGAGCTCGAGGCGATGCGGGGACGCCCCGACAGCCCGGCTTCCTGATCCGAGGGGCTCCACGGCACGGTGCGGCCGGGGCCTTCGTACGCCGGCCGCTACGGGTTGGGCGTACGCACCCGGCCCCGCGCTGCCGTGTCCGGCCCGGCCGCTACGATCACAGCTCGTCGCCGGACCGGGGAGGGGCCATGGCCGAGGTGGAGCGACCGTACGCGGGACAGACGGTGGAACTGGTCTACGAGCCGGTCGTCCGTGACATGGTCTCCGCCCTGCGGGCCCGGACGCGAGCCACGCCCGCCGGCCGCCGCGTCCGGCGTCTGCTGCTCTTCGCCGGCGTGCTGTGCGTCGTCTGCTTCGGGTTCCTCGTGCTGGTGAACGCGATGACCTGGCGGCTTTGGCTCATGCTGGGCGCGGGCGTTCTCGCGTTCGCCTGCCTGTACCTGCTGCCGTGGATGCAGGGACGCCAGCTGCACCGGATGGCGGCCCGGCAGGGCGAGTTCCGGGCCGTCGTCGACGACAGCGGCATCCGGCTGACCACCCGCGACGCCGACGCCACCACCAACTGGGCGGTGTACTCGCGTTACGCGGAGACCGACGACGTGTTCGTCCTCCTCACCGGCGACAAGCACGGCGTCGGAGTCATGGTGCTGCCCAAGCGGGGCGCGACCGAACCGGCCGGCACGGAGCGGCTGAGGGCGCTGCTCGACAGGCACCTGGAGAAGGCATGACCGTGCGCGGCTGCGCCAGCGCCTCGCTCTTCGCGTTCGCCGCGCTCCTGGCCTGGTTCAGCTTCGGCGTCACGGTCGAGATGGAGACCTTCGCGGGGCTGCGTCCCAACGACGCGGGCGTCGCCCTCTTCTTCGCCGTGCTCGCGGCCGGAGCGGCCCTGGGGGGCCTCGGCCTCGCGGGACGCCGCTCCGTGCTCGCTCTCGCGGCCACCGTGTGCCTGGCCGCGGCGCTCCTGTGGCGGCTCCACACGATCACGCCGGCCCTCCACTGCTGGGACCACAACACCGTCGGCCGCAACGACGACGGGTCCTACGACTGCTTCGACCTCTGACCCGACGCACGACGGTGGCCCGCACCCCCGGACGAACCGGGCGTGCGGGCCACCGTGACAGGGTTCAGACGGCCTTCGCCGCGCATTCCGCGCAGGTGCCGAAGATCTCCACCGTGTGCGCCACGTTCACAAAGCCGTGCTGGGCGGCGATCGCCTCCGCCCACTGCTCCACCGCCGGACCCTCGACCTCCACGGCCTTGCCGCACATACGGCACACCAGGTGGTGATGGTGGTCGTCGGTCGAGCAGCGCCGGTAGACCGACTCGCCCTCACTGGTACGCAGCACATCGACCTCGCCGGCGTCGGCGAGCGACTGCAGCGTGCGGTAGACCGTCGTCAGGCCCACCGAGTCGCCGCGGTGCTTGAGCATGTCGTGCAGCTCCTGCGCGCTGCGGAACTCGTCGACCTCGTCGAGCGCCGCCGCCACCGCGGCCCGCTGCCGGGTCGACCGGCCTCGCACCGGGGCGGTGTTCCCGCCGGTTGGCGCCGTGGTCACAGGTGCCTCCTCGCTTCGCCCGCACACATGTCGGGCCATTCTGCCAGGCCCGCGGTCAAGCTGGTGCGGGCCCGTTCCGTGCTCAGACCTTGACGTCGTCGCCCGGACGCCGGCCGGCCGGCATCGGGGCCGTGCAGGCCTCCTCGTTCGCTCCGCCGTTCTCCAGTGCCTTCGCCCGCCGCCGCGCCAGGGGCGCGGCCAGGGCGGTCAGCACCACGAACACGGCGATGGCGAGCATCACAATCGTCGCGCCGGGGGGCACCTCGTGGAAGTAGGAGGTGGTGGTTCCGGCCAGGGCGACCACCACACCGATGGCGACCGCCAGCGCGTACGTCGTCCTGAAGGACCGCGAGATCTGCTGGGCGGCCGCCACCGGCACCACCATCAGCGCGCTGACCAGCAGCAGGCCGACCACGCGCATGGCGACGCTGACGGTGACCGCCGCGGTCACGGCGATCAGCAGGTTCAGTGCCCGCACCGGAAGACCGGTGACCCGGGCGAACTCCTCGTCCTGGCTGACCGCGAACAACTGCCGGCGCAGTCCCAGTGACACCAGCACCACGAAGGCCGCGAGCAGCAGGATCGCCATGACGTCCGAGTCGGAGACCGTGGAGAGCGAGCCGAAGAGATACGAGGTCAGATTGGCCGTGGAACCGCTGTCGGACAGCTCGATCAGCAGGACACCGCCCGCCATGCCGCCGTAGAAGAGCATCGCCAGCGCGATGTCGCCCCGGGTGCGGCCGTAGATGCGGATGAGCTCCATCAGGACGGCACCGAGGACGGAGACCAGCGTCGCCATCCAGATGGGGTTGGCCGACATCAGGAAGCCCAGGCCGACGCCGGTCATCGCGACATGGCCGATTCCGTCACCCATCAGGGCCTGTCGGCGCTGCACCAGATAGATGCCGACGGCCGGGGCGGTGATGCCCACCAGCAGCGCCGCGAGCAGTGCCCGCTGCATGAACGGGGATTGCAGCATTTCCAGGATCATGTCAGCAGTCCAGTGCGGAGCGGCTCGTCGGCCGCGTGCGGATGTACGTGGTCGTGGCCGGGCAGGGCGTGCTGCCCGACGGCCTCCGGCGGCGGCCCGTCGTGGACGACGCAGCCGTCGCGCAGCACCACGGCGCGGTCGATCAGCGGCTCCAGCGGACCGAGCTCGTGCAGCACCAGCAGCACCGTCGTACCGGCGGCGACCTGCTCGCGGAGCGTGGCCGCCAGCACTTCCTGGCTGGCCAGGTCCACGCCCGCCATCGGCTCGTCCATGATCAGCAGCTCGGGCTCGGCCGAGAGCGCCCGCGCGATCAGCACCCGCTGGTGCTGGCCGCCGGACAGCGCGCTCACGGAGTCCTTGGCCCGGTCGGCCAGTCCGACGAGCTCGATGGCGTGCTGCACGGCCGCCTTGTCGGCGCGCGAGGGCAGGCCGAAGCGGGCGCGCGACAGCCGGCCGGAGGCGACGACCTCGCGAACGGTGGCGGGCACCCCGCTCGCGGCGGTGGTGCGCTGGGGCACGTAGCCCACCCGAGACCACTGCCGGAAGCGGCGCAGCTCGGTGCCGAACAGGTCTATCCGGCCGTCGGTGAGCGGCACCTGACCGATCACGGAACGCACGGCGGTCGACTTCCCGGAGCCGTTGGCGCCGAGCAGGGCGACGACCTCACCGGAGCGCACCGTGAGATCGATGCCGCGCAGCACGGGCCTGGAGCCGAGCGTCGCCCGGGCTCCGTGGACGGAAATGACCGGCTCGCTGCTCATGGGGGGCCGCCTCTCCTGGTGGGATCGCGTCACTTCGCGCCGAGGGCCTTCTGCAGCGCGGCGAGGTTGGAGCGCATGACCTCGATGTAGTCATCGCCCTTGGACCTGTCGGTGATTCCCTCGAGCGGATCGAGGACGTCCGTCCTGAGTCCGGTGTCGGAGGCGAGGGTCTTGGCCGTCCTGTCGCTGGCGAGCGTCTCGAAGAAGACGGTGGTGACCTTGTCCTTCTTCGCGATGCCCTGGAGCTCCTTGATCCGGGCGGGGCTGGGCTCGGACTCCGGGTCGACGCCCGCGATGCCCTCCTGCTCCAGGCCGTAGCGCTCGGCGAGGTACCCGAAGGCGGAGTGGGTGGTGATGAACGTCTTGGTGGACGAGTTCTTCAGACCCTGCTCGAAGTCGGTGTGCAGGGCGGTGAGCTTCGCGACCAGCGCGTCCGTGTTCTTCCGGTAGTCCGCTGCGTGGTCGGGGTCGGCCTTCTCCATCTGGGCGCCGACACCCTTGGCGACCTCGGCGTACTTCACCGGGTCGAGCCAGATGTGCGGATCGCCGCCGGCCTCGTCCTGGTGCTCCTCGTGGCCGCCCTCTGCCGCGTGCTCCTCGTGCTCCGCCTCGGTCTCGCCCTCGTGGCCTTCCTCGTGACCGTGGTCATGGCCGCCGGCGGTGTCGAAGTGCTCGAGCTGCGTGAGCGTCGCGGCGTCCACCTTGTACTTCACGCCGGACTGCTCGATGGCCTTGTCGACGGCGGGCTGGACGCCCTTGAGGTAGAGGATCAGACCCGAGTCGTTCAGCTCGGCGGTCTGGCGGGGCTTGAGCTCGAGGTCGTGCGGCTCGACACCCGGCTTGGTGAGCGGGGTGACGGAGACGTTGGCGCCACCGATCTGCTCGGCGAGATACTGCATGGGATAGAACGACGCGGACACCTTCAGCCGCCCGTCGCCGTCGACGCCCGCCGCGTCGGACGTGGAGCAGGCGGACAGGGCCAGGAGGCCGAGCGTTACTGCTCCGGCGGTGGCGGCGGTGGGTATGAGGCGTCGTACGTTCATGACACTCATTTTCAACAAAATCGGAAACGATTGTCAATAAACCCTGGGGTTGCCTCCGTCACCGCACCGATTTGATCCGGGGGGTGCGGCCGCCGGTAACCTGAGTCATTCTCCGTTCGTCGTCGTCGTAATGAAGAGAGCACCGTGGCCGCCGACAAGATCGATACGATCGTCAACCTGAGCAAGCGCCGTGGCTTTGTCTACCCCTGCAGCGAGATCTACGGCGGTCAGAAGGCCGCCTGGGACTACGGACCGCTGGGTGTCGAGCTCAAGGAGAACATCAAGCGCCAGTGGTGGCGCTACATGGTCACCTCGCGCGAGGACGTCGTCGGCATCGACTCGTCGGTGATCCTGGCCACCGAGGTCTGGGAGGCCTCCGGTCACGTCGCCACCTTCACCGACCCGCTCACCGAGTGCACCTCCTGCCACAAGCGTTACCGCGCGGACCACCTGGAGGAGGCGTACGAGGAGAAGCACGGCCGCCTCCCCGAGAACGGCCTCGCCGACCTCAACTGTCCCAACTGCGGCAACAAGGGCACCTTCACCGAGCCGAAGCAGTTCTCCGGCCTGCTCTCCACGCACCTCGGCCCGACCCAGGACAGCGGCTCCATCGCGTACCTGCGTCCCGAGACCGCCCAGGGCATCTTCACCAACTTCGGCCAGGTGCTGCAGACCTCGCGCAAGAAGCCGCCGTTCGGCATCGCACAGATGGGCAAGTCCTTCCGGAACGAGATCACTCCGGGCAACTTCATCTTCCGCACCCGCGAGTTCGAGCAGATGGAGATGGAGTTCTTCGTCAAGCCGGGCGAGGACGAGACGTGGCACGAGTACTGGATGGAGCAGCGCTGGAACTGGTACCGCGACCTGGGCCTGCGTGAGGAGAACATGCGCTGGTTCGAGCACCCGCAGGAGAAGCTCTCCCACTACTCCAAGCGCACCGCCGACATCGAGTACCGCTTCCAGTTCGGCGGCAGCGAGTGGGGCGAGCTCGAGGGTGTCGCCAACCGCACCGACTACGACCTGAAGGCGCACTCCAAGGCGTCCGGCAACGACCTGCTCTACTTCGACCAGGACGCGCAGGAGCGCTGGACCCCGTATGTCATCGAGCCCGCCGCGGGTGTCGGCCGCGCCATGCTCGCCTTCCTCCTCGACGCCTACAACGAGGACGAGGCCCCCAACGCCAAGGGCGTCATGGAGAAGCGCACCGTGATGCGCCTCGACCACCGCCTCGCGCCGGTCAAGGTCGCCGTGCTGCCGCTGTCCCGCAACGCGCAGCTCTCCCCGAAGGCCAAGGGCCTCGCGGCGGACCTGCGGCAGAACTGGAACATCGAGTTCGACGACGCCGGCGCCATCGGCCGCCGCTACCGCCGTCAGGACGAGATCGGCACCCCGTTCTGCGTCACCGTCGACTTCGACACCCTCGACGACAACGCCGTGACCGTGCGCGAGCGCGACACGATGAAGCAGGAGCGTGTCTCCCTCGACCAGATCCAGGGCTACCTGGGCAGCCGACTGCTGGGCTGCTGACCGCCCGACGCGTTCGAAGCCCCCGGTTCCGGGTAACGGAACCGGGGGCTTCGTGCACACTGGGCCCCACGCGTACCCGGAAGCGGGCCAGGCACAGGAGGCGCACCACATGCCGTCCATGACCACCAGCAAGGTCCGGAGATGGGACCAGCACGGACGCGTACACGTCGTACGGGTCGAAAAGGCGGGCATCCAGCGGCAGTTGATCTGTGGCACCTGCGACTGGCGCAAGAACGCGCAGTTCCTGCCGTGGCTCAAGGCCGAGGAACATCTCGCGGAGGCCCATCAGGCGACCGTCGACCCGTCCGCGACCGGCGGCTGAGACGGGCGGCGCTTTTTCGTGTGATGTGCCCGAAAACCGGATGACCTCGCCCCGCGCGGCAGGGTACCGTCATCGGCATGTCTTCGTTCTTCCAGATCTACGAGTGAGAGGGCGGCGGTCGTACCGCCTCCGTCCGACGTTTCCCGAGTCACTTCTCACCATGAATGGGAGAACCCCATGGCCAAGAGCCGCAACAACCTTCTCGGCGTAGGCGGACAGCGCAAGAAGCTGTCCCGCGCCGACCAGCAGGCGGGCGGCCCCGCCCGCAACGCCGACCGCAAGGCCGCCGAGGACCACAAGCAGGAGCTGGTGCGCAAGATGCGTGAGCGCGCCCAGGCCGCACAGGCGGACGGCGAGCCGCAGACGGACGCGGCCCCGCAGGAGGAGCAGGCCTGACCGACGGAGGGGCCCGGACCGCACCACGCGGTCCGGGCCCTTTCTCATGTCCGCCCGCGGCCCACGGCAGGAGCGGTTCACCCCGTGTGCCGGCTCCGGCCGTCCACGAGGGCGGGGATCCGGTCGATCTCCGGTTCGCCGAGCCGTTCCGCCGTCCGCCGGGCCGACTCCCGCGCCCGCCGGCCGCTGGTGAGCGCGCCGACGACGAGCACGCACAGACCGCAGCCGGCGATGATCCACCAGACGGGCCGGCTCGCGGCGACGAAGCCCTCGGTGTGCGAGGAGGCGGAGACCCCGGCGGCGAGCACCGCGCCGATGACGGCGACACCGAGTGTCTGGCCGACCTGCCGGCTCGTCGAGGCGATCGCAGCCGCCACTCCGGCCTGCGCGCGGGGCATCCCGGAGACGGCCGTGTTGGTGATCGGGGCGTTGACGAGGCCGAAGCCGAGGCCGAAGAGGAGGTAGCCGGTGACCAGCAGCGCGGTGGAGGTCTCCGTCTCGAACGCGGCGAACAGCACACCGCTGGCCGTCATCGCGGTGCCGGCGGCGAGCAGCGGCGGACGGGGGCCGTACGCGGCCACCAGGCGCCCCGACAGCGGCGCGCAGACGAGAGTGAGTCCTGCCATGGGCAGCATGTAGAGGCCGGCGTGCAGGGCGGAGAAACCGAGGACGTCCTGGAGGTACAGCGTGTTGACGAACAGGAAGCCGCCGAAGGCGGCGAACGTGCACACCGCGATGACGGTGGCCCCGCTGAACGGCAGGCTGTGGAAGAAGCGAAGATCGATGAGGGGTTCGGCGCGACGCGGTTCGTAGCGCAGCAGCGCGGCCAGGGCGAGTGCGGCGACGACGGCGAAGCTGAGGATCAGCGGCGAGGTCCAGCCCGCCACCGGAGCTTCGATGATCGCGTACGTCAGCGAGCCGAGGAGCACGACGACCAGCAGCTGGCCCACGGGGTCGAAGCGGCGGGCCCTCGGGGCGCGGGACTCGGGCACGTACCGCCAGGTGAGCAGCAGGGCGGCGAGGCCGACGGGCAGGTTGACCCAGAAGATGGACCGCCAGCCGACACCGTCCACGAGCAGGCCGCCGAGCAGGGGGCCCGCGGCCATGGAGATCCCGACGACGCCGCCCCAGACGCCGATGGCGCGGGCGCGCTCGCGGGGCTCGGTGAAGGTGTTGGTGATGATCGACATGGCGACCGGGTTGAGCATGCAGCCGCCCACCGCCTGCACCATGCGGAACCCGACGAGGGCCTCGAGGCTCTGGGCGAGGGAGCACATCAGCGAGCCCAGGGTGAAGAGCACCAGCCCGATCATGAAGACCTTGCGCCGGCCGACCCGGTCGGCGAGCGAGCCGGCGAGCATCAGCAGCGAGGCAAGCACGAGGGTGTAGGCGTCGATCACCCACTGCATCCCGGCGACCGAGGCGTCCATCTCAAGGCGCAGGGAGGGCAGGGCGACGTTCAGGATCGTGCTGTCGAGGCTGACGATCAGCAGACTCATGCAGCAGATCGACAGGACCAGAATCCGGTGCCGGTGGCTGAGCTCGGGCATGCCATGAATCGTATGGCTGACCGACCGTCCCGGCAGTGCGGGACAATGGGCGAATGACCACGCTCGCCCCCGCTTCCTCGAACATGCTCCGGATCGGCCCGCACGCCGTGCAGCCGCCGGTCGTCCTCGCTCCCATGGCCGGCATCACGAACGCGCCCTTCCGGACGTTGTGCCGGGAGTTCAGCGGAGGGAAGGGCCTGTTCGTCAGCGAGATGATCACGACGCGGGCCCTCGTCGAGCGCAACGAGAAGACGATGCAGCTCATCCACTTCGACGCGACCGAGACACCGCGCTCGATCCAGCTGTACGGGGTGGATCCCGTCACCGTCGGCAAGGCCGTTCGGATGATCGTGGACGAGGACCTGGCCGACCACATCGACCTGAACTTCGGCTGCCCCGTCCCCAAGGTCACCCGCAAGGGCGGCGGCTCCGCCCTCCCGTTCAAGCGGCCCCTGCTGCGCGCGATCCTGCACGAGGCGGTCTCCAACGCGGGCGGCCTGCCGGTCACCATGAAGATGCGCAAGGGCATCGACGACGACCACATCACCTACCTCGACGCGGGCCGGATCGCGGTCGAGGAGGGCGTCACGGCCATCGCCCTGCACGGGCGCACGGCGGCACAGCACTACGGCGGCACGGCGGACTGGGACGCGATCGCCCGCCTCAAGGAACACGTCCCCGAGATCCCGGTGCTCGGCAACGGCGACATCTGGTCCGCGGACGACGCCCTGCGGATGGTGCGCGAGACCGGCTGCGACGGCGTGGTCGTGGGCCGCGGGTGCCTGGGCCGGCCGTGGCTGTTCGCGGACCTGGTGGCGGCCTTCGAGGGCCGCGACGACTACGCGCGGCCCACGCTGCGCCAGGTCGCCGACGTGATGCTGCGGCACGCGACGCTGCTGGGGGAGTGGATCGGGGACGAGTCGCGCGGGGTGGTCGACTTCCGTAAGCACGTGGCCTGGTACCTGAAGGGTTTCGCCGTCGGCTCCGAGATGCGCAAGAAGCTCGCGATCACCTCGTCGCTGGACGAGCTGGGCGCTCAGTTGAGCGAGCTGGATCTGGACCAGCCGTGGCCGGCGGGCGCGGACGGCCCCCGCGGGCGCACGTCGGGCAACAACCGGGTGGTTCTGCCGGACGGCTGGCTGAAGGATCCGTACGACTGCGCGGGCGTCGGCGCGGACGCCGAGCTGGACACTTCCGGTGGCTGACCGGCGGCGGAGGTGGTCCGGATGATGGAATTCCGGCGCCTCGGAGGGCGTGATTCTCGCCACCCCTGATAGGGGGTGCGCTCAGATGAGCGAAATCGGGGCGGCTGCACCTCTCAAAGGGTGGCACTGAGTGCCACCCTTTTGGCTTTTGAGGCATGGAGTGACTTGTGACTCTGTGTAGCCATTCGGCGTTCGAGTGAACGCGTGAAGTGATCATTCCTTCAGGAGTTGAAGTGAAGGGTCTACACCTCCCTCGCCGCGAAGCACTTTCGATCTGCTGGCGGACGAGTGGTTAAGGCCGTATGACGGGCAAGTGGACGTACCCAGACGCCTTCGATCTGGGTATGTTCCTCGCCGTCAGGGCAGCCACCGAGTCCTCGAGGAGTCGAGACCCGTGTCGGAAAACAAAGATCAGAAGTTCGTCTACGACTTCACCGAGGGCAACAAAGAGCTCAAGGACCTCCTCGGCGGAAAAGGTGCGAACCTCGCCGAGATGACCAACCTCGGTCTGCCGGTCCCTCCGGGCTTCACCATCACCACCGAGGCCTGCAAGGTGTACCTCGAGAGCGGCGACGAGCCGGCCGAGCTGCGCGACGAGGTGAGTGCGCACCTCGACGCCCTTGAGCAGAAGATGGGCAAGAAGCTCGGTCAGGCCGACAACCCCCTTCTGGTCTCCGTACGTTCGGGCGCCAAGTTCTCCATGCCGGGCATGATGGACACCGTCCTCAACATCGGCCTCTCCGACGAGTCGGTCGCGGGCCTCGCCCAGCAGGCCGGCGACGAGCGCTTCGCGTGGGACTCCTACCGCCGCCTCATCCAGATGTTCGGCAAGACCGTGCTGGGCGTCGACGGCGAACTCTTCGAGGACGCCCTCGAAGAGGCCAAGGCCGCCAAGAAGGTCACCGTCGACACCGACCTCGACGCCGCCGACCTGAAGAAGCTCGTCAAGCAGTTCAAGAAGATCGTCAAGACCGAGGCCGGCCGCGACTTCCCGCAGGACCCGCGCGAGCAGATGGACCTCGCGATCTGCTCGGTCTTCGAGTCCTGGAACACCGACCGGGCCAAGCTCTACCGCCGCCAGGAGCGCATCCCCGGCGACCTCGGCACGGCCGTCAACATCTGCTCCATGGTCTTCGGCAACCTCGGCCCCGACTCCGGCACCGGCGTCGCCTTCACCCGCGACCCCGCCTCCGGCCACCAGGGCGTCTACGGCGACTACCTGCAGAACGCCCAGGGCGAGGACGTCGTCGCCGGTATCCGCAACACCGTGCCGCTGGCCGACCTCGAGTCGATCGACAAGAAGTCGTACGACCAGCTGATGCAGATCATGGAGACGCTGGAGAACCACTACAAGGATCTCTGCGACATCGAGTTCACCATCGAGCGCGGCCAGCTGTGGATGCTCCAGACCCGGGTCGGCAAGCGGACCGCCGGCGCCGCCTTCCGCATCGCCACCCAGCTCGTCGACCAGGGCCTCATCGACGAGGCCGAGGCGCTCCAGCGCGTCAACGGCGCACAGCTCGCCCAGCTGATGTTCCCGCGCTTCGACGACCAGGCGAAGACCGAGCTGCTCGGGCGCGGCATCGCCGCCTCCCCGGGCGCGGCCGTCGGCAAGGCCGTCTTCGACTCCTACACCGCGGTCAAGTGGTCGCGCTCCGGCGAGAAGGTCATCCTGATCCGCCGCGAGACCAACCCGGACGACCTGGACGGCATGATCGCCGCCCAGGGCATCCTGACCTCCCGCGGCGGCAAGACCTCGCACGCCGCCGTCGTCGCCCGCGGCATGGGCAAGACCTGTGTCTGCGGCGCCGAGGAGCTCGAGGTCGACACCAAGCGCCGCCGGATGACGGTGAACGGCACCGTCATCGAGGAGGGCGACGTCGTCTCCATCGACGGCTCGACCGGCAAGGTCTACAAGGGTGAGGTGCCCGTCGTGCCCTCCCCGGTCGTCGAGTACTTCGAGGGCCGCATGCACGCCGGCGCCGACGACGCCGACGAACTGGTCCAGGCCGTCCACCGGATCATGGCCTACGCGGACCGGGTACGCCGGCTGCGCGTACGGGCCAACGCCGACAACGCCGAGGACGCCCTGCGCGCCCGCCGCTTCGGCGCCCAGGGCATCGGCCTGTGCCGCACCGAGCACATGTTCCTCGGCGAGCGCCGCGAGATGGTCGAGAAGCTGATCCTCGCGGACACCGACGACGAGCGCGAGGAGGCCCTCCGGGCGCTGCTGCCGCAGCAGAAGCAGGACTTCGTCGAGCTGTTCGAGGCGATGGACGGCCTGCCGGTGACGGTGCGTCTGCTCGACCCGCCGCTGCACGAGTTCCTGCCGGACATCACCGAGCTGTCGGTGCGCGTCGCCCTCGCCGAGGCCCGCAAGGACCACAACGAGAACGACCTGCGCCTGCTCCAGGCAGTGCACCGGCTGCACGAGCAGAACCCGATGCTGGGTCTGCGCGGCGTACGCCTCGGGCTCGTCATCCCCGGCCTGTTCACCATGCAGGTGCGGGCGATCGCCGAGGCCGCGGCTCAGCGCATCGAGGCCAAGGGCGACCCGCGCGCCGAGATCATGATCCCGCTCGTCGGCACCGTCCAGGAGCTGGAGATCGTCCGCGAGGAGGCCGAGCAGGTCATCGCCGAGGTGCGGCAGCAGACCGGTATCGACCTGAAGCTGGCGCTCGGCACGATGATCGAGCTGCCGCGCGCCGCGCTGACGGCCGGGCAGATCGCGGAGGCCGCCGAGTTCTTCTCCTTCGGCACCAACGACCTCACCCAGACCGTGTGGGGCTTCTCCCGCGACGACGTGGAGGCCAGCTTCTTCACCGCGTACCTGGAGAAGGGCATCTTCGGGGTCTCCCCGTTCGAGACCATCGACAAGGACGGCGTCGGCTCGCTCGTCCGTAACGCGGTGGAGGCCGGCCGGGCCACCCGTCCCGACCTCAAGCTCGGCGTCTGCGGTGAGCACGGCGGCGACCCCGAGTCGGTGCACTTCTTCCACGAGGTGGGCCTGGACTACGTGTCCTGCTCGCCGTTCCGCATCCCGGTGGCGCGTCTGGAGGCGGGCCGCGCCGCGGCGGTCCGTACGACGGGCAGCGACTCCCGCTAGGGACCACGCTCCCGCCAGGGAGCAACAGACTCCGGGGTCGTCACCGGGGCCGGGGCACGAACCCCGGAGCCCGGTACCCCGACCCTCACCGGCTACCCGGTGACGGCTCCGGATCCACAGAGAAGGGGCGGGCGCCTGTGCGGGGCGCCCGCCCCTCCTGCATGCCCGGGGGGCACGTGCCGAACGAAAGCGCTCCGCCCTTGTTGAACCGGAAGTCAGTTGAATCGCGGATCAGTCAACCTTCGCTGATTGACATCCAAACAAATTTCTTCTCTTTCGCGCCGGATACAACGGACGGAGCGCGGCCGGCGGATCCCCACCCGCCGACCGCGCTCCATTACCCGTGCCGGACACGGAGCCGCAACCTCCATCACCGCCGCCGGACGCGCAAAGCCCCCCACGGTCCTCGCTGCGTCACATCGGTGAAGTAGGTTTCATGCCCGACGTCGTACAGCTTTTCGGTTGCCCCCCAGGACCCGCGAGGCGTTTCAACTGTGGCTGAAACACCGTGGTAACAACCTGTGATTGCATGCATACTCAGTGATGGGGGCGATTGCGGTTGCAACAGTGGGGGTTCGGTGCTTCGTATTCATTTCAATGCGGACGATCTGGCGCGCGTGCGGATGGCCGCCAGGCCCGACGCGTTGTGGGAATCGATTCTCAGTTTTCACCGATTGCGGGACCGAAGGGGCGCTCTGGTCTTCGGGGAATGGCGTTCCCAAGCACGAACGCGGTTGAAAGGTGAAACACGACTGCTCTCCGCGCTCGTTCCGCAGCGGGGCTATTTCCCGGATTTCCTCACCCCCGCGGAGGGCAGTGAAGGGCTCGACACGGGCCTCGAGGCGCTGCGGGCCACATCCCCGGCGCGGCTGCACACCGAGGTGGCTCTCGCCGCCGCCCACCGCTCGCCGCTGCGCTCCCTGCCCGGCCGGCTGGCGTCCCTCGCGGAAGGCCGGGCCGAGTCCGTCGCCCGGCTCGTCGCCGCCCTGCGGGCGTACTACCACGCGGCCGTGGAGCCCTACTGGACCCATATCCAGGGCCGGGTGGAGGCCGACCGCGCCGTGCGCGGCCGCGCGCTCCTCGACGGCGGCGCGGGCGAGCTCCTCGCCTCCCTGCCGCCGGTGCTGCGCTGGCGCTCACCGGTCCTCGAGGCCGACTATCCCGTCGACCGTGAACTGCGCCTGGACGGGCGCGGACTGCTGCTCCAGCCGTCGTTCTTCTGCCGGGGGACACCGGTGGTCCTGCGGGACACGTCACTGCCGCCGGTGCTCGTCTACCCGGTCTCGCACAGCTGCGAGCAGGCCGCGGGAGACGTGACGGGCGCCTCGCTCGGGCGGCTCGTGGGGCATACGCGCTCCGCGATCCTCCAAGCCGTCCGCGGCGGCTGCACGACCAGCGAACTGGCCCGCAGGGCCGGCGTGTCGCTGGCCTCCGCGAGCCAGCACGCCGCCGTACTGCGGGAGGCCGGCCTGGTCGTGACCCTGCGCCACGGCAACGCGGTACTGCATACGCTCACCCCGCTGGGCGCCGCCCTGCTGCGCGGCGGCGCCACACCGGAGCCCGAGCTCGCTATGCGCGGAACGGCCCCTTCACCTCGTAGGTGATGCCGCCCGACGAACTGCCGGTGGTGCCGCGCTGGCTGGAGAAGTACAGGCGGGTGCCGTCGGGGGAGAAGGCCGGGCCGCAGATCTCCGAGGAGGACTGGCCGTTCACCCGGAGGAAGGGCGCGACGACGTCGGCCGGAGTGATCACACAGATTTCCATGTTGCCGCCGTCCTCCGCGACGAACAGGTCGCCGGAAGTGGTGCCGGTGACGTTGTCGACGCCCGTGAGCGGCGCGGTGCCGGTGACGAGCGAGTCGTCGTAGGCGAGCTCGTAGGTGTTCGTCAGGAGGTTCAGCTGCCAGAGGCGGTTGTCGCCCTTGGTGGTGAACCACACGGTGTCGTTGGCGTAGTGGCAGCCCTCGCCGCCGTTGAACCTCTTCGCGCCCGAGACCTGGTCACGGGTGAGGGTGGGAGAGCCGTCGGGGTCCGGCACATTGGCCCAGGTGAAGCTGCCGGAGGTGGCGGTGCCGGCCCTCAGCACCTGGAGGGTGCCGGAGGACAGGTTGCCCCAGGTGGTGGGGACGAACCGGTACAGGCAGCCGTTGGACTCGTCCTCGGTCAGGTAGATCACCTTGCGCACCGGGTCGGCCGCCGCCGCCTCGTGCTTGAAGCGGCCCATGGCCGGGCGCTGCACCGACGCGTTGACGCCGTAGGGGTCGGCCTCGTAGACGAAGCCGAGGCTGACCTCCTCGCAGGACAGCCAGGTGTTCCAGGGCGTCTTGCCGCCCGCGCAGTTCTGCCGTGTGTTCGACAGGATCCGATAGGCGCCGGTGATCGCGCCCGTCGAGGAGAAGCGCACCGCGCTCGCCCCGCCGGAGGGGTTGATCTCCGAGTTCGACACGTAGATCCAGCCCGTGCCGTCGCTGTAGCAGGCCCCGCCGTCAGGGGCGTTGTGCCAGGTGTACGAGGTGGTGCCGACCCGCTGGCCGGATCGGGCGATCACTCGGCTGGTGAAGCCGGCAGGCAGCTGGATGCCGTTCGCGTCCGCCGGGCCGAGCGCCCCGTAGGGGCCGGGGCCGGGCTGGGCGGGGGCCGCGGAGGCGGCGCCCTGCCACAGCGTGAAGCCGAAGGCCGCCGCCGATGTACCGACGACGGCTCCGCGCAGGAAGCTGCGACGTTCCACTTGTCACTCCAGGGTGGGATGACTGCCCCGCGGCACCGGCCGGCGCCACGGGGTCGCGCGGTGAAGGAACCTAGGGCGGGTGGGTGACGCCCGGTGCAACGCGGGATGGCCGCGGCGGTCGTGCTCCAAGAAAAATTCCCCTGCCCCGGACCGATGAGTCACGGCCGGCCCGTCCGTCTACCCCTTCGAACACACCGGACAGCACCTCGAACGCACCGGACAGCACCGCACCGCGCAGCGCCGCGGGGCACCGAATGGGAAAGAGACAGTCATGGCTCAGATGATCTTCGTGAACCTGCCCGTGAAGGACCTCGAGGCCAGCAAGGCCTTCTGGGGCAAGCTGGGCTACTCCTTCAACCCGCAGTTCACCGACGAGAGCGCGGCCTGCCTGGTCTTCAGCGACACCGTCTTCGCGATGCTGCTGACCGAGGCGCGCTTCAAGGACTTCACCAAGAAGGACATCGCCGACGCCGCCACCAGCACGGAGGTCATCCTCGCGCTGAGCGCCGACAGCCGTGAGAAGGTCGACGAGCTGGTGGACGCCGCCCTCGCCGCCGGCGGCTCGCCGTCCAACGACCCCCAGGACTACGGCTTCATGTACGGGCGTTCCTTCCAGGACCCCGACCACCACCTGTGGGAGGTCGTCTGGATGGACGTCGAGGCGATGCAGGAGGCGACGGCGGAGGGCGAGTGACGCCGCGTCCGCCGTCGCCGGGGAGTCCGGCCGCTCACGCGTCGCGAAGGTCAGGGCAGTGACAGACGACGCGTGAGCGGAGTCGGGTGGAGTGGTACGGGAGGCTCAGGCCACCCGTACCTCGTAGGCCGCCACCGCCACCGACTCGTCGTCCAGGCAGCGCCCGGTCGACAGATCGAAGCGCTGCTTGAGCAGCGGCGAGGCGACGAACGGCCGTCCGGCCGCGGAGCCGACCAGACCGCGCGCGAGGACCTGCGCGCCGGTGAACGGGTCACGGTTGTCGATCGCGTACGGGACGCCGTCGCGGTCCAGGAACAGCGCGACCTGGCGGCCGTCCGGCAGCAGGGCGGCCACTCCGCGACCCGGGGTGAGCCGGGACAGGGGGCACACAGCGAGCCACTCGTCGGCGGGCCGGAGCTGGATCAGGACCTCCGTCGTGGCGGGGGCGAGGGTCGTCGCGGTCATCGGGCGGCACCTTCCAGGGTCTCTTCGAGCGAACGGATGGACAGCAGCGGCAGATCGGGCTTGACCTGGTCCCGCTCGGGCACGAACTTCACCGTCGGGTCCGGGGTGTCGGGCGCGTTGACGAACGACACGAAACGCAGCAGCCGCTCGGGGTCGTTCAGCGTCTCGGCCCACTCGTCGCGGTAGCCGGCCACGTGGTCGGCCATCAGCGACTCCAGCTCGGCGCAGATCCCGAGGGAGTCGTGCACGACCACGTCCCGTACGTGGTCCAGGCCGCCCTCGATGCGCTCCAGCCAGGTCGAGGTGCGCTCCAGCCGGTCGGCGGTGCGGATGTAGAACATCAGGAACCGGTCGATCAGACGCACCAGTTCGGCGTCGGACAGGTCCTGGGCGAGCAGGTCCGCGTGGCGCGGGGTCGCGCCGCCGTTGCCGCCCACGTACAGGTTCCAGCCGTTGGCCGTGGCGATCACGCCGAAGTCCTTGGACTGGGCCTCCGCGCACTCGCGCTGGCAGCCGGAGACCGCCGACTTCAGCTTGTGCGGCGAGCGCAGTCCCCGGTAGCGCAGCTCCAGGTCGATCGCCATCCGCACCGAGTCCTGGACGCCGTAGCGGCACCACGTCTGTCCCACGCAGGACTTCACGGTCCGCAGCGCCTTGCCGTACGCGTGGCCGGACTCGAAGCCCGCGTCCACCAGCCGGGCCCAGATCTGCGGCAGTTGGTCCACCCGCGCACCGAACAGGTCGATCCGCTGACCACCGGTGATCTTCGTGTAGAGGCCGAAGTCGCGGGCCACCTCGCCGATGACGATCAGCTTCTCCGGGGTGATCTCCCCGCCGGGGATGCGCGGCACGATCGAGTACGAGCCGTTCTTCTGCAGATTGGCGAGGAAGTGGTCGTTGGTGTCCTGGAGCGCCGCCTGCTCGCCCTCCAGCACATAGCCGCTCGCTCCGATCGTGGGCGCCAGTGAGGCGATGATCGAACCGACGGTCGGCTTGCAGATCTCGCAGCCGTTGCCGCCGCGGGCCGCCTCCCGGCCGTGCGAGTCCAGCAGCTGCTGGTACGAGGTGACGCGCAGGGCGCGGACGATCTCGTACAGCTCCTGGCGGGTCTGCCCGAAGCAGCCGCACAGCCCCTTGTCCACCTCGACGCCGGACGCCTCCAGCTCGGCGTTGACGAGCTGGCCGAGCACCTTGACGCAACTGCCGCAGCCGGTACCGGCCTTGGTGCACTTCTTGACCTCCGGCACGGTCGTGCAGGAGTGCTCGGTCACCGCACCGCGGATCGTGCCCTTGGTGACGTTGTGGCAGGAGCAGATCACGGCCTCGTCGGGCAGCGACGCCGGCCCCAGCGCGGCCGGCGCGCCGGCCCCGGCGGGCAGCACCAGCTGCTCCGGGGAGACGGGCGGCACACTGCCGGTCAGCGCCCGCAGGGTGCCGTACGACTCGGCGTCACCGACGAGGATGCCGCCGAGCAGCGTGCCCTCCCCGTCGACGACCAGCTTCTTGTAGACGCCGGCGCGCGAGTCCGAGTACACGACGTCCAGGCATCCGTCGGCCGCGCCGTGCGCGTCGCCGAACGAGGCCACGTCCACGCCGAGCAGCTTCAGCTTCGTCGAGGTGTCGGCGCCGGTGAAGGACCGCGTGCCGCCGTCGATCACGTCCGCCACCGCCTCGGCCATCTCGTAGCCGGGGGCCACCAGGCCGTACACCCGTCCGTCCGAGGCCAGCGCGCACTCGCCGATCGCGAAGACCGCCGGGTCGGAGGTGCGGCACTGCTCGTCCACGATGATGCCGCCGCGCTCGCCGACCGCGAGCCCGGCCTCACGGGCGAGCTGGTCCCGGGGCCGTACGCCCGCCGAGAAGACCACCAGGTCGGTGGCGAGCGTCGAACCGTCGGACAGCGCCATGCCGTTGACGGCGCCGGTCTCGCCGGCGAGGACCTCCTGGGTACCGACGCCGGTGTGCACCGAGAGGCCCATGTTCTCGATCGTGCGCAGCAGCGCCGCGCCGCCGCCCTCGTCGACCTGCACCGGCATCAGCCGCGGCGCGAACTCGACGACGTGCGTCTCCAGACCGAGGCCCTTGAGCGCGCCCGCCGCCTCCAGACCGAGCAGACCGCCACCGACGACCGCGCCTACGCGTGCCGTCTTCGCGTACTCCTCGATCGCGAGGAGGTCCTCGATGGTGCGGTAGACGAAGCACCCCTCCGCGTCCTTGCCCGGCACCGGCGGCACGAACGGGTACGAGCCGGTGGCCATCACCAGCGTGTCGTACGTCAGACGGAGGCCGGCACGCGAGGTGACGGTGCGCGTGGTCGTGTCGATGGTCTCCGCGGGATCGTCCAGGTGGAGCTCGATGCCGTGCTCCGCCATGAAACCGTCCTCGACCATCGACAGGTCGTCCGGCGTGTTCCCGGAGAAGTACGAGGTCAGACGCACCCGGTCATAGGCGGGACGGGGCTCCTCGCACAGCACCACGACGCGTGCCCGCTCGGTGACGCCGCGCTCGGCGAGGGCCTCCAGGAACCGCTGGCCGACCATTCCGTGGCCGACGACCACGATCGTGGGAGTGGTCGCGGGAGTGGACTTCGCAGCCATGTCAGAGGCCTCCATCATCGGTGAGCAGGTGGAGCAGGGGGAGGGAGTCCGGCAGGGCCTCGTCGCCCTCCCAGGCCCGGGCGAGCGCGCCGACGGAGGCGAGATCCCCGAGCAGTACGCCGCCGACGAGCCGGTCCCCGCGGACGACGACCTTGCGGTACGCGCCCCGGGTGGCGTCGGCGAGCTGGACGACGTCGTCCCCCGGGCGGGGGGTCGGGTCGCCGAAAGCGGCCAGGTCGAACGGACTCGTCGTGGAGGCGAGCGTGAGCCGGGTCAGTGCCCGGGTGCCGGTGTAGCGGGCGCCCTCGGCGCGGAGCACCCCGGCCAGCACATCGGCCTGCTCCAGCGCCGGGCCCGCCAGCCCGTGCACGACGCCGTCGTGCTCGGCGCAGTCGCCGATGGCGTGGATGTACGGGTCGGACGTGCGCAGTTCGTCGTCGACGACGATGCCGCGGCGCACCTCGAGCCCGGCGTCGACCGCCAGACCGACACGGGGACGCACCCCGCAGGCCAGCACCACGATCTCGGCGTCCAGCGCGAAGCCGTCGGCCAGGACCACGGCGCCGACGGCCCCGTCGGCGGTGGTCCGCAGACCGCGCACCCGGCACTCGGTGTGCACCTCGACGCCGAGGAGCTCCAGGTGCGCCCGCAGCAGCGCGGAGGCGGAGGTGTCCAGCTGACGCTCCATGAGGTGCTCGCCCTGCTGGGCCAGCACCACCTTCGCGCCCCGGGTGGCCAGCGCGCGGGCCGCGGAGACCCCCAGCAGCCCGCCGCCGACGACCACCGCCCGCGTCCCCGGTCCGACCGCGGCGGACAGCGCCGCGCAGTCGTCGAGGGTGCGGAAGGGGTGGACGCCGTCGGGGAGTCCGGGACCGAGTCCGCGCAGCGGAGGCAGCACCGGGTTGGAACCGGTCGCCAGCACCAGGCGGTCGTATGCCACGGACGTGCCGTCCGCGCAGTGCACGATCCGCCGGTCCCGGTCGACGGCGGTCGCCCGCACACTGCGGCGCACCGGCACCTCGGGCAGCGCGATCACCTCGGGGCCATAGCGCCCCGCGAGCACCTCCGCGAGCAGCACCCGGTTGTAGGGCGCGTGCGTCTCCTCGCCGAGGACCGTGACGCGGGCGCCCGCGCCGAGCTGACGCGCGAGCCGCGCGCCTGCCGTCCCGCCGCCGATCACCACGATCTCCGAAGTCATGCAAGCAGCGTGCGTCGGCGGTGTTACCCGGCAGGTTCCCTTCTGTTTCCCGTGGGGAACGCTGCGCTCAGCGCCGCCGTGGGGTGCCTGTGAGGCGCCGGGTCCGGGCGGGTTGCGCCTGCGGCGGGCTGTTCCCCACCCCGCCCCTTCCCGAAACCGGGGGCTCTGCCCCCGGACCCCCGCGCCTCAATCGCCGGCGGGGCTGATTTTCGCGGAGCGAAATCCAGCCCGCCTGGGGGCACCTCCCACGGCCGCCACGCCGTAGGGGGAGCTTGAGGGCACCGCGCGAAGCGCGGTACGGGTCCGGGCGGAGCCCCCACGCGGCGGAGCCGCACATCGATACAGCGGGAAGGGGCGGGGTGGGGAAACGGCCCCGCGCAGCGGCAACCCCCCGCCCAACCTCATGTCACGCTCAAGACTTCGTTGATCGTTGGACTGACACCGCACCCCCTCCATAGGCTCACGCCGTGCCCGACATATCCCTGACCACGCTCGTCCTCCTCTGTCTCGCCGCCGCCGCAGCCGGCTGGATCGATGCCGTCGTGGGCGGCGGCGGTCTGCTGCTGCTGCCGGCGTTGCTGCTCGGCCTGCCGCAGGTGCCCGCCGCCCATGTCCTCGGAACGAACAAGGCGGTCGCCATCGTCGGCACGTCGGGTGCCGCGATCACCTATGTGCGCAAGGCGCCGGTACAGGTGAAGACCGCGGTGCGGATCGGGCTCGCCGCGCTCGCGGGATCGATGGGCGGCGCCTTCTTCGCGGCGGGCATCAGCAGCGACGTGCTCCGCCCGGTGATCATGGTCGTGCTGCTCGGCGTGGCCGCGTTCGTGATGCTGCGCCCGTCGTTCGGCGCGGCGGCCGGCGCGGACAAGCGCCGCGTCACCCGTACCCGTACCGTCGTGGCGATCGTGCTCGTCGGCGGCGGTATCGGCTTCTACGACGGTCTCTTCGGGCCCGGCACCGGCACGTTCCTGGTGCTGGCGCTCACTGCGGTGCTTCATCTGGACCTGGTGACCGCGTCCGCCACGGCGAAGATCGTGAACGTGTGCACCAACGGCGGCGCGCTGGCGATGTTCGCCTACCAGGGCACCGTGCTGTGGCAGCTGGCCGCGCTGATGGCCGTCTTCAATCTGGCGGGCGGCATGTTCGGGGCCCGGATGGCGCTCCGCAAGGGCAGTGAGTTCGTCCGCGGGGTGCTGCTCGTCGTCGTCTTCTCGCTGGTCGCGAAGCTCGGCTTCGACCAGTGGACGGCGTGACGCGGGTCAGTACCGGTCGGCGGTCCGCTCGTACGCGGCGTTCGCCCGTGCGATGACCTCGGTCAGCACCCGGCCCGCGACGGCCAGGTCCGCTTCCGGGATCCCGCCGTACACCAGCGGTCCGAACTCCGTGGCGACCGCGGCCAGCCGGCTCTGCTCGGCGCGGCCGGCCTCGGTCAGCGCGACCCGCGGGCCATGACCCGGCAGCGGCTCCAGCGGCTCGAGCAGCTCGGTGGCCAGCAGCTCGGCCACGGTGTCGCCGGCCGTGGTCCCGTCGATCTTCAGGGTGGCCGTCAGCAGTTCCACGATCCGGCTCGTTTCGGCGGTGCCGCCCTCGGCGGCGGTCGCGTTCAGCGCCATCGACTGGTGGAAGGTGGTGCCGGTGCGGTTCAGCTCACGGTCGAGCAGGGCGCGGGCCGCGTAGTGGGCGCGGCCGATGAGCTGACTGTTGAGCAGGATCGGCGTGGTGGACGACATGGTCACTCCTCGGGTGTCGTGGACGTGTCCTCGATGGCGTCGGCGGGTGCGTCGAGCGGTGTGTCGAGCAGCAGCCGCAGCTCCCGCGTCAGCGCCTGCGTGCGGGGTGCGTCGAGCCCGCCGAGCGGGGCCAGCAGCCGGTCGAGCAGGGTATGGACCTCCGCGACGGCGCGGCGGGCCTTCTCCTCCCCCGCGGGGGTGAGCGAGAGCTGTACGGCCCTGGTGTCGGCGGGGTCGGGTGTGCGTTGTACGAGTCCCGACGACTCGAGGGCGCGGGCCAGCTTGGAGACGTAGAGCGGTTCCAGGCCTGTGTGGTCGGCGAGTTGCCGCTGGCTGGGTCGGTCCCCGGACCGCCGCATGCCGTGCAGCGAGGCGATCAGGGTGTACTGCGCGTGAGTCAGTCCCAGGGGAGCGACCGCGCGATCGACCGCGACGCGCCACTTCGTGGAAAGACGCCAGACCAGGTAGCCGGGCGTGGGGCCCTTGGGTGCTGTGCTCATGGAGAGATACAGTACATAGCTACTATGTCCATGGCTACTGTCTTCGGGCGTCGCTGTCCCGGACGCCGATGAGGTGCCCGTAGGCGACCACGTTGCCCCGGTAGCCGGTCTTCTCCGAGAAGCCGCCGCCGCAGGTGATCACCCGGAGCTCGGCCCGGTCGGCGGGCGCGTAGACCTGCTTGTCCGGGAAGGCGTCGGCCTTGTGCACCTCGATCGCGTCGATCGTGAAGACCGCGGTACGGCCGTCCGCGCGGAGCACCTCGATCCGGTGGCCCTTCTTCAGGGCGCCGAGGCTGTAGAGGACGGCGGGCCCCTGTGCGTTGTCGACATGGCCGGCCACGATCGCCGTGCCCTTGGCGCCCGGGGTGGTCCCGCCCTCGTACCACCCGGCCAGGTTGCGGTCGGTGGCCGGCGGGACGTCGAGGCTGCCGTCGCGGGCGAGGCCGAGGCCCATGACGGGGGCGTCGACTTCGATCTGCGGAATGCGCAGCCGGACCGGCTCCGAGGGCGGCAGCGGGTCGGCGGCGGCGTCCGTGTGCTGGTTCGGGCCGGCGGCGAAGGCCTGCGCGGCGGAGGGGACGGGCGGGGTGGTGTCGCTCATGCCGTTGTGGACCAGCCACAGCCCGGCGCAGACGGCGGCGGCCACGGCCCAGCCCTTGGCCCTGAGCACGGTGCTGTCCTGAGCGCTCATCGGTCCTCCGGCTTCGCTCGCCACGGGTGCGGCCGGATGCGGGCCGGGCGGCGCCCGGGCCGGCCGTCCGTACGGGACATGGGGGTTCGGTCGTGGGCGGCCGGACGCGACCGGCAGCCCCGGAACGTCGCCCCGCCCCCGTCGGCTCGAGGCCTGACGGGAGCGGGGGATCCGGCGGGACGAGGAACGGTGGGGGTACCGGTCCGTCAGCCTCTCTGCGCGCCGCTCGCCCGGCGGCGCAGAAGGAGCGTTCCGCCCACAGCGGCCGCGGTGAGTACCACCGCGCCCGCCGCGATCTGGGTGGTGTCGGGGCCCACGCTGCCGCCGACGCCTGTTCTGACATGCCCGCTCGGCTCGCGGTGACGCACCTCGAGGTCGCCGGTGGCCTTCTTGCCGTTCTTGCAGCGCACCTCGATGCCGTACGCGCCCGGCCTGGTGTCCTCGGGGACCGTGAACCGGCCCACCGTGACCTCCTTGTGCGTGCCGGGCCACAGCTTGAACTCGCCGGCGCCCAGCGACCTGGCGTCGCCGACTCCGTGGCCGTCCTTGCCGCAGGCCGTGGTGTTCACGGTGATCTTCGTGCCGGGGGTGGCGGGCGACGGGTGCACCTCGAGCTCTCCGAAGTCTCCGGCGTACGCCCCATGGGCGGCGAACCCGGTCGTGGCGAGCCCCATCGCTATGCCGGTCAGCAGGCGGGCGGTGGTGCGCATGGGTCCTCCGGAAGCGCGGGGTGGTGCGTGTCTCGTCTTCTCCGAGGTAAGAGGCACCCGGCCCGCCACGCCTGCTGATGGTTAATCAGTTTCCCTCGGCCGAAACCGCGTGTCGCTCTGGACAGGCCGCATCGCCGCAGGTCGCGGCCAGTGGAGCGGCGCCTGGGGGAGTGGTCGGGCGCGTCGTGCCGAACGGGTGACAAGGCCGCCGGTCCTCATTCGGTCCGGTGTCCCGCGGGCCGTCCGCACGATTGATCGCCGGAGCTGCTTGACCTCAACCAAACTTGAGGTAGCAGGCTGCTCCGCATGGACATCAACACGCCTGACACCTCGTCCGACCGTCCCTCCCCGCTGAAGCTCGCCGTCATCATCGGCAGCAACCGCGACGGCCGCTTCGGACCCACCGTCGCCAACTGGTTCCTCTCCCGTGCCGCTCGGCGCGAGGACTTCACCGTCGACGTCGTCGACCTCGCCGACGCCGACCTCCCCACCGCCCTCTCCTACTCGCCCTCGCCCGAAGTGCGGGCCGAGCTGGTCAAACTCACCCCGAAGCTGGCCGCGGCCGACGCCTTCGTCGTCATCACCCCCGAGTACAACCACTCCTTCCCCGCCGGCCTCAAGAACGTCATCGACCGGCACTTCGGCGAATGGCAGGCCAAGCCCGTCGGCTTCGTCTCCTACGGCGGCATCTCCGGCGGCCTGCGCGCGGTCGAGCAGCTGCGCCAGGTCTTCGCCGAGCTGCACGCCGTCACCGTCCGCGACACGGTGTCCTTCCACAACGCGGGCGCCCACTTCGACGACGAGGGCAACCACCGCGACCCCGCCGCCCCCGACGCCGCCGCCAAGACCATGCTCGACCAGCTCTCCTGGTGGGCCGAGGCGCTGCGGTCCGCCAAGTCCGTCCGCCCCTACGCGAGCTGAGGGCCGGCCGTGCTGCTGAGCCTGCTGACCGCCCGCCTGGGCCCCTACCGCCGGCTGATCGCGCTGGTCGTCCTCCTCCAGCTGATCCAGTCCGTGGCCACCCTCTACCTGCCCACTCTCAACGCCGACATCATCAACAACGGTGTGCTGCGCGGCGACACCGGACACGTCATCGGCACCGGCGCCGTGATGCTGGCCGTCACGGTCCTCCAGGTGGCCGCCGCCGGCGCCGCCGTGTACTGCGCCGCCCGGATCGCGATGGGCATCGGCCGCGACCTGCGCTCCACCGTCTTCGGCCATGTCCAGGACCTGTCCGTGCGCGACATCGGGCGCTTCGGCGCCTCGTCCCTGATCACCCGCACCACCAACGACGTGCAGCAGGTGCAGACGTTCTCGCTGCTGATCCTGACCATGCTGGTCGCCTCGCCCCTGATGTGCGTGGGCGGTATCGCCATGGCCCTGTCCCAGGACGTGCCGCTCGCGATGCTCCTGCTGCTGTTCGTCCCGGTGCTCGCGCTGTCCGTCGGACTGATCGTGCGCCGCCTGCCGCCGGTCTTCCGCTCCATGCAGGAACGGATCGACGTGGTCAACCGGGTGATGCGGGAACAGATCACCGGCATCCGTGTCATCCGCGCCTTCGTACGGGACCGGCACGAGCAGCGGCGGTTCGCCGAGGCCAACGACGCCCTCCTGGAGACCGGGCTGCGGGCCGGCCGGCTGCAGACCCTGATGTTCCCGACCGTTCTGATCGTCTGGGAGATCGCCACCGTCGCCGTCATCTGGACCGGCGGCCACCGGCTCGACTCGGGCTCCCTCCAGGCCGGCTCGATCGTCGCCTTCCTCGGCTATCTGACGCAGATCCTGATGTCCGTGATGATGGGCCTGTTCCTCATGATGCATCTGCCGCGCGCCGAGGTCAGCGCGGAACGCATCAAGGAGATCCTCGGCACACGGCCGAGCGTCCTGCCGCCCGTCGCCCCCGTGCACCGGCTGCGTGGAAGGGGCGAACTGCGGCTGCGCGGCGTCGACTTCAGCTACCCGGGCGCCGAGGAGCCCGTCCTCAGATCCGTGGACCTCACCGCCCGCCCCGGCCGGGTCACCGCCGTCATCGGCTCCACCGGCAGCGGCAAGACGACCCTGCTCGGCCTCGCCGCGCGGCTGTTCGACGCGACCGGCGGCGACGTCCGGGTCGGGGAGGTGGACGTACGGGACCTCGACCCGGCGCTGCTGTCCCGCACCGTCGGACTCGTCGCCCAGAAGCCGTACCTCTTCTCCGGGACCGTCGCCTCCAACCTGCGGTACGGGAAGCCGGACGCGACGGAGGAGGAGCTCTGGCACGCCCTCGAGGTCGCCCAGGCCGCGGACTTCGTGCGCCGGCTCGGCGACGGCCTCGACGCCCCCGTCTCACAGGGCGGCGCCAACCTGTCGGGAGGACAGCGCCAGCGCCTCGCCATCGCCCGGGTCCTGGTGGCCAGGCCCGACGTCTACCTCTTCGACGACTCCTTCTCCGCCCTCGACAACGCCACCGACGCGGCACTGCGCCGGGCCCTGGCCGAGGAGACCGCCGACGCCGCCGTCGTCATGGTCGCCCAGCGCGTGTCCACCGTCCGCGGCGCCGACCGGATCGTCGTCCTGGAGAAGGGCCGGGTCGCCGGCACCGGCACCCACGACGAACTCATGCGGGACAACCCCACCTACCGGGAGATCGTGCTCTCCCAGCTCACCGAGGAGGAAGCCGCATGAGCGGCACCACACCGGAGCGCCGCGGCCCGGCAGGGCAGCAGCGCGGCCCCGGACGCATCGGCTCCCCCTCGCTGGAACGCTCCCTCCACTTCCGGGACTCCGGACTGCGGCTACTGCGCATGACCGCACCGGAACGCCCCCTGGTCGTCGGCGTCCTCGCCGCCGGCGCGGCCGCCGTCGCCCTCTCCGTACTCGCCCCCAAACTCCTCGGCCACGCCACCGACCTCGTCGTCGACGGCGCGGCCGGCCCGGACGGGGTCGACTTCGGGGCCGTCGCGGAGGTGCTGGCCCTCGTGCTCGCCCTGGTCGCCGTCTCCTCCGCCACGACGCTGCTCCAGATGCGGCTGGCGATGACCGTCGTGCAGCGCGTCGGCCACCGGCTGCGCGAGGAGGCGGGCACGAAGCTGTCGCGGCTGCCCCTGTCGTACTTCGACAAGCAGCCCCGCGGGGAGGTGCTCAGCCGCACCACCAACGACATCGACAACATCACGCAGACCATGCAGCAGGCCTTCAGCCAGATGGTGCGGGCGGTGCTCACCATCGCCGGCGTCCTGGCGATGATGTTCTGGATCTCGCCGCTGCTGGCCCTGGTCGCCCTCGCGACGGTGCCGCTGTCCGTGTACGTGGCGACCCTCATCGGCAGGCGGGCCCAGCCGCAGTTCGTCCGGCAGTGGTCGGTGACGGGCCGGCTGAACGCCCACGTCGAGGAGATGTTCACCGGCCACGCGGAGGTCCGCTCCTTCGGCCGCGGGAAGCAGGCCGTGGAGACCTTCGACGAGCTGGGCGAGCAGCTGTACGCGTCGAGCCTGCGCGCCCAGGTGATGTCCGGCCTCATCCAGCCCGCGCTCGGATTCGTCGGCAACCTCAACTATGTGCTGATCGCCGTCGCCGGCGGGCTGCGGGTGGCCTCCGGGTCGCTGTCGATCGGCGACGTACAGGCCTTCGTGCAGTACTCCTACGAGTTCAACGGCCCCATCAACCAGGTCGCCGCGATGGCCAACCTCCTCCAGTCGGGCGTCGCCTCCGCCGAGCGGGTCTTCGACCTGCTGGACGCGGAGGAGGAGTCTCCGGCGCCGGCCGGACCGGGGCCGGCCCGGCCGGAGGCGGGACGGCCCGCCGGCCATGTGTCCTTCGAGAAGGCGGCCTTCCGCTACCACCCCGCGGAGCCGCTGATCGAGGACCTGTCGCTCGACGTCGAGCCGGGCCGGACCGTCGCCATCGTCGGCCCGACCGGCGCGGGCAAGACCACACTGGTCAACCTGCTCATGCGGTTCTACGAGGTCACCGGCGGCCGCATCCTGCTCGACGGGGTCGACATCAGGGAAATTTCCCGCGACGAACTGCGTTCCGGTATCGGGATGGTGCTCCAGGACACCTGGCTGTTCGGGGGCACGATCGCCGACAACATCGCCTACGGCGTGCCCGGGAAGGTGTCCCGCGAGCAGATCGTCGCCGCGGCGACGGCCACCCACGCCGACCGGTTCATCCGCACCCTGCCCGACGGCTACGACACCGTCGTCGACGAGGAGGGCGCGGGCCTGAGCGCGGGCGAGAAGCAACTCCTCACCATCGCCCGCGCCTTCCTCACCGAACCGTCGATCCTCGTGCTCGACGAGGCCACCAGTTCCGTCGACACCCGCACCGAGGTGCTCATCCAGCGCGCCATGTCCTCGCTGCGCCGGGGCCGTACCAGCTTCGTCATCGCGCACCGGCTCTCCACCGTCCGGGACGCCGACGTGATCCTGGTGATGGACGCCGGCAGGATCGTCGAGCAGGGCACGCACGACGAACTGCTGGGCCGCGGCGGCGCGTACGCCCGGCTCCACGCGGCGCAGTTCGCCGCGGCCGGGTCCCCCGTGTGAGGCCCCGGTGCGTAACGTGAAGGGCGGGGGCCACGACGGTCCCCGCCCTCCGTCCGCGGCCGCCGGCCGCCCCGCGGACACGTGGCCGCACACCGAGAAGGAGCTCCCGCCGTGGAACCCACCCCCGCCGCGCCGTCGCTGCTCACCGTGATGACCACGACCGACAGCGCGGAGAAGGCCCGACGGCTCGCCGAAGGAGCCGTGGAGGCCCGGCTCGCGGCCTGCGCGCAGATCTCCGCGCCGGTGACGTCGGTCTACCGCTGGCAGAACCGGATCGAGACCGCCGAGGAGTGGCAGGTCCTCCTCAAGACCACCCCGGCCTGCTACGACGCCCTCGAAGCCCATCTGATCGCCGCCCACGACTACGACACCCCGGAGATCATCGCCACCCCGGTGGTACGCGCCGGCGCGGCCTATGCGGCCTGGGTGCGGGCGGAGACCGTGGCGCCGTGACCGGCTCGCGGCGGCTTCCGTTCTTCGTCTACGGCACCCTGCGGCCGGGCGAACGCAACCACGACCTTCTCCTGCGGGGCCGCACCTCCGAGGAGCGTCCCGCCCTGCTTTCCGGCGCGGTGCTCTACGAGGGCCCCGGCTACCCGTACGCCGTCGACACCGACGACCCGGCGGCGACGGTCACCGGCGAGGCGGTGACCGCGAAGCCGGAGGAGTACGAGCGGCTGCTCGCCGTCCTCGACCGGCTGGAGGAGTACGGCGGACCGGGCCACGCGGCCAACCTGTACGAGCGGGTGGCCCGGGAGGTCCTCCTCGAGGACGGCACGCCGGTACAGGCGTGGGTCTACGTCGCCGCCGAGCCGGTGGCCCGCGGACTGCGGGCCGGCGGCAGGCCCGTGGACGGCGGCGACTGGCACGAGGCGGTCAGCCGCCGGTGACCCGCTCCGGCTCCAGCCGGACGGCGCACACCTTGAACTCGGGCATACGGGACGTCGGGTCGAGCGCCGGGTTCGTCACCGAGTTCACCCGGCCCTCGCCCGGCCAGTGGAACGGCATGAAGACGGTGTCCGGCCTGATCCCCGTGGTGATCCGGGCGGGCCCCACCGCCCGCCCCCGCCGCGACACCACGGCCAGGGGATCGCCCTCCGCGACGCCGAGACGCTCCGCCAGCTGCGGATGCAGCTCGACGAACGGGCCCGGGGCGGCGGCGTTCAGCTCGTCGACCCGCCTGGTCTGCGCGCCCGACTGGTACTGGGCGACGACCCGCCCGGTCGTCAGCAGCACCGGGTAGTCGGCGTCGGGCTCCTCCGCGGCGGGCCGGTGCCCGACCGCGACGAACCTGGCCAGCCCGTCGGGCGTTGCGAACCGGTCCAGGAACAGCCGGGGCGTGCCGGGGTGCGCGATCGGCTCGTCCTGGTCGCCCGGCTCAGGGCACGGCCAGAACACACCGTCCTCCTCGGCGATCCTGCGGTACGTGATGCCCGAGTAGTCCGCCGGGCCGCCCGCCGATGCCCGCCGCAGCTCCTCGAAGACCTCCTCCGGGTCGGCGGGGAAGCCCTTCTCGTGCCCGAGCAGCGCCGCCAGCGCGCTCAGCACCTCCAGGTCGCTGCGTACCCCGGCCGGCGCGTCGACCGCCTTGCGGCGCAGCAGCACCCGGCCCTCCAGGTTGGTCGTCGTGCCGGTCTCCTCCGCCCACTGCGTCACGGGGAGGACCACGTCCGCGAGCGCGGCCGTCTCCGAGAGCACCACGTCCGCCACGGCGAGGAAGTCCAGGGACTTCAGCCGCCCCTCGATGTGCGCGGCGCGCGGCGCGGACACCACCGGGTTCGACCCCATCAACAGCAGCGACTTCACGTCCCCGCCCAGCGCGTCCAGCAGTTCGTAGGCACTGCGCCCCGGCCCCGGCAGGGACTCGGGGGGCACGCCCCACACCCCCGCGACATGGGCCCGGGCCGCCGGATCGTCCAGCTTGCGGTAGCCAGGCAACTGGTCGGCCTTCTGGCCGTGCTCACGGCCGCCCTGCCCGTTGCCCTGCCCGGTCAGGCATCCGTAGCCGGACAGGGGCCGCCCGGCCCGGCCGGTCGCCAGGCAGAGGTTGATCCAGGCGCTCACCGTGTCCGTGCCCTTGGACTGCTGCTCGGGCCCGCGGGCGGTGAGCACCATCGCGGACGGCGCGTCGCAGAACAGCCGCACCGCCTCACGCAGCTGCGGCACTCCCACGCCGGTGATCCGCTCGACGAGCTCGGGCCAGTGCGCCATGGCGGCGGCCCTGGCATCCGCCCAGCCGCTCGTGCGGGCGGCGATGAACTCCTCGTCGGTACGCCCCTCGGCCACCACCTCGTGCAGCAGGCCCAGGGCGAGCGCCAGGTCGGTGCCGGGACGGGGCGCGAGATGCAGATCGGCCTGCTCCGCCGTCCTCGTCCGCCGCGGGTCGACGACGATCAGCTTGCCGCCGTTCTCCTTCAGCTCCGTCAGGTAGCGCAGCGCCGGCGGCATGGTCTCCGCGATGTTGGAGCCCACGAGGATGACACAGCCGGTCCTCGGGATGTCCTCCAGCGGGAACGGCAGCCCGCGGTCGAGTCCGAACGCCTTGTTGTGCGCGGCCGCGGCCGACGACATGCAGAAGCGGCCGTTGTAGTCGATCTGCGAGGTGCCGAGCACGACCCGGGCGAACTTCCCGAGGGTGTACGCCTTCTCGTTGGTCAGCCCGCCGCCGCCGAAGACGCCCACGGCGTCGGCGCCGTGCAGGTCCTTCGTACGCCGCAGCCCGTCGGCGATCGTACGCAGTGCCTCCTCCCAGGTGGCCGGTTCGAGCCGGCCTGTGGCGTGGCTTCTGATGAGCGGCCCGGTCAGGCGCACCCGGGAGGAGAGAAGGGAGGTCGACGTGCGGCCCTTGCCGCACAGGGCGCCCCGGTTGACGGGGAAGTCGGGACGCTCCACCACCTCGACGGCCGTCCCGTCGGCGGTGTCCGGCCGGGGGACACCGCGCAGATTCATGCCGCACTGCAGGGCGCAGTAGGGACAGTGGGTCGGGATGGTCTCGTCGCGCATGACGCCCAGCGTGGAACATCCGTGTTACGCGGGCGGACGCGCCGCATTACGGACGGGGTACGCCTGGCTCAGCCGCGAGCTCACGGCGGCGTGAGGACCGACCGTGAGCCGCGGGCCCGTCCCGGGAGCCCGGCCGCCGTGCACGGACGCGTCGGGGCGGGACGTCCCGCGGGGTCCGGCTGTCCTGACCGGGCGCGTTCGGGGCGGGCCGTCCCGCGGGTCCCGGTCGTTCCGTCCGGGCGCGGCCCCGGGGCCTCAGGCGCGGCGGCCGAGCATCGCCAGCAACCGGGTCTGCGGGTCGTCGCCCGGCGGCGGCTCGATCGGCGCGGCGAAGAGGCCCGACTTCGACAGCTCCGACGCGTACGGCGAGACCTCCTCCAGAGTGAAGGCCACCAGCGCCTCCGGAAGCCGCTCCTCCGCGCCGATCGCCCGCGACAGGTCCCAGGAGTGCACCACCGCGTCGCTGATCATCTGCGAGCAGTAGGCGGTCGCCGGGGTCTCCCCGTACGACAGATGGACCGTCCGCTCCAGCGCCCCCTCGTCGGAGAACGCCTTGCGCGCGGCCCGGGCCGCCGAGTCCCAGGCCCGGCGCGGCCGGTCGCCGAGGACGTCCCCGTCGTACGCGTCGCCGATGTCCTCGATCGTCGCCCCGTCCGTCACCAGGTCCGGCACCCACAGCTGCTCGGCGGTTAGGTGGTTGACGAGATCGCGCACCGACCACTCCGTGCACGGCGTCGGATCGTCCCACTGGTCGTCCCGTACGGCGTGCACCCGGTCGGTGAACAGGGCCAGCGCCTCGGTGTGCCGGGTCAGCAGCGTTGCCACGTCATTTGTCATGCGGCTCACTTTTCCCTGCCGGGGACCTCGATGCGAGCGTGCGCGGCCGTGTGCCTCCCGGCGTGTCAGCCCGCCGCCGCCAGTGCGTCCCGCACACCGGGCTCGCGTTCGCCCAGGAACCGGGGGTCCGGCCGGAACACGGCGTCCAGCGACGCCTTGCCCGCCGCGAACATCTCCCGCACGCCGCCGTAGTACCAGGTCGCGTCGTGCGGTTCCGCCACACCGACGCCGTACGCCTCGACCCCGGCGGACCGGCACAGCGCGACCGCCCGTCGGATGTGGAAGCCCTGGCTGACCAGCAGCGCCCGCTCCACCCCGAAGATCTCCTTCGCCCGCACGCACGAGTCCCAGGTGTCGAACCCGGCGTAGTCGCTGACGATCCGGTCGTCGGGCACACCGCGCCCCGTCAGATACGTGCGCATGGCGTCCGGCTCGTCGTACTCGACCCGGCTGTTGTCACCGGTGACCAGCACGACCTTGACCTTGCCGGTCCGGTACAGCTCGGCGGCGGTGTCCAGCCGGTGCGCCAGATAGGGGGAGGGCCGGCCCCGCCAGAGACCGGCGCCGAAGACGACGGCGACGTCCCGCGCGGGGGCCTCGGCGACCGTACGGACGCGGCTGTCGGCGACGGCGTGCGTCCAGGTCGCGGGCGCCAGACCGAGCACGCACCCCAGCATGACGGCCTGCGCGACGAGGCGTCGCCTTCTTGTTCCTCTCACGAACAGTCAGACGCGGGCGGAGCGGAAATGGTTGGCCTCCGGAGCGGAAATGGCTGGCCGGACCGCGTACGTGTTGACACGATCATCCGATGATCGACAAGAGAGTCGCCTCCGCCGCCCGCAACAACGCCGAGTGGTGCGAGGCCATGTGCCGCGCACACGGCCTCTCCGGCGCCTTCGGAGCCCGCGCCTGGACCAGCGCGAGCCGCACACCCGTGCTGTATCCCGACGCGGTGACACTCACCGAGGACGCGACGGCGGACGACGTCCTGGACGCCGTCTCCACCGACCCCGGCTGCTCCGTCAAGGACAGCTTCGCGACCCTGGACCTGTCCGGCGCCGGATTCGACGTCCTCTTCGAGGCCCGGTGGATTTACCGCGAGCCCGGCCTGCCCGCGCCGGCGGCTCCCGACGGCGTCGCGTGGTCCCGACTGGAGACCCCCGGTGAGCTGGCGGAATGGGCGGCAGCCTGGGACGGCGGCGACGGTCTGGCGCACCTCTTCCGCCCGGAACTGCTGTCCGACCCGTCGGTCGCGTTCCTCGCGGGGCGCGCCGAGGGCCGGCTGACCGCCGGCGCGGTGGTGAGCCGGGGCGGGGACGCGGCAGGCGTCTCCAACCTGTTCGCCGTCGACGACGACCTCGACGCGGCGTGGGCGGGCTGCCTGTCGGCGGTGTCCGACGCGTGGCCCGGCGTGCCGGTCGTCGGCTACGAACAGGGCGACGACCTGGCGGCGGCGGTGCGGCAGGGGTGCGTACCGGTGGGCCCCCTACGGGTCTGGCTGGCGCGGTAGCCGCGGAGCGCTTCCCTTCCCCTGCGGCCTTGGCGGCCGCGGGGGAGGCCCACCTCCCGAGCTGGGCCGGGCCCTGGGACCGGGCCCGGCCGGCCCCTTGGACCGGCCCGCGGGGGTCTGCCGGGGCCCTTCCCGTGCGCCCCGCGGTGGGGGGAGACCGCCAGGCCCCGCGCATCGGACGCCGGCGAGGCCGGCGCCGGCCGCGCCGCCTTGCCCGGCCACGCCCGTGAGGCCCGCGAAAACACCCGTCACCCTCACGCAACACCCCCGCAACCTGCGCCCGCCACCATCGGTGCATGACGGAGCCGGAACACCTTCGTGAGTCCCCGCCCCCGCCCTTCCCGAGCGCAGCCGACAGCGCAGTCGACACCGCCGCGCAGCTCGACACCACCGTCGGTCTGCTCACGCGTATCACCGCTCAGCTCGGCACCCAGCTGAGTCACGTCCGACTGAACGGAACCCGCACCACATGCCCCCGACCGATCGGCCCACCCTCGTCGCCGTCGCCCACGGCAGCCGCGACCCCCGCGCGCTGAGCACCGTCACCGCTCTCCTCGACCGGGTGCGTGAGCTGCGCCCCGGCCTGGACGTACGGCTCGGCCACGTCGAGCTGAACGAGCCGCTCCTCGACGACACCCTCCGGTCGCTCGGCAGCGCGCCCACCGTGATCGTGCCGCTGCTGCTCAGCCGCGGCCATCACGTCAAGCACGACCTGCCGCGGGCCGCGGCCGCGATACCCGCCGGCGACATCCGTATCGCCCGCCCGCTCGGGCCGCACCCGCTCCTCGCGGAGGCACTCGCCGCCCGGCTCGCGGAGGCGGGCTGGCGGCCGGAGGACGGCTCGAGCCGTAGTGCCGGGGTAGTCCTGGCGTCCGCAGGCTCCCGCGATCCCGAGTCCGCGGCGGACACCCGGCGCATGGCGGCCATGCTGGGGGAGCGGCTCGGCGGCGTGCCGGTCGTGCCCGCGTACGCCTCCGCGCTCGCGCCCACCGTGCCCGCGGCCGTCAAAGCCCTGACGGCCCGCGGCCGTCACCGGATCGCCGTGGCGTCCTACTTCGCCGCGCCCGGTCTGTTCGCCACCCGCAGCGCCGCCGCCGCACCCTGGATCGCGGCGGAGCCGCTCGGTACGCATCCCGCTCTGGCCCGGCTGCTGCTGCACCGTTACGACCAGGCGCGAGCGCTTTCCCGCCCCGTGCGGCGGCTGGAACTGACCGCCGCGTAGGGCATGGTGAGGCCGGACGGGGCCCGGCTGTCGGCCGCTCCGGTTACCTTCGGTGCATGGACGGCACCACCAGCACCACAGGCACAGGCACGCCCCCGGGCCACGGCACGGGCAACGGCACCGCCCCCGACGGCTACGACGCCGCGGCCGTCGAACGCTGGGCCGCCGAGCCCGACAAGCGCCCCGGCCGTACCGCCTTCCAGCGCGACCGCGCCCGGGTGCTGCACTCCTCCGCGCTGCGCCGCCTCGCCGGGAAGACGCAGGTCGTCACCCCCGGCACCCGCAGCCTGGCCTGGGACGCCAGCCCCCGCACCCGGCTGACGCACTCGCTGGAGTGCGCGCAGGTCGGGCGTGAGCTGGGCGCCGCGCTCGGCTGCGACCCCGATCTCGTCGAAGCGGCGTGCCTCGCCCACGACATGGGCCATCCGCCGTTCGGCCACAACGGCGAGCAGGCGCTCAACGAGTTCGCGGAGGACTGCGGCGGCTTCGAGGGCAACGCCCAGTCCCTCCGCCTGCTGACCCGGATCGAGCCCAAGCGTTTCGTGCACGCGCCGGAGACCGGCGAGCCGGTCAGCGTCGGCCTGAATCTCACCCGGGCCACCCTCGACGCGGCCACCAAGTACCCCTGGCCGCGCGGCGGCCATCCGACCGAGCCCGGCTCGGGCAAGTTCGGGGTGTACGAGGACGACCTGCCGGTCTTCGAGTGGGCCCGCCTCGGCGCCCCCGCGTTCCGCAAGTGCCTCGAGGCGCAGGTGATGGACTGGTCCGACGACGTCGCGTACTCGGTGCACGACTTCGAGGACGGCCTGCACGCCGGCCACATCGACCCCAATTGCCTCATGTCGGAGACCGAGCGAGCGGGCATCTGGTCGGTGGCGATCGGGCGGTACGTGCCGCACGACACCGAACCGCAGGAACTGTCGGAAGCACTCGACCGGCTGGTCGACCAGGTGTGGTGGCCGCACCACTACGACGGTTCCGCGGTCGCCCAGGCCCGGCTGAAGGACGCCACCAGCCAGCTCATCGGCCGGTTCGCGCTCGCCGCCGAGGGCGCCACCCGGCAGGCGTACGGCGGTGGCATGCTCACGCGGTACGGGGCCGAGCTCGTCGTCCCGCGCGCCACGCGCAACGAGTGTGCCGTGCTGAAGGCGGTGGCCGACCGCTATGTGATGCAGCGCGCCGAGCAGGAGGCGCTCCGCGCCGACCAGCGCGTGGTGCTCGCCGAGCTGGCGCAGGCGCTCACCGCCCGCGCGCCGGAAGGGCTGGAACCGCAGTTCCGTGCCATGTTCGAGGCGGCTGCGGACGACCGGGCGCGCAAGCGGGTGATCGTCGACCAGATCGCGAACCTCACGGACGCCTCCGCCCGCACCCTCCACGCCCGCCTCACCGCCCGTCGCTGACCAAAGGGAGAAACTCCCTCGGGAGCACCCGTGCCACGCACCGAGTGATTCGTCCGTTTTTGACACGCCGGAGAGCACTCCCTCTTCCGCCATATCGCTCCGTGCGGGACGCTCGCTGAAGGCTGCGCTGCGGAGAAGCAACGAGGAGGCATCACGTGGTCGACGCACATCGGACATTCGTCATCGTCGGCGGTGGGCTGGCGGGGGCCAAGGCCGCCGAGACCCTCCGTGCCGAAGGATTCACCGGGCGAGTGATCCTCATCGGCGACGAACGTGACCACCCCTACGAACGTCCGCCGCTGTCCAAGGCGTATCTGACCGGCAAGGACGAACGCGACAGCGTCTTCGTCCATGAGCCCGCCTGGTACGCCCGGGCCGACATCGAGCTGCACCTGGGCCAGACCGTCGTGTCCATCGACCGCGAGTCCCGCTCCGTACGCCTCGGCGACGGAACCGTCGTCCACTACGACAAGCTGCTGCTCGTCACCGGCGCGGAGCCCCGCCGTCTGGAGATCCCGGGCACCGGCCTGGCCGGCGTCCACCATCTGCGCCGCCTCGCCCACGCCGACCGGCTGCGCCATGTGCTCGCCGCACTCGGCCGCGACAACGGCCATCTGATCATCGCCGGCGCCGGCTGGATCGGCCTCGAGGTCGCCGCCGCGGCCCGCGGCTACGGTGCGGAGGTGACCGTCGTGGAGCCCGCGGCGACCCCGCTGTACCAGGTCGTCGGCCCCGAGCTCGGCCAGGTCTTCGCCGAACTTCACCGCGAGCGCGGCGTCCGTTTCCACTTCGGTGTCCGGCTCACCGAGATCATCGGGCAGGACGGCATGGTCCTCGCGGCCCGTACGGACGACGGCGAGGAGCACCCGGCGCACGAGATCCTCGCCGCCATCGGGGCCGCCCCGCGCACCGCGCTCGCCGACGCGGCGGGCCTCGACCTCGCCGACCGGGCGGAGGGCGGCGGCATCGCCGTCGACGAGAGCCTGCGCACCTCCGATCCCGACATCTACGCCGCGGGCGACGTCGCCGCCGCCCGGCACCCGCTGCTCGGGACCCGGCTGCGCGTCGAGCACTGGGCGAACGCCCTGAACGGCGGCCCGGCCGCCGCCCGCGCCATGCTCGGCCAGGACGTGAGCTACGACCGGGTCCCCTATTTCTTCTCGGACCAGTACGACCTCGGCATGGAGTACTCGGGCTGGGCCCCGCCCGGCTCGTACGACCAGGTCGTGCTCCGCGGCGACGTCGCACGGCGGGAGTTCATCGCCTTCTGGCTCAAGGACCGCAGGTTGCTCGCCGGGATGAACGTCAATGTGTGGGACGTCACCGCACCCATCCAGCAGCTGATCCGGACCCGGGCGGAGGTGGACCCGCAGACGCTCGGCGATCCGGGGGTGGCACTCACCGACCTCGTGGACCTCTCCGGCTGACGGGAATGTCGCCGCGTCACCGTAGAATTCACGCGTGGCAGGCAGGATCAACGATGACGACGTGAAGGCGGTCCGGGACGCGGTCCCGATCGACGCCGTCGTTTCCGAGTACCTCCAGCTGCGCAACGCCGGCGGGGGGAACCTGAAGGGCCTGTGCCCCTTCCACGACGAGAAGTCTCCTTCCTTCCAGGTCAGCCCGAGCAAGGGTCTCTTCCACTGCTTCGGCTGTCAGGAAGGCGGCGACACGATCGCCTTCGTGATGAAGATCGACCATCTCTCGTTCTCCGAGACGGTCGAGCGTCTCGCCGCCCAGGCGGGCATCACCCTGCGCTACGAGGAGGGCGGGTACAACCCCACCCATCAGCGGGGCGAGCGGATCCGGCTGGTCGAGGCCCACAAGATCGCCGCGCAGTTCTACGTGGAGCAGCTGGACGGGCCGGAGGCCGAGATCGGCCGGAAGTTCCTCGCGGAGCGCGGCTTCGACCAGGCCGCCGCCCAGCACTTCGGCGTCGGTTACAGTCCGGCCGGCTGGGACCACCTCACCCGCTATCTGCGCGGCAAGGGGTTCAGCGACAAGGAGCTCACCCTCTCCGGCCTTTCGCAGGAGGGCAGGCGCGGCCCCATCGACCGGTTCCGCGGCCGGCTGATGTGGCCGATCCGGGACATCACCGGGGAGGTCGTCGGCTTCGGCGCCCGTAAGCTCCGCGACGACGACAACGGCCCGAAGTACCTGAACACGCCCGAGACCGCGATCTACAAGAAGTCGCAGGTGCTGTACGGCATCGACCTCGCCAAGAAGGAGATCGCCCGCACCAGCACGGCCGTCGTCGTCGAGGGCTACACCGACGTCATGGCCTGCCACCTCGCCGGTGTCACCACCGCCATCGCCACCTGCGGCACGTCGTTCGGCGGCGACCACATCAAGATCCTCCGGCGGCTGCTGATGGACAACGCCACCGCCGAGGTGATCTTCACCTTCGACGGCGACGCGGCCGGCCAGAAGGCGGCGCTGCGCGCCTTCGAGGACGACCAGAAGTTCGCGGCTGAGACGTCGATCGCGATCACGCCCGGCGGCATGGACCCCTGCGAACTGCGGCTCGCGGAGGGCGACGAGTCGGTGCAGAAGCTCGTCGAGACGCGCACGCCGCTCTTCGAGTTCGCGATCCGCCAGATGGTGACCCGCCACAACCTGGAGACGCCCGCCGGCCGCGCGGCGGCCCTCGACGAGGCCGCCCCGATCGTGGCCGGCATCAAGAACGTCGCCATCCAGCACGAGTCGGCCGTGCAACTGGCCGGCATCCTCGGCATCCTCGACACCCAGTTCGTCGTCAAGCGGGTCGCCCAGCTCGCCCGCTGGGCCCGCGACCGCGGCGGAGACCGTGGCGACCGCAGGGGCGGCCCCTCCAGGGCACCGCACCCCGCGCCCGGCGCGCCGGCCCAGGCCGCGCCGTCGGGCCCGGCACTCAATCTGCGCAGCCCCGCCCACCGCACCGAGCGGGAACTGCTCAAGCTGGCCCTCCAGCACCCCGAACTGGTCTCACCGGCCTTCGACGCGTACGGCGTCGACGAGTTCACGGCCCCGCCCTACGCCGCGGTCCGCCGGACCATCGAGGAGGCCGGCGGCGCCGAGCAGGGCACCCAGGACGCCTCCGGCTATCTGGCCCGCGTCCGTGACGCCGCCCCCGACGACACCGTGCGCGCCCTGGTCACCGAACTCGCCGTGGAAGCGGTGCACGCCCGCGCGGTCGACGAGGTGTACGCGGGCATGCAGCTCGTGCAGGTCCGTCTGCGCGCCGTCGACCGCCGCATCCGCGAGGTCCAGGGCACGATGGCCCGCCTGGGCGCAGGCGGCGACCCGGAGCGGTACGCGGCCGTGGCGAACGAACTGTGGGTGCTCCAGCAGTACGCGCAGTCGCTGCGCAACCAGGGCGCGGCCGCGCTCTAGCGGTCGGCACCCCCGGTGCCCGCGGCCCGGGCGACGCTCCCGGACGCCTATGCGGCGAACGTGGGCGCCAGCGCGGTCAGCAGCCGCCGGACGTACTCGTCCCTGCCGTCGGCGAACTGCGGATAGTCCAGGACGAAGTGGTTCCAGTCCAGGTACCGCAGGGAGTCCCGGAGGTCCTCCAGGCGGAGCTCCTCCTGCCCACCGGTGGGCCACTCGTTCCCCGACAGCCGGAACACCTCCTGAAGGAGCGCGCTCCCGAGCGGGCCCCGTTCCGCCAGCAGCACCGCGTCGTACAGGTCCTTGCCCTGCGGATACAGGTCATCGATCAGCCACACCACCTTCCAGGCGAGCGACAGTTCGAGGGTCGCCGTCAGCAGCGGCACACCGCACACCTTCTCGGAGCCGGGCGCCACGGGCAGCTTCTCGTTGAACACGAAGTCGAGCTGGACCTGCCCGGCGGGCAGCCCGGGCGCCTGCCACGGCAGCACCATGCGGCGGCCCGGCACCCGCTCGTACGTCCAGATGTACTCGGACTCGGCGCCGGCCGCATCGATGACCGGGCCGCCCGGCTGCTCCTCGGTGGCGCGCTGCGCCGCCGACGCGATGTCGTCGAGCATCGTCGTGGTGCGCTCCTCCTCGATGCGCCAGTCCGCGGGGACGACGACGAAGTCGAGGTCCTTCGGCTCCCGCGCGGCGTCCCCGAACCGGTCGGCGAGCAGCATGCTGCCGCGCAGCACCAGCGAACCGGCCCACCCAGAACGGGAGACCGCGGTGACGACGCTCTCCAGCGCGCGTCGTCGCGCCGCCCCCCAGGCGGGGCGCAGCTCTTCGGGCACCACGGAGTCGGCGGGCCGGTACGCGCTGTCGAAGTGCTTCAGGGCAGGGTCGAACAGCCGGTGCCTGGACGCGCCGGGCCCCACGCCCGCGTGCAACGTGCGCGGCAACTCCGTCCGGCGCCGCCGGCGCTCCTCACTCGGCTCCGCCGGGTCGTCAGGACCGCCCGGAATCGTCGGCTCCCAGTTCGCGTTCATCGTTCCGCCCCCTCGTCGATCCAACCGTCGTCCACCGACAGGTCGCTGTCGTACAGCACGAACTCCCGCTCCTCGCCGAGGATGTCGAACCCCTCGGCGGTCAACTCGCCGATCAGCGCGTCACATGCCGCGCCCGCCTCCTCGGCGGCAACGCCGCGGCGGCGCTGGGTCACGAACCGTTCGTGCCGGCCCCCCGACGCCACCCTGCGCGCGTTCCACGACAGATGCGCACCGTGACGCACCGCCAGGGCCGTCAGCGCCTCGCGGTCGAAGTCCTCCTCGAGCAGCAGCTTCAAATGGTGCTCGAAGTAGCCGCCGTCCGTGGTGCGGACCTCCGGTGACCACGGCGTGGTCTCGATCTTCACCCGCACCGGGTCGAAACCGCTCGCGCGCAACCGCGCCACCAGCCGGTCGGCCGCCGCCCGTTGAGAGGGGAGGTCCTCCGTGCCCCGCAGGGTCAGCATCGGCTGGGACACCATCCGGCCCCGGGCGAGCACGATGTGCGTCACCTTCAGACCCGCCGCGTCCGCCCACGAGTCCAGCCCGGCGCGCGCCGCGTCGTCCGTACAGCGCACCGTCACATGGGTCTCGTATTCGCACAGCCTGTTCACCGGCGCAGTCTCCCAAAGGGACGGACGTCCGGCATCCGAGTAACCGGCCGGTCACGCACGGGTCTCAAAAAGTCGCCGCACGCCCCTCGTGGCGGTGATGTGTCGTACCCCACACTGGGTGGCGATGCCTGAGCCCTCGGAGCTGCCCCCGCCCCCCGACCGGCAGCGATCACCCTGGAGGTCGCCCGTGCAGACCCAGACCCTGACCGAGACCCATACCGACGCCGTCGCGGCAGTCCTCGCGACCGCGGTCGAGCAGGTGCCCGCGCAGGGCCTGCCCGCCGGGCACCCCGACGCCCTGCCGGGCAGTCTGGTCGAGGAGGCCGTCGAGCCTCCGGAGCCCCCTCGGCGCACCGGGCGCGGCGCTGACACCGGCGGCCCGTCCTCCGACCTGTTCCGCCAGTACCTGCGGGAGATAGGCCGCATCCCGCTGCTGACCGCCGCGGAGGAGGTCGAGCTCGCCCGCCGGGTCGAGGCCGGTCTCTTCGCGGAGGAGAAGCTGGCGAACACCCCGGACCCGGACTCGCAGCTGGCCGTCGACCTCGACCGGCTCGTCGTCATGGGCCGGATGGCCAAACGGCGTCTCATCGAGGCGAACCTCCGCCTCGTCGTCTCCGTCGCCAAACGGTACGTCGGCCGCGGCCTGACCATGCTCGACCTCGTCCAGGAGGGGAATCTCGGCCTGATCAGGGCGGTGGAGAAGTTCGACTACGCCCGCGGCTACAAGTTCTCCACGTACGCGACCTGGTGGATCCGCCAGGCCATGTCCCGCGCCCTCGCCGACCAGGCCCGCACCATCCGGGTGCCCGTCCATGTCGTCGAACTGATCAACCGGGTGGTGCGGGTCCAGCGCCGGATGCTCCAGGAACGCGGCTACGAGCCCACACCGGAAGAGGTCGCCACGCACCTCGAACTGACCTCGGAGCGGGTCAGCGAGGTCCTGCGGCTGGCCCAGGAGCCGGTGTCCCTGCACGCCCCGGTGGGCGAGGAGGACGACGTCGCCCTCGGCGACCTCATCGAGGACGGCGACGCGGCGTCCCCGGTCGAGTCCGCCGCGTTCCTGCTGCTGCGCGAACACCTGGACGCGGTGCTGTCCACGCTGGGCGAGCGTGAACGCAAGGTGGTCCAGCTGCGCTACGGCCTGGACGACGGCCGCCCCCGCACTCTCGAGGAGATCGGCCGCCTGTTCGGCGTGACCCGCGAACGCATCCGCCAGATCGAGTCGAAGACCCTCAACAAGCTCCGCGACCACGCGTTCGCGGACCAGCTCCGCGGCTACCTCGACTGATCGGGGTCTTCGCCCCGGACCCGTGCCGACTTCGGCGGTGTCTTCGCGCCGGGGTTCCGGGGGCCGGGCCCCCGGAACCGCCCGTCACTCGACCTCCACCACCGCCTGCGCGAACTGCGCCGAATACAGGCGCGCGTACGCCCCTTCCGCCGCCAGCAGCTCCTCGTGCGTGCCCTGTTCGACGATCGACCCGTCCTCCATCACCAGGATCACGTCCGCGTCCCGGATGGTCGAGAGCCGGTGCGCGATCACGAAGCTCGTCCGTCCGTGCGCGAGCCGCGCCATCGCCTTCTGGATCAGCACCTCCGTGCGGGTGTCCACGGAGCTCGTCGCCTCGTCCAGCACCAGGATCACCGGATCGGACAGGAACGCCCGCGCGATGGTGATCAGCTGCTTCTCACCCGCGCTGACGCCCGAACCCTCGTCGTCGATGACGGTGTCGTAGCCGTCGGGCAGAGTGCGGACGAACCGGTCGGCGTGCGCGGCCCGCGCCGCCTCCTCGATCTCCTCGCGAGTGACCTCACGGGAGGCTCCGTAGGCGATGTTCTCCGCGATCGTGCCCCCGAACAGCCAGGTGTCCTGGAGCACCATGCCTATCCCGGAACGCAGGTCCTCGCGGGACATCTTGGCGATGTCGACGCCGTCGAGCGCGATCCGTCCGCCGGTCACCTCGTAGAACCGCATCAGCAGATTGACCAGCGTGGTCTTGCCCGCACCGGTCGGGCCCACGATCGCGACGGTGTGACCCGGTTCGACGGCGAGCGACAGATCCTCGATGAGGGGCTTGTCGGGCTCGTAGCGGAACGACACCTTCTCCAGCGACACCTGGCCGCGGGGGCGCTCGAGCCGCTCCGCGGACGGGGCGTCCGTCTCCTGCTCCTCGGCGTCCAGCAGCTCGAAGATGCGCTCGGCGGACGCGACGCCCGACTGGACCAGGTTCGCCATCGAGGCGACCTGGGTCAGCGGCATCGAGAACTGCCGCGAGTACTGGATGAACGCCTGCACATCACCGATCGACAGCGAACCGGACGCGACCCGCAGACCGCCGACGACCGCCACCAGCACATAGTTCAGGTTGGAGATGAAGAACATCAGCGGCTGCATCATGCCGCTGTTGAACTGCGCCTTGAACCCGGCCTCGTACAACGCCTCGTTCTGCTCGGCGAAGTCCCGCGCCGACTCCTCCTGGCGACCGAAGACCTTCACCAGCGAGTGGCCGGTGTACATCTCCTCGATGTGGGCGTTCAGCGCGCCCGTCGACTTCCACTGCGCCACGAACTGCGGCTGCGACCGCTTGCCGACCTTCGCCGCCACGAAGACCGACACGGGCACCGTCACCAGCGCGACCAGCGCCAGCAGCGGCGAGATCCAGAACATCATCGCCAGCACACCGACGATGGTCAGCAGCGAGTTGATCATCTGACCCATCGTCTGCTGCAAGGTCTGGGAGATGTTGTCGATGTCGTTGGTGGCCCGGCTGAGCACCTCGCCGCGCTTGGCCTTGTCGAAGTACGACAGCGGCAGCCGCGACAGCTTCGCCTGCACGTCCTCGCGCATCCGGTACACGGTGCGGTTGATGACCGTGATCGACAGTCGCGTCGCCACCAGCATCGTCAGTCCCGCGGCCACGAACACCCCCAGCGCCAGCAGCAGGACCTCGCCGACGGCGTTGAAGTCGATGCCCTCGCCGGGGACGAAGTCCACACCGGAGAGCATGTCCGCGAGACCGTCGTCGCCGCTGCGCCGCATGCCCTCCAGGGCCTGTTCCTTGGAGGTGCCCTCCGGCATCTGCCGGCCGACCATCCCGGCGAAGATGAGGTCGGTCGCCCGGCCGAGGATCTTCGGCCCGACCACCGCGAAGGCGACGCTCAGCACACCGGCCGCGAGCATCACCCACAGCGTCGCCCGCTCGGGAGCGAGCTGTCGCAGCAGTCGCTTGCCCGAGCCCTTGAAGTCCATCGATCGCTCGACGGGACCCGTCATCATGCGTCCACCCGGCCCGCTCATGCGGCCTCAGCCTCCGTCAGCTGCGAGAGCACGATCTCTCGGTACGTCTCATTGCTCTCCATCAGTTCGTGATGGCTTCCGGTCCCCACGACCCTGCCCTCATCGAGGACCACGATCCGGTCCGCGTCGCGGATCGTCGACACCCGCTGGGCGACGATCACGACCGTCGCGCCCGACGTCTCGCGGGCGAGCGCCTCACGCAGCGCCGCGTCCGTGGCATAGTCGAGCGCCGAGAACGAATCGTCGAAAAGATAGATCTCCGGCCGCTGGACGAGCGTCCTCGCGATCGCGAGCCGCTGCCGCTGTCCGCCGGACACGTTCGTGCCGCCCTGGGCGATGGGGGCGTTGAGCCCGCCCTCCAGCCCGCGTACGAAGTCGGCCGCCTGCGCTGTCTCGAGCGCCTGCCACAGTTCCTCTTCGCTCGCGTCGGGCTTGCCGTAGCGCAGGTTGGTCGCCACGGTCCCGGAGAAGAGGTACGGCTTCTGCGGCACGAGACCCACGGTCCTCGCCATCAGCGCCGGCTCGAGCTCCCGCACGTCGACCCCGTCGACGAGCACCTCGCCGCCCGTCACGTCGAACAGCCGCGGCACCAGGCCGAGCAGTGTCGACTTGCCGCTGCCCGTGGAGCCGATGATCGCGGTCGTCTCGCCCGGGTGCGCCACCAGGTCGACGCCCCGCAGGACCGACTCCTCGGCCCCCGGGTAGCGGAAGTCGACGCCCCGGACCTCCAGCCGGCCGCGGCCGCGCAGCTCCGTCACGGGAGCGAGCGGCGGCACCACGCTCGAGTCGGTGTCCAGCACCTCCTGGATGCGCTCCGCGCACACCTCGGCGCGCGGCACCATCATGAACATGAAGGTGGCCATCATCACGGCCATCACGATCTGCATCAGATAGGCGAGGAACGCGGTCAGCGCGCCGATCTGTATGGCGCCGCTGTCGATGCGCTGCGCGCCGAACCAGACGACGGCGACCGAGGAGACGTTCACGACCGTCATCACCGTCGGGAACATCAGTGCCATCAGCCGGCCGGTGGACATCGAAACGTCGGTCAGGTCCTTGTTCGCCTCGCGGAAGCGCCCCTTTTCGTACTCGTCCCGTACGAAGGCCCGGATCACGCGGTTGCCGGTGATCTGCTCGCGCAGCACCCGGTTCACGGTGTCGAGCCGCTCCTGCATGGTGCGGAACAGCGGCCGCATCTTCTTCACGATCAGCGAGACGCAGATGCCGAGCACCGGTACGACCGCGAGCAGCACCGCCGACAGCGGCACGTCCTGGCCGAGCGCCATCACGATGCCGCCGACGCACATGATCGGCGCCGACACCATCAGCGTGAACGCCATCAGCACCAGCATCTGGACCTGCTGGACGTCGTTGGTGGTGCGGGTGATGAGCGATGGCGCCCCGAAGTGGCCGACCTCACGGGCCGAGAAGCTCTGCACCCGGCCGAAGATGTCGGCACGGACGTCACGGCCGAGCGCGGCCGCCGTCCGCGCCCCGTAGAACACGGCCCCGATGTTGCAGAGCACCTGGACGACGCTGACGCCGATCATCAAGGCGCCGAGGGCCAGGATGTAGCCGGTGTCGCCCTTGACGACACCGTTGTCAATGATGTCCGCGTTCAGGGTGGGCAGATAGAGGGTGGCGCTGGTCTGCAGCAGTTGCAGCGCCACCAGGAAGCCAATGGGTCTCTTGTACGGACGGAGATAGGTCCGCAGCAGTCGTATCAGCACGCGCTGTCTCTCGGGCTCGGCAAGATCGGGGGTCACCCCATCTTCCGACACCGGGTCGGCAAAACCCCAAGAGTTTTCCCCAAGCGCCGGTCAAGAACAACTGATACGACCGCGCGTCACGACATGGCGTCGAAGGCCCCGGGGTGGATCTGGTCCCGCGTCGCGCCGTACTGCTGACGCACCGCCTGTCCGACCGCCAGTTCCTCGCCCGGCTCGAGCACCTGCGCCGCGGCACCCTGCCAGGCCGGCGGAGCCTGCGGGGACAGCGTCCCCTGTGCGGCGCCCAGCGCCCACGCGGCCTGCCGGGCCGCGCCCAGGGCCGCGTAGTCGGCCGGCTGCGGCACGACGACCTGCGCGCCGAAGATCGCCGGTGCGAGCGCCTGCACGGCGGGCAGCTCGGCGGCCGCCCCCAGCAGGAACACCCGGCGCACCTCCACGCCCCGCCGGCGCAGCACGTCCATCGCGTCCGCCAGCGAGCAGAGCATGCCCTCGAACGAGGCACGCGCCAGGTGCTCCGGCTTCATCGACTCGCGCCGCAGACCGGTCAGCGTTCCCGCGGTGTGCGGCAGCTGCGGTGTCCGCTCGCCCTCCAGATACGGCAGCAGCACCAGCCCGGACGAGCCGGGCGTCGACTTCAGAGCCAGCGCCGAGAGCTCGGAAAGGTCGGCGACGCCCAGCAGTTCGGCGCTGCCGCGCAGGGCCCGCACGGCGTTGAGGGTGTGCACGACCGGCAGGTGCATCCCGGTCGCGTCGGCGAACGAGGTGATCGTCCCGCTCGGGTCGGGCAGCGCCTCGTGGTGCACGGCCATCACGGAACCGGACGCCCCCAGCGACACCACAGCGTCCCCGACGGCCACTCCGAGACCGAAGGCCGCCGCCATCGTCTCGCCGGTGCCCGCCGAGATCAGCAGCCCTTCCGGTGTGGTGCCAGCGGCCTCGGCGGGGCCGAGCACCTCGGGAAGGGCGCATTGCCGCCCGAGCGCCAGCTCGACGAGATCGGAGCGGTACGCCCCCGTGCCGGCCGACCAGTAGCCGGTGCCGGACGCGCCGCCGCGGTCCGTGGTCCTGCGGGCCGGCCGGCCCAGCAGCTGCCACACCAGCCAGTCGTGCGGCTGCATCACGGCGGCGACGCGACGTGCCGCGTCCGGCTCCGCGCGGGCGAGCCAGCGGAGCTTCGCCACCGGCTGCCCGGCCTGCGGCACCGAACCGACCGCTTCCGCCCAGGCCTGCCGGCCGCCGAGGGCGTCGATGAGGTCGGCCGCGGCGGCCTGCGCCCGCTTGTCGTTGCCGAGCAGGGCGGGGCGCACCGGAGCGCCCTGGGCGTCCAGGGTGATCAGGCCGTGCTGCTGCGCGGAGACCCCGATGGCCTGGACGCCCTCGAGCAGACCGCCGGTGGCCGCCTCGCCGAGCGAGAGCAGCCACGCCTGCGGATCTATGTCGGTGGCCTTGGGTTCCACGGGGTGCGGCGCACACCCCTGACGCAGCACGGCTCCCGTGTCCGCGTCGCAGACGACGATGCGCGTGAACCCAGACGAACTGTCCAACCCGGCGACTATCCCCATGTCCGGAATTCTGCCGTACGCGGGCGGTGTCCGGCGTCACGCCCGCCGGGCACCGGGACCGGCCGCCTCAGGTGTTGGTCGTTCCCCAGTCGTCCTCGGCGCCGCCACCCCGCTCCCGGAGCGCCCGTACCCGGTCCGCCACCGAGTCGGGGACCCGGTCGCCGACCTTGTCGCTGACCGCGTGGAAGGCTTTGCCCGCCGCCTCGCGGCCGTTGTGGGCGGCGGACTCGGCGGCGTTGCGGACCGCCGGGTTCTGCGAGATCTGTCGCGCGGACTTCTTGAGCTGCTCGTAGCGCTCGCGCCCGGCCCGTGTCCCGAGCACGAAGCCGATGGCCAGTCCCGCGACGAACGTGAGCTTGTACCGCATGGGTGACACCCTTCCGTTGCGTCGGTGCTGCCCGCCTACCCGTCGGGACCTGTGATCACCCGGCGCCATACCGATTGGCGGAGCACCCCCCTGGTTGCGCTAATGTATGTGTCGCAGCGAGCGCACGCCCCCTGGGACGCCCCGGGTAGGTACGTTCGGTGCACACGCAGCAATCCCCTGTAGCTCAATTGGCAGAGCAGCCGGCTGTTAACCGGCAGGTTACTGGTTCGAGTCCAGTCGGGGGAGCGCGATCCCCTGTAGCTCAATTGGCAGAGCATTCGGCTGTTAACCGGAGGGTTGCTGGTTCGAGTCCAGCCGGGGGAGCAGATGGGAAGAGGGCCCCTCGGGGCCCTTTTTCATGTGCGCGTACGGGAGCCCGGACAGTCCCTTCGGTGTGTTCCCGGCTACATCCGGAACCGCGTGGGCCGCAGCGAAGTCCTCATGGTCGAGCGTTGTCGACCATGCGAGGCAGGAGATCGTATGACCGGCTATGCTGCGGCAGACGGCGCGCACAAATGTGCGCGACGCGCCGTTAGGGGCGGTAGCTCAGCCGGTTAGAGCAGCGGACTCATAATCCGTCGGCCGTGGGTTCGAGTCCCACCCGCCCCACCCAAGGAAGGTAAGGGGAAACGTCTCCGCTCCCCGTGAGGCGCGCGACATCCCTTCCGGATCCCCCGCGAGTTCACTCTCCCGGCCCCTCGATCAGCGTGGTGAGCTCGGTCGGCGTCCAGGCCTTCGCCGCTCCCGGGCACAGGGACAGATAGCGGGCCACGGCCGACGGCTCCCAGGTGCCGTCGGCGCACAGTCCGTGGCCCAGGTGCAGCAGATACGGGGCCGAGGGTTTGTTCCAGGTCACTTCCGTCAGGCGCCACGGTGCGGTGAAGGTGAGTACCGGGATGTCCTCGAGGTGGCCGAGGAGGACCAGCGTCTCGTACCGGCCGGGGCCGAGGGCGGCCATGCCGTCGGTGAGCACCGCCGCAAGGTCGAGGTCCTTGCCGGGGACTTCGTACATCTCCTGCGCGGCGATGTCGGAGAACTGCTGCACGGTGACGAGGTGGGCGCGGCCCCAGACGGTGCCGTCGGCGGCGGGGTCGTAGAAGGCCCGGCCGCCTTGCCATACGGGCGACTCGGTCGCGAAGTACAGCGTCCCCGGGAACTCGACCGGTGCGGAGCGCACGGGTGGGCGCCGGTCGCGGCAGCCCGGGTAGGTCCGTGCCGCGCCGGGGGGCCGGCCGCCGGTGAGGTAGTACCGCAGCCGGCCGGTGTCCATGTTCGAGCCGTACGACGCGTACCAGATGTGCTCCGCGGCGCGCGTCGCTGCTGCCGGTGCGGTGGCGAGGCGGTGGACGATGGTCACGGACGGCTCCGCTGACGGAAGTCTGGGCGGTTCCAGGCTACGGGGTGGTGTGCGGCCGGGGCGGCCGCACACACTCGCCAGGCAAGGAACCGCAGGTCAGCCCTGGCTCTCGTTGATGTTGACCATCCAGGAAATGCCGAACCGGTCGACGCACATGCCGAACGTGTCGCCCCACATCTGCTTCTCGAGGGGGACGTTCACCGTGCCGTCGGCGGAGAGCTTCTCCCAGTAGCCGCGGAGTTCGCCGGCGTCCTCGCCGCTCAGGCTGATCGAGAAGTTGTTGCCGGGCTTGTGCTCCATGCCGGGCGGGGTGTCGGCTCCCATCAGCGTGAAGCCGCGGTCGGTCTCGAGCGTGGCGTGCATGATCTTGTCGGCGTCGTCGGGCGAGGTCTCGCCGCCGAAGTCGGCGTAGGTGTTCAGCCGCAGGTTTCCGCCGAGGACGCTTTTGTAGAACTCCATGGCCTCGCGCGCGTTGCCGGCGAAGCTGATGTACGGGTTGAGGCGAGATGCCACTGGACGCTCCTTTTGTGGGGCAGGTCGGTTCTCGCAGGGTAATTGCCCCGCTCCCGCTTTTTGCCGCCACACGCGGTCGGGGAACCGCGGGGGGTGAGCGGTTGATCCGCCCGCCCGGGTCGGCGTTGGCGGGGCGGTGGTCGTGGCCGCCGCTGGACGTGATTGCCGCTTCCGTCAACCACGGCCGTCGGAATGCTTCTCCATTGTTGTACTTACTCGAGTTCCAGAAAGCGGTGTCCCTGCCCGAAAGTTGTCTTGACCGGCACGTTGTGAATGGTCGGGGTTCCGGAACTCTTGTTACTGGCAGGCGAGTTGTGTAAGGGTGAGCCCTCCCGTACCCGAACAGCACTGCTCAGATCAACCGTTCGAATTCCATTGCGGTGGCCAACTCCAAAAGAGCGTCGAGCCGCCCCGCTCGAAGGTATGTACCAATCGGTGCACTTCTTTCGGTCCTACACAGCAACCCCCCACCGCATTGCCATGGATGGAAAGACGTCAATGCAACATCCCCGCACGCCCGGAACCGCCCCTTCTTCGCAGCCCGGCCGCGCCCCGGGGGTCTCGGACGAGGAGCTCGCCGCCGCACTGCAGACCGGTGGAGGAGGCCTCGAAGTCCAGCCGATGGCCACACTGCTCGCCCGGCACTGGCAGCCCGTGTTCGATTACGCCTCAATTTGTGCGACCTCGAACAAAACCGCTTCGATGCTGACCACCGCGGCTTTCACGCAGCTCATGGAAAGTCTGGCTCGCAACGCGGCCGCGGGTGCGCTTCGGCCCCATCTTCTGGTGACCGTCCGTCATATCGCCAAGGCGTGGGCCGATGACCCGACGGTGGCGTCGGTACTGACCGGACTCATGAATCCGGAAGGCCCCGGGGAAAACAGGCAGTTGGTCTCCCGGGCTTTCCATGTAATGCCGATGACCGCTCAGGTTCTCCTCTGGCATGCCGAGGTCGAGGCCGAGGGCATATCCATACCGGCGGGTTTGTCGGGGCTTGATCCACGTGTCGCCTCCGCCCAGCTGGAGCAGGCCCGCGAACAGTTCAGGCAGGCCTGTGTGCGGGTCCATCGGGAGTACGCGCCGACCGCCGAGTGCCGCCACTACAACCGCCTGCTCGACATCTCGCTGCGCCGGGGCGGGGTCCTGATCCCCGACATCCAGGTGCATCTGTCCGAATGCTCGTACTGCCGGTTCGCCGCCGACCAGCTCCGGCAGTCCGGCGGGCGGCTGGGCGTGCTGCTCGGGGAGGCGCTGCTCGGCGGCGCGGCCGGGCCGTATCTCGACTCGCGGCCGGGGAGGCGGCGCAGGGCCAGGACGGCGCAGGACGCGGCCGGCGCCGGGCCCCGCGGCCCGCGGGGGAGCGGCCGGCACTCACGCGGCGGTGGGTCCCGCGCGCTGCGGAGCCTCGCCCTGAAAGGCCGGCGCATCGCGGCGGCCGGCACCGCGCCCGGAGCGCTGACCGTCGGGGCCGCGGCGGCCGTGACGGGGCTGCTCGTCATCACCCTGGCGTCGGCCCTCTGGCAGGACGACGACAGCCAGGCCGGCCCGTCCGTCCCCAGCGGCGCCGTCACCGGCACCGCCCCGCCAGCACCCGGCACCGCCCCGCCAGCACCCGGGGCGGGCACACCCGCGCCCACCACCCCCACGCCCGACCCGACGGCCACGTCGGCCAACCATCCGGCGGCCCCGCTGACCACCCGGCTGCGCAACGCGGAGGCCGGACTGTGCCTCGACATCACCGCCCCCGCGCCGCAGGCCGGGACGGAGGTGACCATGGCGGCCTGCTCCTCCGCGGCCACCCAGAGGTGGGTGTACGAGAGCGACGGCCGGCTCCGCAGCTCCGCCGCCCCCGCGCTGTGCCTCAACTCCCACGGGCTCGATGGCATCGTTGTCCTGGACGGCTGCACCAGCAGGACCGCCCCCGACGCGGTGGACGTCCGCTACGACCTGACCATCCAGGGCCAGGTGATCCCGCGGTGGAACGACCGGCTGGCCATGGTGCCCGCGTCGACGGAGCCGGGGGCGAACGTGGCGGTCAAGATCCGCGACGAATCGCCCGCCCAGGTCTGGCAGACCGACGCCTCGCCCATGGGCACGCGGCAGCAGTCCGGCACGGGGCAGACCGCCCCGTACGCGGAGGAGGTCAACGGTCCGCCGGCGGCGGACCAGGGGTGCGAGCCGTGCCCCGCACCGCCCGCCGGCCGCGGCGCCGTGCCCGGCGACCCGGGGGGCCGCTCAGGGGCCGGCCACGGCGTCGCCCCCGAGGGCGCGCGGGACGCGGTGCGGGGAGGCGAGGCGGAGGCACCGGCGGAGGGCGGTCTGCGCCGGGTCAACGACCCGCCGCCGGACCAGGGCATGCAGCAGAGCCCTGCGCCTCCGGTGACCGCCGTGGTGAGCCGGAGCGTGACGCTCCCGCCCCCAGTGCCCGCCGGCTCCGGACCCGGGGTCAGGTGAACCGGGGCATCTCGCCTGCGGTCGTGGTGACGTCGATGACGGAGAACGCGGCGCCCTGCGGGTCACGGACAGAGGCGTACCGTCCGTAGGGGCTGTCCAGCGGCCCGCGCTGGAGCGTGCCGCCCAGCCTGGTGACCGTGTCGATCGCCGCGTCGCAGTCCTCGACGCCGAAGTACACGTTGACGTACGGGTGGAGGTCGGGCGGGAAGTCGTCCGTCATCCGCAGCCGGCCCGCGACGGGTTCACCGCCGAGGTGCCACAGGGTGAAGTCGACCGAATCCTCCTGCATCCGCTTCGCCTCGTAAGGGAAGAGGGAGCAGAAGAAGTGGTCGGCCCGCTCCACGTCCCTGGTGGTGACCTCCGCCCAGCAGTACGAGCCGGGCTCGCCGGTCTTCCCGAACCCCGTGTGGGCGCCCGGTTGCCAGAGGCTGAAGAACACACCGCTGGGCTCCTCCGCCGTGACCATCGTGCCGAAGGAGCCGACCGGCATCGGATCCATCAGCAGCGCGCCGCCGTTGTCCCGGATCCTCTCGGCTGCGGACGCCACGTCGGATGTGGCGAAGTAGAGGTTCCAGGCCGGCGGCCCGCCCGTTCCCGGCATCCGGGGAACGACGGCCGCGACGGCCTTGTCGTCGGAGAACGCCTGCGTGTAGCCGCCGAACTCGGGCGAGCCCTCGTCGAAGGTCCAGCCCAGCAGCTCGCCGTAGAAGCCCTTCGCGGCCTCCACGTCGGGGAACATCGCGTCGGCCCAGCAGGGCGTGCCTTCGGGGTGCGCTGCCATCGTCTCCAAGCCTTCCTGCCCGTCGGTCTCTCCCGTCGCACGCTATGCGCCCCCGTGCCGGGCCGCCCGTCGGACGCGCCGGGCGCCCGCTGACCCGGCGGCGCAGCGGCTCCTGCCCGGCTCCGGAGGGACGTCTGGCGGGTCGCCGCCATGGCACGTACCCGCCAGCGGAGTCCGTTCGCAACCGCCCGGATCACGCCGAGACTCTTCGCAGCGCCCGGAGCCACCCCTTCCACCGGGCGTTCCGAGGAGAGTCGTTCATGACCAGAGCACCCGCGAGACGCAGGGCCCGGCTGATCGCCGCCGGCGTGTCCCTCGTCCTGCTCCCGGCCGGGCAGGCCGTCGCCGCCGACCGTGGACCGGCCCCCGCCACGGCGGGAACCGCCGCGAGGACCGCCCAGGCGGCGCACACCGTCACGCTGGTCACCGGCGACAAGGTGACCGTCACCGACCTCGGCAGCGGCCGGAAGTCGGTGGCCGTACAGCGGCCCGAGGGCGCCGTGGGCGCCGTGCGCAGCGAGATCTCAGACGGGCGCGTCACCGTCGTGCCCGACGAGGCGCGTCCCTACCTGGCCGCCGGCGTGCTCGACGAGAGGCTCTTCGACGTCACGGGGCTCATCGAGCAGGGGCTCGGGGGGCAGGACGGCCTGCCGCTCATCGTGAGCTACGCGAAGGGCGCGCCGCGGACGCAGGCCCGTGGCGCGGAGACCGTCCGGGCGCTGCCGAGCGTCAACGGCGCTGCCGTCGAGGCGGCGGCCTCCGGCGAGTTCTGGCGTGCCGTCACCTCCGCGAAGTCCCGGTCGGCGTTCGGCGCGGGCGTCGCCAAGGTCTGGCTCGACGGCCGGGTCGAGGCCGACATGGCCGAGTCGAACGCGCAGATAGGCACCCCCAAGGCTTGGGAGGCCGGGCTCACCGGCAAGGGCGTCAAGGTCGCCGTCCTCGATACCGGCGTCGACGCCGGGCATCCCGACCTCGAGGACCGCGTCACGGAGTCCAGGAGCTTCATCGAGGGCGAGGAGGTCGCCGACCGCAACGGTCACGGCACCCATGTGTCGTCCACCGTCGGCGGCAGCGGCGCCGCGTCCGGCGGCCTGGAGAAGGGGGTCGCCCCGGGCGCGGACCTCGCCGTCGGCAAGGTGCTCAGCGACGAGGGCAGCGGCAGCGAGTCGCAGATCATCGCCGGTATGGAATGGGCCGCCAAGGACATCGACGCCAAGATCGTGTCCATGAGCCTCGGTTCGCAGCAGGGCAGCGACGGCACGGACCCGATGGCGCAGGCCCTCAACACGCTCTCCGAGGAGACCGGCGCGCTGTTCGTCGTCGCCGCGGGCAACAGCGGCACCCCCGGCTCCATCGGATCGCCCGGCGCCGCCGACGCCGCACTCACCATCGGCGCCGTCGACGCGGCGGACGAGGCCGCCTACTTCACCAGCCAGGGCCCGCGCTTCGGCGACAACGCGCTCAAGCCCGATCTGTCCGCGCCCGGCGTGGACATCCTCGCCGCGCGCTCGCAGCTCACCGCCGGCGAAGGCCCGTACACCGCCATGAGCGGCACCTCCATGGCCACCCCGCATGTCGCGGGCGTCGCCGCCCTGCTCGCGGAGAAGCACCCCGACTGGAGCGGGCAGCAGCTCAAGGACGCACTGATGAGCACGTCCGAGCAGCTCGACGCGTCCGCCTACGCGCTCGGCGCCGGCCGGCTCGACGTCCCGGACGCGGTCGGCGCGACGGTCACCGCGACCGGCAGCGCGGGCCTCGGCTTCTTCCGCTGGCCGTACGAGGAGAACGAGCCCGTCACGAAGACGGTCACCTACACCAACCACTCCGACGCGCCCGTCACCCTGGACCTCGCCGTGGAGAACGCCCCGGCCGGGGTGTTCTCCCTCGCCGACACCACGCTCACCGTGCCCGCGCACGGCACGGCGCAGACGTCGGTGACCGGCGACGGCACCGGCGCGCCCGTCGGCAACACCTCCGCCCGCATCGTCGCGAAGGACGGGGAGCGCACCGTCGCCCACACCGCCGTCGGGCTGGTGAAGGAGGAGGAGCGCTACACGCTCACCGTCCGCGTCCTCGACCGGGACGGCGCCGCGACCGCGGCCCACCTCGGTGTGCAGAAGCTGGAGAAGGGCAACGACCCGTTCCCCGCGACGGTCGGCGAGTCCGGCACCCTCGAACTGCGGCTGCCCCCGGGCACGTACACCGTCTCCTCGTTCCTCGACGTACGCGGCAGCAACGGCAAGGACTCCCTCGGTCTCGGATTCCTCACGGACCCGGAGATCACCCTCGACCGGGACCGCGAGATCACCCTCGACGGGCGGACGCTGCGGGAGGTGGGGGCCGACGTCGGCAGGCGGACGGAGACCCGCCAGCTGCTGATGGAGTTCGACCGCGACGCGAACGGCGTCTCCTACGGCGGCGCGGTGCAGGTCCCGCCCATGTACGACAGCATCTTCGCGGCGCCCACCGACGAGCCCGCGACCGGCTCGTTCGAGTACCGGACCGTCTGGCGCCTCGGCAAGCCCATGCTCGACGTCACCGCCGGCGGCAGGCTGCTCGGCGGAGCCCGGCTCCAGGCCGGCACGGCCGTCCTCGACGGGAAGCAACGGCTCGACGTCGTCGACGCGGGCGCGGGAACCACGGCCGACTACGCGGGCACGGACGTCCGCGGCAAGGCGGTCGTCGTCCACCACACGGGCGCGGTCGGCCCCGCGCAGCTCGCCCAGAACGCCCAGGACGCGGGGGCGAAGGTTCTGTTCGTCACCGACGACGCGCCCGGCCGGCTGATGGCGTGGTTCGGCACGGAGAGCTACGAGGACCGGCCGCTTCACGTCGCCACCGTCGACGCGGCGGACGGCGCCCGTCTGCGGGAGGCGGCCCGCCGCCACGAGCGCCTCGAACTGACCGGCACGCAGTACACGCCGTACGTGTACGACCTCTCGGAGGGCCACCCCGGCGCCGTACCGGACCGCGACCTCCTTTACCGGCCCGGCAAGGGTGAGCTGGCCGTGCTCGACAGCAGGTTCCACGCGGCGAAGCCCGCGGACGGCGGCGAGTTCCGCTACTCGATCACCGACACCTTCCCCGTCGGCTTCGGCTTCGCCGAGAAGATCGCCTTCCCCGTCGAGCGCACCGACTACGTCAGCACCGGTCCCGGCCAGCGCTGGCACGAGTCCGTCACCAACGGCCCCGGCGCCCTCGAGCAGCGCAGCGGCACCCCCGTCTACCAGGGCGGCAGCCGCTCCGAGCTCAACTGGTTCAAGCCGGTGCTGCACCCGTGGCTGGGCACCGGACTCGGCTGGGGACAGACCCGGACGGGCAACAACCTCGAGTTCAACACGCCCGGCTGGGGCGACTCCGGCCCCGACCACACCGGCTTCGGCGACGTGTGGAGCGATGCGTCGATGACGCAGTTCACCGAGGTGTACGCGGACGGCGAGCTGGTGGACCGCAAGATGAGCTCGGGCGCCTACGCCTGGGGTGCCGACCCGGCGGAGAAGACGTACAGGGTGGTCACCGACACCACCCTGGACGCCGAACGGTGGCGGCTGGCGACGAAGGGCCACACCGAGTGGACCGTCCGCTCCGCCGAGACGCCGGCCGACCGGCGGACCGTGCTGCCGATGCTCAACCTCGGCTTCGACGTCGACACCGACCTGCGCGGTGACGTCCGGGCCGGCAAGCGCCTCGGTCTCGGGATCTTCGCCGAGTACGTCGAGGGCGCGGCGGACACCGGCCGGATCGGCGGCGGGTCGCTGGAGGTGTCGTTCGACGACGGGAAGACCTGGACGGCCGTGGAACTCGACGGCGCCCGGGGCAGGTCCGCGGCCTGGGAGGGCACGGTCCGGGTCCCGGCGGACGCGCAGTACATCTCGGTCCGGGCCTCCGCGAAGGACGACAAGGGCGGCTCGGTGCAGCAGGAAATCATCCGTGCGGTGGGTGTGAAGTAGCCCGCCGGCAAAGGGAGGCCCGGTACGTGCTCCGTACCGGGCCTCCCGCCGTCACGCGGGCCCCACGATGCCCCGCACCACGCCCAGCTCGACCAGGTCCTCGGGGCGCAGCCGAAGCTGGTCCGCGAGGTGCGGCACCTGGTCGGGGGAGCGCTTGAGGATCGCGGCGGCGAGCTCCGGGGCGATGACGGAGAAATAACTCGCCGGCGTGGCCCACGTGTTGCCCGGCGCGGCCAGCGCCAGCGCGCCCCCGGAGCCGCCCTCGCCGATGAGCAGGCCGGTCAGCGGTGTGCGCGCGGCGGCGACAGCCGTGAACAGCTCGGCGATGGCCGCGCCGGCGCCGGAGCGTTCCGCCTCCGCGTCGTTGGCGGCCCCCGGGGTGTCGATCAGCGTCAGCACCGGCAGTCCCAGCCGGTCGGCGAGCCTCACGACCCGGGCGGCGGTGCGGTAACCGGCCGGCCTGGTCGCGGTTCCGCCCTGGGCGACGTACGCGACAGGCCGCCCGTCCCGCAGCCCCACCCCGCAGAGCATGCCGGGGTCCTCACCGCCGCACCGGTCGCCGCGCAGCGGCTCGCGGCGCGTGAAGTAGTCGTCGAGGTACGCCTCGGCCCGTGGCCTGTCCGCACCGCGCGCCTGCCGTACGGCGTCCCATCCGGTACGCGCAGGCTCCCCGCCGGCGCCCAGCGCCCGCGGCGGGTCCACGGGTTCCCGTTCCCCGGCCGGGTTCGCAGGGGCGAGCGCCTTCACCCAGAACGCGAGCGTGTCGCGCAGGGAGCCGGGAGCGACGACGGCGTCGACCTGACCCGCCGCGAGCTGTCCCTCCGCCGTGTACGCGGCCGGGTCCGCGTCCGCCGGACGCACGCGCGAGCCGGCGAAGCCGACCTGAGCGCCGGGCAGCGCCAGGATGACGTCGGCGCCCGCGCCGAGCGTGGCCCAGCCGCCGCCGGTCGTCGGATCGCGGAGCACGGCGATGTGCGCCACGCCCGCCTCCCGCAGCAGCACCGACGCACGGGCGACCCGCTGGAGCTGGCCGAGCGCGATCATCCCCTCCTGCATCCGGCTGCCGCCGGTCGCGATCAGCGAGACGAGCGGCAGCCGGCGCTCACGGGCCAGTCCGTACGCGGCCTCCAGCCGGTCCCCGGCCCGCTCGCTCAGTGAACCGCCGAGGAAGCCGAACTCGAAGGAGATCAGCACGCATTCGGCGCCGCCGAGCACCGCCGTGCCGTAGACGACGGACTCGGCCGAACCGGTCCGGCGTGAGGCGCGGTCCCGCTGTGCGCCGTAGCCCTCCCAGCCGAGCGGGCCGTCGCCCGCGTCGGGCAGGTCGGCGAGCTCCTGCTCGGTGAAGCCTTCGCTGACCAGGGCGATCGCCTCGCGGGCGGACACACGCTCAGCCATGGAGCGCCCGCTTCATGATCTTGCCCATGTCGTTGCGCGGCAGGACGTCGAGGAACCGGACCGTCCGTGGCCGCTTGTGCGGGGCGAGTTGGGAGGCGACGTGGGCGGTCAGCTCCTCCGCCGACGGCGGGTCCGCGGGGTCGGCGGCGACGATCCAGGCGACCACCCGCTCGCCCAGGTCCGCGTCGGGCTCGCCGGTCACCGCGGCCTCGCGGACGGCCGGATGGTCGAGCAGCACGTTCTCGATCTCGCCCGCCCCGATCTTGTAGCCGCCGCTTTTGATCAGGTCGGTGCTCTTCCTGCCGACGATGCGCACGTAGCCGTCCGGCTCGCGCACGGCCATGTCGCCGGTGCGGAACCAGTCCCCGTCGAAGGCGGCGGCCGTGGCGTCGGGGCGGTTCAGGTACTCGGTGAACAGATTGTCGCCGCGCACCTGGATCTCGCCGATCGTCTCGCCGTCGCGTGCGGCGATCTCCGTGCCGTCCTCGTCCACCAGCCGCAGCTCCACGCCGCGCAGCGGCACGCCGACGGTGCCCGGACGGGCCTCGCCGTCGACGCGGACGCTGGTGTTCATCAGGGTCTCCGTCATCCCGTACCGCTCGATCACCCGGCGCCCCGTCGCCTCCGCGATGCGGGCGTGGTCGGGCAGCGGCAGGGCGGCCGAACCGGAGACCAGCAGCCGCGCGCCGGACAGCGCCTTCGTCAGCTCGGCGTCGCCGTCGAGCGCCTCCGCCAGCCGGTGGTACATCGTGGGCACGCCGAAGAGCATCGTGCCGCCCGAGCCCAGCTCACGTGCCACGCCCTCCGGACTGAAGCGGCCCAGATGACGCACTTCGCCGCCGCGGCGCAGCGGTCCGAGGACGCCGAGGATCAGCCCGTGCACATGGAACAGCGGCAGGGCGTGCACCAGGACGTCGTCGGAGCCCCACTGCCAGGCGTCCTGCAAGGCGTCGAGCGAGGCGGCTACCGCCCGCCGGGGCAGCACCGCGCCCTTGGGCGGGCCGGTGGTGCCGGAGGTGTAGACGATCAGCGCGGGGGATTCGGCCGCCGGCTCCGGGGGCAGCTCGCCCGCCGCGCCCGTCACCGTGATGTCGACCCGCCTCAACGGGTGCAGGGGCGCGGGCAGTTGATCTTCCGGGGCGGCGAGCACCGCGGTGGGCCCGCTGTCCGCCACGATGTGCGCCAGTTCCCGGTCACCGGTCCGCGGGTTCAACGGCACGACCGGTACGCCTGCCAGCAGCGCGGCCACCACACCGACCGCGGTCTCGAGGGTGGGGCCGGCCCACAGCGCGACCCGCTCCGCCCCGCCGATCCGTTGCGCCAGGGCTCCCGCCGCGCCGCGCAACTGCCCGTAGGTCAGCGACCGTTCGCCGAACCGGAGGGCTGTCCGGTCGGTGCCGGTGGCGGTCGTCGCCAGCGCTGGGAAGAGGGAACTCACTCGTCGGCCTCCTGGTGTCGTCCTATGCCGCACCCGGCGGGTTTCCCGGGACGGCCATTGTCTCCCCCACGCGGAGGAGCCGCCGGGCGGGCGGCTCCCTCCAGGGAACGATGCGCCGGATCCCTCGAGTCCGGCAGGATCGGCGACGGCCGACGGGGGAACACCGCCGCCCGGCCGGCGTCCACGGGGGAGGCCGGCCGGCCGGGCGGTGACGGCCTCTGCCGCCCGCCGACGCTTCCGGGCCGGGCCCGGACCGGGGCGGCGTGGCTTCCCCGGCCCGGGGCCGCTCCGGGGCGAGGACGGTGAGGCTTCCGGTATCCGGGACCTGTGGGCCGAGGCCGGCGCTGCTTCCGCGCCCGGACCCCGGCCCGCTCCGGGGCGTGCGGGCCGGGACGGCGCTGCCTCCGTGCCCGGGTCCGGCCCACTCCCGGCCGGCCCCGCACCACAGCGCCCGGCTCGGGGCGCGTACTACAGCGGGCTGTGCCAGGTCAGCGTCGTACCCCTGGTGCCCTCGTCGTCCAGGCCGTCGTCCGTCACCGTCAGCCGGACCCCCTGGCGTCCGTCCGGCAGCCGAACCGTCGCGTCGACGTGCACATCGACCGACGAGACGTCGCTCCTGCGGTGCGCGGCGGCCAGAGCACCGCGCAGGGCCGCCAGCAGCTCGCGGTCCACCGGGTCCTGGAGCAGGGTGTCGACGGCGCCGCTGAAGTGCACCGACGGCAGCACACCGAGCGGCACGGCCGCCCCGCGGGTCTCGCGCAGCACCTGGCCCCTGAAGGTCGCCGGCGCGTCGGCGGGCGGCTGCTGGAGGGCGAAGATCGTGGTCCGCACCTCCTGGATGGTCGAGTCGAGCTCGTCGACGGCCTGGCTCAGCAACCGGTCCGTCGACCCGGCCTCGGCCCGCCGGCGCGTCGACTCGAGCATCATCTCGGTGGCGAACAGCCGCTGGACGACGAGGTCGTGGAGATCCCGGGCGATCCGGTCCCGGTCCTCGTACACGGCGAGCTGCTCGCGGTTGTGCCGGGCGTCCGCGAGCACCAGCGCCAGGGCGGCCTGGGAGGCGAACTGGGTGGCCAGCAGCCGTTCCAGCCCGGTGTACGGGCGGCCGCCCCGCCGCCGCGGCAGTGCCAGCGTGCCGATCAGTCGCCCGCCGCTCTGCAGCGGCAGCATCATGCTCGGCCCGAAACGGCTGCGGACAGGGGTGGTCATCCGGGGGTCGGTGGCGGAGTCTTCGATGAACACCGCTTCCCCGCTGAGGAGTTGGGCGAGCACCGGCGAACCGGGCCGGATGGTCGTGCCGACGATGTCCCGCGGGTCGTCGAGGGTGGAGGCCGTGACGATCTCCATGCCGCCCTCTTCGGTGGGCTGGAGCACCACGCCGGCGGCGGCATCGGCGAGGTCGCGTGCCTGCTCGGCCACGGTCATCAGCGCGTCGTCGGCGCTTTCGCCGGTGAGCAGCGCGTTGGTGACGGCCGCCGCGCCCTCGATCCACCGCTCGCGCTGCCGGGCGGTCTCGTGCAGCCGTGCGTTACCGATGGCGATACCGGCCTGCGCCGCGAGTACCTGCAGCAGTGCCAGGTCCTCCTCGGTGAACGCGTCGCCGTCCCGTGGGGTCAGGCGCAGGTCGCCGAACATCTCGGTGTCCACCCTGATCGGGATGCGCAGCGGCTCGGGGCCTGCCGTGGGTGCGTCCGCCGGGGAGGGAGGGCCGCCTGCCGGCCGGGGGCCGTGCCCCGCGCCGGCATCCGTGGCCGTGAACCGTTCGGCGACGCCGCCCCGCTCGGGGTCGGCCACGCCCAGGGATGCGCCGTGCGCACCGGTCAGTACGGCGGCGGTGTCCACGATCTGCTGGAGGGTGGTGCGCAGATCGAGGTCCGTGCCGATGCCGGTCACCGCCTCGAGGAGCGCCGCCAGCCGCGGCACCCCGGCAGCCCGCTGCCCCGGACGGCCCGGGGTGTCCGGTTCGCTCGCGTGGGGTCCGTCGGGGCCGTCCGGGCCGCCTGTGCCCGGGCCGGCCCCGGGGTCCTCGGGACCGGTGGTCACCGTCCCGTCTCCAGTGCCGTGTCAGTCGGCCATGGCGAGCGATTCGAAGTCCAAGGGCTGGATCCGGCCCTCGAGCATCGCGCCGAGCCCCTGCACCGTGCAGGTGTCGGGCCGTTCCGCGATGGTGACCGTCATCCCGGTGGCGTTGTGCAACATCTGGTCCAGGCCCGGCAGCAGAGCGCTGCCGCCGACCATCATGATGCCGCGGTCGACGAGGTCGGCGACGAGGTCCGGCGGGCAGTCCCGGAGCACCTTGCCGATCCCGTCGAGCACCGAGGTGAGCGGGGTGTGGATCGCCTCCCGCACGGCCGCCGTGTCGACGCGGACGGAGCGGGCGAGGCCCGTGGCGACGTCCCGGCCGTGGATCTCCGTCACTTCCGGACCCTGCGAAGTGAGGCCGTTGCCGTGCAGGGCGACCTGGAGCGGCCGTACGGACTGACTGGGAAGCATCAGCTCGTGCCGGTGGCGCAGGTGCTGGATCACCGCGTGTTCGATGGCGTTGCCGCCGATGGGGATGCGGGTGGCGGTGACGATCGAGCCGAGGGACAGGACGGCGATCTGGGTGGTCGCGGCGCCGCACACCATGATCATCGTCGCGCTCGGCTGCTCCACCGGGAGGCCGCAGCCGACGGCCGCCGCGATCAGGGTGTCCACCAGCTCGACCCGACGGGCGCCGAGGCCGACCAGGGTCTCGACGGTGGCGCGCTGGGCGAGCGGGTCGCTGTCGTGCGGGGTGCTGGCGGCCGCGCGGAGCCGGGGCTTGCGGCGCAGCTGCCGGCGGAGCTTCTCGCCGAGCAGATGACGCAGCATCCGCTGGGCCATGTCGATGTCGACGACCGTGCCGCCGGAGACGGGGCGCGCGACGCGGATGTAGTCGGGAGTGCGGCCGGTCATCTTCTCGGCGAGCTCGCCGACCGCGATCAGCGCCCCCGTCCGGGTGTTCACGGCGGCGACGCTCGGTTCGTCGACGACAAGGCCGACGCCCTTGACGAAGACGCGGGTCCTGGCGGCGCCCAGATCGACTGCCACATGGCAACGGCGCAACTGCTCAAGGCTGACGGTCACGGCGGTCCTCCCGACTGCGGTACGTGTTCGCATCGTGCGATCGCCGCGGGCGGGGCGCGCGCTGGGCTGCGCCGGTCGGGGGTACGTACCTGACGGGCCGACAGATCAGTCCACGAGGCGTTGCAGCAGGCCCCAGGTGAACTCGGCGACGCACATCTCGCCACCGGGCAGGGTGAACGAGAGCCGCCATCTGGTCGGTGCGGAGCCCTCCATGGGACGGGCCGGCGGGAAGGCCTTCGCCACCTCGTCGACGGTGCACGACCAGGGCACCAGGTCGTCCGCGGTGCGCAGTTCGGGGCCGGCGGCTCCCGGTGCGCGCACCAGCCATTCGTTCCACACGGCACCGTTGCCGGCGGCCAGTACTTCGAAGCGCAGGTCCGGCCAGAGGGGCAGTCGCCACAGCAGGGCGTCGCACTCCAGGTCGCCGATCCGCCGCCGGACGACCTGTTCGGGTTCGCCGAGCACCGAGCGGTAACGCGACAGCGCGCCGCGCGATCCGCGTGCACGCAGCATCGCCTGCCAGCGCCGATTGGCCTCGCGCTGCTCCGCGAGTGACGCGCCCAGGGCGTGCCGCGCGTCCTCCGCGAGACCCGGCTGGAAGTCGGCCATCCGGCGCAGCAGCACCAGTTGGAAATCGAGCGGTCCGAAGCGGGCGTCAGGGGTCATGGCCGACATCCTGCCCGGTCGGCGGCGTCAACCGCGGCGAGTCGGCTCGCCGCGGAATCGAGCTTTCCACACAGGATCTGCACAGGCTGACCCACCGCAGGTGCCCGGTCGCCGAATAATCTGCGGGCGCCATGGATTACTGCCACCCGTGCGGACGGCACCTCAACGGCGCCCTGGCCTGTGCCGGGTGCGGCACACCGGTCGAGGAGCTCCGCCACCACAGCCCCCGTGCTCCCGAGCCCGACCACGTCTACGAACTGGACGTGGTGAGCGAGCCCGCGGACAGCACCGGGCCGCGCCGTTCGCGCCGTCAGGCCCCGTCGCGGCGCAAGCCCGCAGGCCGCCGTGCCCGTAAGCGGCGCGGTCGCAAGGTGATGCTCGGGACGCTCGGCCTCGTGCTGGCGGCCGGGGCGCTGAGCCTGGCGGAGCTGGCCATGGAGGACTCCGGCGACGACGGCGCGGCGACGGCGGTCAAGGAGGATCCGGTCGTCGAGTCGGAGATGCCGGACCCGACGGCCTCAGAAGAGTCGCCGGACGCCCCCGGCCATGTGAAGGAGCCGGCCGTCACGAAGTCGTCCTCGCCGCGGCCGGGGAAGTCCCGGGCGGGCGGTGGTGGCGAGGGCGACGGTGGCGACGGCTCGGGCCGTACGGGCCCGGGCGCCGGGAGCGGCGAGCCGTCGGAGGCCGGGCCGAGCGGCGACGCATCCCCTTCCGCGTCGTCCTCCGGCGACCCCGGGAGCAGCGAGGGGCCCGGGAGCACGGGCGGGACCTCGTCCGGCCCGGCCGATCCCGAGGAGCCGGGCCAGCAGGACCCGCCGCCTCCGGAGCCGACGCCGAGCGAGACGTGCAGCCGCTTTCTGTTCTGGTGCGTCTAGGGTCGGGACGGACCTGACCTCCGCACCCGCGCCGTGTCCGTCCGGGCGCCTCCCGGGTGCCCGGCGGCCCGGGGGCTTCAGGAACCGGCGGCGGGCGGCTCCGGCACGTCCTCGCCCAGCATCCGTCTGAGCAGGTCCCGCAGCACCGAACGCTCGACCGCCGTCAGCTGCGCCAGGGGCTCGCGCGCGAAGTCCAGCGAATCCCGCAGCCGGCGTGCCGTGCTGCGGCCCTCCTGGGTGGCAGCGGCGATCTTCACCCTGCGGTCGGCCGGGTCGGGGCGGCGCTCGACCAGGCCACGTGCCTCGAGCCGGTCCACGATCCCCGTCACGTTCGACGGCTCGCACCTCAGCTTCTGGGCGATACGGCGCATGGGAGTGGGCTCCATGGAGAGCAGCCCCAGCACACGGGCCTGCGCCCCCGTGAGGGAGTGCTCGGCCGCGGCCTGCTCGTACTCCTCGTGGTAACGCGCCACGACGGTGCCGATGAGCTCGACGACCTCGAGGGTCAGGGGATCTGTTCGCTGGGCGGCCATGCGCATCAGGATAACCCGATACTTGACAACCTGAAATATTCAGGCGCATGGTTGTTTCAGGTAATGAAGCTTTTCTAGGAGGAACGCAGCATGTCCGCACTTCCCGCGTCCGGCCGTGAATGGCACCTTGTCGCCCGCCCGCACGGCTGGCCCAAGGCCGAGGACTTCGCGCTGCGCGACGCGCCCGTCACCGAGCCCGGGGAGGGCCGCATCCTCGTGCGGAACCTCCACTTCTCCGTCGATCCCTACATGCGCGGCCGGATGAACGACGTGAAGTCGTACGTCCCGCCCTTCCAGCTCGACCGGCCCATGGACGGCGGCGCGGTCGGCGAGGTCGTCGCTTCGAACGCGGAGGGCTTCGCCGTCGGCGACCACGTGCTGCACGGCCTCGGCTGGCGGGAGTACGCGGAGGTGCCGGCCAAGCACGCCACCAAGGTCGACGCCTCGCTCGCACCGCTCTCCGCCTACCTCGGAGTGCTCGGCATGACCGGCCTCACCGCCTACGCGGGCCTGTTCGATGTCGCGTCCTTCAAGGAGGGCGACGCCGTGTTCGTCTCCGGCGCCGCGGGTGCCGTCGGCGGCCAGGTCGGCCAGATGGCCCGGATCAAGGGCGCCTCGCGCGTCATCGGCTCGGCCGGCTCGGACGAGAAGGTCAAGCTCCTCGTCGAGGAGTACGGCTTCGACGCGGCCTTCAACTACAAGAACGGCCCCGTGGCCGCGCAGCTGAAGGAGGCCGCCCCCGACGGCATCGACGTCTACTTCGACAACGTCGGCGGCGAGCACCTCGAGGCGGCGATCTCGTCGTTCAACGTCGGCGGCCGGGCGACCATCTGCGGAATGATCGCCCAGTACAACGACACCGAGCCGACCCCCGGCCCGCGCAACCTCGCGCTCGTCATCGGCAAGCGGCTGCGCCTCCAGGGCATGCTGGTGAACGACCACACCGCGCTTCAGCCGCAGTTCGTGCAGGACGTGGCGGGCTGGATCGCCTCCGGTGAGCTCAAGTACAACGAGACCGTCGTCGAGGGCATCGAGAACGGCTACGAGGCCTTCGTCGGACTGCTCCGCGGAGAGAACACCGGCAAGATGATCGTTTCTCTCGCCGGCTGATTCACCCGTTAGGCTCTTGCCCAGCCGTCGCGATCGTGGGCGCGAGTCGCGGCGAACCAGCAGGAGGAAGACTTCATGTCCATCCAGCAGTCCGACGTGCTCTACACCGCGGTGGCCACGGCGGAGAACGGCCGGGACGGCCGTGTCGCCACGCACGACGGCCAACTCGACGTCGTGGTCAACCCGCCCAAGGAGATGGGCGGCAGCGGTGCCGGCACCAACCCGGAGCAGCTCTTCGCCGCCGGGTACAGCGCCTGCTTCCAAGGTGCCCTCGGTGTCGTCGCCCGCCAGGAGAAGGCGGACATCTCCGGCTCGACGGTCACCGCCGAGGTCGGCATCGGGAAGAACGACGACGGCTTCGGCATCATCGTCAAGATCTCCGCGACCATCCCGAACGTGGACGCCGCCACCGCCAAGGACCTTCTCGAGAAGGCCCACCAGGTCTGCCCGTACTCCAAGGCGACCCGTGGCAACATCACGGTCGACCTCGCGGTCTGACCGGCGGCGCCGAGCGTGACGCAGGGCCGCACCCCGGCGGGGTGCGGCCCTGCGGCCTGTGAGGGGGATCAGCGGGTCAGCAGCGCCCGGCCGATCTGCGCGAAGACACCCTTCGGGTGCGCCCGGAACATCGGCTCCGTGCCGAACAGCGCCACCGGCGTGCCGGCCGACGACGTCCCGGAGACCACAGCGGCGTGGCCCGCGGCGTCGCCCGGCCCGCCCGTGCCCTGCTCAGTGTCGCGCCAGTGGCCGGACACCAGCGGGTTGCCCGTGGCGTACGACTGGTCGACGCGCACACCGGCGCCCGCCCCGGTGAACCACATCGGCGAGTAGACGAAGGTGTGCGCCGGAGCGCCGCCCGTGATGGGGCCGCCCGTGTTCCGCACCCGCACCACACCGTTGGCGTCGCCGTTGCCCGCCACTGCCGTGACGTCGAGGAGTGACGCCGCCTCGTTGAACGCCGCGCCCTGCTCACCGAGCCCGACCACACCGACGCCGCTCGCCTCGAACGCGACGCGGGCGGCGGGGGTCAGCTTCGCGTGGTCCAGCCCGGACGACACGTACAGCACATCGGCCGTCGACCAGTCGAAGCCCGCGTTCAGCACCGCCGTGGAGACCGGCACCACGTCGAAGCCCATCTCGCGCAGCGCGAACAGCTCGCCCGCCGTGACGGCCGCGGCGACCCTGGTCCGCTCCAGCGCTGTCGTGCCCTTCTCCCGCGTGGCGTGGAACGTCACGCCCAGCCGGTCCGCGAGCACCGCCGCCCGGCCACGCGCCGAGCCCGGCACGATCGCCGAGCCGTCGGTGGCGCGCCGGACCTCGACGCCCTGCTTCAGCAGGGAGTTGAGAGCGGCCAGCTCCTTGGGGTCGTCCAGGCGCAGCCGGAGGTCGCCGCTCGGAGCGACGTGTCCGGTGGGTGCCGCGGCGTGGACCGTACGGGTGCGGACCCGCAGGTCGCCGGAGGCGGCGGCGTCCACGTCCGCGCCCCACAGCAGGCCGAGGCTCCAGCCCGAGATGTCGTACATGGCTCCGACGTCCGCGCTGATGTCGCGGCCGTCGGCGAGGATCACATTGGCGATGCCCCGCTTGGGCTGGTGCATGTCGACGATGTACGACCCGGCGGGGTACGTGCGGCCCGCGAGCCGGAACGCGGTGAGCGCCCGCTCCACCCCGACGTCGTTGGCGACAAGGTGGTCGACCAGCCGGGCCGCCGCGGTCGCCGACCGCTGCGAACGCCCGGCGGGAACGACGTACGCCCTCGGGAATTTCGTGGTGTAGACGTCCTCGGGGCCGATGCCCGGCACACCCGGGACGGTCTCCTCGGAGACGGGCCGCTGCGGCTCGCCGGCAGCGCCCCTGCGGAACGTCTCGATCTGGTCGGCCAGCACCGAGGTGCGGTGCGCGTGGGTGTGGTCGAGCGTCGCGCGCATGGCCGCGCCCGCGATGTCGGTGTTGATCGCGGCCCTGCGGCGCAGTTCCTCGACCGGCAGCGTGTTGTACGCGTTGTTGTTGACGGCCATCGGGAACTCGATGGTGTGCGAGGCGACAGCGCCCTGGAATGGCATGTACTGCGGGGTGAAGATGGGCGGCCAGTCGTCCCAGCCCTCCTCCTGGTCCCGGAAGGGGATCACGGCAGGACGCACACCGTCCTTCTCAGCCGTGTAGCCGAGGCCGTTGACGGCCTTCTCCATCCCGAGCGCGTTCGCGTAGGAGTTCTTCAGGAACAGGTCGTACTCGTAGTTCTCACCGTGCGGTGGGGTGGTCGGCTCGATCAGTGTGCCGTTGACGTATCCGTGCAGGTCGAGCATCACGGCAGGTTGTTTGTCGATCGCGATCTGCCGGATCGCCCGTGTCTCGGGCTGCGTGGCGGTGATGAAGTCGCGGTTGAGGTCGAAGCCGCCGGCGTTGGCGCGGGTTCCGGCGATCCTGCCGTCCGGGTTGGCCGTGACGTTCAGGTAGACGCGGTTCTTGGCGAGCAGGTCGGCGGTCTTCGCGTCCTTGGCCGTCGCCAGTTCCTCGATGAGCTTCAGGGCGGCGTCCGTGCCCTCCCACTCGTTGCCGTGGATGTTGTTGTTGATGAACACCGGCGTCTTGTAGCGCGACTTGATGTTCCGGTCCTCGGCCGCGGCGGCGGGCGAGTTCTCGATGCGCTCCCGCATCCGCTCCTGGTCGCGCGCCTGGGCGGCGCTCTCCGGCGCGGTGACGGTGACCAGGTACAGCTCGCGACCGCCTGCGGAGTGGCCGGCGACCTCGACGCTGACCCGGTTGCTCAGTTCTTGGAGGGCGTTGAGCCGCGGGGCGAGGGAGTGATAGGGAGCGAGGCCCAGTTTTATCGACTTGTCGGCCGGGTTCTCCGGCGGGACCTCGAGTGCGGTCCTTCGCGGGTATCCGCCCTCCCCGGTGAGGTCGCGGGTCTCGTCGGTGAGCGCGCCGGCGGTCGCGGAGAGCGGCGCCCTGGCCGCCGTCGTGGGCGCGTCGCGGCTCCCTTCTCTCACGGGGTGCGGCTGGGGCCGGTCCTCCGCGGGAGCGGCCACGGCGCCCGGCAACGGCGCGAGCAGAGCGCCGGCGAGTGCCGCGGCGAGGGTGGCGGTGATCAGTACGGGGCGGGGTGAGCCCATGCGGTTCGAGCCTCCGTGGGTCGGAAGGAATCGTCACAAGATCAGTACGCACGGTCTACCGGTTCGGCTGCCGAACAACAAGAGGCACCCCGATAAGGTGTGCGCATGCGTGATCTCGGGGTGGGTTTCGGGTACTTGATGAAGGGCCAGCGCTGGGTCGCCGGCCACGGCCGGTGGTTCGGTTTCGGCCTGCTGCCCGGACTCGTGACCCTGGTGCTCTACACGGCCGCGCTCGTCGGACTCGTCCTCGGCGCTGACGACGTGACCGCCTGGGCGACCCCCTTCGCCGACGACTGGTCCTCGCCCTGGCTCGGTATCTTCCGCGGCACGCTCACCGCACTGCTGTTCGCTTTCGGGCTGTTCGTGGCCGTCATCACCTTCACGGCCGTGACGCTCCTGGTCGGCCAGCCCTTCTACGAGAACCTCTCCGAGCAGGTCGACCGCTCCGAGGGCGGCGACGTGCCCCACTCCGGGCTGCCGCTCTGGCGTGAACTGTGGATCTCCGCCAGGGACTCGCTACGGGTCGTGCTGCGCGTGGTCTGCTACGGCGTGCTGCTCTTCGCCTGCGGTTTCATCCCGGTCGTCGGGCAGACGGTGGTTCCGGTGATCGGCTTCTGCGTCTCCGGCTTCTTCCTCGCGGAGGAGCTGACGGCGGTGGCCCTCCAGCGGCGCGGCATCGAACTCAAGGACCGCCTCGCCCTTCTGAGGGGCCGCCGGATGCGCACGCTGGGCTTCGGCGTGCCGCTGACGCTGGCGTTCCTCGTCCCGTTCGTCGCGGTCTTCCTGATGCCGGGCGCGGTGGCGGGCGCGACGCTGATGGCCCGGGACCTCGTGCCGGACCCGGCAGCCGATCCGGAGCCGGCGCAGCCGGGCCCCCACACCTTCCGCAAGGCGGACTAGCGCTCCAGGCGCTCCGGGCCGGCGTGGTCCGGCCCGGCGGCGGACCGGGCGGCCGGGATCCGCGCCACCGCGAGGGCGGGGGCTTCGGTCCCTGCCGTGGCGAGCAGCGCGCCGTCAGGACCCCATAGGGCGCTGCCGCCCAGGCAGTCACCGACGCCGGACGGCCCCACCGCGTTGGCGAGCAGCACCGGCAGGGCGTTGTCCCTGGCCCGGACGGGATAGACCCGCTCGAACGAGTCGTTGTGCTCGTCGAGCACCGAACTGGCCACGTACACCTGGCAGCCGTCGGCCTTCGCGCGCTCCGCCACGTCGGGGAAGCGGTTGTCGTAGCAGACCGCCACCGCGAACCGGACGCCGTCGAGGGTGAAACGGCCGTCCCGCGTACCGGCCGTGAAGACGTCGTTCTCCTCGCCGTACAGGTGCGTCTTGTCGTAGCGGGCGAGCAGCTCGCCGTCCGGGCCGATCACCAGCGCCGTGATCGTGGGGCGGGGCCCGGACGTGCGGGCCGCGCAGCCGACGAGCGCCGCGGTCGACGTCGTCCGGCACGCCTCCCGCAGCGGTTCCAGCCGGGGATCGTCCTTCGACAGCCACAGCTCGGGACGTCCGGCGATCAGCTCCAGGTCGTAGCCGGTGACCGCCAGCTCGCAGAAGGCGACCAGGGCGGCCCCCTGCCCGGCCGCCGCCCGCACCAGCCCCCGCATGCTGTCGACGTTCGCCCCGATGTCGCCCGGTACCGAGGTGAACTGCCCCGCCGCGATCTTCATGTGTCCGTCATCCCGTCCCGTTGTTCTCTGCAGCCACCCGGATGATCTCGCGGACCTGGGCGATGATGTCCAGCCGGTTGCGGACGAACTCAGGGTCGGTTGTCTCCGTCGTGTTGTCCGCCGCGAATTGGAGCACCGGGGTGTGCACATGACCGCCGGGGATGTCCAGGCCGAGCCGGTCGCGCAGCAGGGTCGCGCGGTAGGCGATCTCGTTGGACAGGTAGTCGCCGCCGCCTCCGGCCCGTGCGGTCGAGCCCGGGGTCGGGCCGTCAGGCCGGGTCACGGGGGCGGTCTGACCGGCCGGTATCTCGGTCACGGAGGTGTTGTCGTACACCGGGAAGCGGCCCGTGTCCGCGGCGGTGATCGCCTTGTACGGGAGCGAGGTCGGCGTCCACTGGGGCTGCGAGGCGGGATCGGACACCGGCACGGTCTCCCGGCGCGAGACGTTGTCGTTGTCCGGGAAGCCGCCCCGCCAGGCCCCGTTGAAACGCTCGATGTCGATACGGCCCACCCGACCCTGGCTGACCGTCGTGAACAGGTCCGCCTCCGGGAGCCGGGCCTCGAGGGTCCGTTCGACCGTGCCGTCGGTGAAGTCCTGCCAGCGCACCGGGAAGACGGCCGTCTCGATCCTCGCCGGCCCGTCCGCCGTGCGGATCCACGTGCCGTCGAGGGCGAGCGCGGTCGCACCGGAAGGGTTGCTGATACGGATGTCCCGGTCGAGCGTGAACGGGTCGAAGCCCGTCATCACGATCCGCTTGACGCCCTTGCCGTGCGGGAAGTCCATCGAGTCCTGCCCGCGCGAGGACCGTTCCAGACCGTCCAGCAGGCGCGCCCGCTGCGCCGCGGTCATGTCGAACGCGGGCTGCCACTGCCGCAGGCCGGCGGTCATCCCGAGCCGCGCCCAGTACAGGGGGCGGTCGTCGTCCCGGCTCAGGTCGCCCCGTACCGCGCCTCGGCCCTGCGCCCGGTCCACGGCCCGCTCCCACAGCGCCGACCCGTGGCGAAGGACGGCACGCTCGGCCTGGCGGTACGACGTCGCGCCCTCCAGCGCCCGGACGAAGTCCGGTGCCGTGGAGTCGAATCCGCTGCGCCGCAGGATCTCCTGCGGCACGGCCCGTCCGAGCCGCTGCTCCTCGACCGTGAGCGGGACGGCGGCGGGGGAGGGGGCGGCGGAAACGAGCGGGGACGCCGTGAGCGTGAGCGCGGCGGAGGCGAGCAGGGCGACACCAAGTACGTCCAGACGGGCGCGTATCCGGGGCACGGGATTCCTTTCGTCGGGTGGCGGAAGTATCGCCGTCCGGCCGCGGTGGCGAAAGGCGGCCTACGACCCGGCCCCTGGCGCCTGCGCGGCCGTGATGTTGCGGTAGGCGATCTCCGCCAGCCGCTGCTGGCCGTCCCTGCTGGGGTGGAACCAGTCCCAGCGGCTCAACTGCTCACCCGTGAAGCGGTAGTCGAAGACCTCGCCACCGTCGTACCGGCAGCGGTCGTCCTCCGCGCACACGTCCTCCAGCACGCCGTTGTACGCGACGACCCGCTGCTGGACGGTGTCCCGGCGCTGCTGCGCCTGCACGCTCAGGTCCTGCGCGTCACCGAGCATCGAGGCGCAGATGCCCAGTTCCCATATCCGGCTGCCCAGCGCGTCGCCGCGGCCGGCCGACCACAGCCGCTTGAGGTCCGGCACGCTGGAGACGTAGACCTGAGCCTTCGGGGCGTCCTTGCGCAGCGCGGCCATGGCGGCCTCCAGGGAGGCCCGGAAGTCCTCGACGGGGGTCATGCGGTCCACGGTGTCCGCGCAGGCGTCGTTCGCGCCGACCATCACCGTGACCAGTTCCGGCTTGTGGGCCGCGGCCCGTGCCATCTGCTCCGGCAGGTCGGAGGCGTCGGCGCCGGAACGGGCCAGGTTCCAGCTGCGCTCCGCCACGGCGGACGGGCCGAGCAGGCGCAGGGCGAGGCTGTTCACCGTGGTGTCCGTACCGGTCGCCCACGAAACCTCGGGGCAGTCGGCGAGGATCATGCACGCGTCGAACCCGCGCGTGATGGAGTCGCCGACCGCGGCCAGCGAGCGTGGACTGGTGTCCCACACGCGGGTCGGGCTCGGGCTCGGGGAGGGACGCGCGGACGTCGCCGACGGATCCTGGCCGGATGATCCTGACGACGAGTCACATGCCGCCAGCACGCCCGCCGCCAGCGCGGCGGTGGCGAGCGCGGCCGCCACGCCGGTGCGTGCCCGGAACGTCCGGCTCCGCTGTCGCAAGGTCACTTTCCCCTCCACAAACCCGGCATCCGACCTCCTGCCGGGTGAAAGCTTGGTGCGTACGGGCCCCAGGACCGACATTACGTCACCCCTCGGCGCGTTCTGCACGGTAACTTTTGCCACGTCGACCCAGAGGCCCACCTCGCCCATCGGCGCCGGTAAATTACATCTCGTCACATGCCGTCCCTTTTGCGGAGACTTGTTCCCGATGCTGTTTACTGAGGCCGCTGGGAAGGCGATCCTCGTCCCACACTGGAGGTCCCGGTGACGACACGTGGCGTTCTGTACGTTCACTCCGCACCGCGCGCGCTGTGCCCCCACGTCGAATGGGCGGTCGCGGGCGTGCTCGGCGTACGGGTCCAGCTGGACTGGATCCGCCAGCCCGCATCGCCCGGCACCTGGAGAGCCGAATTCTCCTGGCGCGGGGAAGTGGGCACCGCCTCCAAGCTGGCGTCCGCGCTGCGCGGTTGGCACCTGCTGCGCTTCGAGGTGACGGCGGAGCCGTGCGCGACCGCCGAGGGCGAGCGCTACAGCGCCACGCCGGACCTCGGGATCTTCCACGCGGTGACCGGCATGCACGGTGACATCCTCGTGCCCGAGGACCGTCTGCGGGCGGCTCTGGCGAGGTCCACGCAGGGCGAGACGGACCTCGAGGCGGAGATCGCGAAGCTGCTGGGTAAGCCGTGGGACGACGAACTGGAGCCGTTCCGGTACGCGGGGGAGGGTGCGCCGGTGCGGTGGCTCCACCAGGTGGTGTGAGCACCCCCGCGCCTCCATCGCCGGCGGGGCCGAAGACGCCCCCGCGCCTGAAGCGCCTGCCGGGCCAAGAAGTCATCTCGTCCGGCGAGTCGGCGGTATCGAAGTAGGGCGCGGCCGACCGGGCGCCGGGGCATCCTGTCACGGCCAGTGCGAGCCTCTCCAGCGTCCGGCGCATCGGCGTGCGACGCGCACACATCTCGGTCAGCCCGTCCACCTGCTCGACGAACGTCCGGCGACGACACTCCGCGACCCGGACACGAACCGCTGGATCAGCGACTCGACACGACCTCCCGGCCCGGCACTGCCAGGTCGGCCGGACGTCGTCGGTACCGCCCATGGACACGGCTGGAGGCGGTACCGCACCCAGGACAGACGGCCTCCCGGCATATGGTCGGCCAGCCCGGCGGTCGACCGTCTGCAGCAACCCGGACCACTGAGCGGTTGCCTCCCATCACCACATGTCACCAAATGGATCTCGACTGTCACTCCGCCCAGCGCGGGCCGCGACGAGTACGCCCGCGCACCCCGACACCTGAGGTGGTTACATGCATCCGTTTCGGACGAGAAGTCGGCGAGGACCGAAACTCTCCGCGCCGGCCGGGCCGCTCGTCTTGCTGACCGCCCTGGAAGCGATCCGGCGGATCGCCTCGTACCAACGCCGGAGTGCGTTCCGGAGGTGGCTGCTCCGGCTCGGCGCCGTGGTGCTGGGCGGGGCGACGCTGCTGGCGGCCGCACCGGCGTCAGCGACCACCGGCGGTACCGAGAAGGTGTCAAGCACCTGTCGGTCCAGCGCCGATCGGACATCAACCGAACCCGCCACCACGTCAGGTGTCCAGGTTCTTCACAACTACCGGATGTCGTTCGCGACCGAGATGGCCAACGCCATTCGCGTCAGCAAGGCCAAGCTCGTTCCGCTCCTCCCGGAGGGATACGAACCCGTGCCCGCCTCGGAAGTCGGAGTAGGGGGCGAAGACGACGGTGTATTTGTGATCGTCAACGTCTGCAATGAGAACTTCAGCGTCGACGGCACGGTGTCACAGCCCACCTCTACGGTGAACATTCCGAGCGTCCTGGTGCGGGAACCGCCTGACGCCGCCGCTGCCGGTTTGAACATTCCGGGCGCGTTCCACATCTACCCCCTGGCCATTTACATCAATGACCGGGCTTACGCCGACAGTCTCCGGTCCGGGGGCATGCCGGTCCAGTTCATTCCGCATATCACTCACGATCGTCGCCTCAACGACGCAGGAGTGGGCGAACTGACGGTACGGGTGCCGGCCAGGAAGAATCCCTTCTACTCGTTCAACCAAGGATTGGGGTTCAGCTCCACTGGAAGAGTTGACGTCGTCGTGTGGTACGAAGGTGACAAAGGCACTGCGGCACTGAACTTCCGGTTCGACCTCGCGCAGGAAGGTCTCGCTCAGAGCGTGGTGTTCACCAAACCGGGAACCAAGCTGAATCGCCTCCTCACCGGAGGCGGGCTCGGAGCCGGTCCCACAGATCCCAAGACCGGGTTCGAAAGCATCAGGACTCCCTCGGTCAGCTTCCAGTACCCGCAGGGCGGCAGCGGAAGCCTCATCCTGATCAAGAAGCCGTGCGACTACGGATCGAAGTGCATCAAGTAGTGACGCGGGCGACCATCGCAAACGGCGCTGCCCCCAGGGCGCAGCGCCGTTTGTTCGGCCGGGTCGGACGCCCCGTATCCGCCGGTGGGCACGGCCGTCGGGCCGTAGGGGGAGTCCGAGGGCACGGCCGAAGGGCGTACGGGGCCGGGGCTTGGCCCCGGTCTTGGGGGGAGGGGGGAGCGCAGAGGCCCGCGCCCCCAGGGGCACGGGCCTCGCACGTGAAGCGGGGTCAGGCAGGTCAGACGGTGCGGAACGCCAGCACCACGTTGTGGCCGCCGAAGCCGAACGAGTTGTTGATCGCCGCGATCGTGCCCTCGGGCAGCGCGCGGGGCTCGCCGCGCACGATGTCCGCGTCCACCGTCTCGTCGAGCTCGTCGACGTTGATCGTCGGCGGGGCCGTGCGGTGGTGCAGCGCGAGCACCGTCGCCACCGTCTCGATGCCGCCCGCGCCGCCGAGCAGATGACCCGTCATGGACTTGGTCGCGGAGACCGCGACGTGGTCCAGGTCGTCGCCCAGCACGCTGCGCAGCGCCTTGATCTCGGCGACGTCACCCTGCGGCGTCGACGTCGCGTGCGCGTTGAGGTGCACGACCTCGGACGGCTTGAGGTCCGTGGTCTCGAGCAGGTTCCGCAGCGCCGCCGCGATACCGCGGCCGGTCGGCTCCGGCTGCGCGATGTGGTGGCTGTCCGCGGACAGGCCCTGGCCCAGCACCTCGCAGTAGACCTTCGCGCCGCGTGCGGCGGCGTGCTCGGCCGACTCCAGGATCACGACGCCCGCGCCCTCGCCGAGGACGAAGCCGTCGCGGGCCGTGTCGTAGGGGCGCGAGGCCTTCGTCGGCTCGTCGTTGTTCTTGGACATCGCCATCATGTTGGCGAAGGCCGCGATCGGCAGCGGGTGGATCGCCGCCTCGGTGCCGCCGGCGACGACCACGTCGGCACGGCCGGTGCGGATCATCTCGACGGCGTAGCCGATCGCCTCGGCGCCCGACGCGCACGCCGAGACCGGGGTGTGCACGCCCGCCTGGGCGTTCACCTCGAGGCCGACGTTGGCGGAGGGGCCGTTGGGCATCAGCATGGGGACGGTGTGCGGGGAGACGCGGCGTACGCCCTTCTCCTTGAGCACGTCGTACTGGTCGAGCAGAGTCGTCACGCCGCCGATGCCGGAGGCGATGACGGTGCCGAGACGGGCCGGGGCGATCGCCCCGTCCTCGCCGGCGGGGGCGGTGTAGCCGGCGTCGGCCCACGCCTCGCGGGCCGCGATCAGCGCGAACTGCGCGGAGCGGTCCAGCCGTCGGGCCAGCGGGCGCGGCAGGACCTCGCCCGGGTCGACCGCGGCGGTCGCCGCGATCTTCACCGGCAGGTCGGCGAAGCGCTCCCCCTCGAGCAGCTTCACACCGGAACGCCCGGCGATGAGACCTTCCCAGGTCGATGCGCTGTCGCCACCCAACGGTGTGGTTGCGCCGATACCGGTGACGACCACGGTGCGATTGGTCGAGTTCACAGGAATTCTTTCTCCACGTGTAGAGGGTGCTGAATTTTCACGGCGCCACCGGAGAGTGGCGACAAACGCGACGTGAGACTCAGGCCTGGTGCTTTGCGATGTAGTCCGCGGCGTCGCCGACGGTCTTCAGGTTCTTGACGTCCTCGTCGGGGATCTTGACGTCGAAGCGCTCTTCGGCGGCGACGACGACCTCGACCATGGACAGCGAGTCGACGTCGAGGTCGTCGGTGAAGGACTTGTCCAGCTGGACGTCCTCGGTCGGGATACCGGCGATCTCGTTGACGATCTCGGCGAGACCCTTGACGATCTCTTCCTGCGTGGCGGCCATGGTGGCGCTCCTTCGGTGTGTATCAGAGGGTGTGGCAACAGCCGTCCGGAAGATCCGTACGGTGCCTAGGGGAGGGTAACGACCGTCGCGGCGTAGACGAGACCCGCCCCGAAGCCGATGACGAGCGCTGTGTCGCCGCTCTTCGCCTGTCCGGTCGCCAGGAGCCGCTCCATAGCGAGCGGGATCGAGGCGGCCGAGGTGTTGCCGGTGGTTTCCACGTCGCGGGCGACCGTGACGTGCTCCGGCAGCTTCAGGGTCTTCACCATCGAGTCGATGATCCGCATATTGGCCTGGTGCGGGATGAAGACGTCCAGGTCGGCCGCGCTGATGCCGGCGGCGTCGAGCGCCTGCTGCGCGACCTTCGCCATCTCGAAGACGGCCCAGCGGAACACCGCCTGGCCCTCCTGCGTGATGGCGGGGAACTTGATCTCGCCGCGCTCGTTGAGCGGCAGGCGGGAGACGTCGCCGAGGTGGAAGTCGTTCCACGGCACGGTCTGCTTGATCGTCTCGGACTTGTCGCCCTCCGAGCCCCAGACCGTGGGGCCGATGTGCGGCTCGTCGGACGGGCCGACGACGACCGCGCCCGCGCCGTCGCCGAACAGGAAGGCCGTCGCGCGGTCCTCCAGGTCGGTCAGGTCGCTGAGCCGCTCGACGCCGATGACGAGCACGTACTCCGCGGAGCCCTCGACGATCATGCCCTTGGCGAGGGTGAGGCCGTAGCCGAAGCCCGCGCAGCCGGCGGAGATGTCGAACGCGGCGGGCTTGCCCGCGCCGACCTTGTCGGCGATCTCGGTGGCAACGGCCGGGGTCTGCTTGAAGTGCGAGACGGTGGAGACGACGACGGCGCCGATCTGGTCGGCGGTGATCCCGGCGTCCGCGATCGCCTTGCCCGACGCCTCGACCGACATCGCGGTCACGGTCTCCTCGGGGGAGGCCCAGTGGCGGGTGGCGATACCCGAGCGGGAGCGGATCCACTCGTCGGAGGAGTCGATCTTCTCGAGGATCACCTCGTTGGGCACGACCCGGGTCGGACGGTAGCCGCCGACACCAAGGATGCGCGCGTACGGGGCGCCCTTGCTGGGCTTGATCTTCGACATGCTCTACGGCTCCTTGTCAGGCTGAAAGCTCGGCGACGAGCGCGCGGGCCGCGTCGAGATCGTCGGGGGTCTTCAGCGCCGACGTCCGCACGCCCGGCAGGGCGCGCTTGGCGAGGCCGGTGAGCGTGCCGCCGGGGCAGACCTCGATCAGGGCGGTGACGCCCTGCTCCTTGAAGGTCTCCATGCACAGGTCCCAGCGGACCGGGTTGGCGACCTGACCCACGAGACGGGAGATGACGTCGGCGCCGTCGGCGACGATCTGCCCGTCCTTGTTCGAGACGTACGGGACCGCCGGCGCGGAGACCGTGAGGGCCTTCGCGGCCTCCTCGAGCTTCGCGACGGCGGGTGCCATGTGATGAGTGTGGAACGCGCCGGCCACCTTGAGCGGCAGGACACGGCGGACGCCTTCCGGCTTGTCCTCGGCGAGCGCGGCGAGCTGCTCGGCGGTGCCGGCGGCGACGATCTGCCCGGCGCCGTTCACGTTGGCCGGGGTGAGGCCGAGCTTCTCGAGGTGTGCCACGACCGTGTCGGGCTCACCGCCGAGGATGGCCGACATGCCGGTCTCCGTGATCGCGGCGGCCTCTGCCATCGCCAGGCCGCGGGCCCGTACGAGCTTCAGCGCGGAGGTGTCGTCGATGACACCGGCGAACGCGGCGGCGGTGATCTCACCGACGCTGTGTCCGGCGACCGCGCCGGGAGCCACCTCACCGAGCGCCGAAGCGGACAGCAGTCCGGCGGCGACGAGCAGGGGCTGCGCAACGGCGGTGTCGCGGATCTCGTCCGCGTCGGCCTTGGTGCCGTAGTGGGCAAGGTCGAGCCCGATGGCGTCCGACCAGGCCGCGATGCGGTCGGCGGCGCCGGGGAGGTCGAGCCAGGGAGTCAGGAAGCCGGGCGTCTGAGCGCCTTGGCCGGGAGCGACGAGTACGAGCACCCTCACACTCTCTCTTGTGGACGGCCTCTCCCGCCCGTGGGGACAGGGACGAAGAACCGTCAGGGGAATTGTCGGTGTTCAACAAAAGTCTAGGGCTGGGCATCCCCGTCGGCCAGACGCCCCAGGATCAGCGCGATTCGCAGAGTGAACGCCGAACGCACGTCGGAGGGTGACCAGCCGGTGACGTCTGTCACACGTCGGAGCCGGTAGCGCACGGTGTTGGGGTGGACGAAGAGCATTCTGGCGGCGCCTTCGAGGCTGCTCGCCTGCTCCAGATAGACACTCAGAGTTTCCAGGAGGGCCGAGCCGGCTTCCTCCAGCGGTCTGTAGATCTCCTCCACCAACTGCTCACGCGCAGAAGGGTCGGAGGCGATGGCGCGCTCCGGCAGCAGATCGTCCGCGAGAACCGGCCGCGGGGCGTCCTGCCAGGCAGAGCACGCCTTGAGACCGGCGGCGGCGGCCTGCGCGGAGCGGGTCGCCGCCAGCAGGTCGGGCACGATCGGGCCGGCGACGACGGGACCCGCCGCGTACGGGCCGATCAGCGCCTTGGCGACGTGCAGCGGGTTGTCGCTGCCGCCGGCGATGACGACGAGCCGGTCGCCGAGCACGCCCGTCAGCACCTGGAGCTTGGCGTGCCGGGCGGCGCGGCGGATGGCCTCGACGGTCAGTTCGCTGTCCCCGTCGGGTGCGGTGCCGAGGATCACACACACATGCTCGGGCGAGTTCCAGCCGAGCGCCGCGGCGCGGGAGACCGCGCCCTCGTCGGCCTCGCCGGACAGCACCGCGTTGACGACGAGCGATTCGAGGCGGGCGTCCCACGCGCCGCGGGCCTCGGCGGCCTGGGCGTAGACCTGGGCGGTGGCGAAGGCGATCTCCCGTGCGTATACGAGCAGCGCCTCACGCAGGACGGACTCGTCGCCGGGGGCGGCGACCTCCTCGATCGCCGCCTCCATGACCTCGATGGTGGTGCGCACCATCTCCACGGTCTGGCGCAGGGTGATCGCCCGGGTCAGCTCGCGCGGGGCGGTGCCGAAGACGTCGGTCGAGATGGCCTGCGGGGTCTCCGGGTGCCGGAACCATTCGGTGAAAGCCGCGATACCGGCCTGGGCGACGAGCCCGATCCACGACCGGTTCTCCGGCGGCATGGCCCGGTACCAGGGCAGCGACTGATCCATGCGGGCGATCGCGTTCGCGGCGAGCCGGCCGGATGACTGCTCGAGGCGGCGCAGGGTCGCGGAGTGCGGGTGGGAGGAGTTCGCTGCAGGTTCGGGCACGGGACAAGAGTGCCTTATCAGGACGCGAGCCCCGGGGGGCGGGGTTCTTGTTCATCCCGTCGTCGCCCGATGGTTCCCGGCTACCGTGGTGGCGTGATATCCGTTCGGCGCGCCGGTGAGCGCTACAGAGGCGGCGACCCCGCGGCCGGCATCGAGTCCCTGCACGCCTTCTCCTTCGGGCGGCACTACGACCCCGGCAATCTCCGCTTCGGCGCGATCCTGGCCTGCAACGAGGAGCGGCTCGCCCCCGGCGCCGGCTTCGACGAGCATCCGCACAGCCACACGGAGATCGTCACCTGGGTCGTCGAGGGCGAGCTCACCCACCGCGACACCGCCGGGCACGCCACCGTCGTCCGCCCCGGCGATGTGCAGCGGCTCGGCTCGGCGGGCGGGGTGCGGCACGTGGAGCGCAACGACGGCGATGTGCCGCTGGTGTTCGTGCAGATGTGGCTGGCGCCGCTCCGGCCCGGCGGCGAGCCGTCGTACGAGATCGTGCGCGGTATCGCCGACTCGACGCCGTACGCCCTGCCCGAGGCGGGCGCGATGCTGCACGCGCGCCGGCTGGCGGCGGGGGCGCGGACGGCGGTGCCGGACGCGCCGTACGTGTACGCGCACGTGGTGCGGGGCCGCGTGCGGCTCGCCGCCGACGAGTTGGGGCCGGGGGACGCGGCGCGGATCACGGACGCGGAAGGGCTGGAGCTCACCGCGGAGGGGGCGGCGGAGGTGCTGCTGTGGGAGATGGGCCGGTGAGGCATCGGACGTCAGGTCAGCCCTGCCAGTAGAACAGCAGCGTGCCGACGCTCAGAGGCTTCCGGTCGCCGAAGTAGTAGACGCACAGGTCGGTGACCGTGATGTCGCTGGTCGCCTCGTCGATCCAGCGGAAGCCGGCGGATTCGAGCGCTTCGCGGGCTTCGCCGGACGAGCCGCCGCGGTCGCCGGTGGCAAACGGGCCCAGGGTGCTGATCAGGACCGCGTCGTCGTCCTCGCCGTAGTTGACGTAGTGGTACGTGCCGTCGCCCTGCTGGTAGTGGTCACCGCACGAGACCGGAGACTCGGGGACAGGCCGGCCGCCGTCAGGGCGGATGCCGCCCGGCGCACCTGATCGTCCACATCGGGACCGGCGGCGGCTCGGTGCCCCGCGGCGCATCGGCCGGTTACCGACGCGTACGCGACTTCCGGTCAATTTGTGGCAGAGAACTGTCGTTACCTGCACGCCGTCCGAGCACGCCTCCGCCGAGGCCAAGACCGCGGTCAAGCTGGCGGAGGAGGCGGAGAAGCTGGCCAAGGAGGCCAAGTCCCACGCGGACGAGGCGAGCAAGGAGGTCGTCAAGGCTCTGGCCGCGTCGGGGAAGGCCGCGGGCTTCGCCCACGTCACGGCGCAGGCCGCCGTCGACGCGGGCACCGCCGCCGCACAGGTCGCCAAGCCCGCCAACGACGCCATCCAGCTCGGCTCCCCGTATGTCACCACCGACTCGGCCGCGAGCCTGGTCGTGCTGACCGGGCAGGCATCGAAGTCGATCGCCGAACAGCAGAAGGCTGTCGCCGACGCCCACGCCAAGAACGCACAGGCCGAGGCCGCAGCCGCGAAGAACCTCGCCGACCAGGCATCGGGCGACGCGAAGATCGCCTACCAACACGCGGCCAACGCCGCCGGCCACGCGGCAACCGCCCGCACCTACTCCAAGGAGGCTCTGGGCCACGCGGCCGGCGCCGCGGCAGCCGCCGCCAAGGCATCGGCGTCACTGGCCCGCACGATCGAGTACGACCGTCAGGCCACAGCCGACGCCGCAGCCGCCGACAAGGCCGCAGGCCGCGCCGAGGGCTATGCCAAGGACGCCCGGGAATCCGCCGACCAGGCCGCCCTCGACGCCCAGGCCGCACGCGACGCCGCAACCGCGGCCGGCAGTCCGCCAAGGAGGCACGTGCAGCCGCCGACCGCGCCGCCACCGCCGCCACCGAGGCCGAACAGGCCGCCAAGGACGCACTGAAGTACGCGAAGGAGGCGCAGAAGGCAGCGGAGGAAGCGGCACGCAACGCCGCGAACAAGCAGGTCTCCACCGGTGCGGGCACCGGGATCGGCGGCACGTGGTACGTCGTCGACGAGGACACCATCGAGATCACCGACGCCAAGCAGCATGAGCCCTGCGTGATCACCGTCGGTTTCGAAGGCTGCACCACCACGTTCACGGTCACCTTCAGCGCGGTGGTCGACTTCTTCCTCTGCACCAACCCCGACACGACGGCCGGTGCCGGCACCTGCCCGCCGCAGGACACGCTTCTCATCGAGAGCAAGCGCATCCCGGGTCTGAAGAAGGACGTCACCCGGTACTTCTCCAAGCTGGAGCTGATCCAGCAGACCCTCACCTACAAACTCATCAAGGCCGTCCTGGTCCAGGACTTCGTCGACTGCTGGCACGGCAGCGCCGGCGGCTGCGCCTGGGCGCTGAGCAACTTCATCCCCGGCAAGGCGTTCGGCAAGGTCTTCGAGGGAATCCGCGCCCTGGACGCCGCCATGAAGACCGGCGTCGGCGTCCGTGACGCGTTCAAGGCGCTCAAGGCCCTCGACCTGGATCCCGCGACCCTCGCCATGCTCGAACGCTCGGTGAACGTCTACGAGGACGCGTTCACGGCCTGCACGCGCAACAGCTTCCCCGCCGCGACCCCGGTGCTGATGGCGGACGGCTCACACCGGCCCATCAGCCAGGTGCGCGTGGGTGACCTCGTCCAGGCCACGGACCCGGCATCCGGCAAGCTGCGGGCCCGGCAGGTCACCGACACCTTCCAGCACGACACCGAGCGGCTGGTCGACCTCACCATCGCCGGCGGCGGCACGCTGACCAGCACGGCGGGTCACAAGTTCTACGTCGTGGGCCGTGGCTGGACGCTGGTCTCCGACCTGAGCGTCGGTGACCGCCTGCGCACCCCGGACGGCTCCGTCCGCGCGCTGACGGCCCTTCGTGACCGCTCGGGCCTGGCGCCGCGCACGGTCTACGACCTCACCGTCGACGACCTGCACACCTTCTTCGTGCGCACGAAGGGTCAGCGGCCGGACGACGTGCTCGTCCACAACTGCCTGAACCTGACGCTGCACGAGGGAGACCGGGGTGCCCACACGATCAGGGACCATGTGACCATCAGCCCGCAGGACGCGGTTCAGAAGGCCATCGACGACCTGGCGAGGAACCCCAGGCACCGCGGTGTGACCGGTGTCTGGACGGACCTCGCAACGGCCCAGGCCTCCGTGGACGCGGCCTTCGCGAAGTGGTACTCCACCCACCGGTCCGAGCTGGAAACGTGGATGAAGAACACTCCCAAGGATTCGGAGAACGCCCTGCACCTCAAGTCGTTCAGAATCCAGCTGGACACCCCGGGTTCGCTGGGAACCCTCTACCCGACCACCGGCGTCGCGCACGCACGTCCGGCCGGGAACTGGGTCTCCATCACCCTGAAGAGGTCCAAGCACAAGCCTGGGTACATGGTCTACACGTCGCACCCGGAGTGAGAGTGACCTGGTAATGGAGCGCAAGGACATCTGGATCGATTTCGGCTTCAGCGGCCTCACCAAGTGGTTCGGCAGCCCCTGGGCCGGCGAACACACCCCGCTGGAGATCGTCGTGCTGGCCGCCGACTGGGGCGAGGGTGCTTACGCACCCACCCTCCTCGAGGACGCCGCCGGGCTGTTGGACTCACCGCTGCCCACCAGGGTGATCGACATCCTGTGGTGTGCGGCCGTCGGCATGGAATTCGTCCCGGATGCGCGATGGGTGGACGGACGCGACTGGCTCCGCCGGATCGTGGACGTCTGCGAGGAACGCATCCGCAGGGACGAACCGCGATCCGTTGCCCACCCGCAGGTGTCCGAGTGGGATCCGGAGCTGAAGGACGCGGTCCTCGCCGAGGTGCGAGCTCTCGCACCGGAGTTGGACCGCGCCACCGCCGGTCACCCCTACTACGGGGTGCCGGAAGTGGTCCCGTCGCTGGAACGGGTAGTCACCGAGGTCGACCCCGACCTCGGGTTCAGGCTGTTCCTGCGGGTCCTCAAGGCGTACTTGGTTCCGATCAGTGAGTCGCAGCACCGCCGGTACCGCGAGCTGGGCGCGAGATTCGGGTACAACGAGTCCGTTGTCGATGACGGCACTCTCCAGTTCATGCCGCGTGCGAACTGACCGCTGAGCACGATCGCCGAGGGCGGTGTCCCGGTCTTCCAGGGGTACTGTCCTCGGCCGTCGAAGGAGTCGCTCCGAGGAGCGCCCGGTAGGCGGCGAAGCCGCTGCCGAAGGAGCCGCCGGAATTCCCGCACCGCGCACGGTCCGGGACCCTCCCGCCGGTGACCTTGACAGGCTTCGAACCCGTGGCATCCGCCTCAGACGCGCGGGCGGACGTGGAGGTCGAGGCCGGTGGTGCCGGGCCGCTCCACCGCCGGCAACAACCGCATGTCGCGGTCGTAGTCGCCGCCGGCCAGGGTCCGGTAGGGAATCGGCCCGTCGGTGAACAGGCCGTCGAGGCGCTGTCCATACTCACGCTCCACCGCCGCGTACCCCTCCGCGGAGAGGCTGTGCGCGTCGTGGACGGTGAACGGCTCGAGCGGTGCGATGCCGGCGAACCAGAACAGGCCGTGCTGCAACGGGTGGAGGAGATCCGACAGGCGCCCGTGGATGCCGCGATCGGTGAGCGACGGCTCGCTCGCACCGATCGTCACCGACAGCAGCGCGCGCCGTCCGCCCAGCGCGCCCTCGCTGTACGGCGGAGGAAGGTCGGGGCCGTGAGCGAAGCCGGGGGTGAACACCCGGTCGAGCCAGCCTTTCATGATGGCCGGCACGGAGAACCACCACAGGGGGAACTGCAGCACGACCGCGTCCGACCAGCGCAGTTTGTCCTGCTCGGCCGCGACGTCGGGCGACATCCGGCCGGACACCGTGGCCCGTTCCTGGGCGGCCAGCACGTCCAGCCGCCGGTCCGCGGGACGGTCGGGGAAGTCGTCCGCGTCCACGGCCGCCTTCCACTTCATGGCGTAGAGGTCGGACACCCTGACCTCGTGGCCCGCGGAGCGCAGGCGCTCGACGGCGAAGGCGGTCAGGGCGGCGGTGAGTGAAAGGGGCTCGGGGTGGGCGGTGACGACGAGGATCTTCTTGCGCCGCTGCGGGGCTGCTTGAGTCATGCCGCCACGTTCTCCCGGGCGCGCGGGGGCAGCCAGCACCCTGTCCAACCGCAGGAACGGCGGTCCTGGTACCGCGAGGGCCACCCATACTTGAACGCATGGACGGCGTGGACCACATCGAGCGCACTGATACGGACGGAGCCGGCGGCGGGAACGGCGACCCGCGGCGGGCCCTCGGCGGCTTCCTGCGCGCCCGCCGCTCGCGGGTCGCCCCGGAGCACGTGGGGCTCGCGGTCGGCGGCCGGCGGCGGGTGCGCGGCCTGCGGCGCGAGGAACTCGCCCAACTCGCCGGGATCAGCGTGGACTACTACGTGCGTCTCGAGCAGGGCCGCGCGACGCAGCCCTCGCCCGAGGTCCTCGACGCGCTCGCGAGGGCGCTCGGCCTCGAGGCGGCGGAACGCAAACACCTGGCCACGCTGACCGCCGCCCGGCGGGGGCCCGTGCCCGCGACCCGCGTCAGCCCTCTGCTCCGTCGGCTGCTGGACGCTGCGGAGGGGTTCCCGGCGTTCGTGACGAACCCGCGCGCCGACGTCGTCGCCTGGAACGCTCTCGGCGCCGAACTGCTGGGCGGCCTCGGTGACCCGGGCCGCCGCGACCGAAACAACGCCCGCTACCTCTTCCTCGACCCCGCCTCCTGGAGCGTCTTCCCCGACTGGGAGGACAGGGCACTGGAGGCCGTCGGACAGTTGCGTGTCTCCCAGGGGCACTATCCCGACGACTCGGAACTGGCCGGGCTCCTCGCCGAACTGACCTCCCACAGCGACGACTTCCGGCGGATCTGGGACACGGGTGAGGTCCTGATGTGCACGGCGGGCCGCAGACGGCTGTGCCACCCGGTGGCCGGGCTGCTCACCCTCGACTACGAGACCCTGCACGTACCGGCCGCGCCCGGCGAAACGGGCCTGGTGGTGCACGTGTACACCGCGGAGGAGGGCAGCGAGGACGCCGCCGCGCTCGCGCGGCTGGGACGTCAGTCCTGCCAGTAGAAGAGCAGGGTGCCGACGTCGAGCGGGGCGCGGCCGCCGAAATAGTAGACGCACAGGTCGGTGACGGTGATCGAGCCGGTCTCTTCGTCGATCCAGCGGAAGTCCGCCGCTTCGAGGGCGGACCTGGCGGCGGGGTCGGGGTCGTGGGCGGTGGTGAAGGGGCCCAGGGTGCTGACGCAGAGGTGCTTGCCGTTGTGCGGGATCACGTAATACGTGCCGTCGCCCTGCTGGTTGTGCTCGCCGATGGGGACCGGGGCTCCCGGCGTCAGGCCCGCCGCGGCCAGCGCGGCCGTCGCCCGGCGGAGCCGGTCGTCCATGTCGGCGGCCGTGGGCGGATCCGTGGCGAGGGCCTCCACGCGCCAGCGCGGGTCGCTCTGCCGCCGGCAGCCGGGCGCGTACTCGTGCACGATCGCCGCCCGCAGGTCCTCGTCCAGACCGGGGACCTCCACCCGGGGGCGCCCGAGGCTCTCGTAGATCTCCCGGGTCTCGCCGCCGTCCTCGGTGAGGCGGTGCAGCGCGTACGCGGCCCACAGCTTCGCCTCCGTCGTCGGGGCCCCGGCCAGGTAGGCGCGCAGCCGGTCCGGGTCGTCGGCGAGGGACTGGGCGAGGTGGGCCACCGCGCGGTCGGGGTCCGCGAGTGCGTCGGTGACGTCCTCGTCGTTGCGGGCGCGCATCCGGATGCGGAACATCCGGTCCTCGGGGCGTGCGTCACCGAGCCCGGCCAGCACCGCGTCGGGCCCGTGGCGGGCGACGAGGGCGTCCAGTCCGGCCCGGCCCGCGTCCTGTTCCCGGGACCAGGGGGAGGCCGCGAGCGTCGCCAGTTCCCCGGTGGCGGAGAGGTCACCGAGCCGGCCGCGCGCCTTGAGGATCGCCTCTGCCATGCCGTACCGCTTCTCCTCCCGCCGTTCCTCGTGCAGGAGCCACGGCAGCAGTTCCGTACGGTCGCCGAGGACGTCCAGCAGCGCGACGCGGACCTCGGCCGTCTCCCCGGTGTCGCGTACGCGCGCGATCAGCTCGGGCACGCGCGGCTCCGGCACCCGCCCGTCCAGCGCCTGTACGCAATGCCGGCGACGCCACCACGCGTTGGCCGGGTCCGCCACGTACCGGGCGAGCGCGTCCGCGCCGAACTCCCGCAGGGCGACGGTGTTTTTCCCCCGGCCGAGCGGGAGCAGCGTGTCGATGTCGTGCATCCGGCGGATGCTACGGGGCGGGGGACGACGAAGGCGCACTGTTTTCGCCGGCCTCAGCAGGGCGGCACTGTCGGACCCTCCTGCCATGATCCGCGTATGGATCTCGCACGCGCACTCGACGGTCTGGACGCGCACCCCTGGGCCGGCACCACGCATGCCTACGGCAGTGCCGAGGACGTCCCCGACGTGCTGCGGGCGCTCACCGGGGACGACGAGGAAGCCGCGGACGAAGCGGTGTCGGAGCTCTACGGCAGTGTCCTGCACCAGGGGACCGTCTACGCGGCCAGTGCCGAGGTGGCGCCCTTCCTCGCTCGTACAGCGGCAGCCGGCCACAAGTCCGCCGATCTGCTGAGACTGCTCGGCGACATGGCCGGGAGCGACGACGAGTACGGGGTGGAGCCGGGCACCGTGCGCAGGGCCGTCGCCGGACAACTGCCGCTGATGACGCCCTCGTTGGCAGACCCGGATTCCGCGGTGCGTCAGGCCGCCGTGTGGGCCGTTGCGCAGACGCGCGCTGCGGACACGGTGCTGCCCGAGCTGCTGGGCCGGTGGGACACGGAGGGGGAGCCTCTCGTACGGGCCGAACTCCTCGGCGCCGTCGCCGGGTTGGACCCGGCGGCCGGTGCCGCCCTGGCGCAGTCGGCCCTCGGACCGGAACAGCCCGCCCATCTGCGGCTCGCCGCCGTGTTCGCCCGCCTGGACGCGGGCGGGGAGTGGGACGCCGCACACCACCGGGCGATGCTGTCGGCACTGCCCGCGGGCCCGCTCGGCCGCGAGCGGCTCGACCTCGACCGGGCCGAGCCGTTGTGCGCCGTCGTCGAGGAGCTGCTGCGGAGGGGGACCGAGGCGGACACCGCGGCGGCCGTGGACCTGCTCGACGCCGCCCTGCGGGACGAACGCGCCGATGTGCGGGCGGAAGCCGTGTGGGCCGCCGACAGGGCCTGCCAGATGTCCCGCAGCACCCCGCGGCGGCTGCTGCCCGCACTGCTCCCGCTGGTCACGGCGGGCGACGCGCTCGGCGTGCTGTCCCTGCTCGGGAAGCTGGGTCCGATCGCGGCGCAGGCCGCACCCGCCCTGGCCGGACTCGCGGAAACCGGCGACGACGACCTCGCGGACCGCGCGCTCGGCGTGCTGGCCCTGATGGCGCCGGACCGGGCCGCTCCGCTGCTCGCCCGCGACCTGGGGAAGCGGCCCTGGGGCCTGGATGCCGCCGCCGGGTTCCGCGCACCGGAGGACGTGCCGTTCCCGTTCCACCCCGAGCTGTTGACCGCGGTCGTGGCCAGGCTGGCGGAGGACGACCTCACCGGGAACGAGCCCATCCGACTGATGCGCCTGCTGCGGCAGTGGGGCGGCCGGGCCGCCGGCGCGCTGCCCGCGCTGTACGAGCTGCTCGCCCGGTTCCCGCTGCCCGCCGCCCCGGCCGTCGCCGCGATCGCCGCCGAGTGCACGCCCGGCGAGCGTCGCCGCGCGGCCCAGCTGTTGCGGGCGCAGGCCCCCGACGGGCCGCTCCCGGTGGCGGAGGCCCACTGCGAACTGACCGGTGAGACGGACGTTCTCCTTGCGCGGCTCGCCAGGGAGCTCTCGGCCGCGTCCGGCGACGCGGCCCGGGCGGCCGAGGTGGCGGGCCGACTGGGTGCGGCGGCAACGGAGTTGACGGACGCACTGCGCGGCGCCCTCAGCGGCGCGGACGCCCGGCTCGTCTCGCCCGTGCTCGACGCGGACGTGGCGCTGGCCGAGGCCCTGTGGCACATCACCGGCGACGCCCGCACGGTCGTACCCGTGCTGGACTCGGTCTTCGCACGGGCCGCCGACGAGCGCTGGTTCCGGTGGAGCGCGATACGGGCGGCCCGCGTGGCCGCGGCACTCGGCCCGGCCGGCCGGCCGCTGGTGCCCAGGCTGGAAGCACTCCTGAAGGACCCGGAGCAGGTACCGGCGGCGGTGCTCGCCCTCCTGGCCGTGGCGGAGGAGGGAGCGCTCGACCGTCGATCGCTCGCGGACCTCGTCCTCGCCGCGGCGGAACAGGAGGCGAACGCGCTGGAAGCCTGCGACGCCCTGGAGGTCCTCGGGACGGACGCTCTGACCGCCGACCATCTGCGCAGGCTGGACGACCTGGCCGAGGGCGACCGGCGGGTGATCCGCTCGGGCGTGGAGAACCGGATCATCCAGGCCGACGAGCTCCTGCGGGCGCGCGTCCGGGCGGTGGTCGCCAGCTCACGGCAGGCGCCCTGACCGGCGTATCGGCGTACGCCGTCCAAGAACGCCCGCCACGCCCGCACCGACGACCACGACCGGGCCGTCCGGGTTCCTGCTGTCACGGACCGGGACGGCGGCGGTCTGGCAACCGTCGGCGCTCGCCACATTGCCGAGTAGTCGCGTCGGCGCGACCTCGTGCCGCGAATCACGTAACCGGCAGCCGCGCCCTACAACCAAACGGGCTCCATCACGGTCCCTTCCCTCGGTGCGCCGCAGGCGGCGCGAGATACATGGGAGAAAGGCGTACAGATGGCCGTGTCACGGAGGTTGTTCCTTGGAGGGTTCACCGCGGGGGCGGTGACGGTGGCCGCGGCCGGCGCCGCTTCACCGGCCGCGGCGGCCGAAGCGGAAGGCCCCACCACGACGTTCGACGGGCCGGTGGCGGCCGAGGGGTTCAGAACGGACTCCACCATCAACTCCGGCTTCTTCAAGACGACTTCCACGACCGATCATGCCGTCACGGTCTGGCAGGCGGGCACCGCCGGCAGCGGCGTGGCCTTGAACATCGTCTCGGACAACCCGGATGACTCGGCCGTGTACCTGAGGGGCACGGAGAAGGCGCACGGCACGCTGAAGATCTCGCACACGGGGCACGCGGACGGATCCGACCAGAAGGCTTCCGCGCTGTCCATCGATCTGCTGACGGCGGGGACCGCGGCCCAGGGCATCTTCGTCAAGGCGGGCAACGGACCCACCACCGGCAACCTGATATGCCTGCGCAACAACGGGCGGGACGACTTCGTCGTGAAGGGCAGCGGACGGGTCGGCATCGGCATGAGCGTGGGCGCCAATCCTTGGTCGCAGCTCCATGTCGTGCAGCAGCAGGGCACCGACTCGGCGCTGATGGTCGAGGGCACGGTACGGATCGTCGACGTCGCCTCCGTGCCCACGGGCGTCGACTCGAAGGGCGGCGGCGTGCTGTACGCGAAGGACGGGGAGCTGTGGTGGCGCGGACCCGGCACCACGCCCACCCGTATCGCGCCCGCCTGAGCACCACATACGTAACCCCGGAGGAAACGACATGGAACTGACCCCGGACGAACTGGTCGCGGAGTTCCGCGACGCGGTCATGGAGCTGTACTTCGCGCGTAAGCGCATCGCGATCCTGGAGGCGGAGAACGCCGCGCTGCGGGCCCGCCTCGCGGCAGCGACGGCCGCGGACGAGCCGGCGGGCGCCACCGCCTGAGCAGGCAGGTGTCGCACGAAGGGCGGGCGGTCGCCGGACCGGTGACCGCCCGCCCGCACCCCCGCTCGGCTCAGCGCAGCGCGCTGCGCGCCTGCCACTCGGTCCACGGCACGTTCCACGCGCCGAAGCCGTTGCCGGGGGCGGGGACGCCCTTGGTGTCCTTGCCCTTGATCTCGAAGGGGTCGCCCGGGCGGACCTGGGCGTAGAACCAGGCGGCGTTCGCGTCGCTCATGCCGATGCAGCCGGAGCTCTTGTTGGCCTTGCCCATCCACCTGTCGTTCCAGGGCGCCGCGTGCGCGTACATCCCCGACCAGGTGAGCCGCATCGAGAAGTCGACCATCTTGTCGTAGGCGTCGGCGAGGCCGACCGTCTCGGAGTTCATGTTGATCGTGCCCTCCTTGGCCATCAGGACCGTCGTCCCGCGCCAGGAACGCTTGTCGCCGCCGGGAGTGCCGCCGGAGACCGGGATCGTACGGACCGCCTTCCCGTCCCGCTCCAGGGTGAGCTGCTTGCGGTCGAGGTCGACCTTGACGACCTGGCTCGCGCCGATCGTGAACGTGGTCGCGTAGTCGCGGACGAACCAGCCGCCGTCGCCGGAGTCGGTGCCGTTCAGCTCGGCCCGGAGGGTGACCCTGGTGCCGGGCTTCCAGTACTCCTTGGGCCGCCAGTCGATCCGGTCACGGCCGGAGTAGTCCTCCATCCAGCCCCAGGAGCCCTCCGTGCCGCCGGAGGTGGTGATCTTCAGCTGCTTCTCGACGGCGGCCTTGTCCGTGACCGGGTTGTCGAAGACCAGGGAGACGGGCTGGGCGATGCCGACCGTCGTGTCGGCGCCCGGCCGCCAGTCGACCTTGTTGACCTTGTCGGCCGACGCCGTGGTGAACGTGGACGTGGCCGTGTTCCTCGTGCCGGCCTTGGTGGCCGTCACGGCGGTGACCTTGTACGAGGCGCCGGGGACGGCCTTGCGTCGCGAGCTCCAACTCGCCTTGTCCGTAGAGAGCTTGCCCGCGAGGGAGTGGCCCTCGGCGTCGGTGACGGTGACCGAGGTGAGCGTGCCGCCGGTCGCGGTGACCGTCACCGGCACGCCGGCCCGCACGGCCTTGCCCTGCGGAGAAACGGTCACCGTCGCCGGGCGGTCCTCGGCCGCCGTCGAGGCTCCGGCCTTGCCGTCCGCGGCGGGCGTGCCCGATCCGGACGAGCAGGCGGCGAGCGGGGCCAGCAGCACCGCGGCCGCCGCGATGCGCACACGTATGTGGCTCAACGGAGCCTCCGTCAGTGGTCGATGGGTGGGTTCGTGGCGACTCTAGAGCGGCAGAAGCGCAGGTGAGAGGCGCTGCGGCGATGTGACAGCGACTGCAGACGAACGGTCATCGTCCGGTCACATCCGCCGCGCGGAGCGGTCACGGACGGCTGTGAGCATCCTCGTCGTCACCCAGAGAGAGGCTCACACCGTGTCAGCGCTGCTCGTGCCGGCCGCCGCCCGCGGCCAGGAAACACCGCTGGGTTCCGTCGACGCCGCGACGTACCGCGCGTTCCTCGCGTCCCGCACCGGTTCGGACCTCGGCGCCGGGTTCCTCCAGTGCCCGTCCTGGGCGCAGGTCAAGGAGGGCTGGCAGGCCCGGCTCGTCGGCTGGGGGCCCGATCCGTCCTCCGGCGCGCTGTCCGGTGCCGCGCTCGTCCTGCTGCGCCAACTGCCGCGCACGCGCAAGTTCTTCGCCTACCTGCCGGAGGGGCCCGTCGCCGACTGGGCGGACCCCGGAATCGACGCCTGGCTCGACCCGCTGCTGCGGCATCTGCGGGCGGCGGGCGCCTTCGCCGTACGGATCGGGCCGTCGCCCGCGTACCGCAGCTGGAGCGCGGCCGGGCTGAAGGCGGCGACGGGGCCGGGGCGCCGGCTGTCCGACGTCCTCGCGACCGAGGTGGATCCGCTGGGCACGGCGGTCGCGGAGCGGCTGCGGGCACGGGGCTGGCAGCGGTGCGGCGGCGAGGACGACGGTGACGCGCAGCCGCGTCACGTCTTCCGCGTCCCGCTCGCCGGGCGCACCCAGGAGGACCTGTGGTCCGGGCTGAACCAGGAGTGGCGGCGCAACGTCCGGCGCGCGCAGAAGTCCGGCGTGGAGGTGGTGGTCGGCAGCGCGGCCGACCTGCCCGAGTTCTACCGGCTGCTGCGCATCACGGAGGAACGCGACGGCTTCCGGCTCGGCCGGTCGCTCGCGTACTACGAGCGCCAGTACGCGGCCCTCAACGCGGAGGAGCCCGGCCGGATGAAGCTGTACCTCGCCCGCCACGGCGGCGAGATACTCGCCGCGCACACCATGATCCATGTGGGGCGCCGCGTCTGGTACCAGACCGGCGCCTCCGCCGACCACCGCCGTGAGGTCCGCCCCTCCAACCTGCTGCAATGGCGGATGCTCCTGGACGCCAAGGCACTCGGGGCCGACGTCTACGACATGCGCGGGGTACCCTCCACCCTCGACCCCGACGACCGTCCGTACGGGCTGCTGCGCTGGAAGCTCGGCACCGGCGGCGAGGTCGTCGAGACGCTGGGGGAATGGGAGAGACCGTTGGACGGCACCGCCAACCACGCGCTGTACCGCGCGTTCCAGGCCTATCTGGCCCGCCGGTGAGCCGCCTCGCCGACACCGCGCCGACGGCCGCCGGCGCCCCGGACGTCGGCCCCGCTGCCGCCCAGGAGGAACAAGGCCGGGAGCAGAGTGGGGAGGGGGCCCTCGACGGCGGGTCCGTCGCGCGGAGCGGTCTCCTCATGGCGGCCGGTTCCGTCGTGTCACGGGCCACCGGCTTCGTACGGTCCGCCGTGGTGGCCTCGGCGCTGGGCGTCGGTCTGGTCGCCGACGGGTACGCCGTCGCCAACGCGGTCCCCACCATCGTCTACATGCTCCTCCTCGGCGGCGCGCTCAACGCCGTCTTCGTGCCCGAGCTCGTCAAGGCGGCCAAGGAGCACGCCGACGGCGGGGCCGCCTACACCGACCGGCTGCTCACGCTCTGCGTCCTCGCCCTGCTGGTGCTCACCGGCGCCGCCGTGTGGGCCGCCCCCGCGATGATCGGCGCGTACACCGACTACGACGGCGAACAGGCCGCCATGACGGTCGCCTTCGCCCGCTACTGCCTGCCGCAGATCTTCTTCCTCGGACTGTTCACCCTGCTGGGGCAGGTGCTCAACGCCCGTGGCCGGTTCGGCGCCATGATGTGGACACCCGTCCTCAACAACGTCGTCGTCATCGCCGTGTTCGGCCTGTACCTGGCGACCGGCGGCAGCGGCGGACTCTCCCCGTCCGAGACCGCGCTCCTCGGCTGGGGCACCACCGCCGGCATCGCCGTGCAGGCGCTCGCGCTGCTGCCCGCCCTTCGGGCGGCGCGCTTCCGCTTCCGGCCCCGCCTCGACTGGCGCGGCGCCGGACTGACCCGGCCGATGCGCTCCGCGGGCTGGCTGGTGCTGCTGGTGCTGACCAACCAGGCCGCGTTCTGGGTGACGACCCGGCTGGCCACGACCGCCGGGCTCCAGGCGCAGGCAGTCGGCATCGAGGGCGCCGGTTTCAGCGCCTACAACAACGCCTACATCCTGTGGGCCGTGCCGCACGGCATCGTCACCGTCTCCCTCATGACCGCCCTGCTGCCCCGGATGAGCGCCGCCGCGGCCGACGGCGACACGGGCGGACTGCGCCGGGACATCGCGTACGCCCAGCGCAAGAGCGCCGCCCTCGTGGTGCCCGCCGCCTGCGTCCTGCTCGCCCTCGCCCAGCCGGTTTTGGCCCTCGTCTTCCAGTACGGGCGCACCGGTGCCGACGACATCGCCGTCATGGCGGGCACGCTCATGGCCTTCGCGCCCGGACTCGTCGCGTTCTCGGGGCAGTACGTGCTGTCCCGGTCGTTCTACGCCCTGTCCGACACCCGTACGCCGTTTCTTCTGAACCTCCTGATAGCGGGCCTCAACGCGGGCCTGTCCCTGGCCGCCTACCTGCTGCTGCCCGCCCGCTGGGCCGTCACCGGGATCGCCGGCGCCTATTCGCTGGCCCTGTTCGCGGGCTGGCTGCTGACCGCCACCGTCCTGCGCCGCCGCATCGCACCGGCGGTGCCCGGGGCGGCGCGCCCCGCCGGACTGCGGCGCTCCGCAACCGTCGCCGCCCAGGCCCGGTTGCTCACCGCCGCCGTCCCCGCCACGGCACTCGGCCTCCTGGTGGCACGCTGGGCGGCGCCGGCCGGGCCCGCCGCCCAGGCCGCGGCCGGCATGCTCGCCATCGCCGCGGTGTTCGCCGCGCTCGCCCGGCCGCTGCGGCTCACCGAACTCGACGCGCTGCTCTCCGGCGCCGCCGCCCGGCTGCGCCGCGCCCTGCCCACCCGCCGCTGATCACGACCTGGAGCCCCACCGATGCCCCGCGTCCTCCTCATCGAAGACGACCCCTCCGTACGCGAAGGCGTCGAGCTCGGGCTGCGCCGCCGCGGTCACGAGGTGCGGACCGCGGCCACCGGCGAGTCCGGGCTCGCCGCGCTCGCCGAGTTCCGTCCCGACCTGCTGCTGCTGGACCTGATGCTGCCCGGCATGAACGGCGTACAGGTCTGCCGCCGGGTACGGGAGGACAGCCAGCTGCCGATCATCATGCTCACCGCCCGCGGCGACGACTTCGACGTCGTCATCGGCCTCGAGGCGGGCGCCGACGACTACATCGTCAAACCCGCCCGCACCGAGGTCATCGAGGCCCGTATCCGTGCCGTGCTGCGCAGGATGGAGGCGCCGGGCGGCCGTCCGTCCGTCGAGTTCCACGGCGAACTCGCGATCGACCGCGCAGGGCTCACCGTCGCCAAGAACGGCGAACGCCTCGCCCTGGCGCCCTCCGAGATGAAGCTGCTCCTGCACCTGACCGCCGCGCCGGAGCAGGTGTTCAGCCGCCAGCAGTTGCTGGAACACGTCTGGGAGCACAGCTACCACGGTGACGCGCGGCTCGTCGACGCGTGCGTACGGCGGCTGCGCAACAAGATCGAGGACACACCGGGCAGTCCGCGCTACATACAGACCCTGCGGGGCTTCGGCTACCGCTTCGGACCGCTGTGACCCGCCGCCGCACGGGCGCCGCGGCCCGTGACCGCCGGATCGCCCCCTTCGGGCTGCGCACCCGCCTCGTCCTCGCGTTCCTGCTGGTCGCCGCGGTCAGCGCGGGGACCACCGCCACCCTCACCTACCGCGAGGCGCGCAGCGCCGTCCTGGCCAGCGCCCAGGACACCGCGGTCGCCTCGTTCCGCGAGCAGGTCGAGACCCTGGCCCCGGAGCTGCCGATCGACCCGGCGATGCTCCGGGAGTACCTCTTCGCGATCGCGAGCAAGTCCAAGCCGCACCCCTGGGTCGTCTTCGCCGAGTACGGTTCGCTGCGCGTGTCCTCCGGCACCAACCCCGCATCGACCGTCATCACGCCGGATCTGCGACGCATGACCCTCGCCCGCTCCCGGGGCAGCTTCCAACGGGTCGTCAGCAATGGCGTTCCGTACCTGACCATCGGGGTGCCCGTCCTGGTGCGCACCGGCCCCGGCAGCAGCATGCCCAGCGGACTCGTGCTGTTCGCCGTGATGCGGATGACCGACGAGGAGGCGAACGTCGACGCCCTCGTCACCGCCGCCCGCAAGGGGGCACTGCCCGGACTCGCCGTCGCTCTGATACCCGCGCTGATCGCGGCGCGCGGTGTGCTGCGCCCGGTGCGCCAACTCCGGCGCGCCGCCCGCTCGATGGGCAACGGTCGGCTGGACACCCGTATCCCGGTCCGGGGCAGCGACGAACTCGCCGACCTGGCCCGCACGTTCAACGAGTCCGCGGGCCAGCTCGAACGGTCCGTGGACGAGCTGCAGCAGGCGGAGGCGAGGGCCCGGCGCTTCGCCTCCGACGTCTCGCACGAGCTGCGCACCCCGCTGGCCGGGATGCTCGCCGTCACCGAGGTGCTCGACGAGGACGCCGACGGCCTGGACCCGGACACCGCGCGGGCCGTGCGGCTGATCAGCGCCGAGACAGGCAAACTCGCCGTGCTCGTCGAGGACCTGATGGAGATCTCCCGGTTCGACGCCCGCGCGGCGGAACTGAACACCGACGAGGTCGACGTCGGCGAGACCGTCCGCAAGACCCTGGACCACCGCCGCTGGGGCGAGCGGGTCCGCACCGACCTCCCCGACGGCATCCGGGCGCGCCTCGATCCGCGGCGCTTCGACGTCGTCGTCGCGAACCTGGTCGGCAACGCGCTGCGGCACGGCTCGGAACCCGTCACCGTACGGCTGTCGGTCCAGGGCGAACTGCTGGTCGTCGAAGTGGCCGACAGCGGACCCGGCATCCGGCCCGAGGTGCTGCCGCACATCTTCGAACGGTTCTACAAGGCCGACGCGGCCCGTACCCGCTCGGCCGGAAGCGGGCTCGGACTGGCCATCACCCAGGAGAACGTCCGCCTGCACGGCGGGACGATCCGGGCCGCGAACGGACCGGACGGCGGGGCCGTCCTCACCGTCGAGATCCCGCTGCACGGGCCGCACGGCAGCCAGGAGGCGACGGCATGAGACGGCGCGTCCGCGCGGCGACGGCCCTGGCGGCGCTGCTCGTGCTCACCGGCTGCGGCATTCAGAAGACGGACGTCATCGAGGCGGGCGGTCCGGCGACGCTCGACGTCCTGCCGGCCCGCGAGCACCGCATGATGGCGTTCTTCCTCTCCCCGGACGGCCTGCTGGTGCCGTCGCCGAGATCGGTCGACACGAGGGTCTGGGACGGAGCCGTCGGCCCGGAGTCGATTACCGCCACGGAGCCGCCGTCGACCGCCAAGACGGTCGCGGCCCTGCTGGCCGGCCCGAACACGGCCGAGAAACGGGCCGGGCTGAGCAACGCACCGTCGCTGCCCGATCCGTCGACCGTGGCGGGGACCGAGATGTCCGGGGGCACAGCGAGGCTCACTCTGGACACGTCGCTGGCCCCGCTGACCAGGGTCGCCCGGCAGCAGCTCGTGTGCACCGTCGCTTACGCGGAGAGCGACAACGGCGGTGTGCCGGTGGTCCTGGTGGGCACGGACGGCCCACAGCCCGCCGCGACCTGCGACAACGGGGCCCGCCGTCCGGCGTCGACCGTGACCCCTTCCGAGACGGGCTGATCCCCCATACCTGTCGGCGGGACGCCCCGTCAGCCGCGCAGCTCCGCCAGCACCGCGTCCGTGAACGCGGGCCACGCCTCGATCGCCCACGGCCCGAAGGCCCGGTCGGTGAGCGCCACGCACGCCGCCCGCGCGTCCGGGTCGATCCACAGGAAGGTGCCGGACTGGCCGAAGTGGCCGAAGGCGCGCGGCGAGGACGAAGCACCCGTCCAGTGCGGGGATTTGGAGTCGCGGATCTCGAAGCCCAGACCCCAGTCGTTGGGCTTCTGGTTCCCGTAACCGGGCAGCACACCGGACAGGCCGGGGTGGACGACCGTCATGGCCTCGAGCACCGTCCGCGCGTCGAGCAGCCGCGGCGCCTGCACCTCGGCCGCGAACCGCGCCAGGTCGTCGACGGTCGACACACCGTCCTTGGCGGGGGAGCCGTCCAGTGTGGTGGACGTCATGCCGAGCGGCTCCAGCACGGCCTGGTGGAGATAGTCGGCGAACGGGATGTCGGTGGCCTTGGCGATGTGGTCGCCGAGCACTTCGAAGCCGGCGTTCGAGTACAGCCGGCGGGTGCCGGGCGCGGCCATGGCCCGGTGCTCGTCGAAGGCCAGCCCCGACGTGTGCGCGAGCAGGTGCCGGACGGTGGCCCCCTCCGGGCCGGCGGGCTCGTCGAGCTCGATCGCGCCCTCCTCGTACGCGACGAGCGCCGCGTAGGCGGCGAGCGGCTTCGTCACGGAGGCGAGGGGGAAGCGCCGGTCCGTCGGGCCGTGCGAACCGGCGACCGAGCCGTCCGCTCGTACGACGGCGGCCGCCGCGGTCGGTACCGGCCAGTTCTCGATCATCGCCAGGCTCTGCATGGCTACGAGCCTAAACGGTGCTACAGACTCAGCCGCATCGCCGGGTCAGGGGTGCGGACGAAGCCCAGGGAGGCGTACAGCGGCTCGCCGTCCTCGGAGGCGCGCAGATCGATCTTGCGGACGCCGCGCTCACGGAACCAGCCGAGCAGCCCCTCCACGCAGGCACGTGAGTAGCCGCGGCGGCGCATGTCCTCGTCCGTGGCGACACTGAAGACATAGCCGCAGGTGCCCTCCGGGTTGCCCGGGCTGCCGAGCCGGTGCTCGATGGTGCCGACCGCGCACGCGGCGAGCCCGCCGCCCGGACGCTCGACGACGAACGCCGTGAGGGTGCCGTCCGGGTCCGCGAGCCGGTCGCGCAGCGTCGCCACGGCCGCGGGCTGCCAGCTGACATCGGGGCTCGGCCCGGCGACGGAGTCCGTCATGACCTTGCGGAGACGCACCAGCTCTTCGGCATCGGCGGGGGTGGCGCGGCGGGAGAGGCTCATGATCAGCAGGCTAATTCCGGCCGCGCCGGAAATGCCAGCGGATTGAGCTTGCTTCGAGTGCACTCCAACGTTTTAGCGTGGAGGGCATGACGGTGATCGAGAGCACCCCCGCCAGGACCGATCTCTGCAAGGCCGCCCCCCGCGCGCACCCGCGCCCCGAAGGGCAGGACCGCTATACCATCAGCGAGGTCGTCGCCTTCACCGGACTCACCGCGCACACCCTGCGCTGGTACGAGCGGATCGGCCTGATGCCGCACGTCGACCGTTCCCACACGGGCCAGCGGCGGTTCACCAACCGCGACCTGGACTGGCTGGCCTTCGTCGGCAAACTGCGGCTGACGGGGATGCCCGTCGCCGACATGGTCACGTACGCCGAGATGGTCCGGGAGGGCGAGTCGACCTTCGAGGCACGCGCGGAACTGCTCCAGCGCACCCGGCGCGACGTGCTCGCCCGGATCGCCGAACTCCACGACACCCTCGCCGTCCTGGACCACAAGATCGAGTTCTACGCGGACGCCCGGCGGGCTCCGGAGAGGTCCTGACCTGATGAACGACAGCAAGATCGCACAGGTGCGCCTCGGCACTGAAGGACCCCTCGTCGGCGTCCAGGGCCTCGGCTGCATGGGCATGAGCGAGTTCTACGGCGACACCGACGAGGCGGCGGCGAGGGAGACCCTCGAGGTGGCGCTCGCCGAGGGCGTGACATTCTTCGACACGGCCGACGTGTACGGGCGGGGCGCCAACGAGGAGTTCCTCGCGCCGTTCGTCGCCGCGCACCGGGACGAGATCACGCTCGCCACCAAGTTCGCCATCGTACGGAACGACGACCCCCACTACCGGGCCGTGCGCAACGACCCCGCGTACATCCGGCACTCCGTCGAAGGCAGTCTGCGGCGGCTCGGCGTCGACGTCATCGACCTCTACTACATGCACCGGCGCGACCCGGCCGTGCCGCTCGAGGAGTCCGTCGGCGCGATGGCGGAACTCGTCGAACGGGGCCTCGTCAAGCACCTCGGCCTCAGCGAGGTGACCGGCGCCGAACTGCGCGAGGCGCACGCCGTGCACCCCATCGCGGCCCTCCAGTCGGAATGGTCCCTCTTCAGCCGCGACGTGGAGCGCAGTGCGGCCGGCGCGGCCGCCGAACTCGGTGTCACGCTCGTGCCGTACTCGCCCCTCGGCCGGGGCTTTCTCACCGGCGCGTTCACCGACGCCGGCAAGGACCTGTCCGAGGACGACTTCCGCCGCCACCAGCCCCGCTTCACGGGGGGCAACGCGCAGCGGAACGCCGCGCTCCTGGAGCCCGTCCACAAGATCGCGGCGGCGCGCGGGGCGAGCGCGGCTCAGGTGGCGCTGGCATGGGTCCACCAGCGTGCCGACGCCCACGGCCTGACGGTCGTCCCCATCCCGGGCACGCGCAGGCCCACGCGCCTGCGGGAGAACCTGGCGGCGACGCGGCTGGTCCTGACGGAGGCGGAGCTGGCGTCGCTGGAACCGGTGGCGGGGCAGGTGGCGGGCGACCGGTACCCGGACATGTCGTCGACGTCGACGGCGCGGGAGTAGCACCTGCGGGGCGTTTCCCTCACCCCTCCCTACGGCCTGACGGCCGTGGGGGGATCCCCATTTCCCGTGACCGTCCACCGCCCGGACCCGTCCACCGCCCGGACCCGTCCACCTGCTCCGCACCGTCCGCGTCCCACAGCCGTGAGTTCGGCCCTTGGCCCTCGTGCCTGATGACCGGGTGGTGGCACCGGCGCTACATGGCCCCCGGTCACCGTCGCACCGGCCGCAGCTCGGTTGCCACTGAGCGGTCAGTGGGTGAGTGCCACGCCGGGCTCAGCCCCAGGTCCGGCCGGCCGGTTCCTTGACGGTGCGGTTGAGCCGGTTGAAGAAGTTGGTCAGCGCGATCTCCAGGTTGATCGCGCCGATCTGCTCCTCGGTGAAATGGGCGTTGACCTCTTCCCAGACCTCGTCGGTCACGCCCTCCGCACCGTCCTGCAACCGCGTCGCGGCCTCGGCCAGCGCCAGTGCCGCCCGCTCCGCAGCGGTGTAGAACGGCGCCTCGCGCCATGCCACCACGTTGTGCAGCCGCTCGTCGGTCTCACCGGCCTTCTTCCCCCCGGCGACACTGGCGTGGACGCACGCCGAGCAGCTGTTGATCTGGCTGACGCGCAGGTGGACCAGCACAAGCAGCTTCGGGTCGACGCCCCCGGCGGCTATCGCCTTGTGGAGGTGCTGGATCGCGGTCCACAAGTCGGGGTTGTTCGTGCTCTTGTTCTTGAGTCGGTTCTCCATACGAGCGTGCTCTCCTTCATCGGGTTACGTTGCGGGGCTTGTGCCCGTCACCCCTATGACGGAGCGCCTTCCACGGAGGTAACGCCATGCCCGGTACCCGGTCCACGGATCCGATCGCCGATGCCTTCGAGTCCCATCGCGACCGGCTACGAGCCGTCGCCCACCGCGTGCTCGGATCACACGCCGACGCGGAGGACGTGGTCCAGGAGGCGTGGCTGCGTCTCTCCCGCCAGGACACCGACACCATCCACAACCTCGGCGGCTGGCTGACCACCGTGGTCGGCCGCATCAGCCTCGATGTCCTGCGGTCGGGCCGGACCCGCCCGGAAGTCTCCTTGGACGACCGGCCGGCCGAGTACACCGTGACGCTCGACGACGGTCCTGCTCCGGAAGACCTCGTGGAACTCGGGGACTCCGTCGGCCTCGCGCTCCTTACGGTTCTCGACTCGCTGCGCCCGGACGAACGACTGGCGTTCGTGCTGCACGACGTGTTCGCCGTGCCCCACGGAGAGATCGGCACCATCCTCGGCAAGTCCGCAGACGCCACGAAGATGCTCACCAGCCGCGCCCGCAGAAAAGTACGGGCCTCCCCGCGGCCGGAGAGCGCAGGACGTCAGCAACGCGAGGTGGTGCAGGCCTTTCTGGCGGCGGCCGGCGACGGTCGGTTCGAGCAACTGCTGCAGGTTCTCCACCCCGAAGTGAAGTTCACCGTCCACACCCCCACCGGCCGGTTCGTCACGCTCGGAGCCACCGAAGTCGCCACCCGCGCACGAGTGGCCGGCAGTGCGGCACGCGGACACGCGGCAATCGTCAACGGCCGCCCCGGCGTCATCTCCTGGAACGAGGACGGCACCCCCCTCGCAGTCCTGGCCTTCACCGTCGCCGACGGCCGCATCACCGAGATCACCGCGGTGGTCGACCCGGCCGAACTCGCACTCATGGGCCTGCCGGACCCGGTGTGACTCCGTACCGGCGATGGCCGCTCGTCCTGATGTGCTCCTCCCACGGCCGCCGGGCCGTGGGAGGAGGGGAGGCGAACACGCCCCGCGCAGCGGCCACGCCCACCGTCACGCCCATCCGAACGCGAACACCGCGAACCCCACCGCCAGCGCCCCCGCCACCGCACGCGCACTCCGCGCGCCCTGCGGCCACGGCGTCTCGAAGACCCGCGCCCGGCGGGCGATCAGCGCCAGCAGGCACGCGAACACCGGCAGCCACGCCACCCTCGCCAGGATCCAGCCGACCGAGTCCGGCGGCGTGGTCAGGCCGGGGATCTCCCCGAGGAGGGACGCCGGTACGGCCGCCGCCAGCATCGCCGTCTGGTGCCAGCACAGGATCGTCATCGCCGACAGGTTGACGACGACCACCGGCGCCCACAGCGCGGGCCGGCTCAGCAGCCGGCCGAGCCGGCCGTGCAGCAGGATCGCCGCCCCGCTCTGCGCCGCGGCCAGCGCGAGGACCAGCAGCGACGGCGGATGCGAGTTGGTGCGGGCCTCGCCGGGCACGCCGACCATCGACGCCGGGTAGTCGAAGACGAGCAGCAGCAGCGCGAACAGCGCCACGCCGCCGATCAGGAGCCCCCGCGCATGGCGGCGCCCGACGCGGCCCTCGCCCCAGCTCACTCCGAGCTGGTAGGCGAACAGCCAGCCGGGGAGGATGTTGACGAGTCCGAGCCACCCCGGCACCGCGCCGGCGTCGGCGTACGGCCCGTACCGCAGCAGGTCGACCACCGCGACGGTGAGCAGCAGTGGCGCCGCCGCCCACGCGCCCATGCGGCGGGCGGCGCGTACGCAGTACGGGGTGAGGGCGGTGATCACTGTGTACACGCCCACGAACCACAGGGGTTGCACCACCAGCGTCGACCCGGTCCGCAACGTGTCGCCGGGTACCCCGAGCCACCACAGCACCGGGATCAGCACGGCCCACACGGCGGTGACGCCGAGGACCGGCCGGCCGAGGCGGGCGACGCGCTGCCGCAGCCACGCACCGGTGCTGCCGCTGCGGCGGTGGTAGGAGAGGACGGACGCGTGACCGCCGACGAGGAAGAAGACGCCCAGCATCTGAAGCACCCAGCTGACCGGTGCGAAGAAGCCGAACGCCGTGAGCGGGCTGGCGTTGTGCAGCGCGCCGTCCGTGTCGAGGGTGAAGCCGCCGAGCAGCCAGTGGCCGGTCGGTACGGCGAGCAGGGCGAGCGCCCGCAGCCCGTCGATGGCGCGGTCACGGTGGGCGGGCGTCCGGGCCTCGATCTTCTCGACGAGCCTCATCGCGCCACTCCTTCCAGGCTTCCGCCCGCGACGGCGGCCCGGTCCCCGACGGCGGTCGGGTCCGCGACGCCGGCCCCGGCCGGGTCGGCGGCCCCGGCCGGGTCGGCGGCCCCGTTCGCGATCGCGGCGAACGCGCGCAGCGAGTCGGTGCCCGGCACGAAGTAGCCGGTGTGGCCCTCGGCCAGTTCCGCGGGGATCCGGCGGGCACCGAAGGACGGGTCGGTGGGGTCGTTGCCGTGGCCGAGGTCGAGGAGCTGCACGCCGGGGACCTTGGAGATCCAGTCGGAGTCGTCCTTGGCGGCCCACACCCGCGCGTCCGTGCGCAGCTCGCGCACGTGGTCGGCGCGCATCCCGGGAGAGGCCAGCACCACGATGTCGCGGGCGTTCACCTCGTCGGCGGCGAGCCCGCAGACGACGGAGCCGTAGCTGTGGCAGAACAGCACGGGCTTCGGCGCGCCGGTCGCGGCGAGGCCCTCGGTGAACCGGGCCAGCCGCGCCGCGCCCGCCTCCGCGAGCTTCCCGGTAGCGGCGTCGAGACCGACCCCGACGGGCGTGGTGTAGCCGGTCCAGGCGACGACGGCGGTGCCCCCGCCGGCCGCTGCCCGCAGGGCGGTCGCCATGCCGGCGGGTGTGCCGTACGGGTCGCTCGCCCGGTCGAAGGTCCCGGCGTCGATGTCGGAGCCGGGGACGACCACGGACACCTGGCGGGCCCGCTCGAGGTCCCCGTGGACCTCGGCGACCTGACCACGGCCGCGCGGGTCGAAGGCGAGGATCTGCCGCCCTGCGAGCCGCTCGTACGCGGTGCCCCGCAGGGCAAGGGCGTTGGCCCGGTAGCGCAGCCGGACGGGCACGCCGTCGAGGTTGCCGACGACGAGCGGATGGCGGTGGACCAGCCACTGCCGCTCGTCGTCGCTCAACGACCCGAAGAACGCGGCGACTTCCGCGGGCGCCGCCGATGCCGGGTCGGGCAGGGCCCGGCCCAGCGAGGTGTCCGCCGTCCACGCGGCGCTGCCCGGCGGCGGCCCCGTCACCGGGTGCTGTGCGTTGCCCGAGGCCCATCCGGTGGTTCCCGCGGCCACCGTCGTCGCGAACGCGACGGCGACCAGGGTCCTCTTGTAGCGGCGCATCGGCCCGCCTCCTTCTTCCCGACTCCGTTGCTGTGGCGGGAGGAAGGTAGGAAGGGGACGGGTGACGGCACGTCACACCGGGGAGCCAACTCCGGTGTCGTACCGGAGTATCACCGGGTGGAGAAGGGTCGGAGCGGCCGGTCCGGGCCTCAGCCCGCGGCCTCGCCGGGCCGGACCAGGCCCGACTCGTAGGCGAAGATCACGGCCTGGGCCCGGTCGCGCAGGTCGAGCTTGGCCAGCACGCGGCCGATGTGTGTCTTCACGGTCTGCTCGGCCAGCACCAGATGCCCGGCGATCTCCTGGTTGGACAGGCCCCGCGCGATCAGCTCGAGGACCTCCGTCTCACGCGGCGTCAGCCCGTTCAGCCGCAGCGAAGGGTCCCGGCGCGGGGCGGGCCGCTGTGCGGCGAAGTCCGCGATCAGCCGGCGGGTCACAGACGGCGCGAGGAGCGCCTCCCCGGCGGCGACGATCCGTACGGCGGCGATCAGGTCGGCGGGCGGCGCGTCCTTCAGCAGGAAGCCGGACGCGCCGGCGCGCAGCGCCTCGTACACGTAGTCGTCCACGTCGAACGTCGTCAGCATCAGCACCTTGGGCCGGTGCACGACGGCGGTCGGCGGGTTCAGCAGCTCACGTGCGGCGGCGAGCCCGTCCATCTCCGGCATCCGTACGTCCATCAGGACCACGTCGGGGTGCGTGGTGCGGCTGACCTCCACGCCCTTGCGGCCGTCCGGAGCCTCGCCCACCACATCGATGTCGCTCTGCGCCGCGAGCAGCGCGGCGAACCCGGCGCGCACCATGGCCTGGTCGTCGACGATGATCACGCGAATGGTCAACTGGCGTCCTCGGTCCGCTGGGTGTGCGTGCTGTTCCCGGTCCTGCCCGCGTTCTCAGCGGATGTCCCGGCGGTGTCGTCGGCGGTCAGGGGAAGACGTGCCGCGACCCGGAAACCGCCGTCCGGCAGCGGACCGGTGTCGAGACTGCCGCCGGTCAACCGTACGCGCTCCCGCATCCCGACGAGCCCGTGCCCCGTCCCCGTCGTCTCCAGGGGCGAAGTGGGCGCCGGGGCGGGGCCGTTGACGACCAGCACGGTCAGGTCGGACCCGTCGGACGTCACCGACACCCGCGTCGGCGCGCCGGGCGCGTGCCGTACGACATTGGCCAGCGCCTCCTGCACGATCCGGTACCCCGACAGGTCCACGGCCTGCGGTACGGAGCCGAGGTCCGCGGCGAGCGACAACTCCGCCGGCACCCCGGCCCGTACCGTCGCCTCCACCAACTGCTGCACCCTGTCCAGACCGGGCTGCGGGGCCCGTTCGCCCTGCGCGTCCTCGCTGCGCAGCACGGACAGCAGCCGCCGCATCTCGGTCAGCGACTCACGCGCGCTCGCCGCGATCGACGTGAACTCCTCACGCGCGGCGTCGGGGAGGGCCTCGATCCGGTACGGTGCCGAGTCCGCCTGCACGGTGATCACCGACATGTGGTGCGCCACGACGTCGTGCAGTTCACGGGCGATACGGGCGCGCTCCTCGAGCAGCGTGCGCTGGGCCCGCTCCGCCTCGCTGATGGTCTCCTGCACGATCAGTCTGCGCTGGGCGTCACCGCGTTCGCGCAGCGCGCCGGTGACGACGAGGACGACGCCGCTGAGCACGAACAGCAGCAGATGCACGCCGTCGCTGAGTTCCTGCGAGACCAGTTCGAGCGCGAAGCCCGCCGCGCCGGTCGCCAGCCACACGGCAAGGAGCGTGCGGCGCGGCTCGCGCAACCCCAGGAAGGCCATCAGCAGCAGATGGCCGACAACGGCCATCGGGGTCCACGGCCAGGTCCTGTCGCCGGTGCCGTCCGCGCCGAGCAGCGCCAGCGCGCCGACCACGTCGGCGCCGAGGACGATCCACCATGCCTGCAGCGGGCGGGTCACGGCGAGCAGCAGCGGCGCGGTCTGCGCAGTGGCGAGCGCGCCGGCGACGGCGCCGCCGAGCTTGTAGTCCTGGGTCAGCACGGTGGTGGTGACGGGCAGCAGCGTGGCGACGAAGGCGAGGGCGACGCCGTACGGGAGCAGCCGGAGCCAGCGGCTCCCGGCGCCCCCGAGGAGGGGAGCGGTGGAGGCGGACGGCGTACCGAGGTCGGCGGCGAGCCGTCGTCCGGCACGCCGCGCGACGGCGCGGGCTCGGGCGCGGATACGTGTGCCGGCGCCGGGGCGGGTGGTTTCTGGCATGACGGGGTCAGCGTAGGCGGGGCGGGGTGGCCGGGGCGTCGTACTCCGGTCGTGGGTGGCGGGTCATACCGTGGTCCGATCCCCGTGAAGCCCCGTCACAGCTCCGCCAGGAGCTCCGCCTTCTTGCGGCTGAATTCCTCGTCCGTCACGAGCCCCGCCAGATGGAGGTCCCCCAGGTGACGTATGCGGTCCGCGATGTCCGCCGGGTCGCGGCGGGCGGCGGGCACGGTCAGGGCCGGGGTCTGGTTCTGGCGGCGGACGGATTCGAGGACCGCCGCGGCGAACGGCAGCGACTCGTGCACCGGCCCGTAGCCGAGCCCGAAGACGACCGCCGCCGGGTCCTGGTCCGCCGGCCCCGCGTCCTGCGTGCCGTCCGCGCCGCGGCGCAGCAGCCGCAGGTAGCCGTCGAAGACCTCCGGTGAGCGCCATTCGACGCCGCACAGTTCGGAGACGGCGAAACTCTGGTCGCCGGCCTTCCACTTCGCGGAGGAAGCCCCCGTCCAGAACCACCGGAACGCCACGTGCGAGCCGTCGAAGGACGCCTTCCCGTCGTAGGCCTTGAAGCCGAGCGGCGCCTCGGGCGCGGAGACGAGGTACTGGTCCGCGGGCCGGCCGGCGTCGGGGCCGAGGACGGCGCGCAGTTCGTCGGCGTAGTACTCGGCCAGCGTCTCCCGCTCGGCCGGCAGCACCAGGCGGTAGGGGTCGCACACGTCCTTGAGCTGCCCGGCGGCCGCCTCCATCAGCGGATCCGCGCCCGGTCTGGGCACAGCGTGCAGCACCACCGTGCCGCGCTTGCCCGGGGTGAGCGTCACCGATGCCAACGCCTCGTGCGGGATGCGGCGTTCGCGCAGCGAGGAGAGGAGCTTCGGTGTGCGGATCCCCCGTTCGAAGCGGATGAGCACGGAGTCGGTCTCGAACTCCCAGGTGGCTTGAATTCCGGCCAGCACATCACCCATGTGCCTCATCGTATGCGGCTCACGCCTGCGCGTCTTCCCTCGGCGGCCACCCCTTTTGGGCGGGCTCTACGCGCGTCAGCCCGCTCAGGCACCGGAAATACCACTGCGGCATGTGTCGGTGCCCGATGCGCAGCTCACGTCGGCGTAGGCGCCGACACCCAGGCCGGCGAAATTGCGGACGCTCTCGGTTCCCGGCTCGAAATAGCCGGTATGGCCGACGGCGCCCTCCGCGGAGAGCACCCGCGCCCCGAACTCCGGGAGGACCGGGTCCTCACCGTGGCCGAGCCCGCCGACCTCCAGGTGCGGTACGCCCTCGATCCAGTCGTCGGCGTCGCGCATCGCCCAGATCCGGGCCTTCGTGTGCAGGCCGGCGACGTTCTCCGCCCGCATGCCGGGGCTGCCGGCGACGGCCACGTCGCCGACCCGGGCGGGCAGTTGCCGTGCGGCGACCCCGCAGACCACGGAGCCGTAGCTGTGGCAGAACAGTGAGACGGGGGAGCGTCCCGGAAGCGCCTCGGTGAGCTCGACGAGCCGGACGGCGCCGTTCTCCGCGAGCCGTCCGATGGCCGACTCCATGCCGACCCCGACCGGGCTCGTGTAGTCGCCCCATGCGATGACGGCCGTACGCATGCCGGGTGCGGCCGCCCGCTGGGCGGCGTACAGGGACCGGGCCATGCCGACCGGCGCGCTGTACTTGCGGGCGGTCCGCTGGAAGGTGAGCAGGTTGGTGTCGACGCCGGGCACGACCACCGAGATGCGCTGGGCCCTGTCCAGGTCCCCGAAGACCTCGGCCACCCGGCCGGCACCGGACGGGTCGAAGGAGAGGATCTGCCGGTCGGGGTTCATCAGCGCCTGGAACCGGTGCATCCGCCGTACGGCCTGCTGGTGTCCGGCGGCCGTGAGCCCGGGATCGCCCACCCGCTTGCGCTCGCGGGCGAGTGAGTCCGAGAGGGCCCTGCGGTTGGCCAGGTACCGGAGGGTGACCGGCGCCCCGTTCAGATTCCCCACGATGCGCGGGTAGTCCTTGGCGAGTTGCCTGCTCCGCTCGCCGCCGATCGACATGAAGAAGGCGGCGAACCGCTGCGGCCCGCTGTCCAGACCGGGCAGTTCACGGGCGCCTATACGTCCCTTGCTCCAGCCCGCCAGTTCGGCCTCGAGAGCGTCACGGGCGCCCGGCTGCTGCCGTACGGCGGTCCAGCCGGTGGTCGCCAGCATCACGAACACCACCGCGAGGGCGAGCAGGGTCCGCCACGCGGTCAGGGAGGGGGAGGAGTCGAAGGAAGTCACTGCGGGACACCCTAGGAGAAGGGTGCGGGCCTACGCGAAGAGCGTGAGGTACATCACGTGTCGGAAGGGGGATTGATGGGGAGGAGGGTGACGTTCCGTGAGGCCCGGCGCTCGGCAGGGCGCATTTCCCCTGCGCACGGCGGTCGTTGGGCACGAGGAGGCGTCCTGCGCCTCAAGGGCCGGACGGTGAGGGCCGCTCGCGGGTGCGCCAGTTCTCGGCGAGTGCGGGACCGAGGTGGTCGAGGAACGTCTCCGTTAGCGAACGGATCGCGTCGACGCTGGGATCCTCGCCCTGCCCCCACAGCCGCCCTGTGGCCCGCATCACGCCGCTGAACGCGGCCACGGCCACCCGGGGCCTGGGGTCGGCGTTCACATCGAGCCCCTCCCGTTCGGCGATGAGCCTGGCCAGCGCCTCCTCCGTCTCGGTGGAGCGGCGCATGTGCGCGGCGAGCAGCGCCGGGGTCGACTCGATCATCTGGAAGCTGCGCATGTACAGATCGAGCGGAACGATCTCCTCGACCGCTTCCCCGATGGCGTCCCAGGAGGCGAACACGGCATTGCGCAGGGCCTCGAAGGGGCCTTCCTCCGCGGGACGTCCGCGCAGCACCACGGCGTAGTGGGCCTCCAGGATCTCCTGGACGGCGAAGGCGACCTCTTCCTTGGACGCGAAGTAGCGGAAGAAGGTGCGCTGGGACACCTCGACGGCCTCCGCGATCTCGTCGACGGTCGTCCGCTCGTATCCCTGGGTGGTGAACAGCTCGAGGGCGACACGTACCAGTGCGTCTCGGGTGCGCTGTTTCTTGCGGGCGCGCAGCCCGGTCGGCTCGGCCGTGGTCACTTCATGTTCCTCATTTCGCTGCTTCCACCTGCGTCCATTGTCCGCTGAGTCACGTGACAGTTACCGACTAGTGAACTTGTTTGTCAACTGTCAGTCGCTGTCATTAGTCTTCTCGCATGACTAGTCAGACCACCGTCGAAAAGGCGCCGAGGGATCCCCAGGACTCCGCTCCGGCACCGGTCAAGGGGCTTCGCGGCCACCCCTGGCTGACCCTGTTCTCCGTGGCCATCGGCGTGATGATGGTCGCGCTGGACGGCACGATCGTCGCGATTGCCAATCCCGCGATCCAGAAGGACCTCGGCGCCTCGCTCGCCGACGTCCAGTGGATCACCAACGGCTATCTGCTCGCACTTGCCGTGGCACTGATCACAGCCGGCAAGCTCGGTGACCGCTTCGGCCACCGGCAGACCTTCCTCATAGGCATCGCCGGCTTCGCCGCCGCCTCCGCGGCCATCGGCCTGTCCGACTCGATCCTCCTCGTCATCGTCTTCCGGGTGCTGCAGGGCCTCTTCGGCGCCCTGCTGATGCCGGCGGCGCTCGGCCTGCTGCGCGCCACGTTCCCCGCCGAGAAGCTGAACATGGCGATCGGCATCTGGGGCATGGTCATCGGCGCCTCGACGGCCGGCGGCCCGATCGTCGGCGGCCTGCTCGTCGAGCACGTCAGCTGGCAGTCGGTGTTCTTCATCAACGTGCCCGTCGGCATCCTCGCCGTGGTCCTCGGCCTGGTCATCCTGAAGGACCACCGCGCGGAGAACGCCCCGAAGTCGTTCGACATCCTCGGCATCCTGCTGCTGTCGGGCGCGATGTTCAGCCTCATCTGGCCGCTGATCAAGGCCGGCGAGTGGGGCTGGGGCTCCGCCGCCACCCTCGGCTGGCTGGCCGGCGCCGTGGTTCTGTTCGGCCTGTTCGCCTTCTGGGAGAGCAAGGTCGACGAGCCGCTCGTGCCGCTCGCCATGTTCCGGTCCGTCCCGCTCAGCGCCGGCGTGGTGCTGATGGTGCTGATGGCGTTCGCCTTCATGGGCGGCCTGTTCTTCGTGACGTTCTTCCTCCAGGGCGTCCAGGAGATGAGCCCGGTCGACAGCGGTCTGCGGCTGCTGCCGCTCACCGGAATGATGATCGTCTCCTCGCCGCTGGCGGGGGCGCTGATCACCAAGTTCGGCCCGCGTGTCCCGCTGGTCGGCGGCATGGTCTGCACCGCCGTCGCCATGTTCGGCATGACCACCCTCTCCGAGGGGACGGGCACCTTCGCGATGTCCCTCTGGTTCGCGCTCCTCGGCCTCGGCCTCGCGCCGGTCATGGTCGGCGCCACCGAGGTCATCGTCGGCAACGCCCCGATGGAGCTCTCCGGCGTCGCCGGCGGTCTCCAGCAGGCCGCCATGCAGGTCGGCGGCGCGCTCGGCACGGCCGTCCTCGGCGCGGTGATGTCCGCCAAGGTCAGCGCCGAGTTCGCGGCCAACTGGAAGGAGGCGGGCATCCCCGCCCCGGCGGACCCGCGGCTGGAGCAGGCCGCCGAGTTCGGCACCGTCCCCGGCGAACTGGCCCAGGCCCCCGGCATGACGCCGGACCTCGTCACCAGGATCGGTGACGTCATCCACGACACGTTCATGTCAGGCATGGGCCTGGCGTTCACGGTCGCCGGCATCGTCGCGGTCGTCGCGGCCCTGGTGGCCGTGCTCACCAAGCGTGGCGAGAACGCCGAGGCGGGTGCGGGCGCCGCCCACATCTGACGTCAACCGCGTACATCGACAGCCCCGCCGGGCACCCCCCGGCGGGGCTGTCGCCTATCCGGATGATTTCCCCCGCGGCCCCTTCCGCGCTCACGTCACCGCAGGTCAGGGTCGGCCCACCGATTCGTCCGACCACACGGGGGTTCCTCATGCGCAAGACCGTCACCGCCGCCGCCCTGGCCGCCGCCGCACTGCTGCCGCTGCTGCTGCAGCCACCGCAGACCGCGTCCGCCGCGCCACCGCGTCTCGGCGCGTGCGCGGCCGGCGAGCTGTGCCTGTGGGCCGAGAACGACTTCCGCGGCGCTCGCAGCACCCATGAGCTCGCCGGCACCGATATCGAGAGCTGCGTACCGCTGCCGCCGGGCACGTCCGCCAAGGCCCTCGCCAACCGGACCGGCCGGCCCGTCACCACGTACCAGTCCGAGGAGTGCGCGGAGACCGGCGAGTTCGAGACCTACCCCGGCGGCGGCACCTGGCTCCCCAGGTCGCCGTACCGGGTCAGGGCGTTCAAGATCTGGGAGAACTAGGCCCGGGCACCTCGGGCGCGCCGGTCTCCGGGGCGCCCGAGAGCCGCGCCACCTCGGCCCGCAGACCGCGGACCTCCACCGTCAGCGCCTCCAGCAGCGCCGTCTGCCGCCGCTCCTCGGCGTCGTCCCGCTCGAAGCGGGAGATGAACCAGGCGGCGATGTTGGCCGTCACCACACCGAGCAGGGCGATACCGGAGATCATCAGCCCGACCGCCAGCAGCCGCCCGAGGCCCGTCGTCGGCGAGTGGTCGCCGTAGCCGACGGTCGTCATCGTCGTGAACGACCACCAGACCGCGTCACCCAGCGTCTTGATGTTCCCGCCGGGCGCGTCCCGCTCCACCTGGAGCACCGCCAGGGAGCCGAACATCATCAGCCCCACGACCGCGCCGCCCACGTACGTGGTGAGCGTGATCTGCGGGGCCATCCTGGCCCGTCGGCCCACCAGCAGCAGCGTGGAGACCAGCCGCAGCAGCCGCAGCGGCTGCACCAGGGGCAGCAGCACCGCCAGCAGGTCCAGCGGATGGCTGCGCAGGAACAGCCACTTGCCCGGCGCCAGCGTCAGCCGTACGAGGTAGTCCACCGCGAAGGTGCCCCACACCACCCACTCGGCCACCTGGCAGGACCGGTGGACCCAGGACGGGGCTCCGGGGGCGATGATCGGGACCGTGTAGGCGACCGCGAAGACGAGGGCGAGCGCCAGCAGGGGCGTCTGCATGCGCTTTTCCCAGCGGATCTGGGCGGTCTGCTGCTTCATGACAGGAATCGTAAGGACACGCCAGGGGCGGCGGACCACCGGTCCGCCGCCCCTGACGTGCTGATCTTCGCTACGCGTCGCCGCCCGCGGCGCCCGGGTCGGCCGCGGCCACGTCCAGCAGCTGGTAGCGGTCCACCGCCTGCTTGAGCGCGCCGCGGTCGACCTTGCCCTCGCGGGCCAGCTCGGTCAGCACCGCCAGCACGATCGACTGCGCGTCGATGTGGAAGAAGCGGCGGGCCGCGCCACGGGTGTCCGCGAAGCCGAAACCGTCCGCGCCGAGCGACTGGTACGTGCCCGGCACCCAGCGGGAGATCTGGTCGGGGACCGAGCGCATCCAGTCGGAGACCGCGACGAACGGGCCCTCCGAGCCGGACAGCTTCCGCGTCACGTACGGGACGCGCTGCTCCTCCTCGGGGTGCAGCAGGTTGTGCCGCTCCACGTCGACCGCCTCACGGCGCAGCTCGTTCCAGGAGGTCGCCGACCACACATCGGCGCGCACGTTCCACTCCTCCGCGAGGATCCGCTGGGCCTCGAGCGCCCACGGGACGGCCACACCGGACGCCATGATCTGGGCCGGGATGGCACCCTGCTCGCCCTGCTTGAAGCGGTGGATGCCCTTCAGGATGCCCTCGACGTCCACATCGGCCGGCTCCGCGGGGTGCTGGATCGGCTCGTTGTAGACGGTGAGGTAGTAGAAGATGTCCTCGTTCTCCTCGGGGGTCCCGCCGTACATCCTGCGCAGACCGTCCTGAACGATGTGCGCGATCTCGAAGCCGAACGCCGGGTCGTAGGCGACGCAGGCCGGGTTGGTCGAGGCGAGAAGCTGCGAGTGGCCGTCCGCGTGCTGGAGTCCCTCGCCCGTCAGCGTCGTACGGCCGGCGGTGGCTCCCAGGACGAAGCCCCGCGCCAGCTGGTCGGACATCTGCCAGAACTGGTCGCCGGTGCGCTGGAAGCCGAACATCGAGTAGAAGACGTACACCGGGATCAGCGGCTCGCCGTGTGTCGCGTACGCGGAACCCGCGGCGATCAGGGACGCGGTGCAGCCGGCCTCCGAGATGCCGTCGTGCAGCATCTGACCGGTCGGCGACTCCTTGTACGCGAGCAGCAGCTCGCGGTCCACGGCCTCGTACTGCTGACCGAGCGGGTTGTAGATCTTCGCACTCGGGAAGAAGGAGTCCATGCCGAAGGTCCGGTACTCGTCGGGCGCGATCAGCACGAACCGCTTGCCGATCTCCTTGTCCCGCATGAGGTCCTTCAGCAGCCGGACGAACGCCATGGTGGTGGCGATCGACTGCTGACCGGAGCCCTTCTTCACAGCCGCGTACGTCTTGTCCTCGGGCAGCTGGAGCGGCTTCGCGCGTACGATCCGGGTCGGCACATAGCCACCACAGGCCTTGCGGTGGTCGTGCATGTACTGGATCTCCTCCGAGTCGCGACCCGGGTGGTAGTACGGCGGGGGCCCGCTCTCGAGCTGCTGGTCCGTGATCGGGAGGTGCAGCCGGTCACGGAAGCGCTTCAGGTCGTCGACCGTCAGCTTCTTCATCTGGTGCGTGGCGTTGCGGCCCTCGAAGTTCGGTCCCAGCGTCCAGCCCTTGATGGTCTGTGCCAGGATCACCGTCGGCTGGCCCTTGTGGGCCTTGGCCGCCGTGTAGGCGGCGAAGACCTTGCGGTGGTCGTGACCGCCGCGGCCGAGGTGCAGGATCTGCTCGTCGGTCATGTTCTCGACCATGGCGCGCAGCCGCTGGTCGCCGCCGAAGAAGTGCTCGCGGATGTAGGCGCCCGTCTCGGTCGCGTACGTCTGGAACTGGCCGTCCGGCGTGGTGTTCAGCTTGTTGACGAGGATGCCGTCGCGGTCCTGGGCGAGCAGCGGGTCCCAGGAGCGGTCCCAGACCAGCTTGATGACGTTCCAGCCGGCGCCGCGGAACTGCGACTCCAGCTCCTGGATGATCTTGCCGTTGCCGCGGACCGGGCCGTCGAGGCGCTGGAGGTTGCAGTTGACCACGAAGGTCAGGTTGTCCAGGCCCTCGCGGGCGGCGATGGACAGCTGGCCGAGCGACTCCGGCTCGTCCATCTCGCCGTCGCCGAGGAACGCCCACACGTGCGAGTCGGAGGTGTCCGCGATGCCGCGGGCCTCCATGTAGCGGTTCATGCGCGCCTGGTAGATGGCGCCGAGGGGGCCGAGGCCCATGGAGACCGTGGGGAACTCCCAGAAGTCCGGCATCAGCCGCGGGTGCGGATAGCTGGACAGCCCGTACGGCTCCTTGGACTTCTCCTGCCGGAAGGCGTCCAGCTGCTGTTCGCTGAGCCGGTCCAGCAGGAAGGCGCGGGCGTAGATACCGGGGGACGCGTGCCCCTGGAAGAAGATCTGGTCGCCGCCCTTGCCGTCGTCCTTGCCCCGGAAGAAGTGGTTGAAGCCCACGTCGTACAGGGAGGCGGAGGAGGCGAAGGTGGCGATGTGGCCGCCGACGCCGATACCGGGGCGCTGCGCGCGGGAGACCATCACCGCGGCGTTCCACCGGGTCGCGTTGAGGATCTTGCGCTCGATCTCCTCGTTGCCGGGGAAGAACGGCTCGTCCTTGGTCGCGATGGTGTTGACGTAGTCCGTGCTGCGCATCTCGGGCACGGCGACGCGCTTCTCGCGCGCCCGCTCGATCAGGCGGAGCATCAGATAGCGGGCCCGCTCACGGCCCCGCTCGTCGACGGCGGCGTCGAGGGAGTCCAGCCACTCCTGGGTCTCTTCAGGATCGAAGTCCGGGACCTGGCTGGGAAGGCCGCCAATGATGATCGGGTTGCGATCTGATCCGGAAGCCACGCTGTTCCTTCGCTGTTCGGAGGTACTGGGTCGGCAAAGCTGTCGCACCGCCTCCCATCGTGTACCGCTGGGAGCCTCGCGTCATCTCTACCGGGAGGTAACCCTCGATCTCGGCGACATCCGGCCCCGGACCGGCGGGCGGACGGGGCCGGATCGTACCTTTACGCCCGACCCGTCCACGCGTTTCGTTCGGTCGTTCGGTTCCTATTGAGATGTGAAAGGGTAGGAATGCCGCGTACGCGGCCGAAGGGTGTGGTCACGATCGTGGCGGGGACCCGTCGCTTGCCTGGAGTTGCGCCGAGACGGCCGCAAACGTCACCGTTTCGGCGGTCTGGACGGCCGGGTACTTGCGCGATCCGCCCCGCCCGTGTGGACTACGGCCAATGCTGCGCGTACGCGCGTGGCCGAAGCATTTGTCGAAAACGATCAGGAGGCAAGCCGTGAGCGCGACCGCGGACCACGCGGAGGAGCGGACCAACCCGGCAGCAAGGCTGGGGTTCGAGCCCGGACAAGTGGTCCAGGAGATCGGCTACGACGACGACGTCGAGCAGGAGCTCCGTGAGGGCATCGAGGCCGCTACCGGCCAGGAACTCGTCGACGAGGACTACGACGACGTCGCTGACGTCGTCGTGCTGTGGTTCCGCGACGAGGACGGGGACCTCACCGACGCACTGGTGGACGCCATCGGTCTGATCGACGAGGGCGGGGTCGTCTGGCTGATGACTCCCAAGACCGGCCGTGACGGCTATGTCGAGCCCAGCGACATCAACGAGGCCGCACAGACGGCGGGTCTCTCCCAGACGAAGAGCATCAACGCCGGCAAGGACTGGAGTGGCAGCCGGCTGGTCACCCCCAAGGGGGCGAAGTCGGGGAAGCGCTGAGCCGCCGAGCGGCGAAGGACAGACAACAGGCCCCCACCGGCACCGCCGGTGGGGGCCTTCTGCGTAGGCTGGCCCTCTACCGGACGGGCACACAGAAGGGAAGCTTTCTCCATGGCGATCGAGGTCGGCGACAAGGCGCCGGAGTTCGAGCTCAAGGACAACCACGGCCGCACCGTCGCGCTCTCGGACTTCCGGGGCGAGAAGAACGTCGTACTGCTCTTCTACCCCTTCGCCTTCACCGGCGTGTGCACCGGCGAGCTGTGCGCCCTGCGCGACGAGCTGCCGAAGTTCGTCAACGAGGACACCCAGCTGCTGGCCGTCTCCAACGACTCCATCCACACCCTGCGCGTCTTCGGCGAGCAGGAGGGCCTCGAGTACCCGCTGCTCTCCGACTTCTGGCCGCACGGCGAGACCTCCCGCGCCTACGGCGTCTTCGACGAGGAGAAGGGCTGCGCGGTGCGCGGCACCTTCATCATCGACAAGGAGGGCGTGGTGCGCTGGACGGTCGTCAACGGCCTGCCGGACGCCCGCGACCTGAACGACTACGTCGCGGCGCTGGACGCCCTCTGAGCCGCGGCGTTCGCCGCACGTGCGTCGTCCCGGTCCCGTCCGGGCACGTTCGCGCGAACCGGCGCGCGAAAGCCTGTTTTGCGCGGGAACCGGTCACTAGGATCCTTTCGTTGATCCGATAGCCATGCACGACGGGGGCGCTGCCCCTGAAACAACAATGGAGGGACTCGTGGGAGTCAGCCTCAGCAAGGGCGGCAACGTCTCGCTGACCAAGGCCGCGCCGAACCTGACCGCGGTCACCGTGGGCCTGGGCTGGGATGTCCGGACCACCACCGGCACCGACTTCGACCTCGACGCCAGCGCCCTGCTGACCAACGCCGAGGGCAAGGTCACCAACGACGGCAACTTCGTCTTCTTCAACAACCTCAAGAGCTCCGACGGCTCCGTCGAGCACACCGGTGACAACCTCACCGGTGAGGGCGAGGGCGACGACGAGCAGATCAAGGTCAACCTGGCCGCGGTCCCCGCCGACGTCGACAAGATCGTCTTCCCGGTCTCGATCTACGAGGCCGAGAGCCGCCAGCAGTCCTTCGGCCAGGTGCGCAACGCGTTCATCCGCGTCGTCAACCAGGCCGACAACAACGAGCTCGCGCGCTACGACCTGAGCGAGGACGCCTCGACCGAGACCGCGATGGTCTTCGGCGAGCTGTACCGCAACGGCCCCGAGTGGAAGTTCCGTGCCATCGGCCAGGGTTACGCCTCGGGCCTGCGCGGCATCGCGCAGGACTTCGGTGTGAACGTCTGAGTCAGGCACAGCAGTTTCCACGTCCGGCGCCGCACACAGTGCGGCGCCGGACGCGCCTGGGGCCGAACAGGCCCCGCAGCAAAGCCATCCAGGGGAGGACTCACCAACATGGGCGTCACACTCGCCAAGGGAGGCAATGTCTCCCTCTCCAAGGCCGCACCCAATCTCACCCAGGTGCTCGTAGGGCTCGGCTGGGACGCGCGCTCCACCACCGGCGCACCCTTCGACCTCGACGCCAGCGCGCTGCTCTGCCAGAGCGGACGGGTCCTCGGCGACGAGTGGTTCGTCTTCTACAACCAGCTCAAGAGCCCGGACGGCTCCGTCGAGCACACCGGTGACAACCTCACCGGTGAGGGGGACGGTGACGACGAGTCCCTCCTGGTGGACCTCGCCAAGGTGCCGGCCAACGTGGACAAGATCATCTTTCCGGTCTCCATCCATGACGCCGACAACCGCGGCCAGACCTTCGGCCAGGTCAGCAACGCCTTCATCCGCGTCGTCAATCAGGCCGACGGGCAGGAGCTGGCCCGCTACGACCTCAGCGAGGACGCCTCCACCGAGACCGCGATGATCTTCGGTGAGCTCTACCGTTACGGCGGCGAGTGGAAGTTCCGGGCCGTGGGGCAGGGGTACGCGTCGGGGCTGCGGGGCATCGCTCTAGACTTCGGGGTCAACGTTTCGTAAAGCCGCGTGCGGCGCGGGGGAGAACCTCCCCCAGGCTTCACCCGGGGGACAATTACACGATTGGGTAGCCAGTGGTTCTGAAAACCTTCGGCTGGTCGTTCGCCGTCACGGCGCTCGGCCTCGCATTCGCCGCCTGGCAGTGGGGCTGGGAGGCGTTCGGGATCGTACTGATCCTGTCGATCCTCGAGATCTCGCTGTCGTTCGACAACGCGGTTGTCAACGCCGGAATCCTCAAGAAGATGAACGCCTTCTGGCAGAAGATCTTCCTGACGATCGGCATTCTTATCGCGGTCTTCGGCATGCGGCTGGTCTTCCCCGTCGTCATCGTCGCCATCAGTGCCAAGGTCGGGCCGATCGAAGCGGTCCAGCTGGCCATGGACCAGCCCGACAGGTACGAGGACCTGGTCACCGACGCACACGCGGCGATCGCCTCGTTCGGTGGCATGTTCCTGCTGATGATCTTCCTCGACTTCGTCTTCGAGGAGCGCGAGCACAAGTGGCTGGCCTGGCTCGAGCGGCCCCTGGCCAAGCTCGGCAAGGTCGACATGCTGTCGGTCTGCATCGCGCTGATCGTTCTGCTGGTCACCGCCATCACCTTCGCCACCAACGCGCACACCAGCACCGGTCACGCCGACAAGTCGGCCACCGTGCTCCTCTCCGGCGTCGCCGGTCTGATCACGTACCTCGTCGTCGGCGGTCTCTCCGGCTACTTCGAGGACAAGCTCGAGGAAGAGGAGGAACGTGAGCACGAGGAGGAGGAGAAGGCCAAGCGGGAGGGCAAGCAGGTCTCCGCGGTCGGCCTCGCCGGCAAGGCGGCGTTCTTCCTCTTCCTGTACCTCGAAGTCCTCGACGCGTCGTTCTCCTTCGACGGCGTGATCGGCGCGTTCGCCATCACCAACCACATCTTCTGGATGGCGCTCGGCCTCGGTATCGGCGCGATGTACGTCCGGTCCCTCACGGTCTACCTGGTCCGCCAGGGCACCCTCGACGACTACGTCTACCTGGAGCACGGCGCCCACTACGCGATCGGCGCGCTGGCGGTCATCCTGCTCATCACCATCCAGCACGAGATCAGCGAGATCATCACCGGCCTCATCGGCGTGGTGCTGATCGCGGCCTCCTTCTGGTCCTCGCTGCGCCGGAACAAGGCGCTGGAGAACGGCGAGGGAAAAGCCGGCGGTCCGGAGGAGAAGGCTGAGGTCTCCTCCGGGGTGTGACGCCCACACCATTGAGGAACGCTTCCTTGCGGGGCGGCCGGGTGCTCCCGGCCGCCCCGTCGCGTTATCCGCGGAACACCGGACGACCAGTGACAACTAGGGGTGGGGCATGGCCATCTGGGACAACCTGTGGCGGGGCAGGGCTGCGCAGTTCGACTCGGGCAGCGCCGCCTCCAACTCCATCGAGCTGACCAGGCGGAATCCGTCCGTATCGCTCAGCAAGCAGGGCGCCGCGAGCGGCAACCTGCGGGTCAACCTCTCCTGGCGGATGCGTTCCTCCGACATCGAGGGCCGCTCCCGGCAGAGCGGCAGACTGCTGCGCAACCCCCTGAAGCTCTTCCAGCCGGACGTCGTCCAGGCGCACACCCAGGGTGTGGTCAACGTCGACCTCGACCTGGGCTGCCTGTACGAACTGACCGACGGCAGCAAGGGCGTGGTCCAGCCGCTCGGCAGCTTCTTCGGCGACCTGAACGGCCCGCCGTTCGTGAAGCTCAGCGGCGACGACCGGTTCGGCGCGCCCTCGGGGGAGACGATCTTCGTCAATCTCGACCACCGGGAATCGATCAAGCGGCTGCTGTTCTTCGTCTACATCTACGACCAGACCCCGGCCTTCGACCGCACACACGCCCACGTCACGCTCTATCCGAGCAACGGCCCGCGCGTCGAGATAGAACTCGACGAGCGCGCCCCGCAGGCGCGTTCCTGTGCGGTGTTCTCCGTGGAGAACACGAAGGGCGACCTGACGGTGCGCCGCGAGGTGAAGTTCGTCTACGGCTTCCAGGCGGAACTGGACCGCCTGTACGGCTGGGGCCTCCAATGGGGCCGCGGCTACAAGTCCCAGTCCCGCGCGTAGCCCTCACCGGGCGGGCCTGACTCTCGCTCGGTGGGCCTCGCGAAGGTGAGCTCGACCTTCGCCGGGGGCTGGGGGGCATTTTCAGCCTCGCCGGCGATTGAGGCGCGGGGTCCGGGGCGGAGCCCCGCAACCGGGCCGCGACGCGGGTCGGTCGGCCGGGCTTGCTCGCCGCGGAGGACCGGCACCCGCCGGGGCGGGCCTGGTCGGCCGGGGGCTTGCTGTCCGCGGAGGACCGGCAGCCGCCGGGCGGCTTTGCCCTCGGCAGGCGAGCTCGACGTTCGCCGGGGCGTTGGGCAACCCCGTGCTGGCCCTCGGAGGGGTGCGTCCCTGGGGCGAGGGGGCATTTTCAGCCTCGCCGGCGATTGAGACGCGGGGTCCGGGGCGGAGCCCCGCAATCCGGCCCGGTCGCGGGGGCTCGTGCCGGACCGGGCTACGTGCGTGGGAACTGCGGCGGCCCGGCCAACGGGGCTACGGGCGCTGGAACTGCGGCCCCATCGGCGGCAGCCGGAAGCTCGGGTCGGGGGCGTACGCCGCCGCCGCAGCCGGCTGCGGATAGCCGTACGCGGGCTGCGGCGCCGCCGGCACGTACGCGGGCGCGGGCTGCGTCACGTCCGACGGCGGATAGCCGTACGACGGCGCGGCCTGCGCAGCAGGCGTAGAAGGCTCGGCAGGCGCCACAGGCGTCTCCGGCGCCTCCGCCTCCTCCACCGAGATCCCGAACGCCGTCGCGAGCCCCACCAGCCCCGTCGGGTAGCCCTGCGCCACCGCGCGGAACTTCCAGCCGTCGCCGCGCCGGTACAGCTCACCGCAGATGATCGCCGTCTCCTCGCCGGTCTCCGGCTTCACGTCGAAGACGGCCAGCGGCTCCCCACCGGCCGGCGCGGCGGCGTCGTGGAGAAGTATCCGCAGGTCATGTACGTGCTCGAAGGTGCCGCCGTCCGACGACGCCGCGATCACCACCTGGTCCACCGACGGGTCCAGCGCGGCCAGGTCGGCCTCGACCGTGTCGGTCAGATGGTCGCCGACGTGCTTCTTCGGCAGCCGCCGCACCAGCCCGGACGGATGCCGTGGCTGGTTGTAGAAGACGAAGTCCTCGTCGGAGCGCACGCGGCCGTCACCGCCGAGCAGCAGGGCCGAAGCGTCGACGTCGGGGACCGCCGTGCCCGGCGTCCAGCGCAGCACGGCCCGTACGGCCGTGGCATCAAGAGGGACGTTCGAGCCCTTCAGCATCGCGTGCGTCATACCGGTCATCCTGCCTGGCCGAGGGGCCCCGGGACAACGCGGGGCCCAGTTCCCGCACGTGCCGCACCCGGCGCGGACACCTTCACGGCAGGGGCGAGAAGCGGACGAGTTACCCGGAGTTCATGCACTTGGGGAACTCTGGACACCTGTGCTTACGTACTATTACCGGCCACATGTTGTCAGGCCCGAAGCGGCAGTACGGGGGATCTCTTATGCGTCATTTCGGGCACATCCCGCCCGCGGAAAGGGCGAGGCTGTTCCACCAGGAGCCGTGCGACTTCGACGCGGACTCGCCGACCCGGACGCTGGCGGCAGCCCTGGGCGCGACTCTCTACAGCCCGGCCACCCGGCCGAAGCTGGCCGACGACGTGCTCAAGCAGGCGGCGCGCGGGGTCGTCTCCATGGTGCTGTGCCTGGAGGATTCCATCGACGACGCCGACGTCGTCGACGGCGAGGCGAACCTCGTCCGGCAGTTCGCCGACCTCGACGCGCGGGGCGTCGAAGTGCCGCTGCTGTTCATCCGGGTCCGCACCCCCGACCAGATCCCGGACCTCGTGAGACGCCTGGGGCCGTCGGGACGGCTGCTGTCCGGATTCGTGCTGCCGAAGTTCACCGACGAACGCGGCGCCCCGTTCCTCGAGGCCCTCGTCACCGCCGAGGCCGCCGGTGGGCGGCGGCTGTTCGCGATGCCCGTCCTGGAATCGCCCGAGCTGCTGCACCTGGAGACCAGGACGGAGGCGCTCACCGGCATCGCGCGCACCGTCGACAAGTACCGTGACCGGGTCCTCGCCCTGCGGCTCGGCGTCACCGACTTCTGCTCCGCGTACGGGCTGCGCCGCTCGCCCGACATGACCGCCTACGACGTACGGATCGTGACGTCCGTGATCGCCGACGTGGTCAACGTGCTCGGCCGCTCCGACGGCACGGGCTTCACCATCACCGGGCCGGTCTGGGAGTACTTCAGGTCCCAGGAGCGCATGTTCAAGCCGCAGCTGCGCCGCAGCCCGTTCCTCGAAGGGCGGGCCGAGGAGCTGCGCAACGCGCTCATCGAGCACGACCTCGACGGACTGCTCCGCGAGATCGAGCTGGACCGGGCCAACGGCCTGATGGGCAAGACCTGCATCCACCCCTCCCACGTCCTGCCCGTGCACGCGCTGTCCGTGGTCAGCCACGAGGAGTTCAGCGACGCGCAGGACATCCTGCGCCCGGAGCGCGGCGGCGGCGGGGTGCTGCGCTCGGCGTACACGAACAAGATGAACGAGGTGAAGCCGCACCGCGCCTGGGCCGAGCGGACCCGCCTGCGCGCCGAGGTCTTCGGTGTCGCCAAGGAGGACATCGGCTTCGTGGAACTGCTCGCGGCCGGGCTCACCGACTGATGACGCCGAAGGGACCGATGACGACGAGGGGCGAAGAGAACGTGGTGTGGTCGGGAAGCTGGGTCGCGGAGCGGCTGGGAGTCTCCCTCGTCGGCGACGAGGGACTCCAGGAGCTGCTGGGCCTCGCCCTGCGCCGCAACCCGAAGCGGGCGCACCTGCTCGTGTCGAACGTGCTGGGCAAGCATGTGCCCCAGCAGCCGCTGGTGGTCTGGCGCGCGGGGCACGACCTCGGCGTGCGGGTCCGCGACCTGCTCGGCACGGACGAGTGCCGGCGCGCGGTCGTCCTCGGCTACGCGGAGACCGCGACCGGGCTGGGCCACGCCGTCGCGGACGGCATCGGCCTCGCACCCTATCTGCACTCCACGCGCCGCCCCGTCGAGGGCGTGGCGACCGCGGGCGGCTTCGAGGAGTCCCACTCGCACGCCACCTCCCACCTGCTGCTGCCCGAGGACCCGGGGCTGCTGGGCCGGCCCGGCCCGCTGGTCCTCGTCGACGACGAGTTCTCCACGGGCAACACCGTCCTCAACACCATCCGCGACCTGCACGCCCGCTACCCGCGTGAGCGGTACGTGGTCGTGGCTCTGGTCGACATGCGTTCCGCGTCCGACCTGGGCCGGCTGGACGCGTTCGCCGACGAGATCGGCGCCCGCGTCGACCTGGTGTCCATGGCCTCGGGCACGATCCGCCTCCCGGACGGCGTCCTGGAGAAGGGCCGGGCCCTGGTCGCGGCGCACGAGCGGGCACCGGCGGACGCCGCTGCCACGCCGGTCCCCGCGGGCGCCGGCGCGGCCCGGCACACGCGGGTCGAGCTCGAGTGGCCCGCCGGCGTCCCCGACGGCGGCCGGCACGGCTTCACGCCCGAGCACCGCACGGCCCTGGAGGCCGCCCTGCCCGGCATGGCGGCCCGGATGGCGGAGGCCCTCGGCACCGCGCCGGCCGCCCCGGACACGGGCGGAACCCGCCGGGTCCTGGTCCTCGGCAACGAGGAGCTCATGTACGTGCCGCTGCGGCTGGCCGTGGCCCTCCAGCAGAACGGCCACGCCGGGACGGCCCCGGAGACCGTGGCGCGGAGCGCTGCCGCACAGGCGGCCCGTACCGAGGTGTACTACTCCACCACCACCCGCTCGCCCGTCCTCGCCGTCGACGACCCCGGGTACGCGATACGCACCCGGCTCGTCTTCCCCGCCCACGACGACCCGGTCGACGGCCCCGGCGAGCGCTATGCGTACAACGTGGCCGGTGCCGGCTTCGACGCCGTCGTCGCCGTCGTCGACTCGACGGCCGACACCGACCGGCTGCACGCACCCGACGGCCTGCTGGCCCAGCTCGCCGCCCACACCGGGCACGTCGTGCTCGCCGTCGTCCCCAGCTACGTACCGGGAGTCCCCGGCCACGTACCGGACCATCACGCGCCCGAAGGACCTGAAAGGCCCTCCATGCTGCCCCAGCCGCTCCGCGGACCCGCCTTCTCCTCCTACGCGCCGGAGGAGGTCGGCTGGCTGCTCCAGGACCTCTCGGAGGTGGAGCTCGAGGCACCCACGGAGGAGCGCGAGGAAGCCATCCAGAGCGGCGGCGCGCACTACGCCGAGTCGCTGCCCGTCGAGTACCAGCCCGACGAGCAGTACCAGCGACTGTTCGAGACGGCGCTCACCGCCTCCGCCGCACGCATCGCCCGCGCCGTCGGAACCGTCACCGACACCGTCCTCGCCGAGCGGACGCCGCGCCCCGTGCTCGTCTCGCTGGCCCGCGCCGGCACACCCGTCGGCGTGCTGATGCGCCGCTGGGCCCAGCACCGGCACGGCCTGGACCTGCCGCACTACGCCGTGTCCATCGTGCGCGGCCGCGGCATCGACGCCAACGCCCTGCGCTGGCTCGCCGAGCACCACGACCCGGCCGACGTCGTCTTCGTCGACGGCTGGACCGGCAAGGGAGCGATCACCCGCGAACTGGCAGAGGCCCTGCGGGACTTCCCCGGCTTCGACCCCGAGATCGCGGTCCTCGCCGACCCCGGCGGCTGCGTGCGCACCTACGGCACCCGCGAGGACTTCCTCATCCCCTCCGCCTGCCTGAACTCCACGGTCTCCGGCCTGATATCGCGCACGGTCCTGCGGGCCGACCTGATCGGTCCCGACGACTTCCACGGCGCGAAGTTCTACCGCGAACTCGCCGGTTCCGACGTCTCCGGCCACTTCCTCGACACCGTCGCCGCCCGCTTCGACGAGGTCATGTCCGCCGTCGACGCCGACGTGAAGGAACTCCTTTCCGCGGACCGCACCCCCACCTGGGAGGGCTGGGGAGCCGTGGAGCGGATCAGCGAGGAGTACGGCATCCACGACGTCAACCTCGTCAAGCCGGGCGTCGGTGAGACCACCCGCGTCCTGCTGCGCCGCGTCCCCTGGAAGATCCTCGCGAGCCGCGGCGCCGGCGCCGACCTCGACCACGTACGGCTGCTGGCGGAGCAGCGCGGCGTACCGGTCGAGGAGGTCGACGAACTTCCCTACAGCTGCGTCGGGTTGATCCACCCCAAGTACACCCGCGGCGCCACGGGCGCCGACGGCAGGGCGGTGACGAAGTGACTGCCCACCCGTCTCCCACCACCGCCCTTTCACAGAGGCGCTCCGCGCCGCCCCTCTGCCTCGTCGCCAGCGACCTCGACCGCACCCTCATCTACTCGAACGCGGCGCTCGGCCTCGGCATGCCCGACGCGGTCGCACCCCGGCTGCTCTGCGTCGAGGTGCACGAGCACAAGCCCCTGTCGTACATGACGGAGCGGGCGGCGGGGCTGCTCACCAAGCTCGCGCAGGACACCGTCTTCGTACCGACGACGACCCGCACCCGCAAGCAGTACCAGCGCATCAGCCTGCCCGGCCTGCCGCCCAAGTACGCGATCTGCGCCAACGGCGGGCATCTGCTGGTCGACGGCGTCAGCGACCGCGACTGGCGCGAGGCGGTCGCCGCCCGGCTCGCCGCGGAGTGCGCACCCCTCGACGAGATCCGGGCCCATCTGAACAGGACCGCCGACCCGGCCTGGCTGCGCAAGGAACGCGTCGCGGAGGACCTCTTCGCATATCTCGTCGTCGAGCGGCAACTGCTGCCGGACGAGTGGGTCAGGGAACTCGGCGTGTGGGCGGAGGCCCGCGGCTGGACCGTCTCCCTCCAAGGCCGCAAGATCTACGCCGTCCCCAAGCCGCTCACCAAGAGCGCCGCCGTGCGCGAGGTCGCCCGCCGCACCGGGGCCGGGCTGACGCTCGCCGCGGGTGACTCCCTCCTCGACGCCGACCTGCTGCTCGCCGCCGACCTGGCCTGGCGGCCCGGACACGGTGAACTCGCCGAGGCAGGCTGGGGGGCCGAACACGTCGTCGCGCTGCCGCAGATGGGCGTCGCGGCGGGCGAGGAGATCCTGCGGCTGCTGCGGCAGGAGGCACGCCGGTTCCGCCGCGAACGGCAGGGCATCGACTCCGTCGTCATCCCGCCTCCGGTGGGAGGCGTGGGCTCGGCCCCGGCGTGATCCCGCGCGGGGCGGGAGGTGCCGGATCGGCCGGGGCGCGACCCTGCCCCGGTCGGCGGTGTCGGCTCGACGCCGTCGTGGTCCCGCGCCCGCGGGAGGGACGGCTCAGCCCCGGCGTGATCCCGCGCCGGGCCTGAGCAGCCGCACGGCCGCGAACAGCAGGACGGCCACCACGGCGGCAGCGACCACCGCCTTCGAGTAGGCGGAGACGTAACCGGTCACGTCCTCCCACCTCTCGCCGAGCGTGTGACCGGCGAGGACGAAGACCGTGTTCCAGATCGCGCTGCCGAGCGTGGTGAGCGTCAGGAACAGGGGCAGCGACATCCGCTCCACCCCGGCCGGCACGGAGATGAGAGAGCGGAAGATCGGGATCATCCGCCCGAAGAACACCGCCTTCGCCCCGTGCCGGGCGAACCACGCCTCCGTACGCTCGATGTCCGCGACCTTCAGCAGGGGCAGCCGGGCCGCGATCGCCACCGTACGGTCCCGCCCCAGCAGCGCCCCGATCCCGTACAGCGCCAGAGCGCCGGTCACGGACCCTGCCGTCGTCCACAGCAGTACGGCGACGAGCCCCATCTGCCCGCTGCTCGCGGCGAAACCCGCCAGCGGCAGGATCACCTCGCTGGGCAGGGGAGGGAACAGGTTCTCCAAGGCGATGGCGATCCCCGCCCCCGGTGCGCCGAGGGTTTCCATCAGGCTGTTGATCCAGCCCGGTGCGCTGCTTTCGATGCCGCTGCTCATGCCCCGAACGCTAGGCAGGCGAAGCTGAAGAGACGCTGAAGGCGACCGCACACCTTCCTGCGGTTTTCCGCAGTGTGCCCGGCCCGCCCCACCGGTTAGCGTGACGGATCATGAAGGCACTGGCGATGCAGGGCACCCGGTACGCGGTGGGACTTCTCCTCGGCACGCTGACCGCCGTGGTGGAGCTGCTCTTCGCGTTGCTCGGCGGACTCGTCCTGCTGCTGGTACTCGCCTGGCCGCGCGGCCGGCGCGCCGTGCAGCGGCCGCTGGGGGACATCGCCGCCCGTCTCGCCCACCTCGAGCGGCGCAGGCTCGCCCGTTTCCTCGGTGCGCGCATCTCCTCCTCGTACGGCAGCGGACACGCCGCGCGGTACGTCGTCGCCCGCTGGCCGCTGGGGCTGCTCGGAGGGCTCGTGATCTTCTGCGTGCTGCTCGGCCTGCTCTACGCGGGATACGCCGCGCTCGGCTGGACCGTCGACGACATCGACTACCCATGGGCGGTCGCTGGGACCGGTCTGGTCGGACTGTTCCTCGTCTTCCTCGCCGCCCAGAGCGTCTTCGGACTCGCCCTGCTCGAAGGCCATCTGGCCCGCCGGCTCCTCGGCCCGAGCCACCACGACGAACTGGAACGGCGCATCGCCCAACTCGCCACCACCCGCGCCGGGATGATGGACGCCGTCGACGGCGAACGCCGCCGTATCGAACGCGACCTCCACGACGGCGTCCAGCAGCGGCTCGTCGCCCTCGGCATGCTCCTCGGCCGTGCCCGCCGCAGCCGCGACCCCGACCGCGCCGCCCAACTCCTCCTCCAGGCCCACGAGGAGAGCCGCCGCGCCCTCGCCGAACTGCGCGACGTCGCGTGGCGCATCTACCCGACCGTGCTGGACGAGGCCGGGCTGCGCGCCGCCCTGGAGACCGTCGCGGAACGCACCCCGCTGCCCGTGCACCTCACGTACGAGGTCCCGGAGCCGCCCGGATCCCGGCAGGTCGAGACCGTCGCGTACTTCGTCGTCTGCGAATCCGTCACCAACGTCGTGAAACACGCGGGCGCCACCCGCATCGCCGTCACCCTGCGCCGCGACGGCCCGAAGCTCGCGCTGCGCGTCGAGGACGACGGGGTGGGCGGCGCGGACCTCGCCGGCGGCGGACTGACCGGCCTGGCGAGCCGGGTCGCCGCACTCGACGGCCGCTTCCGGGTCGACAGCCCGGCCGGCGGCCCCACCACCGTCACCGCGGAGCTGCCGTGCGTCTGATCCTTGCCGAGGACTCCACCCTGCTGCGGGAGGGACTGGTGCGGCTGCTCGCGGAGGAGGGCCACGAGGTGCTGGCCGCCGTCGGCGACGCCACCGCGCTGCTGGCGGCCGTGGAGGCGTCACCGCCGGACGTCGTGATCGCCGACGTACGCATGCCGCCCACGCACACCGACGAAGGGCTGCGCGCCGCCCTCGAGATCCGGCGGAGCAGACCGCAGGTCGGGGTGCTGGTGCTGTCCCAGTACGTCGAGAAGCGGTACGCGACCGAGCTCCTCACCGCCGACGACGGGGGAGTGGGCTATCTGCTGAAGGACCGCGTCGTCCAGGTCGACGAGTTCCTCGACGCGCTGGACAGGGTCGGCCGGGGACAGGCGGCGTTCGACCCCGAGGTCGTACGGCAGCTCCTGGCGCGCAGCACCCGCAGCGACCCCCTGTCACGGCTGACCGCACGGGAACGGGACGTCCTGGCCGAGATGGCGGAGGGCCACACCAACGCCGCCATCGCCGGCCGCCTCCACGTCTCGCAGAGCGCGGTCGAGAAACACATCAACGCGATCTTCGAGAAGCTGGAACTGACGGGAACGACCGGCTACTCGCGGCGGGTACTGGCGGTACTGCGCTACCTCGGGTCTTGAGGCGCCGCCCGCCACTGGGTCGTGGCCCGCATGGGGCGTGACGCAGGGGCGGGCGTGAGTGCGCGCTGCCGTCGCCTCGTCGCCTTGCAGTCGCTGGGCGGGTCGGGTCGGGTCGGGTCGGGGCGCGTCGGGGCGGCGGCGCTCGGCCCCGGTCAGCCGCAGCAGCCGCCTCCGCAACAGCCGCCGCCGCCACCTCCGCCGCTCGGTGCGGGTGCGGCGGACTTCGTGCCGCCGACGGCGACCGCGGAGAGCAGCTTCACGGTGTCGTCGTGGCCCTCGGGGCAGTTCGCGGGGGCGGAGGACTCGGCCATGGGGCGGTTCACTTCGAACGTGTCGCCGCAGGTCCGGCAGCGGAATTCATAACGAGGCATGCCCGTAAGGCTAGCGGCGTGCGAGCGGCCTACGGGAGAACAGGCGGCGACCGATCGTCGGGCGGTCGCCCGGGGCGGTACCGGCGGCGGGCGGCCGGGGCGCCAAGGGCTGCATGGCCGCGAGCTCCGCCCGGCGGCGGCTCGCGCGCTGCTCACGCTCGGCCTGGTCCGGGTGGCGGGCCCGCCAGTACGGATTGTCGTGCGGCAACCTCCCGCTGACCCGCCCGTACATGCCGAAGAACATCAGCAGGATGCCGACCACGAAGCTGAACAGCACGTTCTGGATGCGGAACGCGAGGGGGTTGAAACTCCGGTCGAGCAGGGCGAGGTTCACGAAGCCGCTGAGGATGAACAGAATGCCGAGGACCATGTTCACCGTCGAGGCGAAGTTGCCGCCGATCACCATGCTGACGAAGAGCAGCAGCCCGACGGCGATCGACAGGACGCTCAGCGCGCCGTTGGTGTTCAGGCCGGCGACGGTGTCGCCGCGGGTGTCGAAGAAGCCGATCCGGTCGATGAGCCCGAGGATCCCGAACGCGACCAGGACCAGGCCCATCAGCCCCGCCCCCACCCGGTAGAAGCGGCTGAGGTGATGATCGACAGGCAGATGCTCGTCCAGTGCGATGCGGCGCCTGCCCCGGCCCACGCTCCTCGAGCGCAGTACGTGTGCGGCCATCCCGGCCTCCATTCGTACGTACCCGGACACCGACTCCACCAGGATCCGCTGCGGGACGAAGGGGGACAAGCTGTGCGGATCGGCGGGCGGCGGGCGGGCAACGCCGCGCGGGGCTTGCCGTGCGGGGGCGGCTTGCGGGCGGTTGCGGTGCCGGCGTTGCCGCGCCGGGGCGGGTATTGGCGGGGCAGGCGCGCGGCGGCGGGGGCAGGCGTGCGGTGGCGGGGCGGGTGGACGCCGGGTAGGGCGCCGGCAGCGCTGACCATCGCCACTGTGCCCGCGTCCGCCGCCCGCCTCCCGTCCCGCCGCTCGTCTCCCGCTCCCGGCGGCCTGTCTCCTGGCCCCGACCCCTCCCGCGGCCGTGACCGTGGCCGGTCACGCGGCTCCGGCGCCGCGCTCCTCCCGGATCTGGTCGACCACGCGTGCCACGGTGCGCCGTACCGCTTCCGTCTCGGTCAGGAAGTGCCAGTAGTCGGGGTGTCTGCCCTCGAGCCCGGCGACGGCGCGCTCCAGCCGGGCGACGGAATCGTCCAAGGGGCGTGCGTGGCGCGGGTCGGGGGTGCTGCGGCCCGTCATCGCGAGGCGCTGGGCGTCACGGATCGCGAACCGGGTCCGCTCGATCTCCTCCTGCGGGTCCTTGGCCACGGCGTTGAGACGCCGGAGCCGGTCACCGGCGGCCGAAACGGCCTCGTCCGTCGAATTCAGCAGCGCCCGTACGGTGCCGAGCAGGGCCGTGGCATCCGGCCAGCGCTGCTCCTCGCGCGCCTTGCCGGCCTCCCTCAGTTTCTCCTCGGCCTGGCGGACGGCGGCGGCCGCCTGCTCGGGCACCGGCTGGAGGTCCTGCCAGCAGGCCGCGGTGAACCGGCGGCGCAGCTCACTGAGCACGGGCTCGACCTGGGCGGAGCGGGTGGTGAGCGCCTGGGCGCGGGTGCGCAGCGACACCAGGCGCTTGTCGATCTCGGCCGCGCGCTCGGGGAGCCGCTCCGCCTCCGTACGTACGGCCTCGGCGTCGCGCAGCACACGGTCGGCGCGCTGCAGTGTCTCGGGGACGCCGTGCCGCCCGGCGCCTTCGTTGAGCTTCGTCAGTTCAGGGGCCAGGCGGGCGAGGCGCGCCGCGAGATCATCCGCCCTCAATCCGGAGCCGCGTACCGCATCGAGAGCATTGCTCGCAGAAAGGAGCGCCTGTCGCGCCCGCTCGACTGCGGGAGCCAGCCGGGCAAGCTGCGTCTCCGCCTTGTCGAGCAACGGTCCGAGGCCCTGCTCGAACCGGTCGAGATCCCCCTTGACCCGTACCAGCTCGTCCCTGGCCCGGGTCAGCTGCGTACGCGCCTGCGCGGCCACGGACACTTCCAGGTCGTCCCGGTCCAGATCGTGCGCGTCCACGGCCGTGATGTACGCGTGGCTCACCTCGTCGATGCGCCGCCCGAGCGCGGCGAACCCCTCCACGGCGCGGCGCGCCTCGGGCGAGCTGTCCACCGCCGTGATCGTCTCGATGGAGATCCGCAGATCCCGTTGCGCCGTGTCCAGCTCGTAGAACGCCGCTGCCGCGGCGTCCTTGGCGGCCTGCGCGTCCGCGCGCTGGCTCTCTCCCCGGCCGCCGAACCAGCGGCGGGTCCCCCCGCTCCCCGCGAAGGCGACGGGCAGCACGGCCGCGACGGCGGCGAGCAGCGGAAGCGGGACGAGTACCAGCGCCAGAACGCCCCGGACCTCACCCCGCACACCCCTGACGGCGGTCGCTCGTGCCTTGTCGTGCGGCCGTGCGTCTCTCGCCGTCACATCCCTCTCCCGTGCTGTGTCCGCCCTGCCCGGTCCCGGTCCGCTTAATTCTCCCACCAGGTAAGGACGAACACACGGGCCTGTCAGTTCGCGCTGCGCACCACGACTTCGCCGTTGTCGCTGCGGGCCTTGACGATGTGAGTGCTGTTGTCGTCGGTCGGCACGGCCACGTCGACGTCCCCGTTGTCGCTCTTGGCGTCCACCGCGTACGGCGCGCCGGCGCCGGGCAGCCTGATCTCGACCCGCCCGTTGTCGCTGTGGGTCTCCACCCGGTCGGGCACCGCGGCCATCTCGAGCCGCACGGACCCGTTGTCGGACCGGGCCACAACACTCTTCCCGGTCACCCGCTCCGCGACGACGCTGCCGTTCTCGCTGTCCAGCTCGAGGGCCCCACTGGAGTCGGTGACCTTCACGCTCCCGTTGTCCGAGCGGAGCTTCAACGCCGTGTCGAACCCGCTCGCCGTCACGCTCCCGTTGTCGTCGTCCACGGTCACGGCGGTGCCGCGCGGCACCTTCACGGTGTGGCGGGCCACGCAGTCGCTGGCGATGGCGTCGCACTTCACCTTGAGAGTGAGTGTCCCGTCCGCCATCTTCCAGGTGGCGTCCGGCCCGTTCCCGAGGAACACCCACCCGTCGACCTGCCGGGTCACCTCCACCTCTTCGACGTCGGCCGGTACGAGCTCGATGTCGGTGTTGTCGGAAGCGATGGTCAGCGCCGTCCCGGTGAGCGCGAACGACTTCTTCTCGACGGGCGCCTCACTGGCGTCGGCGCTCCCGCACCCGGAGAGCGCGACCGCGAGCAGCGCGACCGCGGAGGCGACGATGCCGCCCCGGACAACGCGGCGATGATGACGACGGAGTCCGCTTGTCATGGCGATCTTTCCCCCAGGTAGCTGTGCGGTTAGCTGCGCGGATAGCTCTGCGTGATGTTCCTTCACCCTACGAGCGCGCCGGGGCCGCGATCGATCCGGCCGCCCACCGTCTCCCTGGTGGGGCTATCCCCCGTACGCCCGCCGGCGGCGTGGGGGCGAGCCGACCTGGGGCGATCGGGGCCCGACGGCGGTTTGGAGCTGCGGGGGATGCGCCATGTAGGCTGTGGCCTCATCCACGGGTGCGTAGCTCAGGGGTAGAGCGCTGCTCTTACAAAGCAGATGTCGGCGGTTCGAAACCGTCCGCGCCCACCAGCAGGTAGCACGACGAAGGCCCAGGTCACCGGTAGCGAACCGGGAGCCTGGGCCTTGTTCGTTCCTTGGCCGCGAGGGCGGGGGAGTGGCGTCGTGCCAGTTCCGTGCCAGATGGAGGCCACATCGAGGCCACATCATCCGTCCCGATCTTGAAACTTCCTGATCTGCTCGTCGACGTGCGCGGCGATGGCATGGTCACGGCCGTTCACCAGGTGCTGATAGATCAGCGCGGCCCGCACCGAGGAGTGCCCCATCCGCTGCATCAGCTCACGCGTTGTGGCACCGCCGGTCGCGGCGAGGGTGTTCCCGGTGTGGCGCAGATCGTGGAAGTGCACGTCTCCGAGGCCGGTCGTCTCCAGGGCTCGCAGCCACAGGCGGCGGAAGTTGTTCCGGCGGAGCTGCCCACCCCGTGCCCCGGTGAACACCAGCCCGGTGCGGCCCGGCTCGGCGTACGCGTCGAGATGAGCGGCCAGGTCCGCCGTCAGCGAGGCGGGGAAGGCGACGGTGCGCACACCGGCCGCGCTCTTGGGCGTCTTCAGCAGGATGCCGTCCGTGCGGGTCTCCGCCAGCGCACGCCGCACGGCTACGGTTCGCCGCTCCAGGTCGACGTCATGACGCTGGAGCGCGGCCAGCTCCCCGAAGCGAAGTCCGGTGAAGGCCGCCAGGAGGATGAACACCCGGAAGCGGGACGGCACGGCGTCGGCGAGCTGAAAGACCTCGGAGACCTCGAGGAACGGCCGTTCCGCAGTCTTGGCCGCGCCCGCGCCCTTGATCCGGCAGGGGTTGCGCTGGATCACCTCGTCGTCAACCGCGGTGTTCATGATGGCTCGGAGAATCTGATACGCCTTGGCGACCGTCGGCTCCCCGACACCGGACTCCAGGAGGCCGGCACGCCAGCGGCGGATCTGGGGCGTCGTGATCTCGCTCAGGACCACGTCCGCGAAGGTCGGCAGGATGTGGAGGCGCAGCGCACTGCCGTTGCGTTCGCGGGTGGTCGCCGCGTAGTCGCGCTCCTTGAACCAGGCGTCGGCGTACGCCCCGAAGAGAACCTTGTCGTCCGGGTTCTTCCACCGGCCGTCGAGGATCTCCGCTTCCTTGCGGACGAGCCACCGGTCAGCATCGGTCTGCGACGGGAACGTCTCGGGCGCCGATCGCAGCAGTCCGTCCGGTCCCTGATAGCGAGCCTGGAACCTCCCCGACGGCAGCTTGCGCACCGCACCGAAGCGGCGCCGCTTGCCCTTGGTGTTCGCCATCAGGCCACCGCCCCGAGCCGGGAGCGAGTGATGATCGGCTGGACCGTGTTGTTTGAGATGAACTCGACCAACGCGCTCTCAGGGATGCGGACATGCCGTCCCACCTTGACGAAGACGATGCGGCGTTCTGCGATGAGCCGACGAGGAAACCGCTCACTCGTACCCAGGACTTCGGCAGCTTGGGCCACGGTCATAAGACGGTCGTTCACAGCTTGCTCCCTTCCAGGGCTTCGCGGGCGGTTTCGCGGTTGAGTTGGATGTCGCGGGCGATGGTGGCGGCGAGGGCGGATTCGCCGGGGGTGTGGCCGTGTCCGGCGTACTCCCAGGAGGCGAGGACGAGGACGGTGTCCGGGTCGCCGAGGGCGTCGTGGTCCTGGGTGGCGCGGTAGTCGGCGCGGATCTGGCGCAGCGCGCCGAGGGTGGTGGAGTAGCGGCGGGATTTGGTGGAGAAGTGGCCGCGGAAGCCGAGCATGTGCGCCCAGGCGCCCAGCTTCCGATCCGGGTAGAGCGGGGCCAGGTCGAGGCATGCCTCGATGAGACGGCGCGGATGGTCGGGCACGTCCAGGAGGTCGAGCACTTCCCGGTTCCCGATACGTCGGTCGAGGCTGCCGGTCGACTCGGCCGCTTTGGTGGCGTACTTGGCGACGTAGGAGGCGACGGCCTGCTCGGTGATGTCGGAACCGTCGCCGAACGCCTTCACGGGTCGGATGTCGAGCTGGCGGCCCCAGCGGAAAGGCCGGCACGGTTGGTCCCCAGCGGCCGGGACGGTGATCGAGGTGTACGAGTGGGCGACGGCGGCCCGGATCGAGTCCTCGAGCAGCTGCACGCTCGCCCACGACGGGGGCGGCGAGTTGGGGCCGTCCGGTCCGTCGAGGCGGATCACGGCATGGAAGTGGATCGCGCCCCGCTTCTGGAACTCCGCGACCTTGCCGTAAGAGAGGCGCAGCACGTCCTTGAGTTCGCGTTGGGTGAGTCCGGCGCGGGCGGCGATCTCACGGCGGAGCCGGGTGGTGAAGCGCTGCCACAGCTGCCCGGCGTGGTTGTTGAACAGGACCGTGCCCGCGTAGTCGTAGGTGGCCGGGTCGAGGGCGGTGCCCAGGGCGGGGTCGTCCTCGAGGTGGCGGGTGCCGCAGCGGCAGACGCCACGGTCGGGCCGGTTGTGCACGCGTCCGAACGAGGGGGCGGTGAGGGTGGCGAAGACGCGCGGGTGGTCGCGGACCGTGACGGGGATGTCCTTGGACTCGTCTCCGGCCAGGCCCGCGCGGATCAGGTGGTAGGTGTCTCCGGCGTAGGTGTAAGCGCAGGTGGGGCAACGGGAGGCACGGCGGTTGCCGCAGGCAACGCGGAGCCGTCCGTCCGGCTCGGTGTCGGTGGAGTAGCGGCGCAGCGTCTCGCCGGTCGTGCGGTCCTTGGCGAGGGTCCAGCCGGTCAGGTGGATGGGGTCGGAGCAGCCGCCGGTGCGGTGCACCTGGTCTTTCCAGCGGTCGAAGCCGGGGGACCCGGCCACCCGGAGGACATCGTCCAGGGTGGCCGCGTCCAGGCCCGCCGCAGTGGCGGTGTTCGTCACGCGGCCACCCCGATGCGGGCGGGGATCGGCCGGCGGGCGGGGCGGGTGCCGGTGCCGTGGCAGGCCGGGCAGTGGACGGTGATGGTGCGCAGGTTGCCGTGCCGGTCGCGGCCGCCGAGGGTGACGCGGACGGTGGGGAAGCCGTCGCAGTTCGAGCAGACCCGAGCGGGCGTGGTGGTGGGCTGGGCCATGATGGGTGTCCCTTCTTGTCCTTTGCGATGGGTTGGGGCACGGCTCCCGGGGCGGGCAAGACTTGGCGGTTGAGACCGCCCCGGGGGCCGGTCAGCGGCGCTTGTGCTCGGAGGTGATCAGCGAGCGAACGACGAGCGCGCACACGGCGACCGAAGCCGCGGTGACGGCGACCGCCAGGAGCATCGAGACCAGCACCGCGCCGACGACCAGGACGACGGCGGTGCCGCCACCGATGAGGGCGAGCACGGTGCCGGGCGTGAGCTGGACCGTGGGCCGGGCCGGTGCCGCCGGCGCGACGGCAGCGGGGGCCGGGGCCTGGGCTGGGGTGTGCTGGATGATCGCGGTCGGCTCGACGGCGGTCGGGGTGACGATGCCGGTCGGGGTCGGCATGGTCGGGATCTTCGGGCGGAGCATGGCGGTTCTCCGTTCGGTCACTTGGTGGTGTTGTTCACGGCGTCGACGCCGGTGCGGGTGCCGGACTCGATGGCGGGGGCCAGGAAGGTGTCGGCGAGGAGGAAGCCGCCGAGGAGGAGCACCACGATCAGCCAGGTCGGCGGGCGGAAGAGTCGGATACCGAAGTAGCCGAAGACGGCGATGACGAGGATGAGCGGGAGTTCGACGTTCATCGGACGGTCTCCTGTCAGGCGATGCGGCAGCGGTGAGTGCGGGCGGCGAGCTGGGCCGCGGAGGAGCTGGAGTAGTCGGCGGACCAGCCGCAGCGGTCGGCGGTGCAGACGGCGGCGTGCTTGGTGCGCCCGTGCCGGTCGCGGTGGGTGCCGACCTGGATCGGTCCGATCCGCATCACGGAGTGGAAGTGGTCTCGGGCGGGCATCGCGGTTGTCCCTTCTGGTCAGGCGAGCTGGGCCGCGATGGCTTCGGCCATCGGGGCCGGGACGCCGAGGCGGGCGCGCAGGGTGTCGGTGTCGATCCGTGTGCCAGTGGCGGCGCGGTGCGCGTCAGCGACCTTGCGGGCGTGGTCGACTAGCGCGGCCGGGACTGGCGGAGCCGGGCCGGGCTCCGGCTCGGGCGCTGCGGGCAGGGCCGGAGCAGGCTCCGGCTCGGCGACGGAAACCGGCTCAGGTGCGGACTCCGGCTCGGCCGGCACCACCTCGACCGGCTCCGGGTCCGTGTCCGGTTCGGCGTCGAGGTCGGTCGCGGCGGGTGAGTGGGCGAGGAGGGTGCCGCCGAGGAAGGCGAGGGCGGGCCATCCGGCGATGCCGAAGCGCAGCCAGGCGGGCGGGTCGGCGAGGTCGAGGAATCCGGCGGTGGCGACGTTCGCGCCGAGGGATGCGACCAGGGCGATGAGGAACCAGCACCAGGCCAGCCGGGACGGGCCGTCGTTGCGCAGTCGACGCCAGGCGGCGACCAGGAGCAGGTCGACGGAGACCGGGTAGGCCCACGCCTTCCAGCCGGTTTGTCCGGCAGCGGCGGCGAGGTCGTGCAGGTGGGCGAAGGACAGGGCCCCGGCGATCACGGCTTGCACCAGGACGGCGTCGACGCGGAGCGAGCGGGTCATGTCTTCACCTCCTTATGCAGTGCGTTTGGGCATGGCGGGGTAGGGAGCTGGCGCGAGGCGGTCGCGCCGACCGGGGTGCGGGGTGTGTCAGGCGGAGGCGGGTGCCTCGGTCGGGGCCGGGATCTTGACGGGCGGGACCGTGGGCGGCAGTTCGGGCCGGAAGGCGGCGAGGCTGGGCAGCTCGGGGGTGCGGTGGGCGTGCCGGTTGCAGGCGTTGACGGCCTGGCGCATCGAGGTGTTTGGGGTGCGGATGCGGGCCCAGCCGCCGGACGAGTCGCCGGTGACGGCGAGGCCGGGGGTGTCGGTCGGGATGGAGATGGCGGCCAGGACGGCGTCGGGGGCGATGTCGCCGAAGGCCATGTTGGCGCTGGTTTCGTCGTTGACTCGGTGGGCGGTGCGGGCGGTGAGCTGGGCGCGGAGCATGGTGATGCCCTTGCCGAGTTCGGAGCCGAAGCGCTGCCCGCAGATCTCGAGGTAGATGCCGGCGGCGCGGCCGAGCTGGGCCAGGCGGACGAGGGCGGTGATGATGCGGTCCCGACGCGGTTCGTCCGCCTTGGTCGGGGACAGGGCGAGTTCTGCCACCTCGTCCACGAGGACCACGATCGGGACAGGCCGCAGATGGGCCGGGAGGTCCCAGATGTCGGCGGCGATCTCCGCGTCGGGGATGTCGGAGGTGATGCGCTGGTCGGCGCGAACCAGTTGGTAGACGCCCTCCATGTGCGTGACGAGCGCGTCGAGGAGGTCGGCGGCGGTGTCGGGGTTGTCGGCCAGCGCGGAGAACCGGCGGGCCAGCGGGAACAGCTCCACCCCCTGTTTGCAGTCGACGCCGACCAAGGCCACGTCCTGTGCGGCGAGTTCGGCGACCAGATGGCGCTGGTAGACGGACTTGCCGGAGCCCACGGCCCCGATCGTCAGTGCGTGTGGTGAGGTCCGGTAGTCGCGGTAGTGCACGGCACCGTCCTCCCGCAGCGCGACCGGGACCCGCATCGGCATGCGGTCGAGCTTGGCGGGCATCTGCACCCGGGCTAGGACGTCGTAGCCGGTCATCCGCAGCTCGACCACACCGGAGCGGATCTCGCGCGAGGTGACGCCTTGCATGGTGAACGAGTGCCGCAGCCGGTCCGTGGAGGCGGCGAAGTCGAAGGCGTCTTGACCGGGCCGAAGCCCGAGCCTCAGCACCAGCCCGGTACGGGTCGGGCGCAGGCTCAGGATGCGCGGCGGCCGGGGGTTCGGGACCGGCCGGCGGGCGATTCGAGCCCAGGCCAGCCGCCACCGGGACGGCGGGACAGTGAGCCCGCAGGCGTCCATGACCGAGGCGTACCGGACCAGGACCCGCAGGGCCGCGAGGCCGATGCCGAAGGCGAGCCAGTACCAGGCGGGGCGGCGCCACTTGAGCAGCAGCGCCAGCCCGACGACGGCCAGCAGGCCGATCGCTGTCCCGGTCACGATCACGCCGCCTTCGGCTTGCTGGCGTCGGCCGCCAGGGAGGTGACGGCGATCGCGCGGAAGCTGATGCCGTGCCGCTTCTGGCCGTTGAATTCGTTCTCCCACGGGCGGGCCACGACGCCGGTGAGACCGACCGGGGTGCCGGTGGTGAGTTCGCCGGTGAACCCGGTCTCCGGAACGGTCAGGCTCAGGATCTCGGCGTTGCCGTTCATCACGAACATGACGTCGATCGTCATCAGCGGTGCACCGGTGTCCCGGTCGGTGGCGACCTCTCCGGTCTGACGGTTGGCGATCTTCGGCTGCGGGGGCTGGGCCACCATCACGACAGCGCCGGTGGTGTCGACGGGGATCTGACGCACAACGATCACTCCTCTAGAAGTGCTGGACTCCGTCACTCATGTACATGAGTGCCATGAAGAAGAGTGCACGACTCCTATACATGAGTCAACCCGCCAGAGGAAGAAGTCCCGGCGGGTTGAGGGAAGTTGAGTGAGCGTCAGTCCGATGCGGGGATGCGGTACTCGAAAACGAACTGGTCAGCCGCCATGAGCGTGTCGCAGACCTCGACCACGCGGCCCTGTTCAGTGACCGCGTTCCGGAGCAGGTGAACGACCGGCGCCCCAGGGCTCAGGGCCAGTTCGGATGCTTCAGCCTTGGCGGCCGGGCGCGCTGTCAGCGTCTCGACGAACTCGGCGAAGGTGTGGCCGTCATCCTCCAGGCGGGCGTAGATGCCGCCGGGGCCGGGGTTCTCGGAGAACAGCTGGGGGATGTCCTTCACCACATCCCACGGCAGGTACGACGTGGCGGTCTCGACCGGGACGCCGTTGCGGAAGTAGAGGCGTCGCCGGGCGAGGACCTGAGTGCCGGCGCGAACGTCGAGCCGTTCGGCGATCTCCTCGGGAGCTTCCATCGGGCCGATGAAGAGGACGCTGACCTTGGCCGTGGCGCCGGACTGGGCCGACTCGGCGAGGTAGGCGGCCTTGCCGCCGCGGCGGTGCGAGGCGCGGAACCGGTCCGAGGAACGCAGCCGCACCGGCGGCCGGTCCTTCACGATCGAGCCCTTGCCATGGCGGGTGTCCACCAGGCCACTGGCCCTGACCTCCACCATGGCTTTGCGGATGGTGCCGCCGGAAACGCCGTAGCGCTCCACCAGCTCGGATTCGCTGGGCACCAGGTCACCAGGCTTGAGGACGCCTGCCCGGATCTGCTGAATGATCTCGTCGGCGATCTGAACGTACCGAGGTACGGACCTGCCACCTCCTACGGGAGTTCCCACAGTCCTTCTCACTCTCCTATGCTCCTGTACATGAGTAACAGCGCCAGCGAGACCCAGTCAACGCCACTGCACTCCGTGTCCGTGGCGGGAGCAGTGGTGCGCGAGGACGGGCGACTCCTGGCTATCCGTCGAGCAGACAACGGAACCTGGGAGCTGCCGGGCGGGGTCCTCGAACTCACCGAGGCCCCCGAGGAGGGCGTAGCCCGCGAGGTCTGGGAAGAGACTGGCATCCGGGTCGAGGTCGTCGAGCTGACCGGGGTCTACAAGAACACCACGCGTGGCATCGTGGCCCTGGTGTTCCGTTGCAAGCCCGCTGGCGGGGTAGAGCGAACCTCAGTCGAATCGACGGCGGTTGATTGGCTCACCCCGGAAGAGGTCGCCGAGCGCATGTCCGAGGTCTACGCGGTTCGCCTGCTGGATGCGTTGGACGGTAGCGGCCCGCATGTGCGCAGTCACGACGGCAAGCGTCTCCTGAGGGCCGGCTAAGGCGATCGGATCAGGCGTCGAGCCAGGCACGGCGATCCCGGGCGACACCGTACACATGCTGCACCTGCGATTGATCAAGAACGCCGGACAGGGGCCCGAGAGCGGAGACCTCACGCTCGCGGTAGACACGGACGGCCAACTGCGTAGCTACAACGTTCAGCTCCGAGACGCCGACGAAGACCAGGACCGGCTGTACCGGGACCGCAAAGCCTGAGTACGTTTCGAGCACTCGTTGAACTCGCTTCGCCTCAGCTCGACTCTTGATCGCGTACGGCTGCGGCTTGCCCCGGTTGACCCTGATCATGTCGTCCCCGACCCAGATGGCCTTGCCCTGATGGTTTTTGGTGTTGATGCTGAACACCCCGCCAGGGCCGATGAGTAGGTGATCAACGTCGACGTCACGAGGTAGCGGGACAGCGTGAAGGACGTGCCAGCCCTGCCGCGTGAGACGGTTCAGCTCGGAACCCACTCTCTTCTCACCGGCCAGCCCAGTTCGCCATGACTGCATTGGGCTTGGCCGGCGCATTAGCCAAGCCAAGGTCCGCTCTGCCAGCGTTGGGCCGGACTTGTTCAGCCGGTCTCGAAGTGCGGTGCCAGGCGCGTTGGACGCTAAGTCGAACTCAGGGGACAGCGGCGGCAGCTGCGGTGCCGCGGGCAAACCAGGCTTGGTCGTTGACGGCCCATGCATGTGCGGCGCGAGCGCATCCAGAGCAGCTTGTCGATACTTCGGTTCCACAATGGTGACCTCACCGGACCGGCGGTCGAGCCACGCGACAGCGGTGCCGTCAGCCAGATTCGCGTAGAGCCGATCATGCCCGAACCGCTTCCACGACGTGATGCGCAGCTCTTCCACTGAACCCCCAGCGCTCGTAACGACGTTGTCGCTATCGCAGCAGCGGGACCCATGGAGCCACAAGAGCGCCCATGCGGTAAGAGTTTCTCTACTTCATCAAGGCGGCTCGCTCCGCTCGCCGCGCGCGGCCCCGGCTCCAGCGCCGGGCCCCGACGCTCCTGTCTCCGCCCCGCTCCGGGCCCCGGCTCCGCCGGCCGCGCGGCTGAAGCGAGCACACCTGATGCTGTGGACGGTAGCCCGCTGTGGCTGGGGCCGGTCGGCTCCACGGCTTTAGACAGCCACCATGGGGCGAGCCTCGAAGATCATGGCCCCAACGTCGTGCTTTAACGGGCAGGTCCACAGACTGCCCGACTCGCCGGAAGCTTACGGGGCCATGATCTCTCGCCCCATGGCAGCTCCCGCCCAAAGCCGCTCCACCGACCTCAGCGACGGCCACCGCTTCCTGGTCACTTACGTTCAAAAGTCAGAATCACCTCTTCCTTCATCCTCTTACCCAGCGCACCATCTGCGTTCCGGGGAGGCGGGAGATAGCGCCGACTGGCCGGAAGCTCCCGTGAGACTCGGGACCGATCAAGAAGACCATTCCGCCGCCCCAACCTCAAGAGAATCTCCTCTATCGAGATTTCGACCCCATTCATCCGTGCGTCAGCCATTACGAAGGAAACAGGGCCTCCCGGCTTTACGACCCTCGCGATCTCCGCCATAACTTCATCCATGTCTCGCACATAGCGACCGATGACGCGCTGGCTGCGCTCCGGCAGTGATCCCGTAAAAGATGACTTCGCAACAACTTCAAGATCCGACTCGACGATCAACCCCGCCTCCGAACCAATGTTGCCCGAGCGGAGCGATCGCAGATATGAAATTGAATAACCCATCCATACAAGACTCATTCTATGGCCACGGAGATAGTCAATGGCGATCAGATAGGGAGGGCTAGTCATCACTGCATCAACACTCGCTCGCCCGAAGGGAAGTTTTCGAGCGTCAGCGCGGAGAATATTGAGTGAAGCTAGCGAAGCAACGCCTGCCTCCACCTCACGATAAGTGAGTACGCGGCTAGCCACTGACTTCGCTGAGGATGTGTATTTTGCCAACGGATCAAAGGAGGCGACTTCACGAACCCTGTGCGGACGGGAATGCGAAACATCCCTCGCCTTGGAAGCGCCGGCATCTTTGGCGATGATCAAGCGAGAAAACGCACACCACAACGGAGGGAGGAGGTAAGTCGGCGCTTCAGCAATCGCCAGGGCCAGCGCAGAGAGTCGCGATCGCGCCTGAGGGTCAAACCAAAAATCAATGAACTTAGACGTCTCGGTATCCACCTCCACATCTACGCCTAGCAAATCATCCGCTCTCTTCACAACTGTCGCTGCCGCTTCGAGATATTCGTCTAGCGCGTAGTCCGCGGCCAGAGTATTGGCAATTACAAGAGCAAGCGGATCCGTATCGCACCCGAAGGCTTGGTGGCCCGATCGAGCGGCGGCCAGCGGAAATGTACCCGACCCCATCATAGGATCAAGGACGACGGCATCAGGGGCGAGACTCAGCACCTTAGCCGCCGCCAGCTCAGGAGCCATACGAGCGGGGAACGGGTGAACGGCAGCACGGGCAGTAATCATTGATCCTCTTCTACGCGCTGCCTGGGTACAGGCACGGCAACCTTGTACGTATCAGCGAGCCTATTGGGATACTCGCCAAAGGTCTGACGGAGCTCCCCAAGTAGCCCCTGCGGTGAAGCATTAAGAGCAACCAGTTGGCCATCGAAGTACATCGTTGCCGGCGCAAGCGCAGCTAGACCTCTTACAATAGCCGCTACTTCATCGTGATCGAGGTCAAGCCCCCGCCGCTCGTAGACCGCAGTAACAATCGTGTCCACCGTGACCGGTGTCCGACGCTCGGAGTACTGCACTAGGAGCTCGATGACCTCAGCGACGGGCGGTGCTGCCGGCGGTTCCTGTGCTTCGATTCCGTCAACGAAGGCACGCGCTCCAGCAGGTGTATGGATGGAGAAGAGCTCCAAGAGCTTCAACGGCGACAGCCTGCGCAATGGAAAGAGCTCCACAAGTCGAGCTAAATCCTCCACCGTGATCGGCGTAATTCCATCATTGCGGCAGATGTCACCGATGAGGGCCTTATCGTCGCCATCTCCCTGGAATCCAGGAGCAACGAGCAAGGTAAACTTAGGCGCCACGTCGAGTTTGAACTGCTCGGCCGCGCGCTCGCGGTGAACGCGGAGAACCGAAGTCCGCGCGGTGCCGGCTTGGATGCGCGGCGTCTTTGCTGTCTTCTTCTCTGGATCCAGCATTCGACGCGCCTCAGATCCGCTCGATTTCGCGTCGTAGGTGAGCGCGTAACTTTCGCTTCCACCCGCACCACGCCGACCAAGCCTCACAGTTGCAATACCGTCTGGCGTGCCCTTACCGCCGACGCGTTGCACGGCATACCCCATAACGGCAAGAGCGTCTGCGACTGCGTCCTCGAGCGCCTTCTCATCATTGCTCGAATCACGCAAGCTCTTGGCGATCACGGGAGCTGATCGCGGGTGGTAGCTAACCAAGTCGCGCAAGAATGCATCACGCCGCTTCATGATGCGATTGACGGTTACTGCATCGATATTCTCGTCGAGCATATACGCCTGGGTGAGCAGCTCTGTGAGCCCGAGCAGTTGCAGTGCCTCTTGCGTTCCATCACGATCAATGTAATTGCTGATGAATGGGTGTGACTGATTCAGGATGGCCGCACGGCGTTGGGGATCATAGGAGATGAGCCGCGAATCTTCACTCGCAGGCTCCACGAGCACCTGCTCAAGGATCTCGTCCCCGCCTTGCACGAGTGTATCCGGAATGATGGACACATCGGGCTTGATTCCCAAAGACTCCCGTACTGCCTCATCTCCCTGGGATGCTCTCCGGAGCATCCTTCGAAGCGGCCCTTGCGTAAGCCCAGGGGGCGGGTTCGAGATTCGCCCCTGCTGGGTAAGCAGAGGCATATTGTCCTTTTCGTCAATTTGAGTCAAAGCGGAACGAGCCTTATTGAAGACTGCGAGCATATATTCTTTCAGTTCGCGCACCTCAGGGGAATCCATTAGGCTTTCGCGCGGGCTCGCTACCAGGCCATCCAACTCGTCTGCATTGATCACCATATTGAAACGAGAGAGCGTGCCATGATGCAGATCAGGGCCCACGTTAAACTGTGCATCGTCGAGGTTGATGAGCCGATTACGCACTCTGACAAAGAATCCGTGGCTGCGCCCCAGCTTCCCACTGTTTCCTCGTTGTAGGGAGTCCTCAAAAAGCTGGGCCTGCCCCCAGATTGCTCCAGCCAGCGGAAGTCGATAGGCAGGGGTCTCCTCGCCGTCAACTTTGACCTTTGTGGCGGACCCTACCCTTGCTCCAGGAGGCAACACATCTTCGGATCGCCCAATAGTGAAGCGCCACAGCTCGTCACCTTGAGCCTTGGATGCTTCAACGGCATCACCGTTGTAGAAAAGGTTGAATGACGGGTTCAGGGGAATTGCGCTAGAAAGCACCCATCGCAGCCGACCCTGCTGAATTCCCTGCGCCGGCTTCTTCAATCGAGTCATTACGGCAGCTGTCCAGTGCTTTGGCCCCTCCCCGTTGTCCACGAAGAGGAAATCCATCACAGACTTCATCCGTACGCCATAATCGCGAAGATTCGAAAGCAGTGCCTCACGAGCCTCTTCACGCGTGAGTTCAGCAACCTCCAAGTTCAAGGTGTGAGGGTCGCTCATGTCACCCTGAACCATTTGATAATCCATAGTGACTGCCCGATATACACCATCCTTCAAAGCGATGTATGTGAGTTCTTCGGCAAGCACATAGGTAGCAAGTTTCCCGATTCCAAACTTACCAATGGGGTAGCGGCGGCCGCGCGACTCGTCCTCCCGTTTACGCGATTTTCCAATTCGCCAGAGATCTTGCAACCCTTGAACATCCATGGACTCGCCGTCATCAACAACTAAGATGGAAGCCTGAGGAGATGCAAGATCGCCTGGCATGTATACCCAGACATGCTCCGCACCGGCGTCATACGAGTTTGAGACAAGCTCTTCGAATGTCTTGTTGGGAGAGCTGTAGAGCCCCTCAGAGAATCTTTCAATGATGGCGAGCGAAATTCGTACAGGCACCAGGTCTGTCGTGCCTTGCGCCGCCACAACGAAGCGGGCGGGACTAATAGTGACGCTCTCCTCGCCGAACGCCAACTGCTGCGACTCATCGCTTGCAGAACCCACTATCGCCCCTCCTTCTGCTCAGGCTGGCAACGGCCCGAGCCGCCTGTACGACAGTCAGTGATTGTCCACGCTTCACCCCTTGCAGTCTACGAGGCGCGGTCCGCTAGAGGTCCCGCAAGCAGGTTGCTGCCCAGGTAAGTTGACGGCTCGAAGGCTCAGCCTCTGCGGGCTGCGGGGCCAAGGTTCCCTGTGCCTTGTCGCCCAGCGTGATGCGCGAGTGGTGCCCATCACTGCTTAGGCGGAAGGGGCCGTGCCAGATCCGTGCCAGATGGAGTGGTCAACCACGGTCACTCGAAGCAGCGTGCGGCGCAAACACCCTCGACCAGGTCTGATGCCGTCGCGCGCAGGGTGACCTGCGAGGACGCGTTCGAGTGCGGTGCGAGGCTTACAAAGCAGATGTCGGCGGTTCGAAACCGTCCGCGCCCACCAGCACAAAGGCCCCCAGCCGATCATGGCTGGGGGCCTTTGACATCCACATCTGACATCAACGGGGGCGGTCACTCACGGCCGGGCCGCCTCTTGAGCATCCGGTCCATGTGGCTGACAGCCTCGCGCTGCGTGTCCTGGACGACGTGCGTGTAGACGTTCATCGTGTCGCACTCGGCCCAGGTCTTGCCATAGGCGAACTTGCGGGCGCGGGTGCCGTCCGGCTGGAGGACGTAGACGGCAGCCTGATAGCGGCCGTCCTTGCGCTTGGTGATGGTGCCCGCGCCGTTGGGGTTGCGCTTGCGCTGGGAGGCCATCACGCAGCCTCCTCGATCTCGCGGGTGATGAAGTCCCGTACGGCGTCGGCCGGTACGCGCCGTGCTCGTCCGATGGTGATGGAGGTCAAGCGGCGCGATCGGATGAGGTCGTAGACCGTGGAGCGTCCTAGCTTGAGCCGTGCCATGACCTCGGGCACGGTCAGCAGTTCGGCGGTGGCGGTGGTCATGCTGCGGCTCCTTCCAGGGCGAGTTGGTCTTGCAGTGCTTCGCGGGCGGTTTCGCGGTTGAGTTGGATGTCGCGGGCGATCGAGGCGGCGAGGGCGGACTCACCGGGGGTGTGGCCGTGTCCGGCGTACTCCCAGGAGGCGAGGACGAGGACGGTGTCCGGGTCGCCGAGGGCGTCGTGGTCCTGGGTGGCGCGGTAGTCGGCGCGGATCTGGCGCAGCGCGCCGAGGGTGGTGGAGTAGCGGCGGGATTTGGTGGAGAAGTGGCCGCGGAAGCCGAGCATGTGCGACCAGGCGGCGAGCTTGCGGTCGGGGTAGAGCGGGGCGAGGTCGAGGCAGGCTTCGATGAGGCGGCGGGGGTGGTCGGGCACGTCCAGGAGGTCGAGGACTTCCCGGTTCCCGATCCGGCGGTCAAGGCTGCCGGTCGACTCGGCCGCCTTGGTGGCGTACTTGGCCACGTAGGACGCGACGGCCTGTTCGGTGATGTCAGAGCCGTCGTCGAAGGCTTTGACCGGTCGGATGTCGAGCTGGGTGCCCCAGCGGAAAGGCCGGCAGGGCTGGTCCCCGGCGGCCGGGACGGTGATCGAGGTGTACGAGTGGGCGACGGCAGCCCGGATGGAGTCGTCGAGCAGCTGCACGCTGGCCCAGGACGGCGGGGCCGTGTCGGGGCCGTCCGGTCCGTCGAGGCGGATCACGGCATGGAAGTGGATGGCGCCGCGCTTCTGGAACTCGGCGACCTTGCCGTACGAGACAAGGTCCACAGACTGCCCGACTCGCCGGAAGCTTACGGGGCCATGATCTCTCGCCCCATGGCAGCTCCCGCCCAAAGCCGCTACACCGACCTCAGCTGGTCTCCGCCCACGGGCCGGTGGTCTCGTCTTTGGGCACCCAGAGCAGTGGTTGGCTCACACGGCAGTGCTCGTTCACTCCCTCGTCCCAGGGGAACCGCCCGGCCTTGTCCGGCCAGAACAGCTGAGTGATCGGCAGTGGCGGGGTCTGGTAGAAGTCGATGCCCGCGCCGAAGAAGGCGTGGTACCAGCTGGGATGCACGGGCCGGACCACCACGTCGTGGCCATTGAGGACGTCCCCCCGGCGCTGGTCGGGCTCGAGTGGGTTCCCGTCCCGGATCGCTGCCCCAGCGGCGTTCGCCACGTTCATCGCGGTCTGCGAGGGCAGGCCGAACACGCTGACCTCTGGACTGCGCAGTGTGTGCCAGAGGCCGATTGAGTAGCCCCAGTCGCCAGGGGCGTCACCGCCGGCCACACCCATGACGTGCCAACCGTAGTCCGCGACGTTCTTCGCGATGTGACGATCGCGTTCCTCCGACACGGGGCCGCCCCATTCGGTCGGGGCACAGAGCAGGCAGAAGCAAGGGGACTCGTCCATCCGAGGAGACTAAAGCGTTGCGGCACACAGGGCCGTCGCCTGCCTGTCCGGGGCCGCCTTGCTCACCCGGCGGTACAGTCCGGCCATGGACCCGACGAGTGCCGATCGCCCGCAGCGGCCCCGCACGTTCACCACCGTCCTGCGCCATATCGTCCGACGCCCCTTGCTGATCGCCCGGCTTGTTGCTCTTGGCGTTCTCGCGGGCGTAGCTCAGTCCAAGGTCCCGCAGCCGTGGTCAAGCCTGATCTATATCTCGATCATGGCCGTGGTAGTGATCTCAATCACTCGCAGCCTCGATCGAGCGGAGGAAGCCGAGGGCCCCACCGAGAGCTAGTCACGTGCCCCCTGCGTGCCCGACCAGAGGGGAACGAGGGGGGAGTCACGGGGAGTAAGGGCGAGTCGGCGACGTCCCCGCAGGTCACCGACGCCGCAGGTCAGCACCGATCCGCATACGGCGTCTTCCAAGTAAGTGCATCAGGACCCGACGCCGGCACTGAGCTACGCCGTGCGGACTCCACCGACCTTGGTCATGCTTCTGCTCTGGCATAGCGGCGATGGCTGAGGAGCCGCCCTACTATCAGCACGTGCCGGAGACTTGGATAGGCCTTGATGCTGCAGGGCGGCGTCGTAACTGGTGGTGGACAGCAGCCCTCGATCAGTGATTCACAGGCTCATGGCTCTGCTGACTGGGCAGCTCGTACCTATTGGCTCGCGATCGGCGGCGACGCCAGGCAGGATGCCGTGATGGTCACTCCGTTCGTCAACATCCAAGGGGAGGCCGAGGACGGTCCGCACCCTTGTCCCTGCTGTGGCTTCCTGACGCTCGGCGAGCGCAGTAACTTCGAGATCTGTCCGGTGTGCTTCTGGGAGGACGACGGGCAGGACGACCACGATGCTGGCCGAGTTCGAGGCGGCCCCAACGGCTGGCTGAGCCTTACGGAAGCACGAAAGAACTTCCACGCTATGGGTGCATGCGACGAGCGATGTACCCAGTTCGTACGCGCCCCACTTCCGAACGAACACCCACGATCTGACATCACCAGCTGACATCAACGTCGCCAGACGACAACGGATCCCAGCGACTGGAGCTGGACCATGGACCACCACGCGGGCACGCGTCCGAGCCAGCCGCACGGATGAGGGATCGAACTTACAAAGCAGATGTCGGCGGTTCGAAACCGTCCGCGCCCACCAGTGCGAAGGCCCCCAGCCGATCATGGCTGGGGGCCTTTGACGTCCGCTGGGCCGGATGACGCGGAGGCCGGCGGTCTCGGCGATGCGGGTGAACGAGCGGTACAGGTCCGCGGCTCGACGGGCCGACCGGGTGCGTGTCGTGAAGACGTAGCCCGTCTCCTCCGCTGGCGGGGAGTGGACTGCAGAACGGCCCTTGACCGAAATACACGGTCAGGGGCCGTTTCACCTGGCGGTGGGTGTGGGATTTGAACCCACGGTGACTCGCGCCACGACGGTTTTCAAGACCTCTGCCTGACGGTCGGCTATCGGCCGCCCACGGTGTCTGCATCGCCTGAGCACCGATAGGCCAACGCTGCGACTCAGCGTGTAAGCGTCTGATGCGGGACCAGTCCGTTGCCAGGAGGCCATAGACGACCTCATCGCGGCAATGGGATCGTTGGCGCTGTTCATCGATCGCAGGGAATCTCAGCCAACCATTCCGGGGTGTAGCACTCAGCGAACGACCACTTCTGGTCCGAGTTGTGGTCGTCCGTGCTGTCGGTGTACACCTCAAGCCTGCCTTGCGGCGTCAAGCGGTAGTATTCGCGAATCGGGTCACCCTCCACGGTGGGATGGGTCACTTTCAGTTCTGCGTTCTCGCCGCTCTTGAGGGCTCGCCGGAGACAGACGATTTCCCGTACCGCCTGCTTCTGCATCTCCTCACCCTGATCCAGGCGCACCTCGCCGCAACTTGAAAACTCGGTTCTGGAATCCCAGCGTTCCTTGACCGGATCATTCAGCATGCCGCATCCTGCAGCCAGCAAGGACGTGGCCGCTACCGCGACGAGCCGCGCACGAACCGAAACAGCCGCCACACAGCGACGACGGGCCCTGCTCTCGCGTATCACGCAGCACCCCCCTTCCTGGCCGTTGGACGTGGCTCCGAAGATACGGTTCCGTGCGCGCGCGTGCCAGATCCGTGCCGGATCGAGCGGTCAACCACGGCTAATCGGGATGTATGGCGGCGCAGGGGCCGTTGGCAGACCCGGCTCCCCGTATGGCAGTTGAACCGCAAGGACTGTCCCGCGAGCGGCGCCGGGCTTGCAAAGCAGATGTCGGCGGTTCGAAACGTCCGCGCCCACCAGCAGGAAGCACGACGAAGGCCCAGGCCACCGGCCCCGAACCGGGACCCTGGGCCTTGTTCGTTTCTAGGCCGCGGAGGCGGGGGAGGGCGTTTCGCTGATCTACCACCAGGCTCCGGGCCCCGGCTGCGTAGGCCGCGCGGCTGGAGCGCACACCTGGGCAGCCACGGCGGTCCAACGGCGAGGATTCATCTGGTTCGCATCAGCTCACCGATGCGCCCGGCGCCAACGACAAGCCAGAGGCCGCGAGGAAGGCTTCAAGGCTGATGCCCCCGCGGCCGGTGCCGTCGTCCCACACGGTCAGAAGCTCTGAGAGGCCCTCATTCCAGGAGCCCTGTGTGTCGAGGTCAAGGTCGGGATGACGCTCGACGCAGCCTTCACCGTGCCGGTACCGGAGGTACAAGTACTGGCCCTCCGATGTCCAGGCATCCCACTGCGACGGGTAGGCGGAACACGTCTGCACAACCCGCACCAGCACCGGACCCTCAACTTCATTCATCTGGTGATGGTCGCGTGCCAACGGAACTCGGGCAATCGAAACCGGTGCTCCCGACGAGGGCCGGCCACGCTTCACGCCGGCATCGAGAATCCGCCGACCTCGCTGTGTAGCGTGCCGCCATGGATGAACCTCGGATCAAGGTGTACGGATCAGCTACCGAAATCACCATCGGGGCCAACGCGGCCGGGCTGCGGGATCTGGCTGAGCGACTGAACGGTCTGGCTGAATCCGAGCTCAGGGACGGGTATCACGAGCATCTTGAGGGTGGCATCAACCTCGAGGACGGCTCGATCAGTCTGATCCTGGAACGGGACGACAAGCTGTAGCACCAGCGGGTAGAGCCGTGCTCAGCACCGGTGGCGCGGCGCGGTGTCGTCGGCCGGGAACGGGGCGCCGTGGCGGGCCACGATCAGATCCGCGGCGGGAAGTACCCGGAGTCTGGACGCCGGCAGCGTCTCGCGACCGGGCACCGGGTCGTCCGGCGTGACGACTACGATCGGTTCATGACGTCACATCAGGCGGATGCCGCGTAGACCCCCACGCGGGGTGAGGGCCACCGTGCCGCATGGGCCAAGCGCCGGTACGGTGAGCGCGCTGCTCATCAGCGCGTGTCCTGGGCCGCCGGCGTGTGCTGCCGTTCACACGTACCTCTTTGTCGACGGCCTCGACGTGATCGCGCGCAGCGACAGCAGAATGGCCGGCCTGGCTCCGGCGCAACTGCTCCGCCCGGGCGGACCGCTCTACCCGACGGATATGCCGTGTCAGGTGGATGTGGCAACCCAGGAGCAGCCAGAGCCAGGGCCGGACAGGTTGACGATCCGAGTCAGGCTCCGGGGCGAGAGGGTCGTCTGGTCCGGCCTGATGTACCCGGGCCCCGATGGCAGGCCCGTGGAGGAAGTTCGCTTCAGCCTGGCGCAGTATGTGGGCGAGGTCGAGCGGGCATACGCGGCGCTGAGAGATCGGACCTGATCGTCAACGAGCTGTCCTTGCTCATATCGGTGGGGGCCGCCGGCCGAGGGGGCCCAGCAGGCAACTGCCGTGACAGCACCGGACCTTGGCGGCAGGTCCGCGAGAAAGGTGGGCCTCCGACCTCACAGAGCACGTGTCTGCCGGCGCCCGAGGGCGGCGCTTCGGTTGTGCATCGCCAGATCCCGTCGGGCCGCGAGGTGGAGCACGTTGAGTGCTTCAATGACGAAATTGCTCAACTCCCGCTGGCGGGCGCCCATTTCAGGGCCAGGGCCAGGGCGACGCGCCCGCTCCAGAAGGTTCCACGTTCTCTCGTTGACCGCTCTGGCGGCATCGGCAGCAGTATCGTCGCTCAGCAGAATGAGGCCTTCGAAGAGCACGGAGCGCTTGGCTTCTGCCGCCTCCATCTCGGCGAGCGCTTCGGTGTTGTCGTCGCCTCGTTCGCAAGCCTCCACAGCCTGTCGAGCGGTCCGAACTTCCTCCTTCACGCACGATGTGTACTGGATGCAGGCATCCAGCTTGCGTTCGTCCCGGCGCGTGGCGAGGGTCTGCCGGAACTTGGTCCGTTCGGCCCAGTGTGTGACGACGAAGGACAGGAGGGCACCCGAGAGGACGCCCACCAGCGTGATGATCTGGCTCGTCATGCCGACCAAGTCAGCTTCCCCGACAGGTACTTCCTCCGGGCCGGATGTCTGCCGGATCACGGGGACAACGACGGTCATCGGGGCCGACTCACTCAGCCAGGGCCCAAGCCGGTGAGCGGGCGTCAAGGCTTCGGGACTCCGTAACGCAGGTGGGTCACGGACCCCGCGACGGGCTGCCCCTGGGGGATCAGTTCGGCCCGCTCCCCGGCGAACAGCGGTGTGCCCTCTCCCATCAGCAGAGGGACGAGGTGGATGCGTACCTCGTCCAGCAGGCCCGCCCTGAGCAGCTGCCGGGCGACGGCGGCACCCAGCACGAGGACGTCCTTGTCACCCGCGGCTTCCTTGGCGCGCCGGGCCGCGGCGTGCAGCCCGTCGAAGGCGAACGTTCCGCCGTTGTCGCCGAGGAGGTCTTCCCTGGTCCGGTGGGTGACCACGAAGCTGGGGATACCAGGCCACGGCGTGCCGCCCCACGGGCCCAGGCCGAGGTCGAAGGTGCGTCGTCCGATGACGGTGGCCCCCACCGACGCATCCAATTCCTGGCGGATGCGGATGTCGACCCCGCCGTCAGGTCCCTTCCCGGCCATCCACTCGTGCAGCTGCTCGCCGCCCTCGCCCATGGGTTCCTCCTCCCGGACGTTCGGTCCGGCCGTGAACCCGTCCAGGGACATCGACACGTCCACTACCACCTTGCTCATGGCGAGTCTCCTTCGCTCTGTCGGCGCCGCCGTCCGGCGCCGGTGCTCCTCTGTGCGGCCGACTCCGGCCGGGGGCCCGGGAGAGGGCGACGCGCATCTCCAGCACCGGTCCCACGTCCCTCAACGGCTTCCCGGCCGGAGGCGGCCGTCCCCTCCGATGCGCCAATGTCACTCCGACGATCCGGTGTCGGCGACGGACGAACCACGCCGACGGCGGGCTCGCGACAGTCCCGCTCCCGAGACAGCCCGCCGTACGCCGGTGCAAGCCACCGGCGCCGGGAGTGTTCAGAGGTCCTGGGCAAGCAGAGGCGACGCCGGCCTGTGCGCACAGGCGAGCCGGCGTCCGGTATCGGTGTCGGAGAGCAGGCGCGTCTGCTTCGACCAGGCTCAGGCCGGACGGGCCCCGCACGCTCCCGCGAAGTCCCCGCCCGGGCCCTTCCGTCCACGGACGCGTCCACGGAGCCGCCGACCCCCCCCTCGATCACCGGACGCGCGGCGCTATTGGTCGCCATGGTCGGGCTGCGGGCGAAGGGCGAGCCGATTGCTGGATTTGACCTACCCGTGATGAGCGAAACCCGCTTTTTCCGCTAGCATGTTCGAGCTCATAACGATCATGTCAAAATATCACAAATCGGTTGAAAAATTGATATCCACACCAACGCGAGGGTCTTCGCGGCGAGGCGGTAGCCCTCGGTTCGATGCGTGGCGTCAGCCACGCGTCCTGCTGTGGGTCGCAGTGAGTGCGGTGGGCCTCGGATTCCTCATCGCACTGGAGATCGCCGCGCGTCGGTACGGTGAGCGAGGGCCGATCACCGACCAGGCGCGCGAGGTGATATTCGCCCCCAAATCGGGGACGGTGCTGTACGTCAGCATGGCATTGATGATGGTGGTGCTCACCTGGCGGCAGCGGTTCATCGCGCTCGGCGCCGCGATCGGCGTCGACGCCGTCTTCTGGCTTGTGCGGTGGGCTGTCGACGCCAAGATGATGGTCGGCAACGGCGCGTTGTGGGTGACTTTGGCCTGTGCCGTCATCGCCGTCACGCGCCGTACCGGCCGTGACCGCGCCCTGCTGCTGAAAGGCGTCGGACTGGCCCTGCTGCTCGTGGCCGGCCGCAAGACCGGCTACACCTGGCTGCTGATCACGTCGGAGACGCGCCCTACGGTGCTCGACCAGTACGTGGCGACCGCCGATCGCGCGTTGGGCGATCCGTCGTGGGTGGTCGGCCGGATCGTCGAGGCCACCGGTCCGGTCGGCGCCCATGTCCTCGACTGGGTCTACATTCAGCTCGCGGTGGCCGCGGTCGTCGTCGCGCTGTACCAGCTGCGCAACGTGGCGGCCGAGCGCCGCTTCCCGGGCCATCATCTGGTGCGCACGTTTCTGGCCATCGGCCTGCTCGGGCCGGGCATCTACATGATCTTCCCGGTGGTCGGACCGATCTTCGTCTACGGTGCCGACGGGGGGCAGTGGGCGGTCGCCGATCTGTGGCCGCACACGCCGCCGCCGGTCGGTGACCCGCAGCCGATGCTCTTCGACGGAACTCCGCCGCGGAATTGCATGCCCAGTCTGCACACGGCGTGGGCCACCGCGATCTTCATCCACTCCCTCAAGGGTCCCTGGGCCCTGCGATGCCTGGGCGCCTTCTGGCTGATCGCCACGCTCGGCGCGACGCTCGGCTTCGGCTACCACTACGGCGCGGACATCATCGCCGGTGTGGTCTTCACGCTCACGATCGAGACGGCTCTGCGCGCGCTCGACCGCGGCTGGGACCGGCCGGGTGTCCAGATGGTCGCCTACGGCACCGCGGTCTTCGCCGCGCTCTTGGTGTCGTACCGCTATCTGTCGGTGCAGATGGCCGAGCAACCGTGGGTGTTCGGGCCACTGCTGATGCTGGCGACGAGCTCAGTGGTCTACGGCTACGTGCGGACCACCAGAGTGTGGGAGCGGAAGGCCGCGTCGGTGCGCCTGCCGTCGCCGCGACGCGGACCGAAGCCGGAACTGGTCGAGCCGGGTGCGGCCGCTGCGGTCGCCGCCACCGACCGGGCCGGCCAGAGCTGAGGATCGACGAAACGGCGGATGCCGACGGTGCAGAACCGTCCGACGCCCGCCGGCGCGCAAAGGCCCCTCGCCGCTCACGGCGAGGGGCCTTCGGCATCTGCCCCGGAGGGCTTGCACGTCTCCCCGCATGTGACTGCGCAGAGCAAGTTCGTCTGCCGCTGCGGCGGCAGGCGTTCGGCGTCGTCCGGGACCCAGGGAAGTGCACGCCGGGCACCGTGCGCCGGCCGACCGGTCGGCGGAGGCGTGATGTCAGGCGCCACCCAGGTCACCGCCATAGGCTGGAAGAAGACCTCAAGGACGGAGCGCAGCATGGACCGCGATGCGATGCTCCGCCTTTTCGAGGCTCACCGAGAGGCCGAAGCCGCCCGGGACTATGACGCCATCCTCGCCACGTTCGCCGAAGACTGTTTCCTCGAGACGGTGCCGCTCGGGTTGCGGAGTGAGGGCAGGGAAGCGGCCCGAGCCGCTTACGTGGGATACTTCACCGCATTTCCCGATCTCAGCCCCGACGACCAGGGCATCGCTTTCGGGGACGACGTTCTCGTCGTCTGGGGCACGTTGCGCGGGACGAGCGGTGGCGCCTGGCTGGGCGTACCTCCGAGCGGTGGGTCTTTTGCCGTGCAATTCGCCAACGTCGTCCCGTTCAAAGGCGATCTCATGGCCGGCGAGAAGATCTATTTCGACCTTGCGACGCTCACAGAACAGGCCGGGTTGAATACCGAGCAGATTCGGACGGCCGCCAAGGCCCGCGCTGCGGGCGGCCCGTAGTACCACGAAGCAGCAGAGTCGCCCCTGGAGTGGACCTCGGGCCGTGGCCGGTCCACCTGCCACCACAGCCCCGGGCATCCGCCTGCGCGTCGCGCTGCCTCTGAGGGCGCACCTGCGGCCGCGGCGCGCGCCGCGCACAACTGTTTTGCCCTGGGACGAACGCAGTGCCTATGGTCTCTCTCATGCGCCCGTAAGTCTGACGTTCCCGTGCCCCGGCAGCCCGCCGGCCCCTGCGTGCCCCATACGGCACATTCCGGCCCCGGGCTGCTTCATCCGGCATGCCGTGACCAGCAGGCGCCCCTGCGCCGTCCTCGGCGCAGGCCCTTCGGCGAACACCCGGCACTCCGGCGCAGGAGTCGCCCCCTCCTGTGCGCGCTGGATGCCGTTCTTCTGCAGCATCACACGAATCACGGAAGTGGCCCCCATGTTCGAAGAACTCTCGGCTGTCATCGCCCGCCCCGCCGTCTACGGACAGGTGACGACACCGGAGCTGTGGACCGACCCTCACATTTCGGAGCGGATGCTCGCCGCTCACCTCGATCCGCACGTCGATCTCTCCACCTACCGGGCGGAGTACCTGGAACAGGTCGTGGCCTGGATCACCGACCGCTTCGATGTCGGCGCAGGTCGGCGCATCGCCGACTTCGGATGTGGCCCCGGCCTCTACACCACGCGCCTCGCTCGCACGGGTGCGTCCGTCACCGGCCTGGACATCTCCGCCCGCTCGCTCGGCCACGCCGACTCACTGGCACGCACCGAGGGGCTGTCCGTCCGCCATCTGCGCCAGAACTACCTCACCTACCGGGACGACGCTCGATACGACCTGATCCTGCTGGTCATGCGCGACTACTGTGCGCTGCCTCCGGACGGACGGAAGGCGCTTCTGCGTACGGTTCGTGAGCATCTCGAGACCGGTGGTTCCTTCGTCTTCGATGTCGACTCCGCATCCGCGTTCGCCGACGTGCGGGAGCGGTCGACCTACGCGCCGTCGCTCATGGACGGATTCTGGTCCGACCGGCCCTACTTCGGATTCCACAACACCTACCGGTACGAGCGCGAGTACGTATCGCTGGACAAGTACGAGATCTTCGAGGCCGGGCGGACGAGGGCCTTCTTCAACTGGGTTCGCTACTTCACCCTGGAGGACCTGACCGGAGAGCTGAACGAAGCCGGCTTCACCGATGTCCATGTCCTCGGTGATCTCACCGGATCGTCCTACGACCCTGAGGCGTCCCGGTTCGCCGCCATCGCGACGAAGGCCGCGGCCTGTTGATCGCCGTGCCGCGGGGCAGCGAGTGACCGACGGGCCGTGGCCCTTCTGTCGCCTCGACCCGGTGATCCACGCCCTCTCCCGGCTTCAGATCGTCTCCCTGCCGGCCGAGGCGACCGATGCGGAGTTCGGCTGTCGGCAAGCGCCCCCGCACACATCGTCGGTCGCCCCCTGGCCGACCACCCACCGAACTCCTGAGGTTCCGTTGAGGGACGGCGCGGAGTCCGGGGAGACGTCACGTTCCGGGGTGCGCCGGCCGTGAAGGCGGCGGAGGCGACCGGCGTTTGCCCGTTGCGTCAGGGTGTCGCGTCACCGAGGACGGCGAACCGGGAGCGGTTCTCGGTGCCGTCCGGGGTGTGCCAGCTCGCGGTGACGTGGGCCCTCGCATCCGGCATCGGAGCGGCGGGGTCCAGGCGGCGGGTCACGTGGAGGACCAGGCCGGGGGACACCGCGAGGTGCGTCCCGTGCTCGTCGTCGGTGACCGGCGCCGGCGTGACCGTGGGCGGGAGCGGGGCTCCGGCGAGGTGCGCGGTGACCGAGGGGTCGGGTGTGTCGCTCACGCTCTGCGCCTGCGGCTCGGCGTTGCCCTCGACAAGAGCGAGCAACTGTTCGACGAGGACCGGGTCATGAGTCCCGTCGTACACCCAGCGCGTGCCGAGGACGCCGTGCTCGGACGTGCCGATGAGAGCGGCCGCGTCGGCTCCCTCGAGCGGCGCCCCACGGTAGCTGAGAGGTACGTGGTACGAGCGCGGCCGGTCGCCGGAGGTGTCGGTGACCACCATGAACTCGATGCCCACCTCCCCCTTGGGGTCGTCGAGGCGGAAGCCGCCGGCCTTGGACAGTTCAGGCCGGCTCGCCGTGCCCTCGTACCAGGGCCGCGAGGGCAGCCAGGCGGCGAGGAGTTCCAGCTTGCCGGGGGTCATGGTGGTGCGGTGGATGACAGCCATGCTGCCTGAACGATCAGATGACGGCGGCGGATTCCCGTTCCCGGCAAACGCCCTACTCGGAGTGGGACTTCTGTGACGGCCACATGCCGTCGTCCGTGAACTGCGAACCCCAGTAGTACGGGTTGACGTCCCGGAGCGTACGGACGCACCATCCCGTCGCCGAGCCGGCGTCCGGGACCGCGACCTGGACCTCTGGGCCCCACATGGCGAGGCGTTCCTGGCAGATGCCGCACGGCGGCAGGATCAGTACCTGGTCCCGTTCCGGGTCCCGGTAGACGCAGACCGACGCCGTGACCCGCCGGTTCAGCGTGTACGCCTGGCAGATCGCGCCGGTCTCGTGGCAGAGGGACACCCCGCCGTTCAGGTGTCGAGGCCGACGCTGGTGAGTATCCCGCCGTCGTCCAGACGGAGCGCGGCGGCCCCGCCCGGCTCGTCGGCAGGCCACCGGCGGTTCAACTGCGCGAGCGCCGCGTCGACGAGCCTCTGATCCAGTCCCAGGTCCAGGTCCATGCCGCGCATCCTGGCATGCCGGCCGGGGCATGAGGTGGTGAAGATCATGAAGCGATCCAGGGGGCGTACGGGATTGCGCTCCTGGACGTGCGGAGGCGTGTGATCGGATGGAGCGCATGACGAGGACGACACTGCATCTTTTCTGCTCCGCCGCGCCTCCCGTGTTCGACGTCGCCCAGGTGATCGAGCAGGCGCAGGCCGGCGGGTGGGACGTATGTCTCGGCCTGACGCCCGACGCGGCACGCTGGCTGGAGCCCAGCCTCGACGGGCTGGCGGTGCTCACCGGCCACCCGGTCCGTTTCACCTACGACCGGCCCGGAGAGCCGGAGATCTGGCCGTCGGCCGACGCTGTCCTGTTCGCGCCGGTGACGTTCAACAGCCTCAACGCATGGGCCCTGGGCCTCACTTCGTCGTTCGTGGTGGGAGCCGCGGCGGAAGCGATCGGCAGGGGCGTCCCGACGGTGGCGGTGCCCTGCGTGAACGCCGCGTTCGCCCGGCACCCGCAGTTCGAAAGATCCGTGGAGACGCTCCGCTCGGCCGGCGTATCGGTCCTGTACGGCTACGGCGAGAACGGCCTCGCCCCGCACGAGCCGGGCCAGGCCCAGGGGCAGGGTCAGGAACAGGCGGGCGCGTACCCGTGGGGAGCGGCTCTGGACGTGGTGGGCGCGCAGGTCGCCGCCGGGCGGTCGTAACAGGCCCGGGGCGGGAGGCCGCCGGCCCGGTCGCCGGCGGCCCGCTCGTGCCACGCCCGCAGGCGGCCCGGGCGGTGGGGCGGCCGGTGACCGGGCAGCCGAGCGGGTCGGCCGACGACATAGTTGAGCGCGTTCAAAAACTCTGCCACGATGTCCCCGGCCGGCCGTGTACACCCGGCGCTGGACGAAAGGACGTCGTCGGATGACGAGCTCGCTTCTCCGGCCGCGAGGCCGTGTCCGTGCGCGTACGGCCCCCATGGGAATCGCCGAGGGCAGCACGGAGCCGACACGGATCCTCGACTGGCGGCACCCCGGGGTTGCCGAGCTCGTCAGCGGCCTCGGCACGACGACCGCGTCGGCTCCCGAAAACGCCGCCGAGGACCAGGTGCAGGCCCTGCGGAGGGCGCATCGGTGGATCGCCGAAGCCGTACGACCGGTGTACTCGGTGCAGGACGAGCGGCCCGTGTCGGACGTCCTGCGCCGCGGCCGGGGTTCCTGCAGCCAGCGCCTGGCCGTCCTGGAGTCCGTCGCGCGGGCGTCCGGGGTCGCCACGCGGGTACGCGGACTCGTGGTCGACGGAACGTTCTGGTATCCGCGCTTTCCCCGCCTGCACCAGATCGTCCCCGACCAGGTCCTCCTCGCATGGCCGGAATTCCGGATCGACGGCCTCTCGCCGGAAGGGCACCCCGCAGCGCCATGGCTGACGGTCTCCGAACTCTTCGGGGACCTCGGGGAGTTGAGTGGCGCTCCCGGTGGCGGCTTCACCAACGCCGGCGCGGAGACGCTCTTCGAGGCGCTGTCCCGGACGGCGATCGACTGGGACGGGTCGACGGCCTGCCCGTCCACCGGCGCGCCCTGCGACCTCTCGGCCCACGTCCTCGGGGACCTCGGGCACTTCGACTCGCGCGACGAGCTCTTCGCCCGGCACGGCCAGACGCTCTGCGGAATGGCCAGACTGCTGGCCGAGCCCGTCCTCGGCCGACGCGCGGCCGGCGCATAGCGGTGCCGCGGCCCGTACAGGCCGATGGAGCGGCAGGCCTCCGTCGCATGCAGGGCGGGACATGCCCAGGGGAACGGCAGCAGGACGGTGCAGCGGTACGTGGCCCTGCGTGAGCGGCGCGGCGGTGCGGGCGGGCCGGGTCGAGGGTACGGGGCCCGGCGTAGCCTGAGAGCGGGGGCTTGAGGAGGTGCACGATGGCCACGCCGACTGTCTCCGCGCGGGAGATCCCCCGGACCTCCGCCGCGCGGGCACGCGAGGTGAACGAGGCGGAAATACGTGCCTCGCTCGCGACGATGCGCGCGCTCGGCGACGAGCCCCAGGCATGGTCCCGGCCCACGGCCTGCGCGGGCTGGACGGTCCGCGACATGGTCGCCCACGAGGTCGGGCAGTACGAGGAGTTGCCCAAGCCGTGGCTCATGATCAGCCGGATGCGGCGCGGCCGGCAGGAACACCCCGGTCTCGGCCCGCTCGACGGTCACAACGCCCGCCAGGTCGAGGAACGCGGCGACGTGCCGGGTCCGGAACTGGCCGCCGAGTTCGCCCGCGTCGCCCCTCGGGGCGCCCGCTCCCTGCGCCGCATGCCCGCCCCGGTCCGGAAGCGGATGCGGCTCAGCATGATCTTTCCCGAGGGGAAGGCGCTCCCCGAGGACTCGATGGACTACCTGAACAGCGTCCTGGTCGCCCGGGACACGTGGATGCACCGCGTGGACATCAGCGACGCCACAGGGGTCGAGCTGGTCCTCGACGACCATGACCGCGAGATCGTGAACCAGATCGTGCTGGACCTGGCGCTCGGCTGGACCGGGCCGCCGTGCCTGCTCGAACTGTCGGGCCCGGCCGGCGGCCGTCATCGGCTGGGCAGCGGCCCGCCCGACGTCGTCCTGCGGGCGGACGCGATCGCCTTCGCCCGGCACGTGTCGGGGCGACCCGCGCGCGGCGAGCTGGTGTACGAGGGGGACAAGGACGCCGCTGCGGCCCTCGACGCGGCCCGGGTCCTCTTCTGAGCTCTTTCCGAGCGTCACGTGCCGGGCCGTCGACGGGCCGCGGCTAGTGGACGAAGCTGTAGCTCAGCCAAGGGCCCGCGCCCGGCGCCGCGACGTCGGACGTCATCGACGGAATGTAGATCGACTCGCCGCCGGAGCAGTCGTCCGTCGGGTAGACGATGGCGTCGGTCTCCGTCTCGTTCTCGACCGCGACGGCGCCGGGGTGCTCGAAGTGGTGGCAGCCGATGACCTCGGGGCTGGTGACCGTCGTGTGGTGTGCGTGGCCGGTCTCGTACGTGAGCGTGCCCACGGCGGTGCGGTCGAGGCCGGAGCAGCCCGCGGCGGTGAGGGCGAGGAGCACGGTCGCGGCAACGACGGCGGCATGCCGGTAAGGGGTCACGGACACGAGCGCTCCTCGTCCGGTCGGGGAAGGTCCTGGCGAAGGCCACCTTGCCGTCTCCCCAGGCCGGAGGCATCCGGGGAGCGGCCGGCCGGGGTACGGTCCCCTTGCCGGTGCCGCGCCCGTCCCGGCCGACGGAAGCCGGCCGGGACGGTCAGGACCGGAGCTCGGCGAGACGTGCGAGGGCGTCGCGGGCGGAGGCGCGCTCGTCCGCGCCGAGCTCGAGCCCGGCGGCCCGTGCCAGCATGCGCTCAGCCGTCTCCTCGTCGCCGAGCCGGTGCGCGACATCCGCGCGCAGCACCAGCAGGCGCAGCAGCTGCGGGGGATCGGGCTGCTCGCCGTCGAGTCGCAGGGCGCGGTCGATGATCTTCGCTGCGCCCGGCAGGTCCTGCTTGGAATCGACGAAGAGGTCGGCTGTGCGCAGCGCCCGCGCGAACCGCCCGGGGACCGGCCGTCTGTGGCCGCCGCCCGGTTCCGCGCCCTCCTTTCCGGGGTCGTTCCCCTTCCGACGCGCGTCGTGGTCCCCGTCCTGTTCCTGGATGCCGGCTTCCCCGATCTCCTGGCCGACGCGGATGCTGTTGCCGCCGGGATCGGTCATCAGGAACTGCCGCATCCCGTAGGACATGTCCTTCAGCGGCCCCATCCGCGGCAGTCCGCGGCCGGGGATCTTCCCGTAGGCGGCCTTGAGGCCGCCGCGGAAGGCGGCGTAGAGCCCTTCGACGTCGTCCGTGACGATGTAGCAGCCGGAGTAGGACTCCGCGGGGTCGAACCCCTTCATGGCGAAGAACTGCAGCTGGACCGGGCCGCGTTCCACGACCGCGTACGGATAGGGGCTCTTCTGGAAGAAGGTCGTCCCGAAGCCCAGCGCTGTGTAGAAGTCGACCACCGGCTGGATGGCGTGGCAGGGGAGCAGGGGGATGGTCTTCTCGGTCACGCGGAGAAGAGTAGTCAAAGTTGACTAGCGGCGCCACACGGAGCAGCGGAATCTCCGCCGTGACGCCCGGAAAACCCGCTCCGGCGTCCGCCGTTCTGCCGTCCTCAGCGCCTTCGGCGGGGGCGCCCGACGACGTGTGCGCGCGGCGCGGGGCAGGGCTCGACCGGCTGGCCGACAGCCCGCAGGGCGCCCGTCCAGAGGCTTTCCGAAGAACGCTCGCACCGGCCCTGAGCTGGGCTTCTGTGCCGTTCGGCCGTAGCGTTCGATCATCGTTGAAAGGGGGTCCCGATGGATCGGGGCATACGTACGGTCGACGACGTCATGAAGCTTCTGGACGGGCTGTTCGCGCCGGAGGCCGACCGCTGGACCGAGGGTGCGGCCGACTGGTGGGACGGCTTCTACAGCGACCGCTCCAAGTCCGTGCCGTTCTTCGTGGCGAAGCCGGACGAGAACCTGGTCTCGTACCTCGACAGGGGCCTGATCACCCCGGGCCGGGCGCTCGATCTGGGCTGCGGCCCCGGCCGCAACGCCCTGCACCTCGCCGCACTGGGCTTCCAGGTGGACGCCGTCGACCTGTCGCCGGTGGCGATCTCCTGGGCCGAGGAACGCGCACGCGAGACCGGGGCCGGGAGCGCGGTCCGGTTCCACCGCGGTGACGCCTTCGCTCTCGACCCGGTCGAATTCGGCGGCCCGTACGACCTGGTCTACGACTCGGGCTGCTTCCACCATCTGCCGCCGCACCGGCGCGTCAGCTACCGCCGGCTCCTCGACCGGGTCCTCGCTCCCGGCGGTCGCTTCGCCCTCACCTGTTTCGCGTCGGGCGCGATGGGATCCGAACTGCCCGACGCCGACTTCTACGGTCAGTCCCGGCTGCACGGCGGCCTCGCCTACACGCCCGAGTCGCTGCGGTGGATCTTCTCCGACCTGGAGGAGGTCGAGCTGCGTCGTATGCGCGACGAACCGGACGGGTCCCCGTGCTTCGGCGAGGCCTTCCTTTGGTCGGCGCTGTTCCGCCGGCCTTCCTGAGGAAGGTCGTCCCAGGGCAGCCCTTCCCTGAACGGCCGTCCGCCCAAGGGCAGTAGCAGCGCCGCCGTCCCCGGGAGCCGGGGACGGCGGCGTCGTTCCGCTCCGCTACGGCTTGCGGCCCACCGCGCCGTACGCGTCCACGGCCTTCGCGTCGGCCGTGTCGTCGGACTCCGGGCGCCACTGCGTCACCTGGACGACTCCGGGCTCCTCCACCTCCAGGCCGTCGAAGAACGCGGCGATCTCGTCGACGCTCCGCACGTAATACGGCACCGCGCCACTGGCGTTGTACGCCTCGGACGCGGCGATCATGCCCGGGCTGGTGGCGGTGCTGTCGCTGATCACGAGGTAACTGCCCGACGGGAGACCCGCCATCAGCCGGTTCACCAGGTCCCGCGCCCGGTCGTGGTCGGCGACGTGGCCGAGCGTGTTGAGGATCATCAGCGCGACCGGCCGGGACAGGTCAAGCGTGCCCTCGGCGGCCTTGAGGATTTCCTCGGGGGCGTAGAGATCGGCGTCCAGATACGCCGTCCTGCCCTCGGGCGTGCTCGTGAGCAGGGCCCGGGCGTGCGCCAGCACGAGCGGGTCGCTGTCGACGTACACGATCCGCGCGTCGGGGGCGACGCGCTGCGCGACCTCGTGGGTGTTGTCGGCGGTGGGCAGGCCGGTGCCGATGTCGAGGAACTGGCGGATGCCCTGCTCGCCCGCGAGATGGCGGACCGCGCGTCCCAGGAACTGGCGGCTCGTGCGCGCCACGTCGACGAGGCCCGGGAAGATGTCCTTGATGTGGTCGCCGGTCTCGCGGTCGATCTCGTAGTGGTCCTTGCCGCCGACGAAGTAGTTCCAGAAACGGGCGGAATGGGGCTTGCTCGTGTCGATCCGGGCGCGTATGTCTGCGGCGGCGGCGAGCTGGGGGTCGTGTTCTGACACGAGTGGGCCTCCTGGGCGCGAAACGATTCCTCGACCAGGTCCCAACCTAGACCAATCAGCCGGGGGACGGCTCGTTCCCCGGTGACCCGCCTCGCGTTCAACTCGCCTGACACGCAGGGCGTTTACGGGCGGGAGCGGAACGGACGGCCGGGTCGGCGCTCACGCCGTCCCGTGCCCGTCCGCCTGTCCGCCGGGTCCGCAACGCCTTGGCGCGGCGGCGGAGTTGTCTCATCCGAGGGTGGCGAGCAGTTCGTTGCACGCCTGTTCGCAGGTCCGGCACGCCTCGGCGCAGAGACGGCAGTGCTCGTGCATGTCGGCGTGCTTCGCGCACTCGTCCGCGCAGGCCTTGCAGGCGATCGCACAAGCCTGCACGATCGCGCGGGTGATGTTCGCGTCGTAACCGGTGTGGCGCGACAGGACGGCCGCGGTGGCGGTGCAGATGTCGGCGCAGTCCATGTCGGTGCGGATGCACTTCGTCAGGTCGCCGACCATGCCCTCGGAGAGGCAGGCGTCGGCGCAGGCCGTACACGCCTGTGCGCAGGCGGCGCACGCCTCGATGCAGCGGCTCATGGCGTCCGGGTCGACGCCGCCGAGGTCGGCGGGATAGGTGTTCAGCATGTCCTTCGCGGACGCGGTCATGGCCATCGTCATCTCCTCGTCGTGTGCGGCGGCGCCCGGGCGGCGCGCGCAGGACGGGTAGCACGGCGCGGGACTCCCAAACGGGGGCGGTGCCGGGCCGCGGGGCAGGCAGATCGGGCAGCGGACCCCGGGCAGCGGACCCCGGGCTCAGGTCGCGGCGCCCGCCCTGAGGAGGTCGTTCGCCTCCTCCGCGCTCAGCTCGGCGCCGTAGAGGCGGGCCCCCGGCTGATGACTGCGGCCGCCCCGCCCGATGTCGCCGGCGTCGACGGGGTCGAAGCCGATGTCCCGGATCAGCCCGGCGACCACGGCCTTGGCCTCCGTGTCGGTCCCGGAGATGGGGATCGCCAGCCGGCCGGGGTCCCCCTTGGGCCGGCCGCGGTCACGGAGGTTCTCCCAGTGGATCGCGTTGAACGCCTTCACCACGTTGGCGTTCGTATGGGCGCGGATCTTCTCGCTGGAGGTCGTGCGGTCGTCGTCGAGCTCGGCGTCGTGGCCGTCGCGCTGCGCGTAGTAGTTGCAGGTGTCGATCACGACCTTGTCCTTGAGGGCGTCCTTCGGCAGCTCCTTGTACCGGCCGTACGGAATGCTGACCACGACGACCTGCCCGAACGTCGCGGCCTGCTCGACCCTGACCGCCCGCAGGGTGCCGCCGATCTCGTCGACGAGCCCGGCGAGGGTCTCCGGGCCCCTGGAGTTGCTGATGACCACGTCATGGCCGATGCGTACGAAATGGCGGGCCAGGGTCGAGCCGACGCGGCCCGCGCCGATGATGCCGATCTTCATGGGAATCTCCTCAGGGTCTCCTCGTCACAATGTTCCGCCGCGCGCGGCGTCGGGGCGGGGGGCGCCGGGGGCGGTCGGGCACAGGTGTCCCCGCGGAGACTCGACGTGGTCTTCCCGTCCGTGTCCTGGTCCATCGGCGGCCGGGTGCCCCTGCCGCAGGTCGTGAAACGGCCCGGGTCCGGGGCCGCCGGGGGCGCTGTGGAACGCCGGGGGCGTTGTCGTAGGCGGCCGTTACCGTCGCCCGCATGACAGTCACCTTCGACCTGACCCTCGACTGCGCCGACGCGCAGCTCCTCGCCGCGTTCTGGAAGACGGCCCTCGGGTACATCGACGAGCCGCCGCCCGCCCCGTACAGGACCCGGGAGGAGTGGCTCGCCCAGTTCGACCTGCCGGAGGACGACTCGGCCGACGACGGGGCATGGCTGTGCGCCCCGGACGGCACCGGCCCCCGCCTGTCGATCCTCAAGGTCCCGGAGCCGAAGACGGCGAAGAACCGCCTCCACCTCGACGTCCGCGTGCCGGGCGACGGCACTCCGGAGGAGCGCTGGGCCCGCGTCCGGGCGACGTCACAGCGGCTGGTCGAGGCGGGCGGCAGCGTCATCGAGACGTTCGACGGGCACCACATCGTGATGGCGGACCCGGAGGGCAACGAATTCTGCGTCGCCGCGGCGTCCGCGTAGGAAGTCGACCGCGGGGCTGCGGGGCGCGGACCTTTCAGCCGTCGGCCGAGCGCTTCAGCCGCAGGTGGGCGGCGAGCGCGACTTCCAGCAGGGTGGCACGCAGGGCTTCCCGGGACCGCCCTCTGGTCTTGACCGCATGGCAGTTGGGGCACAGAGCGGCCATCACGCTCGGATGATCCGGGCCGCCCTTGGCGATCTCCATGATGTGGTCGACCTCGAGGATCGGCGCGCCCGCGTCGGTCACATCGGCGGGCTGGCCGTCGCAGGCCGGGTTCTCGCACACCCCCCGGCTCCGTGCGAGCACGGCCCGCCGGGCAACGCCCGACCGTACGGGACCGTTTCGCAGGCTCGCTCTCCGCCGGACGCCTCCGGCTTCCCCTCGGCCGTCGAGAAGGCGGCACCACTTCTCGTACTGCGCCGCCGCCGTCACGGCCGTGTCCACGACCGGCTCCCGAAGCTGCGCGTCGTCCGCGACACCTTCGTCGTACAGGCCGGTGTCCTCGAGCAGCGGAACAGGGTCGAGACCCTCGAAATACTTGGCGAGGACGGCCTCGATCACCGATATCCGGGCATGGCCCGAGCGGCGCACGATGTCGTGGAACGGCTCGGCCAGCCCGCCACTCGGCCGTTGCTCGGCGAACCAGCTCCTGAGCTCGGAGTCGCCGTGTGCGGCGGGCACCTCACCGACGTGGCCCTCGAGTGTCCACAATCCCGCGCCGTGGAGAGCGAGAACGGGGTAGTCCGGGCGCGGACGCTCCCCTCGCGCCCCGTGACGTTTCAGCAGCGCACCGATCGCCTCGTCGGTCTCGGCCCACGCGAGGCTGCGGGTCTCCCCCCGGCGCGCCCGGCCGATCGCCCACAGCAGAGCGATCGGCTGGTAGAGGCGCGGTCCTTTCGCAGCGCGGGCCGCCCTCAGGCCCTGCACGCGTCGGAGGAATTCCTCGTGAGCGGGGGCGGTCCCGATGGCGGCTCCGGAGACCTGGGAGGCGTCCGAAACCTCGAAGCCGAGGGCGCGGAGCAGCTTGACCGTGTGCTCCTTGCCCCCGGAGAAGGCGTCACGGCGCAGCGGCTGCAGACCGGGGAGAAAACCGTGAGCGGCCCCCAGGACGGCCTTGGAGTCGTAGCGCTTTCCGTCGACGACGAGGAAGTAGTCGCGTGCCCGGCCGAAGCCGTACCGCTTCAGGAACGTGTTCTGACCGATCGCGTCGAATTCCGCGACGGCCTGAAGGACTTGGAGCCGTCCTATGTCTGTGAGCGCCATGCGGGAACGGTAGTCGAGCACACCGACACCGACGGCGGGCACCGGCCCGTGGCCGTTGTGACGACGGGGAGTGAGCGGGTCACGTTACGTGCATGCGCCGGGGCGGGAGCGGCCGGGTCGGGCCGGGCGCCATGGGGGTTCGAGTTGCGGGGGGCGGTGGGCGGCGGATCGTGGAGGTGGGGTCGGCGGTTGCTGGGGCGCCGGCGGGCAAGGGAAGGAGTCGGGCATGGCGGACCGGCACGGACCGTGGGAGCCTGCGTCGGCCCGGGGCGCGCGTGGGTGGGTGGTTCTCGCCCGGGCCCTGGTCGCCCTGATCGTCATGGTCGGTGTGGTCATGGCCGCAGGCGGCGCCGGTCACGCGCCGTCCGCTGTCGCGGCCGGGCGGAGCGTGGCGCAGCCGACGCCGTCCGTTCCGCCGCCGATCGAGCTCAGCGGCACGGGGGACCAGGTGACGAAGCCCTTCGCGCTGACCGGTGGTCTGGCCGTCCTGCGGGCGGAGTGCCCGTCCTGCAAGGGGAACTTCATCGTCGAGCTGCTCGACGACAAGCAACAGGTCAGGGATGTCGTCGCCAACCGGGTCGGCCCTTACAGCGGGTCCAGGGCCGCCGGTGTGCAGGCCGGCGACCACGCTCTCCTGGTCGACGCGGACGCTCCGTGGAGCGTCGAGATCACACAGCCCCGCGACCGGCCGGCGGCGGAACTGCCCCAGAGCTCCACGGGGAGCGGGGATCACGTCATAGGACCCTTCGCGGCGGACAAGACCGTTGCCGTGCGGGCGACCCACAGCGCGGGGAACGACTTCGCCGTCACGGTGCTGGACGCGAAGGGCAGGGCGCAGGATCTCGTCTTCAACGAGACAGGGGACTTCGACGGCGCCGCCGTCGCCCAGATGGCCAGCGCCGGGCCGTACTACGTCAATGTGACCGCCGACGGCGACTGGACCCTGGAGCTGTCCGAGCCGTAGACGTGCGGGCCGGCCGCGGGCGCCGGACGCGCCCGCGGACCGGCCGCCGGCCGTCAGGCGTCGTCGTCCTCCAGGTTGCCCTCGGTCTCCAGGAAGACCTGGCGCAGCTGTTCCAGCACCGCGGGGTCCGGCTTGGCCCACATGCCGCGGGACTCCGCCTCGAGGAGCCGTTCGGCGATGCCGTGGAGGGCCCACGGGTTGGCCTGCTGGAGGAAGGCGCGGTTCTCGGGGTCGAGGACGTACGTCTCCGTGAGCTTGTCGTACATCCAGTCCGCCACGACGCCCGTCGTCGCGTCGTAGCCGAAGAGGTAGTCGACCGTGGCGGCCAGTTCGAAGGCGCCCTTGTAGCCGTGGCGGCGCATCGCCGCGATCCAGCGGGGGTTGACGACACGGGCGCGGAAGACGCGGGACGTCTCCTCGACGAGGGTGCGGGTGCGGATCGTCTCCGGTCGGGTGGAGTCGCCGATGTACGCCTCGGGGGCCGTGCCGCGCAGGGCGCGGACCGTGGCGACCATGCCGCCGTGGTATTGGAAGTAGTCGTCGGAGTCGGCGATGTCGTGCTCGCGCGTGTCCGTGTTCTTCGCGGCGACGGTGATCCGCTTGTACGCGGTCTCCATCTCGGCGCGGGCCGGGCGGCCCTCCAGGCCGCGGCCGTAGGCGTAGCCGCCCCACACCGTGTACACCTCGGCGAGGTCGGCGTCCGTGCGCCAGTCGCGGGAGTCGATCAGCTGGAGCAGGCCGGCGCCGTAGGTGCCCGGCCGGGAGCCGAAGATCCGCGTCGTGGCACGGCGTTCGTCGCCGTGCTCGGCCAGGTCGGCCCGCGCGTGGGCCCGGATGTAGTTGGACCCGTCCGGCTCGTCGAGGGAGGCGGCGAGGCGGACGGCGTCGTCCAGCAGGCCGATGGTGTGCGGGAACGCGTCGCGGAAGAAGCCGGAGATGCGCAGGGTGACGTCGATCCGGGGACGGCCGAGTTCTGTCAGCGGGACCGGCTCGAGGCCGGTGACCCGGCGGGACGCGTCGTCCCACACGGGCCGTATGCCGAGCAGGGCCAGCGCCTCGGCCACGTCGTCGCCGGCGGTGCGCATGGCGCTGGTGCCCCACAGGGACAGGCCGACGGAGGCCGGGTACTCGCCGTTGTCGGTGCGGTAGCGCTCGATCAGCGAGTCCGCGAGCGCCTGGCCGGTCTCCCACGCCAGACGAGACGGCACGGCCTTCGGGTCGACGGAGTAGAAGTTGCGGCCGGTCGGCAGTACGTTGACCAGCCCGCGCAGCGGCGAACCGGACGGCCCCGCGGGAACGAAACCGCCGGCCAGCGCGTGGACGGCGTGGTCCAGCTCGTCGGTCGTACGGGCCAGGCGCGGTACGACCTCGACGGCGGCGAAACGCAGGATCGCCTCGACGTCCTTGCCGAGGTCCGCCGGCACCGCGACCGGGTCCCAGCCGGCGGCCTCCATCGCCTCGACGAGCGCACGGGCGGTGGCCTCCGCCTCGTCGGCGGTGGTACGCGTCGCCGCGGACTCGTCCAGCCCGAGGGCCTCGCGCAGACCGGGCAGGGACTGCGAACCGCCCCAGATCTGACGGGCACGGAGGATGGACAGGACGAGGTTCACCCGCTCGGGGCCGGTCGGGGCGCCGCCCAGCACATGCAGACCGTCGCGGATCTGCGCGTCCTTGACCTCGCACAGCCAGCCGTCGACGTGCAGCAGGAAGTCGTCGAAGCCGTCGTCGTCCGGGCGGTCGTCCAGGCCGAGGTCGTGGTCGAGCCGCGCGGCCTGGATCAGGGTCCAGATCTGGGCGCGGATCGCGGGCAGCTTGGACGGGTCCATGGACGAGATCTGCGCGTACTCGTCCAGCAGTTGCTCCAGGCGCGCGATGTCGCCGTACGACTCGGCCCGCGCCATCGGCGGCACCAGGTGGTCGACCAGCGTCGCGTGCGCCCGGCGCTTGGCCTGCGTGCCCTCGCCGGGGTCGTTCACGAGGAACGGGTAGACGAGCGGCAGGTCGCCGAGGGCGGCATCGGGGCCGCACGCCGCGGACAGGCCCGCGTTCTTGCCCGGCAGCCACTCCAGGTTGCCGTGCTTGCCCAGGTGGATCATCGCGTCGGCGCCGAAGCCTCCGTCGTCCGTGGACGCCGCGATCCAGCGGTAGGCCGCCAAGTAGTGGTGCGAGGGCGGCAGATCGGGGTCGTGGTAGATCGCGATCGGGTTCTCGCCGAAGCCGCGCGGCGGCTGGATGAGGATCAGCAGGTTCCCGCGGCGCAGCGCGGCGAGCACGATGTCGCCCTCGGGGTTGCGGGACCGGTCGAGGAACATCTCACCGGGCGGCGGCCCCCAGTGCTCCTCCACGGACGCGCGCAGCTCGGCGGGCAGCGCCCGGTACCAGCGCTTGTAGTCCGCCGCCGGGATGCGCACGGGGTTGCGGGCGAGCTGCTCCTCGGTCAGCCACTCCTGGTCGTGACCGCCGGCATCGATGAGCGCGTAGATCAGCTCGTCGCCGTCGCCGGACTCCAGGCCGGGCACCGCCTCGTCACCGAAGTCGTAACCCTCCGCGCGCAGCCGGCGCAGCAGGGAGACGGCGGAGGCGGGGGTGTCCAGGCCGACCGCGTTGCCGATACGGGAGTGCTTGGTCGGGTACGCGGACAGCACCAGCGCGAGGCGCTTGTCGGCGTTCGGGATGTGGCGCAGGCGGGCGTGGCGGACGGCGATGCCGGCCACGCGGGCGGCGCGCTCCTCGTCGGCGACGTACGACGGCAGCCCGTCCTCGTCGATCTCCTTGAAGGAGAACGGGACGGTGATGAGCCGCCCGTCGAACTCGGGGACGGCGACCTGGCCGGCCGCGTCCAGCGGGGACAGGCCCTCGTCGCTCTCCTCCCACGCGGCGCGGGACCCGGTCAGGCAGAGCGCCTGAAGGATCGGCACGTCGAGCGCGGCGAGGGCGCCCGCGTCCCAGGACTCGTCGTCGCCGCCCGCGGACGCGTCCGCGGGGCGGGTGCCGCCGGCCGCGAGGACCGTGGTCACCAGGGCGTCGGCGGCGGCCAGTTGCTCGAGCAGTTCCGGTTCCGGGGCCCGCAAGGAGGCCACGTACAGCGGCAGCGCGCGGCCGCCCGCGTCCTCGATCGCGCCGCACAGGACGTCCACGAAGGCGGTGTTGCCGCTCATGTGGTGGGCCCGGTAGTAGAGCACCGCGATCAGCGGGCCGCCGGTGACCTCGCGGCGCGGGGTCCGGGCGAGGCGGCCCCAGGTCGGGGCAGCGGCCGGAGGCTCGAAGCCGTGACCGGTCAGCAGCACGGTGTCCGACAGGAACCGGGCGAGCTGCTCCAGGTTGGCCGGGCCGCCGTGCGCCAGGTAGGCGTGGGCCTCCGCCGCGATGCCGATCGGGACGGTGGACGCCTCCATCAGCTGGGCGTCGGGCGCCTGTTCACCGGTGAGGACCACGACGGGCCGCTCCTGCGCGAGGAGCAGGTCGATGCCGTCCTGCCAGGCACGCAGGCCGCCGAGGAGACGTACGACGACGAGGCCCGTGCCCTCCAGCAGGGCGGGCAGCTCCTCGAGCGCGAGGCGCGACGGGTTCGCGAAGCGGTACGGGACCGGGCCGGCCGCCGCCCGTGCGCTCAGCAGGTCGGTGTCGGACGTCGACAGGAGCAGGATGCTCGGGTGCGCGGGGCGTCCTTCGGACGAATGCAGCATGCGGCGTCTGGCCTTCCTCGGGGTTTCCGCGCCCCGGGCGGTGGAAGACGGCGGGAGTTCCTGGCTCACCCGGCCGCGTGCGCGTGTGCTGCGCTGCTGCCGGGCTCACAGTGGCGGGACCGCGCCGGAATCTCACCGGGCTTCCTCCCCTGACGCCGTCTTCGGCGGTGGTGGGCCGTTTGGCCCGCCGAGCAGCATAGTAGGGGCCCTCCCGTCCCCGGTAGGGCGCTCGGAGCAGGCACCTTGTGTGATGGTCGGTATGCTCGCCGCCATGCCTCCGGCCCCGTCGAACCGCCCGAACAGGGACGAAACTCTCGTAACTCCCGTCCGGGACCGCGGTGATGCCTGCCCCGGCGCGCTGCGTCTGCACACCGCGGACGACGGCGCGCTGGCGCGCGTCCGCGTCCCGGCGGGCGTCGTGAGCGCCGCCCAGGCGTACGCGCTCGCCGACGCGGCGGAGCGGCTCGGCGACGACGCGCTGGACATCACCTCACGCGGCAACCTCCAGCTGCGGGGCCTCGGACCGGGCTGCGGTGGGGAGTTGGCGGAGCTGCTGGACACGGCCGGGCTGCTGCCCGCGCCCGGTCACGAACGCGTCCGCAACATCGTGGCGTCCCCGCTGTCCGGGCTCGACGGGCGGGGGCACCTGGACGTCCAGCCGCTGGTACGGGAACTGGACGCGCTGCTGTGCGCGAGCGAGCGTGCGCCGGAGCTGTCGGGGCGCTTCCTGTTCGCGCTGGACGACGGCCGCGGGGACATGGCGGAGCTCGCCGCCGATGTGATGTTGCTCGCAGAACCGGGCGGCGCGGAGGTGCGCGTGACGGTCGGCGCGGCGTCGGCGCGGGTCCGCGCGGAGGACGGCCCGCGCGCGATGCTGCTCGCCGCGGAGGCGTTCCTCGACGCGGCGTCCGCGACGGGCACGAGGGCGTGGCGGGTACGGGAACTCCCGGGCGGCGGCTCCGAGTTGGCGGACGCGGCGGTGTGGCGGGGGCGCCTTTCCCGTCCGGTCGGTTCCGTGGACCCGGTCGGCTCCGACGCCCCCGAGCGCGCGGCGGCCTCCCGGCGAGGGCCCGGCCCCCGGACCCCCGCGCCTCCGGGACCGGAAAGGTCCGGGCCCCGGCCCGGGCCCGTGGCGGGCGAAGGGCGGGGCGTCGGCGGGGTGAGTGTCGGGGTGCCGTTCGGGCGGCTGTCCGTGGGTGCCTGGCGGGCGCTCGCCCGGGTCGCCCAGGCGCATGGCACCGGCGAGTTGCGCGTCACTCCGTGGCGTGGGGTCGTCGTGCCGGGCGCCGGGCCCGAGCAGTTGGACGTGCTGGCCGGCGCCGGGCTCGTCACCGGTCCCGACTCGCCCTGGCTCGGCGTCGGCGCGTGCACCGGGCGGCCCGGCTGCGCCAAGTCGCTCGCGGACGTGCGGGCCGACGCCACCGCCCACCTGGCCGCCGGCGCGGGCGGGCTGCCCGTGTACTGGTCGGGCTGCGAACGCCGCTGCGGTCACCCCCGCGGCACCTGGGTCGACGTCGTCGCGACCGGCGACGGACGCTACGACCTGGCCGTACGCGGCACCGGCACCGACGAACTCCCCGACCGTCAGGCCCTTCCAGAACTCGCCGACGCCCTCGCGGCGGCGCGCACCATCACCACCCCGACGAAGTGAGCGAGAGCACCGTGTTCGAGTACGAGAAGGACGGCGCGGAGATCTACCGCCAGTCCTTTGCCACGATCCGCGCGGAGGCGGACCTCGCCGGGCTGCCGGCCGAGGTCTCCCAGGTCGCGGTCCGCATGATCCACGCCTGCGGGATGGTCGATCTCGTCACCGACCTCGTCCACAGCCCCGACGTCGTCGTGCGCGCCCGCGAGGCACTGCGGGCCGGCGCGCCGATCCTGTGCGACGCGCAGATGGTCGCCAGCGGCGTGACCCGTAAGCGGCTGCCCGCCGACAATGACGTGGTCTGCACGCTGTCCGACCCGTCCGTGCCGGAACTGGCCGCGAAGCTCGGCACCACCCGCTCCGCCGCTGCCCTGGAGCTGTGGCGGGACCGCCTCGAGGGCTCCGTCGTCGCCGTCGGCAACGCGCCCACCGCGCTGTTCCGGCTGCTGGAGATGATCGAGGAGGGCGCGCCGCGTCCTGCGGCCGTCATCGGTGTGCCGGTCGGTTTCATCGGCGCCGCGGAGTCCAAGGAGGCGCTCGCCGCGCACCCGCTGGGCCTCGAGCACCTCGTGGTGCGCGGCCGCCGTGGTGGCAGCGCGATGGCCGCCGCCGCAGTCAACGCGATCGCGAGCGAGGCGGAGTAGTGGGCGACAACCAGAACGGCGACCAGCAGAACGGCGAGCGCCAGAACGGCGAGGCCCCGAGCACCGGCCGGCTGTACGGCGTCGGGCTCGGCCCCGGCGACCCGGAGCTGATGACCCTTCGCGCCGCCCGCGTCATCGCGGAGGCCGACGTGATCGCGTACCACTGCGCCCGGCACGGACGTTCCATCGCCCGGTCGATCGCGGCCCCGCATCTGCGCCCCGAGCACGTCGAGGAGCGCCTGATGTACCCGATCACCGTCGAGACCACCGACCATCCCGGCGGTTACCGGGGCGCGCTCGACGACTTCTACGAGCAGGCCGCGGCCCGGCTCGCCGCGCATCTCGACGCCGGCCGCACGGTGGCCGTCCTCGCCGAGGGCGACCCGTTCTTCTACGGCTCGTACCAGCACATGCACAAGCGGCTCGCGCACCGCTATCCCACCGAGGTCATCCCCGGCGTCACCTCCATCAGCGCCGCGGCGGCGCGGCTGGGGACACCGCTGTGCGAGGCGGAGGAGGTGCTCACCGTCATCCCCGGCACGCTGCCGGAGGAGGAGCTGACCGCCCGGCTCGCGGCGACCGACTCGGCCGTCGTGATGAAGCTCGGCCGGACCTTCCCCGCCGTGCGGAGCGCGATGGAGTCCTCCGGCCGGCTGGCGGAGGCCCGTTACGTCGAGCGGGCCACGATGAGCGGCGAACGCACCGGTCAACTGGCCGACATCGACCCCGAGTCGGTGCCGTACTTCTCCGTGGCCGTCGTGCCGAGCCGTATCGCGAACCCGCGCCCCGCGCCAGGCAGGGGCGAGGTCGTGGTCGTCGGCACCGGGCCGGCCGGGCCGCTGTGGCTCACGCCCGAGACGAAGCGCGCCCTCGCCGACGCCGACGAACTCGTCGGCTACACCACATACGTGGACCGGGTGCCGCGGCGGCCGGGGCAGATCCGGCACGGCTCCGACAACAAGGTCGAGTCGGAGCGCGCCGAGTTCGCGCTCGACCTGGCCCGGCGCGGGCGGCGGGTCGCCGTCGTCTCCGGCGGCGACCCGGGCGTCTTCGCCATGGCGACCGCCGTGCTGGAGGTGGCGTCCCAGGACGCGTACAAGGACGTTCCGGTACGGGTCCTCCCGGGCGTCACCGCCGCCAACGCCGCCGCGGCCAAGGCCGGTGCGCCCCTCGGCCACGACTACGCCGTGCTGTCCCTGTCCGACCGGCTCAAGCCGTGGGAGGTCATCGCGGAGCGCCTCGCCGCCGCGGCAGCCGCCGACCTGGTGCTCGCGCTGTACAACCCGGGGTCCCGCAGCCGCACCTGGCAGGTGGGCAAGGCGCGCGAGGTGCTGCTCGGGCACCGGGCGCCCGACACGCCCGTCGTGCTCGGCCGGGACATCGGCGGGCCGGAGGAGAGCGTCCGGATCGTGCGGCTCGGTGAACTCGACCCGGCGCAGGTCGACATGCGCACGATCCTGCTGATCGGGTCGTCGCAGACGCAGGTGGTCCGGCGCGGCGACGGCCACGAGATCGTGTGGACCCCGAGGCGCTATCCGGAGTAGGCCCGCAGCCAGTCGGCCGCCTCCTCGGGGCCGGCCACGACCGGGACCCCGTCGGGGACGGGCGGGCGGCGCACGATCACCACGGGCACGCCCGCCTCCCGCGCGGCCGTCAGCTTCGGTGCCGTCGCCGCTCCGCCACTGTCCTTGGTGACGAGCACGTCGATGCGGTGGCGCCGCAGGAGGTCGCGTTCGCCGTCGAGGGTGAACGGCCCCCGGTCGAGCAGCACGTCCATCCGGGGCGGGCACGCCCCCTCGGGGGCGTCGACGGACCGTACGAGGAACCACGCGTCACGGATGTGCGCGAAGGAGGCAAGACCCATGCGGCCGGTCGTCAGGAACACCCGGCGGCCGAGCGCGGCGGCGCGGTCCGCGGCCTCGGCCAGGGAGCCGACCGGATGCCAGTCGTCGCCGTCGGCCGGGGCCCAGCCGGGGCGGCGCAGCGCCAGCAGGGGAACATGGGCCTCCGCGGCGGCCAGCGCCGCGTTGAAACTGATCGTTCCGGCGAAGGGATGGGTGGCGTCGATGACCGCGCCGACCTCGTGCTCGCGCAGCCACCGGGCCAGGCCCTCCGCGCCGCCGAAGCCGCCGACCCGGACCTCGCCGGGGGGCATCCTGGGAGTGGCGACCCGGCCGGCGAGGCTGCTGGTGACACGGGCCGTGCCGTCGGCGTGCAGTCTCTCGGCGAGACGCCGGCCCTCGGTCGTCCCACCGAGGATCAGTACATGCATCGGAGTCCATCCATGAGCGCGGCAACGGGCGGCGGGCGTGAGGCCCAACTCAAGCACACCGGTCTGCGGCCGGGCTGGACGACCGGGGCCTGTGCGACGGCCGCGACGACCGCCGCGTACACGGCGCTGCTGACCGGCGAGTTCCCCGACCCGGTGACGATCACGCTGCCCAAGGGGCAGACGCCGGCCTTCGCGCTGGCCGCGGAGTCCCTGTCCGGCGACTGCGCCATGGCGGGGATCGTCAAGGACGCCGGTGACGACCCGGACGTCACCCACGGCGCGCTGGTGAGGGCCACGGTGCGGCTGCTGCCGGCCGGGTCCGGGGTCGTCTTCCGCGCGGGTCCCGGCGTGGGGACGGTCACCCGTCCGGGGCTGCCGCTCGACGTCGGCGAGCCCGCGATCAATCCGGTGCCGCGGCAGATGATGCGCGACCACGTGGGCGTGGTCGCCGCGCGGCACGGCGGCGGCGGGGACCTGGAGATCACCGTTTCCGTCGACCACGGCGAGGAGATCGCCCGCTCCACATGGAACCCCAGGCTCGGCATCCTGGGCGGTCTGTCGATCCTCGGCACGACCGGGATCGTGGTGCCGTACTCCTGTTCGGCGTGGATCGACTCCATCCGGCGCGGCGTGGACGTGGCCCGGGCCGCGGGCCGCACCCATGTAGCCGGATGCACGGGCTCCACCTCGGAGAAGACCGTGGTGGCGCTGTACGGGCTGCCGGAGGAGGCGCTGCTCGACATGGGCGACTTCGCGGGAGCGGTACTGAAGTACGTGCGGCGTCATCCGGTCGATCGGCTCACTCTGTGCGGCGGGTTCGCCAAGCTCTCCAAGCTCGCGGCGGGCCATCTGGACCTGCACTCGGGCCGCTCCCAGGTCGACAAGGCGTTCCTGGCGGAGCTGGCCCGGCGGGGCGGCGCGGACGAGGCCCTGGCGGCGGAGGTCGCCGTGGCGAACACGGGCCTGGCGGCGCTCCAGATGTGCATGGCGCAGGGCGTTCCGCTGGGCGACCTGGTGGCGGCGGCCGCGCGCGACCAGGCGCTCGGCGTGCTGCGGGGCGCGCCGGTGGCGGTGGACGTGGTGTGCATCGACCGCGCGGGCACGGTCGTGGGCCGCGCGTAGCCCTCGGTCAGGCGGCGCACCGGGCCACCCGGCCGGCACCGGGGCGCCGAGCGCGCCTCCGACCGGGTCGGCCGCAGGCGGCTCCAACCCGTCCCGGGCCCACGGTCAGCAGGCCGAAAGGTGAGTTCGCGGGGTCCAGGAAGGCGGTACGGGGCAAGCGCGGTCGGGGCACCCGGCTCGTGCCGGGGCGGCGACCGCGCCCCCTTCCGACCGTGTGGGCCGCCGGCGGCTCCAGCCCGTCAGCGGGGATCCCCGGCCGGGACGCCCCGAGAAGGCGGTACGGTCCGGCGCGGCCCGGGTCGGGAAGTGGGCCGCTACGGCCGTCAGGCCGTGAAGGAGGCGAAACGCCCCGCGCGGCGGCACGTCACGTCGCGCCCCCGCATCCGGCCGGTCCACCACCCTCACCGCCTCGTCCGGCGCGGCGCGTGTCCCGAACGGGCCCGCTCCCGGCCTGGCACGCCCGCAGGGGCGCACCGCCGCGCCGGGGTCAGCAGACGTGGCGGTCGCGCTCGGCGGAGTACAGGTGGCTGTCGCGGAAGCCGGACGCGGCCAGGACACGGCCGACCAGGATCACCGCGGTGCGGGTCACGCCCGCCTCCTTCACCTGCGCGGCGATGTCCTCCAGCGTCCCGCGCAGCACCAGCTCGTCCGGGCGGCTCGCCATCGCCACCACGGCGGCAGGGCAGTCGGCGCCGTAGTGGGGGAGGAGCTCGGAGACGATCCGGTCGACGTGGCGGGCGCCCAGATGGAGGACGAGCAGCGCCCCGCTGCGGCCGAGGGTCGCCAGGTCCTCACCGTCCGGCATGGGGGTGGCCTGCTGGGCGACGCGGGTGAGGATCACCGTCTGGCCGACGGTCGGGACCGTCAGCTCCCGCTTCAGCGCAGCGGCCGCCGCGGCGAACGCGGGGACGCCCGGCACGACCTCGTACGGCACACCCGCCGCGTCCAGGCGCCGCATCTGCTCCGCTACGGCGCTGAAGACCGACGGGTCGCCCGAGTGGAGCCGGGCCACGTCGTGGCCCTCCTCGTGGGCGCGGACCAGCTCCGCGGTGATGGCGTCCAGGTCGAGCTGCGCCGTGTCGATCAGGCGGGCGTCCGGCGGGCAGTCGGCGAGGAGTTCGCGCGGGACGAGCGAGCCGGCGTAGAGGCAGACACCGCACGACGCCAGGGTGCGCGCCCCGCGCACGGTGATCAGGTCGGCGGCGCCGGGGCCCGCACCGATGAAGTAGACGGTCATGTCGGATCTCCTGCTTTGGTGACGGACCATTGGGTGACGGGCATGGCCTGGCGCCAGCCGGTGAAGCCGCCGACGGGCACGGCGTGGGAGACGGCGAGGCGGACGAGTTCGCCGCCGTGGCGCGCGTAGCGCTCGGCCAGCAGCGCCTCCGATTCGAGGGTGACCGTGTTGGCGACCAGCCGGCCGCCCAGCGGCAGCGCGTCCCAGCAGGCGTCCAGGAGGCCGGGTGCCGTGAGCCCGCCGCCGATGAACACCGCTGCGGGGACGGGGAGTCCGGCCAGCGCGTCCGGTGCGGCGCCGGTGACGACACGCAGGGTCGGCACGCCGAGGCTGTCCGCGTTACGGGCGATGCGCGCGGCCCGGACCGGGTCGCGCTCGACGGTGACGGCCCGGCAGGAGGGGTGCGTGCGCATCCACTCGATCGCGACGGAGCCGGAACCGCCGCCGATGTCCCACAGCAGTTCGCCCGGCGCGGGGGCGAGAGCGGCGACGGTCGCGGCGCGTATGTGACGTTTGGTGAGCTGCCCGTCGTGCTCGTACGCCTCGTCCGGCAGGCCCGGCGCGGCGGACAGCCGCAACGCGCCCTCGTCGAGGCGGCATTCGAGGGCGATGACGTTCAGTGGGTCGCCGGGCGGCTCGGCCCAGTTCCCGGCGTGGCCGTCCACGCAGCGCTCGCCCGCAGCGCCGAGCTGCTCGAGCACCCGTATCCGGGTTCCGCCGAAGCCCCGGTCGCGCAGCAGCGCGGCGACCTCGGCGGGCGTGTCCGGTCCGGCGCTGAGCACCAGCAGCCGGCGGCCGTCGTGCAGCGCGGCGGACAACTGCCCGGCGGGACGGCCGACGAGGGTGACGACGGCGGTGTCCTCGACGGGCCAGCCCAGGCGGGCGCAGGCGTACGAGACGGACGAGGCGTGCGGGACGACGTGCAGCGCGTCCGGCCCCAGCTCCTCGGCCAGCGCGCGGCCGATGCCGTAGAACATGGGGTCTCCGCTGGCCAGGACGGCGAGCCTGCGGCCCCGGTGGGCGGCGAGCAGCCCGGCGACGGCGGGCCGCAGGGGGCTCGGCCAGGTGACGCGCTCGGCCGCGCAGTCGGCGGGCAGCAGCTCCAACTGCCGTGCGCCGCCGATGACGACCTGCGCCTCCCGCAGCGCGTCCTGAGCCGTCCCGGGGAGTCCTGGCCAGCCGTCGGCGCCGATCCCGACGACGGTTACTGCTGGTGAGCGTGGTGCGGGGGTCACTGAGCGGTACCTCGTCGGTGGAACGGCAGGGGCGCAGCCGCACTCTACTGGCCGCCTGCGGCGGCGTCGGCGGGCCCCCGGGTTACCCGCGGTGCACGGCGTGGGCGAAGGTCCGCCCGCTGTCGGTGGTGCGCGGCACACTGGAGGCATGTGCCGCAGCATCAAGACTCTCCGTCCGCCCGTCCTTCCCGAAGAGGCCACAGAGGAGGACATCCACGCCGCCGCCCTGCAGTACGTGCGCAAGGTCTCCGGCTTCCGCGCCCCGGCCGCGCACAACCGCGAGGTGTTCGACGAGGCCGTCGAGGAGATCGCGGAAGCGACCCGCAGACTTCTCGAGGGGCTCGAGATCCGGGGCTCCGGCGGTCTCGCCGCTAAGCGGCAGGCTCAGGAGCCGGACGCCGCATGAAGTAGGCGGCGAGCGAGCCCGCGCCGAACAGCGCGAGCACGGACACCGCCGCGCCGATCCAGCTCGCGCCGAGCCACTGGCCACCGAACCAGCCGAGCCCGACGGCGTAGCCGGCCCAGGCGATCCCGGCCAGGGCCGACCAGGGCAGGAACTCCTTCACCTTGCGGTGCGCCGCGCCCGCGCCCAGCGAGACCACGGAGCGGCCGGCCGGCGCGAACCGGGCGATGACGACGAGCGCGCCTCCGCCGCGTCCGAGCGCCACGCCGAGACGTTCCTGCGCCCTGGTCAGGCGGCGTGAGCGGGCGATGGCCCGGTCCAGCCGGTCCCCGCCGCGCCACGCGAGCCGGTAGGCGACCAGATCACCCAGTACGGACGCGGTCGCCGCGCACAGCACCAGGACCAGCAGCGAGGGGACCTCACGCGGTACCTGGCCCGCCGCGCCGGCTACGGCCGCGGCGCCGGGAGCGGCCGTGGAACCGGCGGCCGCGGCGGTGGCGGCCGTGATCACCAGCACTCCGCTGGGCAGCACGGGCAGGAACACGTCGAGAAGGACGGACAGGGCCACGACGGCGTAGATCCATGGGCTGCCGGTCAGCGACCCAATGCTCTCGAGCACCTTGACTCTCCCCGTTCCTGGCAGGGCCACGGTGTCGCGGGGGAGCGGCAGGCGGCCAGACAGCTGTACAGCGTACGCCTGGAGTGCCGAGGACATCGACAAGGGGCGTTCCCCCGCCGGACACCGGGACGAAACCGCCCGTACGGGGCCCGTACCGACCGGGGGTCTCCACCGGGGGAACGCCCGCCGCCCGTACGGCGCTTGAGGCGGCATCGAGGCACCAGGGGGAGGGGACCAGGACGCCCGGCCCTTCCCGAAGGAAGGACCGGGCGATGCGTGCGCCTGCGGCAGGGTCAGGCGGCGGCGGTGGCCCGTTCCTCGCGCTGCTCCGCCGGGCGGGCGGCGCGGCGCGTCGCGAACAGCCGGTCCAGCGCCAGGGCGCCGGGGCCGGTGAAGACCAGCAGCAGGAACGCCCAGCAGAACATCGCCGACGCCTCACCGCCGTTCTGCAGCGGGAACAGCGACTCGGGCTGATGGACCTTGAAGTACGCGTACGCCATCGAGCCGGAGGCGATGAGGGCGGCGCTGCGGGTGCCGAGGCCGAGCAGGACCAGAGATCCGGCGACCAGCTGGATCACCGCCGCGTACCAGCCGGGCCAGGTGCCGGCCGGGACGGTGCCGCCGCCCGCCGCGCCGCCGAGGACGCCGAACAGTGAGGCGGCGCCGTGGCAGAGGAACAGCAGACCCACGACGGCACGGAACAGGCCGAGCGCATAGGGCTGTGCCTGTTCCAGGCGTGCGGGCAGGGGGGAGGTGCTCATGTGGGGGCTCCTTCGGTTTCGGGGACAGAACCGATGAGGGGGCCCCAGGTTAGGCAGGCCTAATGATTACTTGCAAGTTCAACATTTTCGGGCAGGCTGCTTTTGGCCGAAGCTTCCCGCTCGGTGACGACCGGCGGCGGTGGGCCCCAAGGGCGTCCGGACCTGGCCTCCCTGGTGGCAGGCAGCGCCGTCCTCCGGTTTCGTGACACGGCAGGCTGAATACCGGGCGCTCGGCCGAGGGTGTCCTCGGCCGAGCGCCCGGTGGTTTGGCGGGAAAGCGGCGCTCCCCGGGCGGCGGGCCCCGTCAGGAGCCGTCCGTCAGCGGGCGGTCGAACACGGTCGCCAGCCGCCCGCGGCCGTCGGCGCCCTCCGCACCCGCCCGGTCCAGCCGCAGCGATGCCCTCCGCCCCCGCAGGGTCAGGGTCATCAGCTGATTGCCGAACCACGGGCCGCCCCCGCGCCCCCAGCGGACGACAGGTTCGCCGGTACGGCCGTGCCGGGCGAAGAGCCGGCCCAGCCGCCGTCCCGCTCGGCTCCAGCCGAACCGGAAGCCGATCCTCACCGCTTTGGGGACGGAGTTGTGCACGGGCGAACACGTCAGCTGGAGCACCCGCGCGTCCGGGGCGGCGACGGCGCCCGCGGCACCGGGACCGGCCGCCGGATCGCCGGGCCGTTCCGGCTCCGCCACGTACGCGTGATGGACGTCCCCCGAGAGCACGCACACCGTCGCCGGCGCGTCCGGGCCGCTGCCCACCTCGATGATCAGCCGCGTCAGTTCCTCGAACGAGGAAGGGAAGGCCGACCAGTGTTCCAGGTCCGCGTGGCGGCGCACCTTCTCCCCGAAGCGCGCCCACCACGCCCCCCGCTCGCCGCGGCACAGTGCCGCGTTCCAGGTCTCCGCGTCGTGGATCAGCGGCGGCAGCAGCCAGGGCAGCGAGGTGCCGAGGAGGAGGTGGTCGTACGAGCCGTGTCCCTCCAGGGCCTGTTCGCGCAGCCAGGCGGCCTCGTCCGCGTCGAGCATGGACCTGTTCTGCTCGTCCAGGACACGGGCGGCACGGGTGTCGATCATCAGCAGCCGGGTCCGGCCGAAGTCCCGCCGGTAGCTCCAGCGCGCGACGGACGCGTCCCGGTCGGCCGCCTCCGCGAACTGCCGCAGCGCCTGTGTGCCGTCGGGTGCCGACCGCACCGCCTTGTAGAGCGGGTCGGCGGCCAGCTCGGCGGGGGAGAGATTGCCCAGGTGCTGGTACACCCAGTACGACATCAGCGCGCTGAGGATCCGATCCCGCCACCACGGCGTCGCCCGCATCTCGGTCAGCCATGCCGTGCTGGTGTTCCAGTCGTCGATGACGTCGTGGTCGTCGAAGATCATGCAGCTGGGCACGGTGGAGAGCAGCCAGCGGACGTCGGGGTCACGCCACGATTCGTCGTACAGCCAGGTGTACTCCTCGTAGTCCGCCACCCCGGAGCCCGGCGGCACCTCGCGGTCGCGGCCGGCCGACAGCCGGGCGCTGGTGGCCTCGGAGACCTCGTCCGCGTACACCTGGTCGCCGAGCAGCAGCAGGACGTCGGGGCGCTCCTCCTCGGGGGCCGAGGCCAGCTTGGCGGCGAGGGTGTCCAGGGCGTCGGGACCCACCGGGTCGCGGCCGCGGGCGGGGCGGGCGGCCCAGCGGCAGGAGCCGAAGGTGACCCGCACCGAGTCCGCGGCGACCTCCGGGGTGCGGATGGTGCTGGGCGGGTGGGGCGAGTCGGCGAGCGGCCAGACGCGCTCACCGTCGAGGAACACCTCGTAGGCGGTCGACGAGCCCGGTGTCAGGCCGGTCACGGTGACGAGGGCGTAGTGGTGCCCCGCGACCGTGAACGTGCGGGAAGAGCCGCCGCCGCCCTGCTCGCAGCGGACCTCCGCCGTGCACGGGCGGCCGGTCTCGACCCAGACGGTCGCGGCGGTGCCCGTGTCCCAGTCGACGTGCCGCAGCAGCGGCCCAAGGCGAAGCCCGGTCATGTGATGCCCCTTCCGTCGCCCCGTACGGTACGGAACGACGGAGAGGGGCGGGCCGGTTCCGCGAACCCGTGGTGTGTCCTCGGCGCGGCCCTGTGCGGCGCCCGGGTCAGCAGCCGTTCAGGATGCTCTGCAGCGCGCTCTTCTCCGCCGAGTCGACCTTGAGGTTCCAGTAGTACTTCGTGTGCACCCACATCCGGGCGTACATGCAGCGGTACGACGTGACCGGCGGCAGCCACTCGGCCGGGTCCTGGTCGCCCTTGGACTGGTTGACGTTGTCCGTGACGGCGATGAGCTGCGGGCGGGTCAGGTCGTTGGCGAACTGCTGGCGCTTGGACGTGGTCCAGCTGTTCGCGCCGGAACGCCACGCCTCCGCCAGCGGGACTATGTGGTCGATGTCGACGTCGGAGGCCGCGGACCAGGTGGCGCCGTCGTAGGGGGAGAACCAACGGCCGCTCGTCGCCGCGCAGCTGGAGTCCTGCACCACGTTCGTGCCGTCCCGCTCGAGCACGACCTCGCGGGTGTTGCAGGCGCCCGACTGGGTGATCCAGTGCGGGAACAGATCACGGCTGTACCCGGTGGAGGAGCCCTCCGCGGACACGGTCAGCTGGCTGAGGTAGCTGCGGGCGGTGGTGGCGCTGACCGGGGTGGGCGGGGCGGCCTGCGCGGTGGGAGAGGTGGCCAGCAGGCCGGCCATGGCGAGGGCGGACGTGACGGCGAGCACGGCTGCGCGGCGGACGCCGCGGCTGCGACGCGCGTAGACACCTGACATGCGAACTCCTTCGAGGTGGGGGGAACTTGGCCGTTCGGGCGTGGCCATGTTCGCGGCGCCAGGTTTCTCGGGGATGGGCGCCAGGTAACAGGGTGGCGACATGGGCACGTCACATCAAGGGTTCTGACGCGCCGACATGATCCTTGCGGCGTCGTAATGTTGCGGCGTGCTGCTGCCGGTCAACCTCACCCTCGGGGCCGTACTGGCCGTCCTGCTGGTCGCCGCGGCGACCGTCGCGGCCGTCGCCCACCTCGGGCGTTCCCGCGACATCGCCGTCGCGGGCGTGCGGGCGGCGGTCCAACTCGCCGTCGTGTCACTGGCGATCGGCTGGGTCGTCCGCTCCGTCCCGCTGCTGCTCGCCTTCCTCGTGCTGATGTACGCGGTCGCCGTCCGTACCGCCGGCCGGCGCATCACCGCCAACGGCACCTGGTGGTGGGCCGGTCTGCCGATTGCCGCGGGAGTGCTCCCCGTCGTGGCCGCGCTGCTCCTCACCGGACTGGTGCCGGTGAAGGGCATCACGCTGATCCCCGTGACCGGCATCCTCATCGGCGGCGCCCTGAGCGTGACGGCGGTCGGCGGCCGGCGGGCGCTGGACGAGCTCGAGCAGCGCCGCGGTGAGGTCGAGGCCGGACTCGCCCTCGGCCTGGCCGACCGCGACGCCCGCCTCGAGGTCGCCCGCGAGCCCGCGTCCGACGCGCTGCTCCCAGGCCTCGACCAGACCAGGACCGTGGGCCTCGTCACACTGCCCGGTGCCTTCGTCGGCATGCTGCTGGGCGGCGCCTCCCCCGTGGAGGCGGGCGCGGTGCAGCTCTTCGTACTGGTCGCCCTGATGGCGGTCCAGGCGGTCGCGGTGGCCCTGGTGGTGGAACTGGTGGCGAGGGGGCGCCTGCACCGGGACAGCACACGGGGCCCGGACGCCCGGCCCTGACCCGGACCCGCCCGGGGAGCTTCCGGAGCGGCCCGGCCGCGGGCCCGCACGGCGGCGCTTGGCGTTCGTCCGGGGTCCTCGCGTACTCTGTTCAGCGCAGAAGGGGAGTAGCTCTTCGCCGGACCGTCGACATACTGCTGGGCCTCGTGCCCGGCCGGCGCCCGGAGGCGGCCCGTCATCGGCGGTCGCCAGCGAGACCTTCGGCCGCAGTGCCCATGTATCCGTCCATGGTGCTGCCGTGCCGAAGCGACCCCTGAAACGCCTCAGGTCACTCTCGGCAGGGCCGCGCCGCGCCTACCGATTGAGGATTCATCCGTGATCAGCTTCACCGTCATGGCGATCACGTTCGGCGTCGTCTTCCTCGCCGAACTGCCCGACAAGACCGCCCTGGCCGGTCTCATGCTGGGCACCCGTTACCGCGCCTCGTACGTCTTCGCCGGTGTCGCGGCGGCCTTCGCCGTCCATGTCGCGCTCGCCATCGCCGCGGGCAGCGTGCTGACCCTGCTGCCGCACCGGCTGGTGCAGGCGGTGGTGGGCGTCCTCTTCCTCGCGGGCGCGCTGATGCTGCTGCTGAAGAAGGGCGACGACGAGGGGGAGACCGTCAAGGCGCCCGCCGACCAGTCGTTCTGGAAGGTCTCGGGCGCGGGCTTCATGCTCATCCTCGTCGCCGAGTTCGGGGACCTCACCCAGATCATGACGGCCAACCTCGCCGCCCGTTACGACAACCCCGTCTCGGTCGGCATCGGCGCCGTGCTGGCGCTGTGGGCCGTCGCCGCCATCGGCATCCTGGGCGGCCGGACGCTGATGCGCTACGTGCCGCTGAAGCTGATCACCAAGGTCGCCGCGTGCCTGATGCTGGCCCTCGCCGGCTTCAGCCTCTTCGAGGCGATCACCGGCTGAGCCGCGGATCAGGCGGCGCGCAGCCCGATCGTGCCGTCGTCGTGCGCGGTGACCGTGAGGCGGGTGAGGTCCGGCACGTGGATGTCGGGCTTCATCGCCGCGGCGCGGGGACCCACACCGACGACCCGCATGCCCGCGGCGCGGGCCGCCGTGATGCCGGCCTCCGAGTCCTCGAACGCCACGCAGTCCTCAGGGGCGAAGCCCAGCTCGGCCGCGCCCTTCAGGAAGCCCTCCGGGTCCGGCTTGCTGGCGCCGACGCACTCGGCCGTCACACGGACCTGCGGCATCGGCAGCCCGGCCGCCTTCATCCGGGCCGTGGCCAGCGCGAGGTCGGCCGAGGTGACCAGGGCGTGCGGCAGGGCGGCGACTGCGGCCATGAAGGCCGGCGCGCCGGCGACCGGGACGACGCCGTCGGTGTCGGCGGTCTCCTGGGCGAGCAGCACGCGGTTGTCGGCGTGGTTCTGCTCCATGGGGCGGTCGGGCAGCAGGACGGCCATCGTGGCGTAGCCCTGGCGCCCGTGGACGGTCTTCAGCGCCTCCTCGGCGTCCAGCCCGTGCTCGATCGCCCAGGCCCGCCAGACCCGCTCCACCACCGCGTCCGAATTGACGATGGTGCCGTCCATGTCCAGCAGGAGGGCGCGGGCGGTCAGGACGGTCGTCATACGGACTCCAGAGCGCGGCGGAAGGAAAACAAGCGGCCTCGCCCGCCGGTCAGGGAATACGGGCGAAGCCACTTTGTTCCTTCACGATACAAAACGGGGCCGGGTAAAGCCAATCCGTTTCACGACGACCGTGTCTCGGCCTCCAGTGCCCGACGCGTGTGCGGGCCGTAGACGCCCAGCGGGTCGCCCTGGATGCCGCGGTCCCACTGGTAGACCTTCACGGCCTGCTCCACGTCCTCGTCGAAGCGGCCGTCCGCGTCGTCGTACGGGTACAGCCACAGCTGCCTCAGCCGCTTCTGGAGGTCGACCACCGCCGCACCGCTGTCGCCGCGGCGCAGCGTCCCGCCGGCCGGCTTTCCGGACGGCTCCTCCGACACCGTGCCCGTCTCCTTGGCCGTCGACGCCGGGGCGGACGGACTGGCCGGCCTGTCACCGGCGCTCGGGCTCGTACGGGGCGCGGACCTCGACGGCGACGGCGACGCGGACGCCGAGTCGGACGGCGAGGCGGAGGCCGACGGGGAGGCCGAGGCGGAGGCCGACGCGCTCGCGGAGGCCGACTCCGAAGGCGCTTCCGACACCGCGCTGGCGGTCGGAGCGCTGGTGCTGGTGTCCGGCGGCAGCGCACGGTCCTGCTCCTCGCCGCCGGAGAACAGCCCTCCGGCGAACGCTGCCGTCCCCGCGACGGCGACGGCCGCCGCGCCCACAGCGAGTCCGGCGAACACCCGCCGGCGCCGCCGCGGCCCGTCACCCCCCTGACCGTGACCGCTCCCGGCGGGGCCATCGCCGACGGGCGCCAGTACGACGGTGTCGTCACCCCCACGGCGCGCGCCGCCGCCGTCCGGCGAGAACTCCTCCGGCGTGACCTCCTCGGGCGGCAGCGCCCCGCCGTACGCGGCGGCGCCGTCGTGCGCCGCCCGCCCCTGGCCGTCCCCCTCCGGACGGGCGGTGCCGTCCGGACCGTCCTGGTCCGGGCCGTACTCCTGACCGCCGACGCCGGCAGGTGCCGCAGTCGGCTCCTGCATGGGCCGCGGCAGCCCCGCCGCCCCCAGGCCGGCCACGGCCCCGCCCTGGGCGAAGCCGTCGTGCGCGGGCGACGCGTGGGCCTCCCCGCCCTGAGCGAAGCCCTCGTGCGCGACGCCTTCTTGCCCGCCTGCCGCGTGGCCCCCGTGCCCTGCCGGGGCCGTAAGAGCGGCGGTGTCCGGGTCGGGCGGGCCGGACGGGGCACGGTGCGGCGTACCAAGGCCCTCCAGCGTCACGTACGGCCTGATCCGCAGCGGATCGAAGTCCTCCGCCGCCGCGATGTCCGCCTCCCGTTCCGCGCGCAGAGCGGCCCCCGCCCGCTCGGCGCAGTCGCAGCCGGGTCCGGCGCTGCCGTCCGGGTTCCGCGGTCTGTCGCACTCCGGACATCTGTTTCCGGTCATTGCCGGTTCCCCTCCCCTTTGAATGCCGCCGATTATGCAACCGTCCCGTGCGACACCCAACGCCCCACCTGTCTCACCGCCCCTCTCGGGAGGCCATAACCGGACAGACACACCACGATGGGATGGAACAGCGCCACGGAACCGAGGAGATCGGCATGGCTCAGGAAGTGAGCAGCGCCCAGGTGGGGCCTGCCCCCGGGGAGGGGCACGACCGGCGAACCGTGCTCGTCGCCATCGGCGCGCTGCTCCTGGGCATGCTCCTGGCCGCCCTCGACCAGACGATCGTGGCCACCGCGCTGCCGACCATCGTCAGCGAACTGGGCGGCATGGACCACCTCTCCTGGGTGGTCACCGCCTACATGCTGGCCGCCACCGCCGCGACTCCCCTGTGGGGCAAGCTCGGTGACCAGTACGGGCGCAAGAAGCTCTTCCAGACCGCCATCGTCATCTTCCTCGTAGGCTCCGCCCTCTGCGGCATCTCCCAGAACATGCCGCAGCTCATCGCCTTCCGCGCGGTCCAGGGCCTCGGCGGCGGCGGGCTGATGGTGCTGTCGATGGCGATCGTCGGCGACCTCGTGTCACCGCGTGAACGGGGCAAGTACCAGGGCCTCTTCGGCGCGGTCTTCGGCGCGACGAGCGTCCTCGGGCCGCTGCTCGGCGGCTTCTTCACCGAACACCTCACCTGGCGCTGGGTCTTCTACATCAACCTGCCCATCGGCGTCGTCGCGCTCCTCGTCATCGCGGCCGTGCTGCACATCCCGGTGCGGCAGACCCGGCACACCATCGACTACCTGGGCACGTTCCTCATTGCCTCCGTCGCCACCTGTCTCGTCCTCGTCGCCTCCCTCGGCGGCACGACCTGGGCGTGGGGCTCGGCGCGGATCATCGGCCTCGCCGTCCTCGGGGCCGTGCTCCTCGTCGCGTTCGTCGCCGTCGAACGCAAGGCGGCGGAACCCGTTCTGCCGCTGAAGCTGTTCCGCATCCGGACGTTCACCCTCGTCGCGGTCATCAGCTTCATCATCGGTTTCGCGATGTTCGGCGCGATGACGTACCTGCCGACGTTCCTCCAGGTCGTCCAGGGCATCTCACCGACCATGTCCGGTGTCCACATGTTGCCGATGGTGTTCGGCCTGCTGCTCACGTCCACGGTGTCGGGGCAGATCGTCAGCCGCACCGGCCGCTGGAAGGTCTTCCCGATCGTCGGCAGCGCCGTGACGGCGCTGGGCCTCCTGCTCCTCCACCAACTCGAGCAGACCAGCTCCACCTGGCAGATGAGTCTGTTCTTCTTCGTCTTCGGAGCCGGACTCGGCCTCGTCATGCAGGTCCTCGTCCTCGTCGTCCAGAACGCCGTGGGCTACGAGGACCTCGGTGTCGCGACGTCAGGTGCGACGTTCTTCCGTTCCATCGGCGCCTCGTTCGGCGTCGCGATCTTCGGCACGATCTTCACCAACCGGCTGGAGCACAAGCTCACCGACGCCCTCGCGGGGCAGCAGGTGCCGCCGGGCGCCGGGCCCGCCGAGCTCGCCGCCGACCCGCGTGCCATCGCGGAACTCCCCTCCGACCTGCGCCCGTCGCTGCTCGACGCGTACTCGACGGCCATCACGGACGTCTTCCTCTACGCCCTGCCGGTCGTCGCGCTCGCCTTCCTCGTCGCCTGGTTCCTCAAGGAGGACAAGCTCCGCGCCTCGGTCACCGCTCCGGACCACAGCGAGACGCTGGCCTCGAACCCCGTCGAGCGGTCCTCGTACGACGAGGTCGCACGGGCCCTGTCGGTGCTCGGTTCCCGCGAAGGCAGGCGGCACATCTACGAGAAGATCACTGCGCGGGCCGGCTACGACCTGCTGCCCGCCTCGAGCTGGCTGCTGCTGCGCATCAAGCGCCACGGGGTCGTCGAACCGGCCAGGCTCGCCGAGACCACGCCCGTCCCGCTGCGCGCGATCACGGAGGCGGCGCGCGAGGTGGAGGGACGCGGCCTCGCCCGCCGCGAGGGACTCGACCTGATGCTCACGGACAGCGGCGTGGAGGCCGCCGTACAACTGGCGCAGGCGCGCGAGGAGTCGCTCGCCGAGCTGCTCGGCGACTGGTGGGGACCCGAACGGCCGACCGACCTCGTCCAGCTGGTGCACGATCTGAACGCGGAGCTGTGCGGCTCCGACGCCGAGCGGCCGCACAGCCCCGAGCCGCACCGCGACCACGAGTACCCGAGGGGCCACCCCGTCTGACGTCCCGCCGGGACCGCCCCGTCCGACCTCCCGCCGGTACCGCACCCCGTGTCCGTCCCGCGGGCCGCCGGTCAGAGGCCCTTGCCGCGCCACTCTCCACGGAGAGGCGTTCAGAGGTCCTTGCCGTACCAGATCTCCATGTACGGGCCGCTGCAGTACGCCGGTATCTCCGCGTAGCCGTGCCGCGTGTACAGCGCGCGGGCCTCCACCAGGTCGAGGCGGGTGTTGAGGACCATCCGGAGGGCGCCGAGCGCGCGGGCCTCGTGCTCCAGCGACTCCATCAGCAGCGAAGCGCCCTTGCGGCCCCGGAAGCCGTGCCGCAGGAAGACCCGCGTGAGCTCCGCCCGCTCCTGGTCCAGCATCAGCACCCCGCCGCAGGCCGCCGCCTCGCCGCCGTACCGGCCGACGAGGAACTGGCCCGTCGGCGGCGTCAGCAGCTCGACGCCGTCGCCGGTGAGCCCTTCGTCGACCTCCTCCACGGTCGCCGGCCGGCCCCAGTAGCGGCTCGCCACATCGTGGTAGTACGCGCGCCGCAGCGCGGTCGCGTCGGGGGAGTCGAACGGCTCCGGGGTCAGTGTCCACATGGTCATGGACGTTTCGTAGTCCGTTCGGTGGTTGTTTGGCCAATCGATTCCCGGTTACTCGGAGCTATGAAAGCTCGCGAACAGCGAGCGTCCGCCCACGGGTCCCGACCCGGAAGGTGAGTCATGTCGACCCTGACCACAGTTCTGATCGTCGCCGCGGTGATCGTGGTCCTTCTGATCATCGCCGGCTCCCTCTACGCACGCCGCGGCGGGCACGCCGGCGGACGGCGGGCACTGCGAAGGCGGTTCGGCCCCGAGTACGAGAGGGTCGTCGCCCGCCACGACGGCGACACCAAGGCGGCCGACCGTGATCTGCACGACCGCGTCCAGCGCTACGGAGACCTCACGCCGCAGCCCCTCGCGCCCGGCGTGCGGGAGCAGTACGACACCGCATGGGCCGCCGTGCAGGAACGCTTCGTCGACGACCCGCGCGGTGCCGTCGCCGACGCCGACCAGCTCCTGGGCCGGATCGCGGGCGACCGCGGCTTCCCGGCCTCCGGCCGCTACGAGGAGCAGCTCTCGGCGCTCTCGGTCCACCACCCGCGACACGTAGAGGGCTACCGCAGGCTCCACCGCGCCGCCCGCAGCGGCACGGAGACGACCACGGAACAACTGCGCGAGGCGATGGTCGACGCCCGTGAGCTCTTCGCCGACCTGGTCGCCGACCGGGCCGTGGACCACGGCCGCCACCGGCCCGGCGCCCCAGACCGGTCCCACAGCCGTGGCCGCAGCCACATGCTGCGCCCGAAGGGGAGTGGCGTGTGATGCCGCACCCGAACCATCAGGAATCCCCCCGGACTGCCGTCCCGCCCGGTACCGCCGGCGACGCGGGAGACATAGAAGCCCCCGCCGCGCCGGTCGGGCGGGACGGCAAGGACGACGTACGCGCCTCGGGCCTGCGGGCCGAGCGCGGCGCCGCCCACGGGCCCCGCCCCGGACCGGTGGACGAGCCGCTGAAACCGGTCATCGACCCCGGCAGGGCCACCACCGGTGCCGGCACCCCGCTCACCGCGCCCGGGGCGGGCGACGCGGAGCCGCGAGCGGCCCGGCTCCTGCCCCAGGACGAATGCGAGCGGCTCGAACACCGCCTGCACCAGGCGCTCACCGGCTTCGTCGACTCCCCGCGCCGCGCGGTCGAGGAGGCGGCCGACGTCCTCGAGGACGCCGGCGACCGGATCACCGCGTCCCTGGCGGAGCACCGCCGGACACTGCGGCACTCCGCGGACGCCGGAGCGGACGACACGGAGCAACTGCGCCGTGCGCTCCAGGCGTACCGGGAGGTGACGGAACGGCTGTTGCGCATCTAGGCCCTGTCCGGGCGCGGCACGGATCCGACAGGGCGTCGGCTAGGACTGCGTCTTGGGCGCGGCCTGCTGCACGACCTCGAACGACCACACGGTGGACCCGGTGGCGGCGGGCTTGGGACGCTCGCCGCCACCGCCTTGCGCGCCGCCACCTTGGTGGGCGGCCTTCATCGGTCCCTCCATCCAGGCCTGGAACGAGGCCTCGTCACGCCACCGGGTGTAGACCAGGTACTGGTCGGTCCCCTCCACGGGCCGCAGCAGCTCGAACCACTCGAACCCGTCCGAACTCTCGACGGCGCCGGCACGGGAGGCGAACCGCTTCTCGAGGACGTCGCGCTGCTCGTCGGGGACGGTGAGGACGTTGATCTTCACGATGCTCATGCGGCCATCCTGCCGCACGGGGCGGTTTCCCCCACCCCGCCCCTTCCCGAACCGGGGCAAGCCCCGGCCCCCGCACCGCCCTCCGCGCGGTGTTTCGGGGGCTCCGCCCCCGGGCCCCCGCGCCTCAAACTCCCCCTATGGCCTGGCGGCCGTGGGAGATGCCCCCAGCGAGGCTGAAGTTGCCAGGCAACTTCAGCCCGCCCGGCGATTGAGGGCACCGCCGAAGGCGGTACGGGGTCCGGGGCTTGCCCCGGTTCGGGAAGGGGCGGGTAGGGGACAGCCCCGCGCAGCGGCCCCGCCCGTCCTGGGGCAGCGACGCAGCGGCCGTCGCGCGCAGCGGCCTCCGCGCCGCGGTCACGGCACCGCGCGTCCCGCGTACCGTCACGCGATCACCGGCCCCGCAGAGGCCTCCCCGCTGCGGTCACGCTCGCCCCGCGCAGCGGCCCCCCACCGTCACGCGACCACCCGCGCCACCAGCAGCCCGTCGTACCCCTTCACTCCCACCGTCTGGAGCGCCGTCGCGTCCAGCCTCGGCTCGCGGGCGACCAGGTCGAACATCTCGCGCGTGCCGAGGATCGACGGGTCCTCGCTCTTCGTGTCGACGACGCCGCCGCCGCGCACCACGTTGTCCACGATGATCAGGCTGCCCGGGCGGGTCAGGCGCAGTGCCCACTCCACGTAGCGGGCGTTGTTGCGCTTGTCCGCGTCGATGAAGACCAGGTCGAAGGGGCCCGCGCCCGGTTCCGCCGCGATGCGCGGCAGGGTGTCGAGGGCCGCGCCCGTGCGGACCTCCGCGATCTTCGCCAGGCCCGCGCGGGCGATGTTCGCGCGAGCGACCTCCGCATGGGCCGGGTCGTACTCGAGCGAGATCAGCCTGCCGTCCTCGGGCAGCGCCCGCGCCAGCCAGATCGTGCTGTAGCCGCCCAGCGTGCCGATCTCCAGCGCTGTGCGCGCGCCCTGTGTCTGCGCCAGCAGATGGAGCAGTTTGCCTTGGTTGGGGGCGACGTTGATCGCGGGGAGCCCTGCCGCCCCGCTCGCCGCGAGGGCCTCGGTAAGGGCCTCGTCCTCCGTCACGAGGAGATCACTGATGTAGCCGTCCACGGCCTGCCATTGATCCTGAGTCATACCGTTCAACCTACTTTCACGCGGCCGTTCCCGGCGTCGGCGTGCGGCGGGTCGCCCGTACGCGCAGCAGCGACAGGGCCGCCACGGCGACGACAGCGGCCCCGCCGCCGACGGTCAGGAACCACACCGGCACACCGGCGACCGTCAGCAGGTCGTCGTCCCAGATCACCCGCCGAAAGGGTGTGTCCTGCGCGGTGGCCACGAGTTCGTGGTCGCCGTTGATCCGGCCGGGCTCGGGAAAGTGCTGGTCGAGTGCGGTGAGGAAGCGTTCCTTCCCGCCGGTGAGGCGGCCCACCGCGCCGCGCGGCTCGACCTTGCCCGCGTACGTGACCTCGGGTTCGGAGCCGCCGATGGTGTCGCGCGGTTCCATGCGGTGCGGCGCGAGTACGAACAGGCCGAGCGACTGGGCCGTCGTCGCGCGCCGCGACAGCCGCATCGGGTAGACGAGCTTCTCGCTGGCGAAGCTCAGCCGCAGCGGGTCGAGCGTACCGTCGAGCGTCGTGCCCTTGGTGCTCGGCGCCAGCCGTACGGCCACGTACTCCCAGCCCGCGTCGACATACGGTTCGAGGTCCTTGTCGAGGCCCTGGGGCAGTTCGAAGCCGTTGTCGGCGAGCCAGTCGCCGAGCGCGTCCGGGTCGGTCGCCGTCAGCCGGGCCACGTCGAAGTCGCCGAGACGTTCCCGGCCGACGACGCCGACCTCTGGGGCGGCGGCGCCCGGCTGCGGTGCGCCCGCGCCCGCGCCGTCCGTGTCGTCGAAGGGCCAGTCGCCGCCCCGTGGCCAGAAGTAGTGGCGCGTACGGTGCACGGGCGCGGCGATCTCGACCAGTTCGTCGAAGAGGGCGCTGTCCGCGAGTTCGACGTCCGCCCGGCTCGGGACGGGCATGATCCACGCCGCTTCCGGCGCGTCCGAGTCGACCGTGAAGCGCATGACGATCTGCTCCGTACGGCCGTCCCAGTCGATCACCGACGACTCCCGGGCGACGGAGAACTCCGCGTTCCGGTCCACCACCATCGCGCCGCAGCCACAGGCGTAGGCCGGGCTGATGAGCGATCCCAGTTGCAGTGCGAGTACCGCCAGCAGCACCGTGACCAGGCGCGCGCGTACCCCGAATTCTTGTATGTTCCCCCGCATACCGTCTGTGACGGCACCATGAACATCATCGGTTCCGGCCTGGACGACTCTGTTCCGCAACGGTCCGGCGGCGGTCCGGTGCCGGTCCACCGGCCGGCGGTCCGGCAGAGGTCGGCGGGCCGGCGGCGATTGGGCGTCGAGCGCTCGGTCGCCGAGAGGAATTCGGCCATAACGGGGTGACAGCCAGGCGAACAGGCGGTTGCGTAGGTCTTCTTCACGGGGCGGTGCGACGCTCTACGGACGCTCCGTGGACACCAGAACAGCACACACCAGACCGACAGAACGGTGGGGAGGCTCGGCGCGACGTGGCGAACGCGGAACGCAGCGTGCGCGGGAGTGCGACGGCGGATTCGAGGATCGGCGCGGCCCGGGCCGCGTTGTGGCTCTTCGCGGCCGTGCTCGCCGTACGGCAGACAGCGGCCGTCCTGACCAGCCCGCCCGGTGAGCGGCTCACCGACCTGGGGACGTGGATCGGCGAGAACGGCGTACTGCACGTCCCCGGCTCCCTCTACGACGAGGGCCGGTTCACCGGCACCCCGTTCGCCGGGCTGGTGCTCAAGCCGCTCGCCAGATCGGCGGAGCAGAGCCTCGGTGTCGCCTGGACGTTCGGCACGCTGCTGCTCGTGGTGCTCCTCGGCCTCGTCGCGGCGCGCGCCCTGCCGATCCCCGTCTCCCGCCGCAGCACCCTGCTGGCCGCGCCGGTCGCCATCAGCCTGCTGATGCTGTCGCTCCCGGTTCGCAACAGCTTCCACCTCGGCCAGACCAGCATCATCCCGGTGCTGCTCGTCCTCCTCGGCTGCCTCGCGGTGCGCGGCGAGAGACCCGCGGGCCTTCTCATCGGCGTCGGCGCCGCCCTCCAGCCGACCGTCCTGCTCTTCGTACCCCTGCTGTGGTTCACCGGCCGCCGCCGGGCCGCGGTGGCCTCCGCCGGCACCTTCGCCGCCCTGTCCGCCCTCGCCTGGGCGGCGATGCCCGGCGACTCGTGGGCGTACTGGGTGCACCACGTCGCGGGCGCCGGTCTCGGCGAGAGCCCCGACAGTCTCGCCAACCAGTCCCTCCACGGTGCTCTGCTCCGCTTCGGCCTGGAGGGTCCGCTCGAGATCGCCGTGTATCTGCTCCTCGCGGCGGCGGTCGTCGTCTTCGGTCTGCGGCGTGCCGTCCGCTACGCCCACGACGGCCAGTTGCTGCTCGCCGTCGCCCTCACCGGCTGCGTCGCCGTCGCCGTCTCGCCGACCGCCTGGCAGCACCAGGTCGTGTGGGTGCTGCTCGCCGTCGTCGGCCGTGTCGGCCGGCGGGCCTCCGACCGGATGCTGTGGCCGGTGCTCGTCGTCCTCGCGGTCACACTGCCCGGCAACATGCTGCTGCCCAACATCACGGTGCTCCACCCGGTACGGGACAACGCGCTCCTCGTCGCGGCGCTGGCCGCGGCGTGCGCCGTGCCGTTCCTGAGGCTCGACTCGCCGTACTTCCGCCGCCCCGTCCCCACCGAGTACGCCGCACCCGCCCCGGCCCGGTGGGCCCGCGTACCGCTGCTGCCGTTCTGGCGGCGGGTGCTCAGCCGACCGAACCTGCTGCTGGAACTGCTCGTCATCCGCGTCGGCTACTCGGTCTACTCGCACATCCGCGCCGCCGCGACCGGCAGCGTGGGCGCGGCGGAGGAACACGCCCGGCAGATCCTTGCCGCGGAGGGCGCGCTCGGCATCGACATCGAGCACTGGGTCAACCAGGCGGTGGTGCGGACCGAGTGGCTCGAATCCTTCTTCAACTTCTATTACACGTCGTTCCACTTCACGGTCCCGCTCGCGATCCTCGGCGTGCTCTACGTCCGCCGGCCCTCCGACTACCGCTGGGCCCGCGCCTCGCTCGCCTTCGCGACGGTGCTCGCGCTCCTCGGCTTCTGGCTCTACCCGCTGGCCCCGCCGCGGCTGATGCCCGGCATGGGTTTCATCGACACCGTCCACGGCCCGCAGGACCTCGCCAACCCGGACTACGGTGCGATGACCGCCGTCACCAACCAGTACGCGGCGATGCCGTCGCTGCACTTCGGCTGGTCGCTGTGGTGCGGACTGGTCGTGCTGGTATTCGCGCCCAGGCTGTGGATGAAGCTGCTCGGGCTGCTGCACCCGCTGTTCACGGTCTGCGCGATCGTCGCCACCGCCAACCACTGGGTCCTCGACGCCGCGGGCGGCGCGGCGGTGGTCGGAGCGGGCTTCGGCCTGACGTACGTACTCGCGGGCCGCAGGGAGCTGCTGATCCCGGCGAAGTCCGTGCCATCGGCGAGGGCGGCCGACGACGCCGACGACAAGGAGACCGCCGCCGCACGCGTGTGAACCCCGGGGGTACCGGCCTCGGCCCGTACCCCCGGGGTATGGATCGCCGCGTTCAGCCATCGTCCGCCAGGTCGGCGCGTTCCGCCACTTGGGCGACCTCGAACCAGACCGTCTTGCCGGTTCCGCCCCGGCTGTCGACGCCCCATTTGTCGACGACGGCCTCCAGCAGCGCGAGCCCCCGCCCGGACTCGTCCTCCGCCCCGGCCTGCTGAGGCACGGGCAACCGGCCGCAGCCGTCCGACACTTCCACGCGTACGCCCTGCGGATGCCGCAGGATGAGCAACCCGCAACGCCCGCCCGGCACATGGCGCACGACATTGGCCAACAGCTCGGTCACCGCGAGCTCGACGGATTCGGTCAGCTCGCGCAGCTTCCAGAGGATCAGATAGCAGCGGACGATCCGCCGGACGTGCCGGGCGGAGTGGGCGCCGGCGGTGAAGCGCATACCGTACTGGGGAATCTCTTCGTTCACGGCACGAGCGTGGCCTGCGGTGACTACGCTGGGCCACCGAACGTACGCAACGTGCTCTGCCGTTGCGGCAGTTGAGCAAGGGGGTCCCGTCATGGCCGGCATCCGCCACCTCAACGCCCTCGACCCGGGCGCGTCGCCGCTCGACTACTACGGCTACGAGCTGCGCAGACACCGCGAGACGGCGGGCCTGACGCAGAAGCAGCTCGGCGCGATCGTGAGCTACACGGGCTCGCTGGTGGGCCAGATCGAGACGGCGCGGAAGCTGCCGACGGCGGAGTTCACTGAGCGGGTCGATGCCGCACTCGGCGCCGAAGGCGCGTTGATCCGACTGTTGCCGCTCGTGCTGAGGTACCAACTCCCCGTGTGGTACCGGAAATACGCTGAACTTGAGGAGACGGCGCGGCAGATCTATGCGTTCCAGCCTCAACTGGTACATGGGCTGCTGCAGACCGAGGCGTACGCCAGGGCCGTGTTCAGTGTCATGAGCTGTGCCGACGTCGAGGAGAAGACAAGCGCCAGGGTGGCGCGCCAGCAGCTCTTGGTGCGAGCGCGGCCACCGATGGTGTGGATCGTGATGAGTGAGGCGGTGCTGCACCAGCGTCTCGGCGGAACCGATGTCATGCGGGGCCAACTGGCACATCTGTTGACCTGTCACCAGGATGCGCGGGCGAACGTCCAGATCCTGCCGTTCGACGCGGGCGGTCACGCGGGCTTCTCCGGCGCGTTCACGGTTTTCCGTTTCGAGCGTGAGCCGGACATGGCCTACACCGAGGACTACCGTTCCGGTCATTCCACCATCAACCAACCCGAGGTCCAGGAACTGTCGCTCCGCTACGCTCATCTGCAGGCTGCGGCGCTGTCCGTCGAAGACTCGGCGAGGCTGATTCGGCGCGTGATGGAGGATCGCTATGGGGAGCACCACGCAGTGGCGTAAGTCGAGCTACAGCGACGACAAGGGCGGCGAGTGCGTCGAGTGCGCCGACGTCTCCCACGGCGTCGCCGTGCGGGACTCCAAGGACGTCCACCGCCCCGCGCTCCACGTTTCGCGAAACGCCTTCGCCGCCTTCGTGGGGGCGGCGTCCAGGGGGGACCTCCGGGCGCCATGACGTCATCGGGCCCGGCCGTCACTCGCCGCGCGCTGCTCGGAGCGGCGGCACTCTTACCGCTGGCCGCATGCGCCAAGAGCACGCCGGCTCCCGCTGATCCGTCCGCGGCCGCCGCATCCTCCGCTCCCTCCTCTCCCTCACCTGCGCCGTCGGCGGAACGCCACGAGCGGCTGGCAGAACTGGAGCGCACGTACGACGCTCGTCTGGGCGTGTACGCACTCGACACCGGCACCGGCGCGGTCATCGCCCACCGGGCCGATGAACGGTTCGCGTTCTGTTCCACGTTCAAGGGCCTCGCGGCGGCGGCGGTGCTTGCCCGGAACCCGCTGTCGCACCTGGACACGCTCGTCCGGTACACCGAGGCGGACCTCCTGGAGAACGCGTCCGTCACGCCGCGCCACGTCTCCACCGGTATGACGATCCGCCGACTCTGCGACGCGGCGGTCCGCTACAGCGACGGCACAGCGGGCAACCTGCTGCTCCGCGACCTCGGCGGGCCGGCCGAGCTGACTGCCTACGCACGCGGCCTGGGCGACACGGTCACCCGCATGGACCGGATCGAGCCGCTGATCACGGAGGCCACGCCGGGCGATCCCCGCGACACCACGTCCCCCCGGGCGTTCGGCTCCGACTACCGGAAGATCGTGCTGGGTGACGCCCTGCCGCCCGCGAAACGCGCCTTCCTCCGCGACCTGCTGGAGCGCAACGCCACCGGCGCCGGCGCCGCGCGGGTCCGGGCGGGCGTGCCGAAGGGCTGGACCGTGGCCGACAAGACGGGGACGGGCTCCTACGGCACGCTCAACGACATCGCCGTCGTGTGGCCCCCGAAGTCGGCGCCGCTCGTCATCTCGATCATGTCCAGCAAGACCACGGAGGACGCCGCCTACGACCAGGCCCTCATCGCCGAGGCGGCGGCGTACGCGGTGGCCACGCTGGCTCCGAAGGGGTAGAGCCCGCGGGTGGGGACCTACGCGTCGGGGTCCGCCGTCGGCGCAGCGACCGCGCCGACGGCGAACCCCCCTCACTCCTGCGTCAGAACAGGCCCTTGAATCCGTTCCAGCCACCGGTGCCGATCAGCACCCGGCCGCCGTACGTACCTGCCCCGGTGGAGGCGTACCGCCACAGCTTCCCGGCGGTGTCCCGCGCCAGCAGATCGGCGCGTCCGTCACCGGACAGGTCACCGGTCCCGACGAGAGCGGAGTAGACGCCCCACCCGCCGCCGACGCGCACCCGCGGGGTCACGCCACCGGTGGAGGTCCCGTAGTACCGCCACAGCACACCGGCGGAGTCGACCCCGAGGAGATCGCCACGCCCGTCCCCGTTCAGGTCCCCGGCGCCGGCGATCCGCTTGTAAAGCTTCCAGTTGGTCCCGATCCGCACCCGTGACTTCAGCCGGTGATCGGCCGTACCGGCGTAGAAGTACATGTCACCGGTGGACGCCTGCCGGGCAATCAGATCCACGAGCCCGTCGCCGTTGACATCGCCGGACGACGTCAGCTGGTCGTACTGCCCCCAGCCGGACCCGATCAGCGTGTAGGGCGACGAAGCGGTGACGATCTTCCCGCACCCGGGCCGGTACGCCCGCAGCTGGTCCCCGACCCGCGCGAGCACGTCCCCGCACCGGTCGCCGTTCACGTCCCCGAAGGGCACCAGCACGGAGTTGGCGGCGAACGTGTCACCGGATCCGGCGACACGGGGGGACAGCCCGCCCGTACCCGTCCCCCGGTACAGCGACACGGCCCCGACGGAGTCGGTCACCAGCAGGTCACCGAACCCGTCGTCCCCGGCCATGTCCCGCCACACGGGGGCGGCACCACTCACGGCCACGGTCCCGGACGCCGCGAGATCCGCCCCCTGCCCGTCGGCCGGCTTGACGGACAGGCTCCACGTGTAGGCCCCGTTGACCACGAGCTTCCCGCTCGCGTCCTTCCAGTCCCACGACAGCGCGACCAGACCACGGGCCTCGCCCCCGGTCAGGGTCCGCACGACCTTCCCGGTCGCCTTGTGCTTCAGCACCAGCGACCACGAGGCCCCCGGCTTCGACAGCCACCACCGCGGCTTCCAGGCCCCGGCCTTGAGGTCGGCGGCCGGGGTGTCGGCGTCGATGACGGCGATCCGGGAGGCGGGGACGCCCGACGGGACGATCCGCACCCGCCGGTCCTCGCCCGTGTAGGCGACGTGGCCGCCGAAGCGGTCGACGGTCCACCCGGACCGGCGTCCGATCCGGTCCCCGAGCTCCGCGGCGGTGGCGATCACCCGCTGGGGCAGGTCCGCCTCCTTGCCGCCGGCCGGGAGGCCGTTGTGCAGGTCGACGAGGGTGAGGCCGGCCGTGTCCGAGCGGCGGACGAGGTAGCCGTCACCGAGGAGCGTCGAATCGGCGCCCAGCCTCAGGGAGCTTTTCGTCTGGCGGTCGTAGACGCCGGCGCCCTTGAAGTCGTGCCAGTAGTTGCTGCACCGCCAGTACACCCAACGGCCCACGGCCTGAAGTCCGCTGGGGACGCACCCCGGGTCGAAGGACTCGCCGGCGGCACCCGTCGACAGGTTCTTCGCAGCCACCAGAGTCGGCACGCCCGAGCTGGTGTCGTCCCACCGGCCGAGGGCGCTCCACAGCGTGTTGCCCCAGACAGAAGCCGCAACCGGCTCCCGCTTCAGGAGCACGCTCCCGGTGTCGGCGTCCTTGAAGTGCAGGACCGCCTGCTGACCGCCCGACGCCTGGTTCACGACACCGAACCGGCCTGAGAGATCGACGAGTTGTGGGCTGCTGAGCCCGGAGGTCACCCTCGGACCCCAAGGAGCGGCGCCGTTCCGGTAGAGCATGGTGATGTCCTGCTCGGTTCCGGCTCTTCGGCCGTGGTGTCCGTCACCACTCGCGAACATGGTCACGCAGTAGCCGTTCTCGGCGTCGCCGCAGTCGCTGTCGTTGCCCGCCACGAGGCCGTCGACGGTCGAGTTCAGCTCCTCAGGACGGCCGGAGGTCTTCAGCCAGGTGCTCCGGTAGCCGCCGACGTAGGTGTGCGGCATGAAGAGCTTCGAGTCGTCGGCCGTGGTGAGAATGCCGCTGCCCAGCGAGATGCCGGCCGGCTCGGCCTCCCGGTCCTCGATGTCCGCGACGCGCTTGCGGGCGACGGTGCCGTCCGCGGCGGGCGTGAAGAGGTAGTACCCCCAGTCGAGGGCGCCGTAAGCGGTGCGCTCCTCTGCGCCTGCCACCAGGAGCGAGCCGTCGGGCGTGCGGTGCACCGAGGGCGATGCGACGGCCAGCAGGGACTTCCTGCTCCCCGTGGCGTCGCGCAGGAAGAGATGGTTGCCCCGGTACTCGTTGTTGCCGGGATTGGGCGGGTTCACGGTGACGAAGGCCTCGCCGAGGGGCCGGACGACGTCGTCGTAGGAGGCCACGTCCCGCAGGTCGAGGGTGGTCGGTTCCGCGTCCAGGTCGTCGCGGCGGTACACCTGGGCGGCTTCGCCGGACGGGGCGCCGAGGTGGAAGACGGTGTCCCGGTCGAAGGAGACGCTCTCGCCCCGCGTGGAGAGTGCCTTGACGCTCCCGGTGGCGAGGTCGACGACCCACCACCCCTGGGACATCGTGGTGTCTTCCCACTTGATGGCTCGGACGGCGACGGACCGGGCGTCACCCTCGCTGATGGTGAGGTTCCACCCCTCCGGCAGGCCCTCCAGCTTCTGGTCCCGCACCTCGCCGTTCTCCACGCGCAGCAGGTGCAGGCTCGTCTCGGCGTTCTCCGCACCGGTCCGGGTGATGACGGTGTCGCCGTAGGTCGCGACGTACGACTGGCCCTCCGGGATCGGGACCGTGACCGACGGCCCGCCGCCGGCCCGCTGCTGGAGCGTCACGTGCGGGGCCGGGGACTGCCCGTAGAGGGCCACGGTGTCGGAGCCGTGGCCGAAGTCCGCCGGATACTTGGCGAAGCGGAAGTCGTCCACGTCGTAGGCGAGCGGCTCGGGCAGCCGATGGTCGAGGACGGTCGTCGCACCGGTGGCGTAGTCGATCCAGCGGAGACGGTCGTCGCCCTCCTGGGCGGTGAGGAAGCCGGTCTCGCCGGCGTTCAGGACGATGGTGGCGCGGGGCACGAAGCGTGCGCCCGGGCTGATGACGACGGGATCGGCGGACGCGCCGGGGATCTCGGCGACGGCCGTCCCCGCAGTGGCGCCGACCCCGGCGGTGACGGCGAGTGCGACGGTGAGAGCGGTACGGCCGAGCGCGCGCCGACGGCGCCCGGCCCGCTTGTTCAGCGGACGAATCACGAAAGAAGTCCCTCCCCAGGGCGCTCGGCGCAGGAGGGGCGTTCACGGAGTCGCCGCTCGTCCCTGCCCGAGCAGGGCGACAGTAGCAGGCGGGATCACCGCCCGACAGCTGTTTTCGAACCTGTTCAAGAGGCGGGCACGGTCCACGTCGGGCCTCCGGCCGGAGCGTGTTCTGAAAGATCGCCGTCCTTCGTGATGATCTCCGCATGGGGCGGGGAGATCTGAGGGGATTCCGCGATTCGCGATGAGTCCTGCGGCGTCCGGCGGTCGTAGTTTCGAATCCCGTTACGGAGGAGGACTTCTGATGCGCAGCGTGACCTATTCGATGAACGTCTCACTTGACGGCTACATCGTCGGGCCGGACGGCGACTTCGACTGGACGGGGCCCGACGAAGAGGTCTTCCGCTTCTGGATCGACGAGATTCGAGAGGTCGGCGTCCACCTGCTGGGACGACGGCTGTACGAGACGATGCTGTACTGGGAGACCGCCGCCCAGGATCCGTCGCTCGGCGACTCGGAGCTCGAGTGGACCGCGCTCTGGAATCCGCTCCCGAAGGTGGTGTTCTCCAGAACGCTGTCAGAGGTGCGGGGCAACGCCCGCCTGGCGTCCGGCGGCCTGGCGGAGGAGATCGAGCGGTTGCGGGCCGAGCCGGGGGAGGGCGACATCGCGATCGGCGGCGCGACTCTCGCTGCCGAGGCGGCCGCGTCGGGTCTCATCGACGAGTACCGGGCCATGGTCTACCCGGTACTGGTCGGCGGTGGCACTCCGTTCTTTCCCCGAAGCGAGCGCCGGGTGGATCTCGAATTCGTCGAGACCCGCACCTTCGGCTCAGGAGTTGTCTACCTCCGCCACCGCGTGGCGCGCCAGGCCTCGCTTCAGTAGGTGCTGATGGGGGCATGAGGCGGGACACGGGCGCCGGTTCTAGAACACGGCCCGGTCGTGCGGGTCGGCGGTGCCCGTCGTGACCTGGAGTTCCTTGATGCCGTTCAGCCACGCCGAGCGCAGCCGGCGGGGGGCGCCCGCCAGGCGGAGGTCCGGGAGGGTGTCGGCTATCGCGTCGAAGATCAGGTTGATCTCCATGACGGCCAGGGACTTGCCGAGGCAGAAGTGCGGACCGCCGCCGCCGAAGCCCAGGTGGGGGTTGGGGTCGCGGGTGATGTCGAAGCGTTCCGGGTGGTCGAAGACCGCGGGGTCGTTGTTGGCGGAGGAGTAGAAGAGGCCGACGCGGTCGCCCTTCTTGATGCGGGCGCCGCCCAGGACGACGTCCTGGGTCGCGGTGCGCTGGAACGAGACGACGGGCGTCGCCCAGCGCACGATCTCCTCCGCCGTCGTGTCGGGACGCAGCCGCTTGTAGAGCTCCCACTGCTCCGGGTGGGTCAGGAAGGCGTGCATCCCGTGGCTGATCGCGTTGCGGGTGGTCTCGTTCCCGGCCACCGCCAGCAGGATGACGAAGAAGCCGAACTCGTCGGAGGACAGGTTGCCTTCGCCCTCCGCGGCGACGAGCCGGCTGACGATGTCCTCGGCCGGGCACTCCTTCCGCGCCGCCGCCAGGTTCATCGCGTACGAGACGATCTCCATCGCCGCCTCCGTGCCGACCTCCTCCGTGATGGCGTACTCGGGGTCGTCGTACGCGGCCATCTTGTTGGACCAGTCGAAGATCTTGGACCGGTCCTCCTGGGGCACGCCGATGAGCTCGGCGATGGCCTGGAGGGGGAGCTCCACGGCGATGTTCGTGACGAAGTCGAAGCTGCCGTCCGGCTTCGCGCCGCTCCGGGCCGTCTCGACGATCGAACGCGCCCGGCGGCGCAGCGCTGCCTCCAGGGAGCGCACGGCGCGCGGGGTGAAACCGCGCTGGACGATCTGGCGGACCCGAGTGTGCTCGGGCGGGTCCATGTTCAGCATGATCAGCTTCTGGACCTCTATCTGGTCACGGCTGATGGACTCGTTGAAGCGGATGACGGCCGTGTTGGTCCAGGAGGAGAAGAGCTCCGGATGCGTGGAGACGTGCCGGACGTCCGCGTGCCGGGTGACGACCCAGTAGCCCTCGTCGTCGAAGCCGGAGATGCCGGCGGGCTGTTCGCACCACCAGACCGGCGCGGTGCGCCGCATCTCGGCGAACTCGGGGTGGGGGACACGGGCCTGGAGGAGGTCGGGGTCGGTGAAGTCGAATCCTGGGGGCAGGTGGGGGCAGGACATCGGCAGCTCCCGCTTCAGCTTCGGGTCGCGGTCTGACGGTCTGATGGGCCATCAGGAAGTGGCCGAAAGGTAGTAACGAGTTCTACAAGTAGCAAGGCTCACGGTCGGAACTGTTGCCTGCGGGGGTCGCAGTAAGAGGCGTGCAAGACCCTTGCGTACCGGCGGTAGCACTCATAAGACTTCTTGCAGAACTAGAACGCGTACCAGTTCACCGTGTTCGCCGGTCCACCGGTTCGCGAGTTCGCGAAGTTCGAGAGTCCGGAGAGTTCCACAGTTTCGAGAGTTCGGCCCTGAAGGGCGCCGGGACGCCCGGACGGCCGCGAGGAGAGGACGAGCTCATGGCCGCGGAACCCGTCATCGTCGAAGCCGTACGCACGCCCATCGGCAAGCGGGGAGGACTCCTCGCCAACCTCCATCCCGCCTACCTGCTGGGCGAGACCTACCGGGAACTCCTCGCGCGCACCGGCATCCACGCCGACTGCGTCGAGCAGATCGTCGGCGGCACGGTCACCCACGCCGGCGAGCAGTCCATGAACCCCGCGCGCACCGCCTGGCTCACCGTCGGCCTGCCCTACGAGACGGCGGCCACCACCGTCGACTGCCAGTGCGGCTCCTCGCAGCAGGCGAGCCACATGGTCGCCAACATGATCTCGGCCGGGGTCATCGACATCGGCATCAGCTGCGGCGTCGAGGCGATGTCGCGGGTGCCGCTCGGCAGCGGCTCCAAGCACGGCCCCGGCAAACCGTTCCCCGACGAGTGGAACGTCGACCTCCCGAACCAGTTCGAGGCAGCCGAGCGCATCGCCCGCCGCCGCGGACTGACGAGGGAGGACGTGGACCGCCTCGGACTGCTGTCCCAGCAGCGTGCCGCGACCGCGTGGAGCGAGGAGCGCTTCAAACGCGAGACGTACGCCGTGCAGGTGCCGACCACGGAGGAGGAACAGGCCGCGGGACAAGGGATGTGGCGGCTCGTCGACCGGGACGAAGGGCTGCGCGACACGTCGGCGGAGGCGCTCGCGGGTCTGAAACCGGTCATGCCGACCGCCGTGCACACGGCCGGGAACTCGTCACAGATCTCCGACGGCGCGGCCGCCCTCATGTGGGCGTCCAAGCGCATGGCGCGGGCGCTCAAGCTGAAGCCCCGGGCCCGTATCGTCGCGCAGGCACTCGTCGGCGCCGACCCGCACTACCACCTCGACGGACCGATCGACGCGACGCGGGCGGTGCTGGGCAGGGCCGGCATGTCGCTCAAGGACATCGACGTCGTCGAGATCAACGAGGCGTTCGCATCCGTGGTGCTCAGCTGGGCGCAGGTATTCGAGCAGGACCTCGACAAGGTCAACGTCAACGGCGGTGGCATAGCCCTCGGGCACCCGGTCGGCGCGACGGGCGCCCGGCTCATCACCACGGCGCTCCACGAACTGGAACGCCAGGACAAGGAGTTCGCGCTGATCGCCATGTGCGCGGGCGGCGCGCAGGCGACCGGCACGATCATCCAGCGGATCTGAGGACGGGTTCGCGGCGCGGGTCGCGCCGGGGGCCGGGGACGTCGGGCTGCGGTACGGCCCCGGGGCCGGGTTGCGGGGCCGGGCCCCGGGCCGTACCGGCGGTGCTCAGGGGCGGCTCACGGGCGCGGGTCGCCGCCCGGCGCCTCGAACGTGGCCCGCGCCTCGAACGCCGCCCGCCGTGTCGCCCGCCGCAGCGCCTTCAGCAGCGTCGCGCCGAGGGTGAACGTCAGCACCACCGTGAGCAGCGCACGGCCGAGGTCCCAGCCGAGGGACGTGGCCGCGCAGTAGGCGAGGAAGCGGACCAGGTTCTCGTGCACCGGATCACCGGCGTGGAACGAGATGCCGGACGACATGCCGCTGATGATCGTCCAGCCGTACAGGTTCATGACCGTGCCGTACGCGAACGCCGCGAGCGCCCCGTACGCGGCGAGCATCAGCAGCTCCGCCCGCCCCCGCAGCCGCTCCGGGCCCGGCAGCAGGCCCGCGCCCATCGTGAACCAGCCCATGGACAGCATCTGGAACGGCATCCACGGCCCTACGCCGCCCGTCAGCAGCGCGGACGCGAACATGGTGACGGCGCCGAGCACGAACCCGAAACCGGGACCGAGGACCCGGCCGCTCAGCACCATCAGGAAGAACATCGGCTCCAGCCCGGCCGTCCCCGCACCGAGCGGTCTCAGCGCCGCCCCGACCGCGGCCAGCACCCCGAGCATCGCCACGGCCTTCGCGTCCATGCCGCTGTCGGCGATCGTCGCGACGACGACGGCGACGAGGAGCGGAAGCAGCGCACCGAACAGCCACGGCGCGTCGCCGGAGTGCGCCGCGAGCCCCGAGTTCTCCCCGGCGAGCAGCGGCCAGCCGAAGAAGACCACGCCGATCGCGCTGATCAGGACGAGCGCGGCGATCGAACGGGGGCCGAGGCGGACGGGACGGGTGCCCCTTGGCGTGGGCGGGACATCCGCCATGGGCGGGACGGGGGTGCTCACGGGGATCCCTCCAGGGCCGCCCTGACCTGGGAGACGGTCAGCCACGGCTGCGGCGCGAGGATCTTGGCGACCTGCGGCGCGAAGGCGGGCGAGGAGACCACGACTTCCGCCGTCGGCCCGTCCGCGACCACCTCGCCGCCCGCCAGGATCACCACCCGGTGCGCCAGTTCGGCGGCCAGCTCCACGTCATGGGTCGCCAGGACGATCGCGTGCCCGTCCTCGGCGAGACCCTTCAGCACGGCCACCAGCCGGGCCTTCGCCGCGTAGTCCAGACCACGGGTCGGCTCGTCGAGGAGCAGCAGCGGAGGGCGGCCGGTGAGCACGATCGCCAGCGCGAGCGCCAGACGCTGCCCCTCCGACAGGTCACGGGGGTGCGTCGCGTCGGGCACGCCCGGCAGCAGCTCGGTGACCAGTGCCCGGCAGGTGCCGGGGGCCGCGTCCGCGTCCGAGTCGGCGGCCGCGCATTCGGCGGCCACCGTGTCCGCGTAGAGCAGGTCGCGGGGCTCCTGCGGTACGAGCCCGACCTGCCGGATCAGCTCGCGCGGGTCCGTGCGGTGGGGGGTGCGGCCGCCGACCGTGACCGTCCCCGCCGTCGGCTCGACCATGCCGACGAGGGCGTTGAGCAGGGTCGACTTGCCGGCGCCGTTGCGCCCCATCAGGGCGACGGTCTCGCCGGGGGCGACGGCCAGGTCGACCCGCCGGAGCGCCTCGACGCGGGCGCGGCGGACGGCGAGGGCGGTGGTGGTGGCAACGAGGTGGGTGGCCTCCGGTGTCGAGGCCGCGGGGGGTGGGGTGCGGCGGAGGCGGGCGAGGAGGCGGTGTGCAGGACCGCTGCGCGGGGCCTGTTCCCCTACCCTCCCCCTATGGCCTGGCGGCCGTGGGAGGTGCCCCCACTTCCCGGAACCGGGGCAAGCCCCGGACCCCGTACGGCCTTCGGCCGTGCCCTCGATCGCCGGGCGGGCCGGATTTCGCAGCGTACCCGTACCCGCCAGGCGGTCGCGCAGCGCGCCCGCGCGGCGGCGGGCGTCGCGGACCGACAGGGGGACGGGGGACCAGCCCGCCAGGCGGGCCAGCGTCACCACCGGGGGGCGGACCGGCGAGTCGGCCATCACCGTGGCCGGATCGCCGACGACCGGCGCGGCCCCGGGTGCCGGCAGGAGCACCACCCGGTCCGCGTACTGGACGACCCGTTCCAAGCGGTGTTCCGCCATCAGCACCGTCGTGCCCAGGTCGTGGACGAGGCGTTGCAGCACCGCGAGGACCTCTTCGGCCGCCGCCGGGTCCAGCGCCGACGTCGGCTCGTCGAGCACGAGGACCTTCGGGTGCGTGGTCAGCACCGAGCCGATCGCCACACGCTGCTGCTGGCCGCCGGACAGCGTCGCGATGGGCCGATCGCGCAACTCCACCAGACCCAGCAGGTCGAGCGTCTCCTCGACCCGCCGCCGCATCACGCCGGGGGCGAGGCCCAACGACTCCATGCCGTACGCGAGTTCGTCCTCGACCGTGTCCGTGACGAAATGGGCGAGCGGGTCCTGGCCCACCGTGCCGACCACGTCCGCGAGTTCGCGCGGCTTGTGGGTGCGGGTGTCCCTGCCACAGACCGTGACCCGGCCGCGCAGCGTCCCGCCCGTGAAGTGCGGGACGAGCCCGGACACCGCGCCGAGCAGGGTCGACTTGCCCACGCCGGACGGGCCGACGAGCAGGACCAGTTCACCTTCCGGGACGGTGAGGTCGATGTTCTCCAGCGTCGGCGCGGCAGCGCCCTCGTACGTCACGGAGACGTTCTCGAAGCGGATCACCGGGACGACTCCTTGACTCCTACGGGGACCGGCGCGACGAACGCCGGAAGCAGACCGATCAGCACGGACAGCGCGGGCCACAGCGGCAGTTCTGGTGCCGTCAGCGGTACGACGCCGGGGTGCAGCGCCTCGCTCCCCGGTACGGTCGCCGCCCGGATCATCAGCGCGGCGACGGCCGCGCCGGAACCGGCCACCAGCCAGGACCGCGCACCCCACCGGTCAGGGCGGTAGCGGCTTCGGACCGAACGCCGGCCGCCCAGCCACAGGCCAACGGCCGCCGCGGCGAGCCCGGCGGCCAGCAGCGGTACGCCGTAGCGTGCGCCCTCCGCGGCGAGCAGCCCGTACGATCCGGCGCACACCCCGAGCAGCCCGCCGAGGGTGAGCGCCGTCGTGGTGTGCCGCACGGCGGGCGGCACCTGGGCGGTGCGGCCGTACCCGCGGGCGTCCATGGACGCGGCGACCGCGACGGACCGCTCCAGCGCGCCCTCCAGGACCGGCAGCCCGATCTGAGCGACGGCCCGCACCCCGCCGGTCGGGCGGCCCCGCAGGCGGCGGGCGGTGCGCAGCCTCAGGACGTCCGCGACCATGTTCGGCGCGAACGTCATCGCGACGACGACCGCGACGCCGGCCTCGTACAGCGCGCCCGGCAGCGACTTGAGAAGCCGTGCGGGGTTGGCGAGGGCGTTGGCGGCGCCGACGCAGATGAGCAGGGTCGCCAGTTTCGCGCCGTCGTACAGCGCGAACACGATCTGCTCGGCGAACACCCGCCCGCCGATCCGCACGCCGTCCGCCCAGCCGGGCATCGGCACCTCGGGGAGCGTGAACAGCACGTGCGTGCCGGCGATGGGGGAGCCGAGGGCGACGGAGAAGAGGACGCGTACGCCGATGACGAGCAGCCCGAGCTTGACGAAGGCGCCGTAGGAGCGGGCCCACGGCGCGTCGGTACGGCGGGCGGCCACGACGTAGCCGGCGACGCCGACGAGCAGCCCGAGGAGGAGGGGGTTCGTCGTCCGCGAGGCGGCGACGGCCAGCCCGAGCGCCCACAGCCACCAGGCGCCGGCATGCAGGGCGTTGCTCCGGCTCGCGACGGGGGCGCGGAGCGCGCGGAGCGCGTTGACCAGGGGGTGCGTTCCGTGGCCGGGACCGTGTGGTGCGGCGGCCCCGTGCGCTGCGGTCCGGGCCGGGGCGTGACCGGGCGCGAGGGGTGCGGCGGTCCCGTGCGGTGCGCCGGGGCGCTGCCCGGGGCCCCGCGCCTCAATCGCCGGCGGGGCTGGGTGTGCCGGGTCGTTTGCTTCGGCGTGCGGCGTGGGAGCCGTGGGCGTGGCGGGGCCGTGCGGTGCGGCGGTCCCGTGCGGTATGCCGGGGCGCTGGCCCGGGCCCCGGGCCTCAATCGGCGGCGGGGCTGGGTGTGCCCCGGTGTCTGCATCGGCGCGACGCGTCGGCGGGGCTGGATCTGCCGGTCCCTGCCCCGGGGGATCGTCCGCGTGCGCACGCCCCCGGGACGGAAGGGCCCCGTCGGGGCGGGCGGTCATCGGTTGGTGCGGCGGGAGCGCCACACCGCCGCTCCGGCCAGGGCCAGGACCGCCGCGATGCCCGCGTACACACCCACCGACGGGCCGTCGTCCCCGGCCGGTTCCTTCGTCGTCACCACGGCCGTGCTCGAGCCCGTGCCGGGCGCCGGCGGGTCGGCCGGCAGGGCCCGGTCGCCGCAGTCCGAGGCCGGGTAGCCCGAGATCCCGCACAGCAGCGCCTCGCTGTTGTAGCGCAGCGGCTTCGCCACCTGCGCCAGTGCCTCCGCCGTCGTCGCCGCCGTGGCGACCCGCGCGCACGCCGTGCGCTGCCCGGGCGGCGTCTCGCCCTGCGGGGCGTCCGACGCCGTGCCGAAGTCGATGACGAGGGCGACCCGCTTCGTGCCGTCCTTCGCGGGTGTTCCCGCGCAGATCGTGGCGAAGTCGGGCGCCGTGCGCGGGGTCGCCGCGTCCCCGCTGTCCTCACTGACGGAGAACCGGAAGCCGTGCACGGACCCGTCGGCCGGCCGGGCGGTCGCCGGGCCCTCCGTGGCGTACGTCCACTCGCCGCCGCTGCTCTTCCAGAACGACCAGTAGCGGTAGCCCGCGGCCTGTGCGGGAGCCGCGACGGCCACCGTGAGCAGGGCGCACAGGCCGAGAAGGGCGAGGAAGCGGGCGCGCATCAGCTCTGGTTCTTCCTGCGGCCGCTGAACAGGAATCCGACACCGACGGCCGCGACGAAGAACACGCCCACGATCCACCAGGTCGAGGAGGACGGGTCGGAGGAGTCGGAGGAGTCCTCGCTCTTCGCGGAGGCGGACGGCGAGGCGGCCGCCTGCGGGGCGGGACCGGTCGCGTTCAGGGCCGCGACCAGGTCCTGGCCGCCGAAGGACTTCGGGTCGGCGCCGGCCGCGCGGGCGGCGAAGATCAGCTGGGCGTAGGCGGCGGGGCCGTTCTGCTTCGCCCAGGCCGCCGAGTTCTGCTGAAGCCACGACAGCGGCTTCTTCGCCTGCTCGGCCATGCCCTGCGCGGACAGCGCGACGATCGCGTCGGCGGTGTTGCCGAAGTCCGGCGCGGGCGAGGAGTCGTCGGCTCCGGGCATCGGCGGGGTGTCGAAGTGGCCCTTCTTCGCCAGCCCGTTCGCGAGGTACGCCGCGCCGTTGTGCGCCGCGCCCTTGATGTCGGTGGCCTTCTCGCAGGCCGTGCCCTTGGCGTCCTCGGTGCCGGCGCCGGTCGCCGCCAGGCCCTTGCCGTGGGCTGCGAGCACGGCCGCCGCGGTGGAGTCGGCGACGATGCCGGGGGACGCGACCTGGTAGACGAACGAGCCGCCGTCCTCGCCGCCGCAGGGCTTCGCGAACGTCAGCAGCGCGTCGTAAGGGGTCTTGCCGCCCTTGGACTTCGCGGCGGCGGGCTGCTCGCCGGCCGCGGCGAGCGCGCCGATGACGACGGACGTCGAGTTGGCGTCGCTCGCGCCGCCCGGGTTGTAGCCCCAGCCACCGTCCTCGTTCTGTACGGACTGCAGCCAGCCGACGGTCTTGTCGACCACGGCGTCCTGCCCGCCGAGCGCGGCGAGCGCCTGCACGGCCGCCGCACTGGCGTTGGTGTCGAGCGGCAGCTTCGCGTCGCAGTCCTTCGCGGTGTCGGCGCGGTACGAGGGGAAGCCGCCGCCCGCGCACTGCTGCCCGGTCAGGAAGGCGACCGCCGCCTCCGCGGGCCTCACGCCGGTGGTGTCCTGGGCGAGGAGGGCGAGCGACTGCCGCCACACACCGTCGTAGGTCGGGTCGCCCTTGCCGTAGAGCCCGGCGGGCAGTTCCGCGGACGGGGTGGGGGAGGGGGCCGCGAAGGCGGCGGGTGCGGCGGACAGGCCGAGCACGGCGGAGGCGACGAGCGCGGCTGCGCCGCGGCGAACGGTGGTCATGGCGGGCGGTGCCTCTCCTGCGGTACTCCCGGCGGGATCCGGGCACGGGCACGCTCAGGCACCTGGGCTCCGGCTCCGTATGCCTCGACGGTGCCGGTCACCGGCGGGCTGCCGGTGACACGAGCCGGTCACGACCTCGTACGGGGCATTCCGACTTGCCACCTCGGACGGCGGCTCACGGTTGCGGGTCAGCGCCGGATTTCCACCGGCTTCCCCCCGTACGGGCAATGATGACGACGGCGCCACTCTACCGGCCGGTCGCGTACCCGGACGTGGGGCGCCCGTCACACCGCTGTCCACCGGGCCGGCTCCCCGGACGTGCAGCGCCCGTCACACCGCCACGTACCGGGCCGGCTCCCCGCCCGCCGCGACCTCCGCGCGGCCGAGCTTCACCAGTCGCCGCAGATGCGCCTCCGCCTCGGACACGGCGATGTTGCGGGAGCCGTACGGGATCTGCCCCCAGGGCCTGTTCCACTCCATCCGCTCGGCGACCTGCCAAGCCGTGAGCGGCGTGGCCAGCAGCGTCAGCAGTCCGGTGAGCCGCTGCTCGTGGTGGACGAGCAGTTCCCGTACCCGGTCCTGGGCGCCGGTGAAGGCGTGCTGGTGGGCGGGGAGCACTTCGGCGGGGGTGAGCCGGCCGACGCGTTCCAGGGAGTCGAGGTAGTCGCCGAGGGGGTCGGTGACGGTGGCGTCGTCGGGGTCCTCGTAGAGGCCGATGTGCGGGGTGATGCCGGGCAGGAGGTGGTCGCCGGAGAAGAGGCGGCCGTTGCCGGGACGGCCCGCCGGGTGGGCCTCCTCGAGGTGGAGGCAGACATGGCCGGGGGTGTGGCCGGGCGTCCATACGGCCCGCAGTCTGCGGCCCGCCAGGTCGAGCAGTTCGCCGGGGACGATCTCCCGGTCCGGCAGCGCCGGGCGCAGGCCGGGCAGCCCGCCCCCGCCGCCGGCGGCCCGCGCGGCTCTCAGGGGTGCGATGTGCGCCTCGGGCGCCCCGGCGCGGGCGAGTTTGCCGGCGAGGTAGTCGAGCCACAGCCCCGGTTCGGCCTCCCGGGTGCGGCGCACGACGGTGGCGTCGGCGGCGTGCATCGCGATCCACGCCCCGGACGCCTCGCGGACGCGGCCGGACAGCCCGTGGTGGTCGGGGTGGTGGTGGGTGACGACGACGCCGTGGATCTCGGCGGGCGAGGTGCCGCAGGCGGCCAGCCCCGCCGAGAGCGTGTCCCAGGCCGTCGGGTCGTCCCAGCCGGTGTCGACGAGGACCGGCCCACGGTCGGTGTCGAGGAGGTGGACCAGGGTGTGGCCGAGCGGGTTGTCCGGGATGGGGACACGCAGCGAGCGGACGCCGCCGCCGTGGTCGGTCACATGCCCAGCCGCTGCCCCGTCCGTCGACGCCATGCCCATTGCCCCCTGTAACTGGAACTGATATCAGTTCTGAAACTGTGTCAGATAGTGCGCCCCGGCGGGAGGCAGCAGTCATGACCGAGCTCGTGGAACACGGAGAACTGTTCATCGGCGGCGAGTTGACGGCCCCGCTCGGCACGGAAGTGATCGAGGTGATCTCCCCGCACACCGAACAGGTCCTCGGCCGCGTCCCGCACGCCTCACGCGCCGATGTGGACAGGGCGGTGGCCGCCGCGCGACGGGCCTTCGACGAAGGACCCTGGCCGCGCACCACGCTCGCGGAGCGGATCGAGGTCGTCGGCCGGATCAAGGACGCCGTCGCCGTACGGCACGAGGAGATCGCCCGGTCCATCAGCGCGCAGAACGGCTCCCCCTACTCGTGGAGCGTCCTCGCCCAGGCGCTCGGAGCGATGATGGTGTGGGACTCGGCGATCTCCGTCGCCCGGGACTTCACGCACGAGGAGCGGCGCAGCGGCGTCCTCGGCCCGATCCTGGTGCGGCGCGAGCCGGTGGGTGTCGTCGCGGCCGTCGTGCCATGGAACGTCCCGCAGTTCACCGCCGCCGCCAAGCTCGCCCCCGCGCTGCTCGCGGGCTGCACCGTCGTCCTCAAGCCGTCGCCGGAGACGCCCCTCGACTCGTACATCCTCGGCGAGATCGCGCGGGAGGCCGGACTGCCGGAGGGAGTCCTGTCGATCCTGCCCGCGGGCCGTGAGGTCAGCGAGTACCTGGTCGGGCACAAGGGCGTCGACAAGGTCTCCTTCACCGGTTCCGTCGAGGCCGGCCGCCGGGTGATGGAGGTCGCCTCGCGCAACCTCACCCGCGTCACCCTCGAACTCGGCGGCAAGTCGGCGGCCGTGATCCTGCCCGACGCCGACCTCGCCACCGCGGTCGCCGGGATCGTCCCGGCCGCCTGGATGAACAACGGCCAGGCCTGCGTGGCCCAGACCCGCATCCTCGCGCCGCGCAGCCGCTACGACGAGATCGCGGAGGCCTTCGCCGCCGCGGCCTCCGCACTCGTCGTCGGCGACCCCCTCGACCCGGCCACCCAGGTCGGCCCGCTGGTCGCCGAGCGCCAGCAGCGGCGTTCCCTGGACTACATACGCCTCGGGCAGGAGGAGGGCGCCAAGATCCTGTGCGGGGGCGGCCGTCCGGCCGGACGGGACCGCGGCTGGTACGTGGAGCCGACCCTCTTCGGCGGCGTCGACAACTCCATGCGGATCGCCCGCGAGGAGATCTTCGGCCCGGTGATCTGCCTGCTGCCGTACGGCGACGAGGACGAGGCCACCGCGATCGCGAACGACTCCGACTACGGCCTCAGCGGCAGCGTGTGGACGGCCGACGTCGACCACGGCATCGACTTCGCACGGCGGGTACGGACCGGCACCTACAACGTCAACACCTTCAGTCTCGACATGCTCGGACCCTTCGGCGGCTACAAGAACAGCGGCCTGGGCCGTGAGTTCGGCCCCGAGGGCTACGGCGAGTTCCTCGAGCACAAGATGATCCACCTGCCCGCCGGACACGGGAGCCACTGATGGGGGACCGCTGGCGCGTCGAGGTGGACCGCACCCTGTGCATCGGCTCCGGCATGTGCGTCGGCCACGCCCCGGACAGCTTCGACCTCGACGCGGCACGCCAGTCGCACGCGCGGGCCACCACGGCCGACGCCGACGAGAAGCTCCTCGCCGCCGCCGAGAACTGCCCGGTGGAAGCCATCACGCTCACCGCGGCGGACAGCGGCGAGCCCGTCTTCCCGCCGGAGGAGTAGCCGCTGCGCCCGGAGTTCCGCAGGACCCTAGTCCGTGCCGCGCCGGGCCTTCGGCGCCGCACGGCTCGGCGCCGCGTCGGGAGACGTCAGGTCGATCAGCCGGCAGACCGTCTCGATGTCGATCTTCACCTGGGCGATCGAGGCGCGTCCCGACAGCCAGGTGATCAGCGCCGAGTGCCAGGTGTGCTCGATGACACGGACGGCGGAGAGCTGCTCCGGCGTCGGGTGCTCGATCCCCATCGCGTCCAGGATGATCGCCGTCGTCTGCCGCGAGACGGTGTCCACCTCGGGGCTCACACTGCGGTCGGCGAAGGTCAGCGCCCGCACCATCGCGTCCGCGAGGTGCGGCTCGCGCTGGAGCGCCCGGAAGGCCCGCATCAGCGTCTCCGCGACCCGCTCGGAGGGGCTGTCCCCGCCCGGCGGGCGTTTGCGCAGCGTCGTGTGCATCTGCTGGAGCTGGTCCTGCATGGTCGCGACCAGCAGGTGGATCTTGGAGGGGAAGTAGCGGTACAGCGTGCCGAGCGCGACGCTCGAGGAGTCGGCGACCTCCCGCATCTGCACCGCGTCGAACCCGCCACGGCTCGCGAGCCGGGCGCTCGCATGCAGGATGCGGCGGCGACGCGCCTCCTGCCGTTCGGTGAGGGGCGGCGTCGCGGGCATCGTCGGCCTTCCTTGCGCTGTCATCGGTCCCCGTGTCCGTCCTTCGCCCGCCCGCCGTGGCGGGAATCACCTGATCCGCCGGTCACACCTGCGCTACCGCCCGGTAGATTCGAAGTCCCTTGAACCATCAACTCTGAAACTTGTTCTAGATTAGCGCGACCGATTAGGCTCCGCCGAAACGCAGTGAGAAGGGGGCCCCGGGTGACCGCAGAGGCCATAGAGGCCGGCCCCCGAGCGGGCACGTCAGGCACGTCCGGCAGCGATGACAGCCCGCTGCGCATCGCCCTCCTGACGTACAAGGGGAACCCGTTCTGCGGCGGCCAGGGCGTCTACGTACGCCACCTGTCGCGTGAACTCGCCCGTCTCGGCCACCGCGTCGAAGTGATCGGCGCCCAGCCCTACCCGGTCCTCGACGAGGGCGTGCCGCTCACGGAGCTGCCCAGCCTCGACCTGTACCGCAGCCCGGACCCGTTCCGCACGCCGGGCCGCGGCGAGTACCGGGACTGGATCGACGCACTCGAGGTCGCCACCATGTGGACCGGCGGCTTCCCGGAGCCGCTGACGTTCTCGCTCCGCGCCCGCCGCCACCTGCTGGCCCGGCGCGGCGACTTCGACGTCGTCCACGACAACCAGACCCTCGGCTACGGCCTCCTCGGCGACATCGGCGCCCCGCTGGTCACGACGATCCACCATCCGATCACCGTCGACCGGCAGCTGGACCTCGACGCCGCGGAGAGCTGGAAGCGCCGCGCGTCCGTGCGCCGCTGGTACGGCTTCACCCGCATGCAGAAGCGCGTCGCCCGCCGGCTGCCCTCCGTGCTCACCGTCTCCGGCTCCTCGCAGCAGGAGATCGTCGACCACCTCGGCGTACGGCGCGACCGCGTCCACGTCGTCCACATCGGCGCCGACACCGACCTCTTCTCGCCGGACCCCTCCGTCGCCGAGGTCCCCGGCCGGATCGTCACCACCTCCAGCGCCGACGTCCCCCTCAAGGGGCTCGTCCACCTCGTCGAGGCGCTCGCCAAGCTCCGCACCGAGAACCCGGACGCCCACCTCGTCGTCGTCGGCAAGCGCGCCGAGGACGGCCCGGTGGCGCAGCTCATCGAGCGCTACGGCCTCGACGACGCCGTCCGGTTCGTCAAGGGCATCACCGACGCCGAACTGGTCGACCTGGTGCGCAGCGCCCAGATCGCCTGCGTGCCGTCGCTGTACGAGGGCTTCTCCCTGCCCGCCGCGGAGGCCATGGCCACCGGCACACCGCTCGTCGCCACCACCGGCGGCGCGATCCCCGAGGTCGCCGGCCCCGACGGCGAGACCTGCCTTGCCGTGCCGCCCGGCGACGCGGAAGCCCTGGCCGCCGCCCTGCGCCGGCTCCTCGGCGATCCGGACCTGCGGGCCCGGCTCGGCGACGCCGGACGGGCCAGGGTGCTGGCCCGCTTCACCTGGAAGCAGGCCGCGATCGGCACCGCGGAACGCTACCGCGAGGCGATCGCCGTATCGTCCGCCGCTTCCGTACGCACCCACTGACCCCAGCTCCACCAGGAAGACCCGAGCTCCGCCCCCAGGAAGGCAGACCCCCCGTGCTGACCGTCGACTTCTCCCGCTTTCCGCTCGCCCCGGGCGACCGCGTGCTCGATCTGGGCTGCGGTGCAGGCCGGCACGCGTTCGAGTGCTATCGGCGTGGAGCGCAGGTCGTTGCCCTCGACCAGAACGGCGAGGAGATCCGCGAGGTCGCCAAGTGGTTCGCCGCGATGAAGGAGGCCGGAGAGGCCCCCGCCGGCGCGACGGCCACCGCCATGGAGGGCGACGCCCTCAACCTGCCCTTCCCCGACGAGTCGTTCGACGTCGTCATCATCTCCGAGGTGATGGAGCACATCCCCGACGACAAGGGAGTGCTCGCCGAGATGGTCCGCGTCCTGCGACCCGGCGGCCGCATCGCGGTCACCGTGCCGCGCTACGGCCCCGAGAAGGTCTGCTGGGCGCTCAGCGACGCCTACCACGAGGTCGAGGGCGGCCACATCCGCATCTACAAGGCCGACGAGCTGCTCGCCAAGATGAAGCAGGCGGGCCTGCGGCCGTACGGCACCCACCACGCCCACGCGCTGCACTCGCCGTACTGGTGGCTCAAGTGCGCCTTCGGCGTCGACAACGACAAGGCGCTGCCGGTGAAGGCGTACCACAAGCTCCTCGTCTGGGACATCATGAAGAAGCCGCTGGCCACCCGCGTCGCAGAGCAGGCGCTGAACCCGCTCATCGGCAAGAGCTTCGTGGCGTACGCGACCAAGCCGCACCTTCCCGTGGACGCCGCCAAGTGACGTTGCCAGGACGTACCGAACACCTTGTCCTGCCCGGGGTCCTGAGCGCGGAGGAGGCCGTGGAGACCGTCGCGGGGATCCTCGCCGTGCAGCGCCCCGACGGCGCGATCCCCTGGTTCCGCGGCCACCACCTCGACCCGTGGGACCACACGGAGGCCGCCATGGCGCTCGACGCGGCGGGCGAGCACGACGCCGCCGCCCGCGCGTACGAGTGGCTCGCCCGGCACCAGAACGACGACGGCTCCTGGTACGCCGCCTACCACGACGGCGACCCGGCCGCCGTCACGGACCACGGCCGCGAGAGCAACTTCTGCGCCTACATCGCGGTCGGAGTGTGGCACCACTACCTCGCCACCGGCGACGAGGCCTTCCTCGACCGGATGTGGCCGGTGGTGTACGCGGCCGTCGAGTTCGTCCTCGGGCTCCAGCAGCCCGGCGGCCAGATCGGCTGGAAGCGCGAGCCGGACGGGACGGCGGTCAACGACGCCCTCCTGACCGGCAGTTCCTCCATCCACCACGCGCTGCGCTGCGCGCTCGCCGTCGCGGAGGAACGCGAGGAACCGCAGCCCGACTGGGAACTCGCGGCCGGCGCGCTCGCCCACGCCGTCCGCCACCACCCCGAGCGGTTCCTCGACAAGGACCGCTACTCGATGGACTGGTACTACCCCGTCCTCGGCGGCGCGGTGACCGGCGACGAGGCCAAGGCCCGCATCGAGTCCCGGTGGGACGACTTCGTCGTGCCCGGCCTCGGCGTGCGGTGCGTCCTGCCGAACCCGTGGGTCACCGGCGGAGAAAGCTGCGAACTGGCGCTCGCGCTGTGGGCGGTGGGCGAGTCCGACCGCGCCCTGGAGATCCTCCAGTCCATCCAGCACCTCCGCGCGGAGGGCGGCCTGTACTGGACCGGCTACGTCTTCGAGGGCGAGCGCGCGATATGGCCCGAGGAACAGACGACATGGACCGCGGGCTCGCTGCTGCTCGCCGTGGCGGCGCTCGGTGGTGACGAGGCGACGACGGCGGTGTTCGGCGGGGAGCGCCTGCCGGTGGGGCTGGCGCCGGACTGCTGCGAGGTGGGCTGAGCGGGGGCGTGGCCGCTGCGCGGGGCGTTTTCCCCTCCCCGCCCCTTCCCGAAACCGGGGGCTCCGCCCCTGGACCCCCGCGCCTCAATCGCCGGCGAGGCTCAAGTTGCCAGGCAACATGAGCCCGCCCGGGGGCACCTCCCACGGCCGCCAGGCCGTAGGGGGAGATTGAGGGCACGGCCGAAGGCCGTACGGGGTCCGGGGCTTGCCCCGGTTTCGGGAAGGGGGTAGGGGAACAAGCCCGCCGCAGGCGGTCAGCGGCGCCGCAGCGCACCCGCCGCCGCGTGGCCGATGAACAGGTAGACGATCGCCGCCAGCCCGTAGCCCGCGACCACCCGCGCCCATTCCTTGTCGAAGGTGAACAGGTCGTGGGACCAGCCGGCCAGCCAGCGGGCCGACTCGCGGACGAACTCCACAAGGTCATTGGCCCTGTTGGCGTCCAGCAGGTACATCAGGATCCACAGGCCGATGACGAAGGCCATGACGTCCGCTACGACGGCGACGACTCTCGCCACTGTGGTGGTACTGCTCGTGCGTGTTGTCATGCTCAGCGTGTTGCCGCTTGTGCGTGTGTGAAACCCGTTCGGGCTCGCCCAAGTGGCGGTACGGGGCCGCCGAGTGACGCTCGGGGCAGTCTGCCTGGAGGTTCCCGTGTCCGTTCCCGTATCCGGATCGTCCGCCGGCCGCAGCCGCGGCCGCCTGCGTCGTGCCCTCGTCGCTTCGGATTCAAGAAGGGCGCCGACGGACGGACGTTCGCCCTGGTGAAGGCCGGGCTCGCGGGGGCCTTCACCTACAACAGGCTCAAGGCGGCCGTGCAGAACGCCAAGGGCGACCCGCTGCTCTCGAAGGCGGTCGCGCCGCTCGGCAAGGGCATCGAGAAGCTGAAGAACATGGGCACCAAGCTGCGCGACGGCACCATCGACGAGAAGGACGTCAACAGCTTCGAGTCCGTCATCACCGATGTGAAGGACGCCGGCAGGAGCGCGGGCGCGCCCGTCAAGGACAAGGTGCCCTCCACGTCGGAACTCGGCGGCTGAGGCCGCCGTTACGCGTTCAGCTCGGCCAGCACCCGCAGCGTGTGCGGGTCCGGCGCCGTGACCAGCAGGTCCGTGACCGGGCCGGTCCGCCACAGCTCCAGCCGCTCCGCGATGCGTTCACGCGGTCCGACGAGCGAGATCTCGTCCGCGAAGTCGTCGGGCACGGCGAGCACCGCCTCCTGTCTGCGGCCCGCCAGGAAGAGTTCCTGGATCCGGCGGGCCTCCGCCGCGAACCCCATCCGCGCCATCAGCCCGGCGTGGAAGTTGCGGGTCGCGTGCCCCATGCCGCCGATGTAGAAGCCGAGCATCGCCTTCACGGGCAGCAGACCCTCGGCGACGTCGTCGCAGACCCGCGCCCGGGCCATCGGGGCGACCATGAAGCCCGCCGGGAGGTCGGCGAGGGACGCCGCGTAGACGTCCGTCCGCAGCGGCGACCAGTACAGGGGCAGCCACCCGTCCGCGATACGGGTCGTCTGCGCGATGTTCTTCGGCCCCTCCGCCCCCAGCAGTACGGGCAGATCCGCGCGCAGCGGATGGGTGATGGGCCGTAGTGGCCTGCCCGTTCCGGTGCCGTCGTCGCCCGTGTACGGGTGGCGGTGGAAGCGCCCGTCCAGCTCCACCGGCCCCTCCCGGGCAAGGACTTGGCGAATCACGTCGACGTATTCGCGTGTCGCGGTGAGCGGGCTGCCGGGGAACGGGCGGCCGTACCACCCCTCCACCACCTGCGGTCCCGACAGGCCCAGCCCCAGCATCATCCGGCCGCCGGACAGGTGATCGAGGGTCAGCGCGTGCATCGCGGTCGCCGTCGGGGTGCGTGCGGCCATCTGCGCCACGGCGGTGCCCAGCCGGATGCGGGACGTGTGGGCCGCGATCCACGTGAGCGGGGTGAACGCGTCCGACCCCCATGCCTCCGCCGTCCACACGGAGTCGTAGCCGAGCCGTTCGGCCTCGCGGGCCAGTTCGAGCTGTCCGGGGTCTGGGCCGCGGCCCCAGTAGCCGAGGGCGAGTCCGAGTCGCATGCCGGTCCGTCCTTCCCCCGCCCGGAGGTCTTCTGACGGGGCGTCAGGGTACGGCAACGGCCCCCCGCCCGGAAGGGCGAGGGGCCGCGCTGTGTGCGAGAGGAATCAGCCGCGCTGGATGCCCGAGGTGTCCTGGAGAACACCACGACGGCCGTCCTGCGTCTGGGCCACGAGACCCGGACCGCGCTGCTCCACCGCCAGGTACCAGGTGCCGGGCGCCAGTTCGGCGATCGGCGTCGGCGAACCGTCCTCGCCGTACAGCGGACGGGCCACCGGCACGGCGAACCAGAACGGGGTGAAGTCCGACGGGGCGCCGCCCTGGGAGGTGTCGGCCGGGCCCGCGGCGGCGGGCTGGGCGGCGGCCTGCGGCTGCCCGCCCTGCGCGCCGTAGGGCTGCGGCTGACCCGGCTGGCCACCGTACGACGGCTGACCGGCACCGGCGCCCGGGTAGCCGTAACCACCCTGCGGCTGGGGCTGCATGCCGTACGGCGGCTGGACGGCGGCCGGACGCGGGGCGCCGACGAGCGGGGCCTTGAGGGCCGGCACCAGCGGAGTGGCGATGGCGCCGCCGGCCAGGGCGATGGTGCCCAGCAGGCCGAGGATGGCGCCGGCGCCCGCGCTGTTCATGTCGATGATCGTCCAGAACATCGTCCAGAGCGCGAAGATGGTGAGGGCCACGCCGAACTGGCCGAGGTCCAGACCTGCGACCTTGCGGCCCGGCATGCCGCGGCTGAGGATCAGCAGCGCGGCGCCGATGATGCCGCCGATGTAGATGGACATCACCGTGCTCAAGGAGTCCCAGGCGTTGAAAGTGGGGCCACAGTCGCCACCGCCGGGGCATTCGTAGCTGGTGAAGCTGAGGAACGAGGCGATGAACAGCACCACCGCTGCTCCGATCACCACGCCGTCGCCTCGAGTGAGGGAGCGGATGTTCACGTAAAAATCCTTCGTCGTCGTCTCATCATCGGGGCGGTCTTCGCTGCCGCCTGTGCGGGCGGTGTGCGCTGACGCGGAGCTCGGGGGTGACTCCCCATCGTAGAGGTGAATCTATCGTCTGCCGGTTCCGGACGTCCGCCCGGTATCGCACTCACCGTTGTAGGTAGCTGCTGATGCCGTCCGCCATTCCCTGGGCCGCCTTCTGCCGCCAACTCGGGCTGGTGAGCAGAGCGACGTCCTCAGGATCCCGCATATTGCCGCATTCGATGAAGACTTTGGGCACGGTCGAAAGGTTCAGTCCGCCCAGATCTTTGCGCACGTCGAGGCCGGTTCCGTCGCCCACGTAATTGGACGGGGAGCTTCCGGTGGCGCGCAGGAACCGGCCGGCGATGCGTTCGCCGAGTTCGCGCGAGGGGCCCACGATCTTCGAGGTGTCGGCGGCGCCCGCCTTGACCCGATCGGGGAGGATCACGTGGAATCCGCGGTTGCCGACGGCCGACCCGTCCGCATGGACCGAGATGACCGCATCGGCCCGCGCTTCGTTGCCGAATCGTGCCCGTTCGTCGATGCACGGACCGAACGGACGATCGCCGTCCTGGGTGAATTCGACCTGTGCGCCCTGCTCTTCGAGGAGTGTGCGGAGACGTCGTGAAACATCGAGGGTGAAATCGGCCTCACGGTAACCGGCGGAGGTCGCCGTGCCTGTCGTGTCGCATTCCTTGCGGTTGGTTCCGATGTCCACCTGGCGGTTGATCTCGCGGGTGTGCGAGAAGTTCCCGGGATTGTGTCCCGGGTCCACCACGACGACCTTCCCCGCGAGCGGACCGGCCTTCTTGGAAGGGGAGGGCGCGGGGGACGAGGGGGGCGGCGCGACGCTCTTCGAACCGGACGGGGCCGGAGACGGGGCCTTGGAGCCGCCGGGCTTGTCCGCGGAGGTCGCGGACCCGGCCGGGGCGCTGCCGCCCCCGGAACCGTCGGCCTGCCACACCAGCCACCCGCCCGCACCGCCCACCACGAGCGCCGCGCCCGCGACGACGGCGACGAGGCCGCGCCGGGAGGGGCGCGGCCGGAGATCACGGTGCTGGTTCTCGTCGTACGACACGGTCGCGATGCTAGCGGGCGGCGGGTCCGGTGGTCGGACTGTCGACGGTGTCGCACCCGACCGGACCCCCGTACGGCGTGCGGCCCCGGTCCCGGGGGCGTCTGTCAGATGCCCGGGCCGGTGCGGCGCAGGACGCGCAGCGAGTCCGTGGCCGAGACCTCGGTGAACGCGCCGGACGCCAGGGCGCGGAGGTAGATGCGGTACGGGGCCTGGCCGGTCCACTCGTCCACCGGGTCGGGGAAGACGTCGTGGATCACCAGCAGCCCGCCCTCCGCGACATGCGGGGCCCAGCCCTCGTAGTCGTTCGTCGCGTGCTCGTCCGTGTGGCCGCCGTCGATGAAGACGAGCCCGGCCTTCCCGCCCCACACCTTCGCCACCTGCGGCGACCGTCCGACGACCGCGACGACATGCTCCTCGAGACCGGCCTTGTGCAGCGTGCGGCGGAACGTGGGCAGCGTGTCCATGAGACCGACCTCGGGGTCCACCGTCTCCGGGTCGTGGTAGTCCCAGCCGGGCTGCTGCTCCTCGCTGCCCCGGTGGTGGTCCACGGTCACGGCGACCGTGCCGGCCTCCCGCGCCGCGTCCGCCAGCAGGATCGTCGAGCGCCCGCAGTACGTCCCCACCTCCAGCAGCGGCAGCCCGAGCGCCCCGGCCTCGGCGGCGGCCGCGTACAGGGCGAGGCCCTCACCCACGGGCATGAAGCCCTTGGCGGCCTCGAAGGCGGCAAGGATCTCCGGCTTGGGAGCGACGGGCGCCATGGGGTCCTCCTGGACGGGGTCGTACGGATCAGGCCATCGTGCCCTACGCGCCGGTAGGTCCCTCGTTCGAGGTGTCCTGCGTGATTCACCTCACGCGGATGCGCCGGGGTGCTGACGGTCGGCCGGAAGCCACAGCGAACGGGGGGCCGACGCGATGGTCCACATGCGCAACCTCGACCCCGGCGCATCGCGCTGGACCACTACTGCGCGGAACTGCGCAGCCGCAGGGAAGCAACGGGCATGACCCAGGCCCGGTTGGGCTCGTGCATCTTCGTCACCGGCGCGCTGGTCGGCCGGATCGAGACGGCGAAGAAGGTCCCCACCCGGGACTTCAGTGAACGGGTGGACGCGGCGCTGGGCACGGACGGCATGTTCTCGCGGCTGGTCGGGCCGGTGCTACGGAGCCAACTGCCGCACTGGTTGCAGGCGTACGGGGCGCCTTTGACGGCCCCTTCCCACCCGGATCGTGAGGCAGACGCGGACGGTCCGGTGCCGTCCCGCCGTAGCGACCGGACCGTTCGTGCCGCGTCCAGCCGCACCGTCGCGCTCGGCGACGGGCTTGACCCTCACGTCGCGTGAGGCTGAAGGGTGGGCCCCATGAGCGACTACTACAACGCGTTCGAGATCAGTCCCGTGCCCACTCCCGGCCCGGACGCGGTTCCGCCGGAGCCGTTCCGTGGCATCTACGGAATGCCGGCGTTCGTGACGATCCCCACGAGTGATCTGGCGGAGTCGGTGGACTTCTGGGTCCGGGGCCTCGGGTTCTTCGAGCTGTTCAGCATCCCCGGCAGGCTCGTGCATCTGCGCCGGTGGGCGTTCCAGGACGTACTCCTCGTCCCGGCGGAGAGCGTGCCGGAGGAGACGCCGGCGATGAGCGTCAGTTTCTCGTGCGTGCTCAGCCAGGTCGATTCCCTGGTCGAGGCCTGTCGTGCGCTGCGCCCGGACTCGGTCGACGGTCCACGGGACACTCCCTGGAACACCCGAGATGTGGCGGTGACCACCCCCGAGAACGCACGGATCGTCTTCACCGCGGCGAAGCCCTTCGATCCGGACAGTCAGGAGGCCCGGAACCTGGCAGCCGTCGGGATCACTCCACCGGACGTCGCTCGAGGCGACAATGAGGACCATGTCTGATGCCACTGACGCCGAGGGCCTGACAGTCGGTCAGGCCTCGGCGCGTCTCGGCGTGACGGTCCGCGCCCTGCACCACTGGGACGACATCGGTCTGGCACGACCGTCGCTGCGCACGGCCGCCGGATACCGGCTCTACACCGCCGGTGATCTGGAACGCCTGCACCGCATCGTCGTCTACCGTGAGCTCGGTCTCGGCCTGGACAGGATTCGGGCCGTCCTGGACGACTCGACCGCGGACGTGCCCGACGCATTGCGCGGGCAGCGCAAACAGGTCACCGAACGGATCGACCGCCTCCAGCAGCTCGGCGCCGGACTGGATCGGATGATCGACGCCCACGAGCGCGGCCTGCTGCTGACCGCCGAGCAGCAGTCCGCGATCCTCGGCCCCCGGTGGAACCCGGACTGGCCCGTCGAAGCCCGTCAGCGCTACGGAGCCACGACGCAATGGCAGCAGTACGCCGAACGCTCGGCCGCTCGCGGTCCGGAAGAGTGGCAGACCGTCGCCGACGCCGTTGCCGACCTCGACCGCGCCCTCGGGGATGCGATGGACGCCGGCGTCGAACCCGGTAGCCCGGAAGCGAATCAACTCGTCGAGCGGCACCGCGAAGTCTTTGCTTCGTACTTTCCCCTCACCAGGCAGATGCAGGTCTGTCTCGGCCGCATGTATGAGGCCGATCCGGGATTCGCCGCCCACTACGACGGCATCCGCGCCGGCCTGGCCACGTGGTTCCGTCGCATCGTCGACGCCGCCGCGCGCGCCCACGGCATCGACCCCGACACCGCGACCTGGCAGTAGAGGCCGGGTCCGGAACCCTGCCGCTTCCGGCACCGCCTCATGCACGCTGTCCTGGCGGCTGTTCCTGCCCGAGCGCCCCGGCGGGACCGGCCCCGAAGTGCGACGCTCCCTCCGGTCACGAGGACCGTCGGCCACGGCTCCCGGCGGCGGCGTGCCGGTCGTCCCTGCGGCGACCGAGCCCGGGGATCAGCACGGCTCCCACGACGACATGCATCAGGCCGAGCCACAGGCGGGTGGAGGTGCTGATGGCGGGGTCCGTCAGCGGCAGGCACGACAGCGCCAGCACCAGCACGGCCGCCACGACCCAGATCGTCCGGCCCCGCCGCAGTGCGAACCGGTCCAGGAGACCGCGCAGACCCCAGCCCGCCAGTGCGGACAGGACGCCGGCGATCAGGATCTGCGGGGCGCCGAGCTCCACCGCGCCCCGCGGCGTGATCACCTCCAGCCGCGCGCCGAGCAGCGGGTCGGCCACCAGCCATACCAGCAGTGGAGCCATGGCCGCGGCCACCACGACAGGGACCGCCGCCGACCGTTCACGCCGGACGGAAACCTCAGGAGCGATGGTCATCGCACTTCCTCCTCCTCATTGGGCAGTAGCGTCACGTGCAACAGCACTTCCACGAGACGACGGGGATCAATCGGCCCACCGCGGCCGCCGCCCGTGTGCCGGTGCCCGGTGACCTGCACAGCACCCACCACGGCACCCGTCCGGCCGAGGTCGGCCGTGACCACCCGCGCGCCGGCGCACACGCGCCCCGGAAATGCCGTCACCGCCACCACGGGCACAAAGCCCTACTAGGTCCCTGGTCCTGGTCCCATGCCACGTGAGCCGTACATCGAAATCAGGATGTACGGACCGCCCTGTCGCTGCGACCATGACAGGCATGCCCCAAGCTCCCTCGAACGCGCAGCAGTCGCTCGCCTCCGCGCCCACCACGCCCTCGCCCCGTACCTGGGCGGTGGTCCTCGCCGCGTGCGCCGGCGCGTTCCTCGTCGTGCTGGACGTGTCCGTGGTGAACGTGGCGCTGCCGTCGATGCGTGCCGACCTGGGACTGTCCGCGACGGGGCTGCAATGGGTGCTCAACGCCTACTCGATCGCGTTCGCCGGGTTCATGCTCCTCGGCGGGCGGGCGGCGGACATATACGGCCGCAAGCGGATGTTCATCGTCGGACTGAGCCTGTTCACCGCCGCGTCCGTCGCGGGCGGACTCGCCCAGGAGGGCTGGCAGTTGCTCGCCGCACGCGCGGTGCAGGGGCTCGGCGCGGCCGTCCTCGCGCCGGCGACTTTGACCATCATCACCTCCGCCGTGCCGCCGGGCCCGGCACGGACCCGCGCGATCGCCACCTGGGCGGCCGTCGGAGCCGCGGGCGGCGCGGCGGGCGGGTTCGTCGGCGGGGTACTGACCGACCTGCTGTCCTGGCGTTGGGTGCTGCTCATCAACGTCCCCGTCGGCGTGGTGGTGCTGGCCGCCGCCGTCCTGTGGCTGACGGAGAGCCGCACCGGCGGCAGCCGCCGGCTCGATCTGCCCGGCGCGGTCCTGGTGACGGGCGGCCTGGCCGCCGTCGCGTACGGCATCGTGCAGACGGAGGAGTCCGGCTGGGGGGCCGGGGTGACGCTGCTGCCGCTCCTCGGCGGGCTCGCGCTGCTCGGCCTGTTCCTGGCGGTGGAGGCCAGGGCGAAGGCGCCGCTCATGCCACTGAAGCTGTTCCGCTCGCGAGCCGTGTCGGCCGCCAACGTGGCCATGCTGGTGACCGGTTCCGCGTCCTTCGCGATGTGGTTCTTCATGACGGTGTACGCCCAGAACGTCCTCGGCTACACCCCGCTGGAGGCCGGCCTCGCCCTCGTCCCCAGCTCCGTCAGCGTCATCGTCGGCTCGAAACTGGCGCCGTCGCTGATGGCCAGAGGCGGCGCGCGCAACGTCGCCGTCGTCGGCACCCTGATCGCCGCGACCGGATTCGGCTGGCAGTCCACGATGACCGCCGACGGCACGTACCTCACGGCGATCGCCGGCCCGGGCATCCTGATGATGGCGGGCATCGGCCTGGCCGCCACACCCCTCGCCGCCCTCGCCACCTCCGGCGCGGACCCCGACGACGCGGGCCTCGTCTCCGGCCTCATCAACACCTCCCGCACGATGGGCGGCGCGCTCGGCCTGTCGATCCTGTCCACCGTCGCCGCCGCACGCTCCGGCGGCGCCACCGGACCGGAGGACCTGACGGCCGGTTACGCGCTGGCCTTCCGTACAGGGACGGGTGTGCTCCTCGCGGGCGCGGTGCTCATGCTGCTGTGGCTGCCGCGGCCCGCGGCGGACCGGGCGTGACCACGGTGGGGCGGGCCGGGTGCGGTCCTCAGAGCCAGCCCTGCTGCCGGGCCGCCCGCACGGCCTCCATGCGGTTGCGGGTGCCCGTCTTGCCGATCGCCGACGACAGGTAGTTCCGTACGGTCGACTCGGACAGGTGCAGCTCGACCGCGATGTCGGCGACGGTCGCCCCGTCCACCGACGCGGCGAGAGTGTCCCGTTCCCTGGCCGTCAGCGGGTTCGGCCCGGCGCCGAGCGCCGCCGCGGCCAGCGCCGGATCGACGACCGTCTCGCCGGTCAGTACCCGCCGGATCGCCTGGGCCAGCTCCTCCACGGGCCCGTCCTTGACGAGGAACCCGGCCGCCCCTGCCTCCATGGCCCGCCGCAGATAGCCCGGCCTGCCGAACGTGGTGAGGATCAGCACCCGGCAGTCCGGCACCTCCCGCGCCAGGTCGGCGGCGGCGTCCAGGCCACTGCGCCCCGGGAGTTCGATGTCCAGCAGCGCCACGTCCGGCCGGGACGTGAGCGCCGCGTCCACGATCTGATCACCGCGCCCCACCTGCGCCACCACGTCGATGTCGGCCTCCAGGCCGAGCAGCAGGGCGAGTGCGCCCCGCATCATGCCCTGGTCCTCCGCGAGAAGGACACGCACGGACTTCGCCGGTCTGTGGTCCCGCGGCATCTCGTTCACGGACTCAGGCTACGACCGCGACCGGCACCTCGGCGGTCACGCGGAAGCCGCCCCGCGGGGCGGGGCCCGACTCCAGTGTGCCGCCCGCCGCGGCGAGCCGTTCCGAGAGTCCCCGCAGGCCGCTGCCGGGCGAGCCCGGGGGTGCTGTCGAGGGGCGGGGGCCGCGGCCGTCGTCCGTGACCGTGAGGCGGGCGTGGTCGGCGGCACCCGTGAGGGCGATCTCGCAGCGCGACGCCCCTGAGTGGCGTACGACGTTGGTCACCGACTCCCGCACCACCCAGCCGAGCAGGGTCTCCGCCTCCGGTTCCAGCAGCGGGCCCGACAGCCGCACGAGGGGGGCGATGCCGGCGGTGGTCAGGGTGTCGCGGGCGCGGGCGAGTTCCGCGGTGAGGCTGCCTTCGCGGTAGCCGGTGACCGCCTCGCGGATCTCGGTGAGGGCCTGGCGCCCCACCGCCTCGATGTCGGTCATCTGGGTCAGCGCCGCCCGCATGTCCCGTTCTCCGAGACGGCGGGCGGCCTCCGCCTTGACCACGATCACCGAGAGGGTGTGGCCCAGCAGGTCGTGCAGGTCACGCGAGAAGCGCAGCCGTTCCTGCTCGACGGCGCTCCGGGCCAGCTCCTCGCGGGCGGCGCGTAGTTCGGCGACCGTCCCGGAGAGCTTGAGGACGACGGCGGTCACCATCGACGAGAGGAACGTGCCGTACACGACGCTGATCGCGACCCAGCCGTCCCGCCAGACGGCGACGGCGCCCGCGGCCACGCAGAGCGGCACGACGACCCGCATCAGCAGCCGGCCCCGCACCACCGCGCCCACGGCCAGACCGAGGAGCGGGAAGAAGAGCAGCCAGTCACCGCCGTAGCCGGCGGCGAGGCAGAAGGTGAGCACGGCCAGAGCCACCAGCGCGCCCCGGGTCACCGCGGAGTCGCGCTTGGCGTCGTGGAAGGCGCGGAAGACGACGGCGAGGTAGAGGGTGTTGAAGGCGAGCACCCCGAGGGCGCCGATCCAGGGGTTCGGGGTCTCGCCCTTGACGAGATTGGCGACGGCGCCGAGCCCCATCAGCAGCCAGGGCAGCATCGCGAATCCGCCTGGCGGACCGGCTGCCACGGGCCCACCGCACCGACGTGTTCCGAAACTGTTCATGGCCCCGACGCTACGGACCGGCCGGCCCGCCCGGCAGAGCCGTATGTACGGACCCGCCGGTGACAAATGTCCTGGGTGTGCGGCCGCCCGAACGGAACTGACGTTGTGTCAGCAGTCTTCACAACCTCCCGAGGCCGCGCTATACATAGGGCCATCGGCCTAGAACGCGTTCTAGAACGGCTCGCCTGGCCGGTCCCGTACGACCTCGGTGCGGCCGACGGTGCGGACGGCCGTGCCGAGGTCTTCCCCTCACCGAGGAGCAGCAGCCCCATGCCCATCGACGCAGCCAGGGCCGTCGCCGCGGAGCCCCGCTCCACCACCGTCACCTGGGACCACAAGGACATCCAGCTGTACCACCTCGGCGTGGGCGCCGGCCGCCCCGCCACCGACCCCGACGAACTGCGCTACACCCTCGAGTCCCGGCTCCACGTGCTGCCGAGCTTCGCCACCGTCGCGGGCGCGGGCAAGGGCGTCGTCGGCGGCCTCGATCTCCCCGGGCTCGACATCCGGCTCGCGTCCGTGCTCCACGGCGGTCAGCGCGTCGAGCTGCACCGCCCGATCCCCGTCACCGGCACGGCCACCTCCACCTCACGCATCGCCGCCGTGTACGACAAGGGGAAGGCCGCGGTCCTGGTCCTGCGCACCGAGGCGGCCGACGACGACGGGCCGCTGTGGACCAGCGACGCCCAGCTCTTCGTGCGCGGCGAGGGCGGCTTCGGCGGGGAACGCGGGCCGTCCGAGCGCCTCGACCTTCCCGACCGGGCCCCCGACCGGACCGTGGAGCGGCACATCCGCGAGGACCAGGCCCTGCTCTACCGGCTCTCCGGCGACCTCAACCCCCTGCACGCCGACCCCGACTTCGCCAAGCTCGCCGGCTTCGACCGGCCGATCCTGCACGGCCTGTGCACATACGGCACCACCCTGAAGGCCGTCGTCGACACCCTGCTCGACGGGGACGTCACCCGCGTCCGCTCGTACCGCACCCGCTTCGCGGGCGTCGTCTTCCCCGGCGAGACCCTCCGCATCCGGATGTGGGACCTGCCCGGCCGCGTCCAGGTCGCGGTGACCGCCGCCGACCGGGACAACGCCCCCGTCCTCGCCGACACCCTCGTAGAAACCGTGTGAAGGGAGCCGCACCATGCGCGCAGCCGTAGTGCACGAGATCGGCCAGGACAAACTCGAAGTCCTCGACGACGTCGAGGCGGTGGGCTTCGGCCCCGGCAAGGTACGGATCCGGATCAGGGCCACCGGCCTGTGCCACTCCGACATCTCCGCCATGAACGGTGTGCTGCCGCAGCCCGCCCCCTTCGTGCCCGGCCACGAGGGCGCCGGCGAGATCCTCGACGTCGGCGACGGGGTCGGCGGACTCGGCGCCGGCGACCGGGTCCTCATGTGCTGGCTGCCCGCCTGCGGAGCCTGTCCCTCGTGCAAGCGGGGTCAGAGCCATCTGTGCCTCGCCGGGTTCATGAACGCCGGCACCCCCAACTTCCGCCGTCCCGGCGGCGACGTCTTCGGCTTCGCCGGCACCGGAACCTTCACCGAGGAGGTCGTCGTCGACGCGGGCTGCGCGGTGCCGATACCCGACGACGTGCCCTTCGACATCGCCGCTCTCATCGGCTGCGGCGTCACCACCGGACTCGGCGCGGCCATCAACACGGCAAAGGTGGAAACCGGTTCCTCCGTCGCCGTCATCGGCTGCGGCGGCGTCGGCATCTCCGCCATCCAGGGCGCGAAACTGCGGGGCGCCGCACAGATCGTCGCCGTCGATCCCGTCGCGTCCAGGCGTGAGGCGGCCCTGCGGTTCGGTGCGACGGAAGCGGTGGAGCCGGAGGCGCTCGGCGACGCCAAACAGCGGATCACCGCGGGGGAGGGCTTCGACTACGTCTTCGAGGTCGTCGGGAAGTCGGCGACGGCCCGCACGGCCTACGAGACGACCCGGCGCGGCGGGACGCTGTGCATCGTCGGCGCCGGCGCGATGGACGACCATCTGCGGTTCAACATGTTCGAGTTGTTCTTCGACGAGAAGCGCATCCTCCCGTCCATGTACGGCGGCGGTGACGTGCTCCGCTCCTACGAACGGGCCATCGAGCTCTGGCGGGCCGGCCGGATCGACCTGGCGGGCCTCATCACCCACCGGGTGCCGCTCGCCGGCATCAACGACGCGGTGGCGCAGATGCGCAGCGGCGAGGCCCTGCGCACGTGCATCGAGATCTGAGGGACGGGACGCATGTCACTCCCCCTCGAAGGTCTGAGCGCGATCGTCACCGGCGCGGGCCGCGGCCTCGGACGAGCAGAGGCGCTGGAACTGGGGCGGCTGGGCGCGGCTGTCGTCGTCAACGACTACGGGCCGCCGGGACGGGACGAGTCGGTCGCCGGATCGGTCGCCGAGTCGGTCGCCGACGAGATCCGGGCGGCGGGCGGCCGGGCCGTGGCCCACTTGGGCGACATCGCCGACTTCCGCACGGCCCGCGCCCTGGTCGATCTCGCCGTCCGTGAGTACGGAAAGCTGGACATCCTCGTCAACAACGCGGGCATCCTGCGCGACCGGATGGTCTTCTCGATGAGCGAGGACGAATGGGACGCGGTCATCCGGGTCCACCTCAAGGGCCACTTCAACACCACGCGATTCGCGGCAGCGCACTGGAGAGAACGAGCCAAGGCGGCGGCGGACGGCCGGGTGTACGGACGCATCGTCAACACCTCCTCCGAGGCGTTCCTCGCCGGCTCGGCGGGCCAGCCCAACTACGCGGCCGCCAAAGGCGGCATCGTCGGCCTGACGACCTCGACGGCGCACGCCCTCGCGAAGTACGGCGTCACGGCGAACGTCATCTGCCCCCGGGCGAGGACCCGTATGACCGAGGACGTCTTCGCGGGCTTCGCGGAGGCGGAACCGGGCGGCTTCGACGCCCTGTCGCCGGAGCATGTCGCACCGCTGGTCGGCTATCTGTCCTCGCCCGCGGCGGCCGTCGTCAACGGCCAACTGCTCGTCGTGCACGGCGGGATGGTGGCGGTGGTGGAACGCCCCCGGGTGGCGGCCAAGTTCGACGCGTCGCTGTCGAAGGGCCCGACGTTCAGCTTCGAGGAACTGGACGGCGTCCTGACGCCGTACTTCGGGGCGAGGCCCCGGGGGGAGACCTTCGCGGCGGGGGAGGTGCTGGGGCTGAGGCGGGGGTGACGGTGGGGGCCGCTGCGTCGCGGGGCCTTTCCCCTACCCTCCCCTTCCCGAAACCGGGATCCGCCCGGGCCCGTACCGCGCTCCGCGCGGTGTTTACGGGGCTCCGCCCCCGCACCCGCGCCTCAAACGCCGGCGAGGCTGATTTCGCGCAGCGAAATCCAGCCCGCCCGGGGGCACCTCCCACGGCCGCCAGGCCGTAGGGGGAGCTTGAGGCCACCGCGCGAAGCGCGGTACGCCGCCCGCAGGGCGGTACGGGGTCCGGGGCTTGCCCCGGTTTCGGGAAGGGGCGGGTAGGGGACAAGCCCGCCGCAGGCGCCAGCCGCGCCACCCGTGCCGCCCTTACGCTCCGTCGCCCCCCGACGGCCTCCGATGCCGCCCCCGTCCCGGCGCCGACGACTCGTCCTTCGCCGCTGCACCGCCCCGGTGCCTACCGGCACCCGTACCCGGACTGCCGCCGCCGGCTTCGCCCCGTCCCGTCGCCGCGGTCTGCGGGCGCGTCTGGGTCGTGTCGGTTCGGGCTTCTGACATGTGGGAAGTCACCCCGTAGAAAATCGCTGCTTACACGTGTCGCAGGCTCCCCGGCCGCCGGCCGGAACCGTGGCCCGGTCGCCCCGGCCCGTGAGTCTAACCACGGGCGGCGCGCCCGGTGAGCGGCGCCTGCTGCAACGGAACGGGCCTGCACACAACAGGACCGTCGGAGCCCTCGCATGGTTCCCCACCTGCGGCTTCCGCTTGTGCCGGTTCTGTGGGCGCCATGTGACCGAAGGTTTCTGCAGAGACGCCGAGGGCTTCCGGAACCTCCGTACGGATCACCCCGCACGGCATCGACTCCGTCGCGCACGGCAGTTGCAGCACGCCGTCCCGGCTCCAGGTGCCGGCGCCCGCCAACCAGCCCTCCGGAGCGGCGAGTTGAATCATTCCGCTGGCCGAGGGGCGCCACAGGCCCACCCAGCTGCCGGCCGCGCCGTCGATCCGCAGGGCCACCGCGCAGCTCTCCGGCATCAGGACCTGCCCGGGCTGCACCGCGAATGGTGTCACCAGCGCGTCCGGCAGCCGCAGGCTCCGAGGGAAACGCACCGGCCGGGTGCTGCCCAGCACGCCCCAGCCGAGCCGGTCCTGCCCGGGCCCCGGCGCGTTCGAACGGATCAGCAGGAGACCGCTGTCGGCGTCCGCGAGGAGCAGCCGGTCGTCGCTCTCGTCCGTGATCTGGAGCAGCGGCGTGACCTCGCCCCCGCGCGCCAGGTCGACCACGACCGTCTTGACGGGGCCGCCGTCCCCCCGCCTGCGGTCCAGCGCGAGCAGCCGTCCCGCGCGGTCCAGCCAGGCGCCGCCCGAGCAGTGCCCCGCCACTTCCGCGACGCGCTCGGGGCCGCGGGCGCCGCCCGTCACCAGCCAGATGCCGGTGGAGTGCGCGTACGGCACAAGGGCGTACGCGAGGACCCCGTCCGGGGACGGCGGCAGCAGTGTCGACTCCTCGGCGGGGACGGCCCCGAGGGGCAGTTCGCCCGTCGCCGGACCGGTCGGGTACAGCAGGGAGAAGGTGTGCCGCTCCGCGACCCGGCGGCTGATCAGCACCCGGCCGTCGGAGAGCGGCAGCACCTGTGCGTCGCGCTCCTCCGGCTGGTCGAGCGGCAGCGGAACGGCGTACGGCTCAAGGCCGTCGAGGGTCCAGCGCTCGGGGAACAGCGCCTCTCCCGTCCCCGCCAGGCGGGCTCCGTACGTGCCGTCCGCGGTGATCGTGATCGCCGGGGCCGCCGTACCGCGAGGGACCTCCGCGTCGCTCGTGGTCCGCGCGCCGTCCGAACCGTCCGTACCGTCCGTACTCGCCACCGCCCCGTCTGCCGCGGCGGTCTCGATGGCACAGGCTGTCATCGATGCCTCACCTCCGGACTCCGAAGCTAGGTTTCGCACTTCCTGCCGAACAGCACGAGAGAGGTCTCTTCACACATAAGGGTGGCCATGCCCTGATTCGCCTGAGATTGAGGGGGCGGTTGTGCTCCCGGGCCAGGCCGTGCTTAAGGTAAGGCCCACCTAAGTACCGGATCAGGAGCACGTCATGTCCCTACGCCGCCGTGGCACAGCCGCCGCAGTCTCCCTCGCAGCCGCTCTCTCCCTCGCCGCCTGCGGCGCCGACGGCGGTGCGGACAAGGACGCGGGCGCCAAGGCGGACGACGGCGGCAAGAAGGCCGTGGCCCAGGGCGGCAAGGACTTCGGCGACGCAGCCGCCAAGACAGCGGCGATGGGCACGGACGCCGAGGCCGGCGAGTTCCCCCGCACCATCACCCACGCCCTCGGCAAGACCGAGATCAAGGCCGCGCCCAAGCGGGTCGTCGTCCTCGACGTCGGCGAGCTGGACAACGTCGCCTCCCTCGGCATCCAGCCCGTCGGCTACGCGCCCACCGAGGGTGACGACGGCATCCCCGGCTACCTGAAGAAGGCGGCCGGCAGCCCCAGGAGCGTCGGCACCATCAACAGCCTCAACCTCGAGGCCATCGCCGCGCTCAAGCCGGACCTGATCCTCGGCAGCCAGCTGCGCGCCGGTGACAAATACAAGGAGCTGTCGCAGATCGCGCCGACGGTCTTCTCCATCCGCCCGGGCTTCACCTGGAAGGAGAACTACCTCCTCAACGCGGCGGCGCTCGACAGGACCGCGGAGGCGAAGGGCAAGCTCGGCGAGTACGAGAAGAAGGCGAAGCAGCTCGGCACCGACCTCGGCGAGAACAAGCCGACGGTCACCATGCTCCGTTACATGCCGGGCAAGATCCGCCTCTACGCGAAGGCGTCCTTCATCGGCACGATCCTCGACGACGCCGGCGTCCCGCGGCCGAAGAACCAGCAGATCAACGACCTCGCCGCCGAGATCAGCCCGGAGAAGATGGACGAGGCCGACGCCGACTGGATCTTCACCGGCGTCTACGGCGACCCGTCGAAGACCAAGCGCGACACCGCCGAGTCCAACCCGCTGTGGAAGGACCTGAAGGCCGTGAAGGCCGGGCAGGCCAAGGACGTTCCCGACGAGACCTGGTACCTGGGTCTCGGCGTCACCGCCGCCGGCGAGGTCCTCGACGACCTGCGCGGCTTCCTCGTCAAGTAGGGCACGGCCGCGGAGGCGGGCGGGGCAGGTAGCCTTTGCTGCGTGCCCCGTCTGTCTGAAGTCATCTCCGCGCTCGACGCCCTCTGGCCCCCGGAGCGGGCCGAACAATGGGACGCCGTCGGCACCGTCTGCGGAGACCCCGACGCCGAGGTCCTCCGGGTGCTGTTCGCCGTCGACCCCGTCCAGGACGTCGTCGAAGAGGCGCTGCGGCTCGGCGCCGACCTGCTCGTCACGCACCACCCGCTCTATCTGCGCGGCACGACGACGGTCGCGGCCGGCCACTTCAAGGGCCGGGTCGTGCACACGCTGATCAAGAACGACATCGCCCTGCACGTCGCGCACACCAATGCCGACACCGCCGACCCCGGCGTCTCCGACGCCCTCGCCGGCGCGCTGGACCTGCGCGTCGTACGGCCCCTGGTGCCCGACGCCTCCGACCCGAACGGCCGTCGCGGCCTCGGCCGGGTGTGCGAGCTGGACCATCCGGAGACGCTGCGGGAGTTCGCGGCACGCGCCGCGAAGCGCCTGCCGGCCACCGCGCAGGGCATCCGCCTCGCCGGTGACCCCGACGCGACGGTCCGCACCGTCGCGGTGAGCGGCGGCTCCGGCGACAGCCTCTTCGACCACGTGCGCGCCGCCGGCGTGGACGCCTTCCTCACCGCCGACCTGCGCCACCACCCGGCGTCCGAGGCCACCCAGCACTCGCCGCTCGGCCTGGTCGACGCCGCGCACTGGGCGACCGAATGGCCCTGGTGCGAACAGGCCGCCGCGCAGCTCGACGCGATTTCCGACCGGAACGGCTGGGACCTGCGGGTCCACGTCTCCACGACGGTCACCGACCCATGGTCCTCCCACCACGATTCCTCTGGAGCCCCCAACTGAACGCCGCGCCCGCCGACCAGATCCGACTTCTCGACGTCCAGTCCCTCGACCGGCGCCTGTCGCAGCTCGAGCACAAGCGCCGGTCGCTGCCCGAGCACGCCGAGATCGAGTCGCTCACCAAGGACCTCACGCAGCTGCGTGACCTGCTCGTCGCCGCGCAGACCGAGGAGAGCGACACCGCCCGCGAGCAGACCAAGGCGGAGCAGGACGTCGACCAGGTGCGCCAGCGCGCCACGCGCGACCAGCAGCGGCTCGACTCCGGCGCCATCACCTCGCCCAAGGACCTTGAGAACCTGCAGCGGGAGATCGTCTCCCTCGCCAAGCGCCAGGGCGACCTGGAGGACATCGTCCTCGAGGTCATGGAGCGCCGTGAGTCCGTGCAGGAGCGCGTCGCCGAACTGACCGAGCGGGTCTCCTCCGTGCAGGCCAAGGCCGACGCCGCCACCGCCCGCAGGGACGCCGCCGAGCAGGAACTCGACAGCGAGGCCGCCTCCGTCACCAAGGAGCGCGAGGTCGTCGCCGGCTCCGTCCCCGCCGACCTGATGAAGCTGTACGAGAAGCTCCGTGCCCAGCAGGGCGGCGTGGGCGCGGCCCGGCTGTTCCAGCGCCGCTGCGAGGGCTGCCAGCTCGAGCTGAACATCACCGAACTGAACGAGGTCCGCGCCGCCGCGCCCGACACGGTCCTGCGCTGCGAGAACTGCCGCCGCATCCTCGTCCGCACGTCCGAATCGGGGCTGTAGTGCCCGTACCGCGCGAGTTCGTCGTCGAGGCGGACGGCGGCTCACGAGGCAACCCCGGCCCCGCCGGCTACGGCGCGGTCGTCCTCGACCCGGTCTCCGGCGAGACGCTCGCCGAGGCCGCGGAATACATCGGCGTGGCGACCAACAACGTGGCCGAGTACAAGGGCCTCGTCGCCGGTCTCAAGGCGGCCCACGCCCTGGACCCGGAGGCGCTCGTCCGTGTACGGATGGACTCCAAGCTGGTCGTCGAGCAGATGTCGGGCCGCTGGAAGATCAAGCACCCCGACATGAAGCCGCTGGCCGCGGAGGCCGCACGCGTCTTCCCGCCCGCGCAGGTCACCTACGAGTGGATCCCGCGCGAGCGCAACAAGCACGCCGACCGGCTCGCCAACGAGGCGATGGACGCGGGCCGGCAGGGCAAGCAGTGGGAGCCGTCGCGCTCCACCGCGGCCCTCGACGCACGCGACGCGGAAGCGGCGCGCGTGGTGGGCGACGCGGCGGCCGGCGCGGCCAAGGCCCGGGCGGCGCTCGTCCGCACCGGGGGCGCGGCCGCTGCCGCCGCTCCCGCCGTCTCCGACGCGGTCGCGGGGGCGGAGCTCCTGGCGACGCCGGCCGCCCCGTCCGCCGGGTGGGGCGCCCCGGACATGGGCCTGCCCGCCACGTTCGTCCTGCTCCGCCACGGCGAGACGGTGCTCACCCCCGAGAAGCGCTTCTCCGGCAGCGGTGGCAGCGACCCGGTGCTCTCCGCCGTCGGCCGCCGCCAGGCGGAAGCCGTCGCCGCGGCGCTCGCCGGGCGCGGCACGATCCAGGCGATCGTCAGCTCCCCGCTGCGGCGCTGCCGTGAGACGGCCGACGCCGTCGCGGCGAAGCTGGGCCTCGGCGTGAGCATCGAGGAAGGCCTGCGCGAGACCGACTTCGCGGCGTGGGAGGGCCTGACCTACGCGGAAGTGCGGGAGCGCTACCCCGACGACCTCGAAGCGTGGCTCGCCTCCCCGAAGGCGGCGCCGACGGGCGGCGGCGAAAGCTTCGCGACGGTGGCGAGGCGGGTGGCCGCGACGCGCGACAAGCTCCTCGCCGTGCACCAGGGCCGCACCATCCTCCTCGTCACGCACGTGACCCCGGTCAAGACCCTGGTCCGCCTGGCCCTCGGCGCCCCGCCGGAGTCGCTGTTCCGGATGGAACTGTCGGCGGCGTCGCTGTCGGCGGTGGCGTACTACGCGGACGGCAACGCGTCGCTGCGGCTGCTGAACGACACGTCGCACTTGCGGTGACGGCGGGGGCGTAGCCGCTGCGCGGGGTCGTTCCCCCACCCCGCGTTTTCCCGAACCGGGGCATGCCCCGGGCCCCGTGCCGCCCTGCGGGCGGCGTACCGCGCTTCGCGCGGTGTCCTCAATCTCCTCCTACGGCCTGGCGGCCGTGGGAGGTGTCCCCGGGCGGGCTGGAAATGCCGCTGCGCGGCACTCCGGCCCGTGCCCTGGCGGCGGAGCTTTCGCTGCGCGAAATCAGCTCGCCGGCGGCGGAGGCCACTCCAGCCTCGCCGGCGTTTGAGGCGCGGGGGTGCGGGGGCGGGGCCCCCGAAACACCGCGCGGAGCGCGGTGCCGGGTCCGGGCGGAGCCCCCACGCGGCGGGCCCGCACATCGGTACAGCGGGAAGGGGCGGGGTGGGGAAACGGCCCCGCGCAGCGGCCACCCCGCCCCCCTTGAGAGACGCGCGGCCAGGGCCGTACGGCCCCGGTCGCGGCTACCCGTCGGACAAGGGGCGCCGTCTGCCCGACAGGGACAGCGACATCACAAAGGGCTCCTCGGACAGCTCGTCCACATCCCGGGGCGAGAGCACCCCCGTCAGCACCGTGGCCGCCGACGGGCGTGCTTCCACGCCTGCCTCGCGGAGCCGGGCGATCTCCCGGTCCGAGGGAGTTCCCGTGAGGCGAAGGACCACGACGAGACTCCGGCTCTCCGGGGCGCGGGCGGCCTCCTCGACCGCGGAGGCCAGGCGGGCGTCGAGCTTTCCGTAGTCCACTCGCCGATTCTCACAGTCCCTTGGCGTTGACGAGTCCGTGTCCCCACTTCGGGTCGAACACTCCCGGCGTCCCGCCGATGACCGTGGCGTCGGCACGCAGCATGTCCTTCAGCCCGGCCGGGCCGAGCTCGGGGTCGCGCTGCAGCAGCAGAGCCGTGATGCCCGTGACGAACGGTGCGGCCATGCTGGTGCCCTGCATCGCCACATGCTTCGTGTCGGTCATGAATTCACGGCGGACACCGACGGCGTCCCGGGACAGGGCGGCGACCAGCATGGCTCCGGGAGCGGCGATGTCAGGTTTGGGTTCGCCGTCCCGGCGCGGCCCTTCGCTGCTGAAGCTCGCGATGTCGTCGGCTGCGAGCCAGCTCGCCTCGCGGGTGATGCCGTCGATGTCGTCCCACTCCGTGCGCGATGTGAAGGCCGCGACCGTGACGGCCGAGGATGCCGTGCCCGGCGAGCCGATCTTGAGCGCGTCGTGCACGGCGCGGCCGCTGAACTGCGACTGCGGTCTGGCGTCCGCGTTGCCGAGCATCCATACGTCCACCACGCCGCTGGTCACTTCCCGGGCCCGCACCACGAGCCGCCATCCGCCCGGCGCGGTGGCGGGACCGTGGCCGGTCGGTTCGACCCCTACGAAGAAGTTGTGGTCACCGTTGGCGCGGTCCGGTCCCGGGGTGACGAGTTCGACCGTGCCTTCCGGCAGTTGGTGACGGGAGACCGGCGACCCCGAGGGCCGGACGGCCTGGAACGGGGTCGACGCACCGGACGGCGAGACCATGGCGATGTCGAACCGGTCGCTCCCGGAGTACCAGCCGTTGAGGGCGAAGACGTCGGGGGCGCCGTCGAGGATGCCCGGATGGCAGGGGACGGTACGCGTCGTCCCGTCCGGCACGGTGATCCTCGCGTGGATGTCGTCGTCGCCTTCGTTCCCGGCCGCGCAGCACACGATCCTGCCCGGCCCCGACGCCTCCTCGATCGCCTGGGACATCAGGTCGGTACCGTCGGGCGGGTCGAAGTGGCCGCCGAGACTGAGGTTGACCACCGCGGGCAGTCCCAGCTCGTCCGCGACGCGGAAGACGTACTGGATGCCGTCGATGATGTGGGCATCCATGAAGTCGGTCTTGACCACCACGAGGCGGGCATCCGGCGCGACGCCCTCCTCTCCGGCGGCGATGCCGGCGACGTGGGTGCCGTGGCCCTCTGTGTCCCGCGAGAGTGAGGTCGTGGTCAGGTCGGCGCCGGTGAACTCCGTGCCGTAGCCCCCTTCCGCGACACCGGTCCCGGGCATCGTCTGGTCCCAGATCCGCTCGATCCGGCCGGCGAAGGCGGGATGCCGGGGATCGATGCCGGTGTCGACCACCCCGACGACCACGTCGCGGCCGGTGAGGCCGGAGTCCGTCCGGAAGTCTGCCGTACCCGTTCTGGCCTGTGCCGCGTGCAGGCAGGGACGCAGTTGCGTGGCGGGTGCGATGCGCTTGACGGCAGGGTTGCCGGCCAAGCGGTCCAGCGCGTCCAGCGCGACGATGGCGGTCCGTACCTCATGGCCGCCGTGGTTGAGTTCGATCCCCTCGCCCCAGCTGACGTCGGGCGGGACGTCCGGATCGCACTGCAGGGACACCACGACGCGAACGGGCTTGGCGCGCTCGCGAACCGAAACGAGCCCCAGCATCCGGGTCTGCCGGACGAGCGGAGCTCTCGTCCTTCCTTCCTGCACGTATCGCTCGTACGCCGCCGCGAGTGGTGACGCCAACTTGTCGAAGTCCACTGCCGTTGCTCCTCCCTGGACCCGCGGCGCAGCCGTCCGGGGCGACCAGGACGAGAGTCTCCCGCAGGCGCCGGGAGGCAACTGCCGCGTAATCGGGCCGTGTGCGTCCTGTCACCGCCGACCCTCCGGCCGTCGGGCCTCCTGTGCTCACGGGAGGGGACAGGGGTGAGCCTGCCACCGGGTCGTCCGGGGCCGGGGTGTCCCTCCCGTGCGAAACGCGGTGATCACACGTCCGGCGGAGGCCGGTCGCCGCCGGACGCGGGGGGAACGGCGGTGCGCGACGGGTTATCCCAGCCCCGCCGCCTCCCGCGCCAGGGACTCGACCCGGCCCCAGTCCCCGGACGCCACCGCGTCCGGCGGGAGCATCCATGTGCCGCCGACGCACGCCACATTGGGAAGTGCGAGGTACGACGGGGCCGAAGTGAGCGACACCCCGCCCGTGGGGCAGAAGCGGGCCTGGGGGAGCGGGCCGGCGAGGGACTTGAGGTAGGGCGTGCCGCCCGCCGCCTCCGCGGGGAAGAACTTCATGTCCGTCACTCCGCGTTCCAGCAGCGCCACGACCTCCGACGTCGTGGACACACCGGGCAGGTACGGCACGCCGGACGCCTTCATCGCGTCCAGCAGGGTGTCCGTCCAGCCGGGGCTTACGAGGAAGCGCGCTCCGGCCGCCACCGCGGAGGAGACGCCGGCCGGTGAGATCACCGTGCCCGCGCCGACGACGGCGTCGGGCACCTCCGCAGCGATCGCGCGGATCGATTCGAGCGCGGCCGGTGTCCGCAGTGTCACCTCGATCGCCGGCAGGCCGCCCGCGACGAGGGCACGCGCGAGCGGTACGGCAGTGGCGGCGTCGTCGACGACGACGACAGGGATCACGGGGGCGAGGCCGAGCACGGAGGTCATGCGCCCCATCCTGCCCAGCCCGAGCATCACGCGCAACGAGCGTTGCGCATCATGCAACGCCTAGTGGATCTCGGAGACCACCACGTCCAGCGCCCACGCCTTCCCGGCCTTCGCGGGAGGCTCCGCCTCGACCACGTGTCCGAGGTCCCGCAGCGCCTCCACCAGCGCGGCCGGTGACCTGGGGGCCGCCCCGGCCTCCAGCAGGCTGCGGACGATCCGGCCCTTCGTCGCCTTGTTGAAGTGGCTGACCACGGACCGCGTCTCCACCCCGGTCGATTCGTCGACCCGGGAGTGCAGCACCCGTACCGTCGCCGTACGGCTCGCGACCTCGCCCTTCGGCTTCCACGCCGCCGCGTACGCCGACGACCGCAGATCGAGCACCAGCCCGCCGCCGGCCTCCTCGGGGAGTACGGACTCCATCGGGCCGCGCCAGTACGCCCCGAGCGCCCCGAGGCCCGGCAGCTTCACGCCCATCGAGCAGCGGTACGGCGGGATGCGGTCGCCGATCCGGACCGCGCCCCACAGCCCGGAGAACACCAGCAGCGACTGCCGGGCCCGTCGGCGCGCGGACGCGCCGAGCGTGGCGAGGTCCAGCGCGTCATACAGGACGCCGGTGTAGATCTCACCGGCCGGCCGGGTCCCCGCCGTCCGCAGTTCCACGTTCTTCGCGATCTCGCCGCGCAGCCCTTCGCTCAGGCCGAGGACCTCCTGCGCCTTCGTACCGTCGGCGACACACAGCTCGACCAACTCGTCGAGCACCGCCGCCCGTGCCTCCGCGAGCCCCGGCAGGGACAGCGACTCCGGCTTCAGCGGAGCCCCGCGGCCGGAATCGGCCTTGCCCTCCGACGGCGGCAACAGCACAAGCACGGCAGGTCTCCTTCGTACGGACACGGGGTGGGGGTGCGGCCCCGCGCCAGAGTACAAAGGCCGCCCCGCCCCGCCGAAATGCCACCACCCCTGCCGCGACCTACGCTCGGTCCATGCCCCGCCGCCACATGAAAGCGACCGGCGCAGCCGAGGCCCCGCTGCGCGCCGCCCTGCGTGAGCTGCGCACGACGCTCGACGTGCCGGGGGACTTTCCGGAGGCGGTCCTCGCCGAGGCCGCGACCGCCGTCACGACCCCGCGGCTGCCCGCGGAGGACGCCACGGACATCCCCTTGTTCACCATCGACCCGCCCGGATCCGTCGACCTCGACCAGGCGATGCACCTCGCCCGCCGCGACGGGGGCTATCGCGTCCACTACGCGATCGCCGACGTCGCCGCCTTCGTCACGCCTGGCTCGGCGCTGGACGCGGAGGCCCACCGGAGGGTGCAGACGCTGTACTTCCCCGACGGGAAGGTCCCCCTCCATCCGCCCGGTCTCTCCGAGGGGGCCGCCAGCCTGCTGCCCGGCCAGAGCACCCCCGCGCTGCTGTGGCGGATCGACCTCGACGCGGAGGGGCGCACGGTCGGCACCGACGTGCGCCGGGCGCTCGTGCGCAGCCGGGCCAGGCTGGACTACGAAGGAGCGCAGCGGCAGATCGACACCGGCACGGCGGAGGAACCGCTGGCCCTGCTCAAGGACATCGGCACCCTGCGCGAGGCGCTCGAGGTCGAACGCGGCGGGATCTCCCTGAACGTCCCCGAGCAGGAGGTCACCGAGCGGGACGGCGGGTACGTCCTCGAGTACCGCGCACCGCGCCCCGCCGACGGCTGGAACGCGCAGATCTCCCTGCTCACCGGCATGGCAGCCGCCGGCCTCATGACCGCGTCGGGCACCGGCATCCTGCGCACCCTGCCGACCGCCCCCGACGGGGCCGTGGCGCGGCTGCGCCGCTCGGCGAAGGCGCTGCGCGTCGACTGGCCCCACCACGTCTCGTACGCCGAACTCGTCCGCTCCCTCGACCCTCGCGAGCCCCGCAACGCCGCCTTCCTCCAGGAGTGCACGACGCTGCTGCGCGGCGCCGGGTACACGGCGTTCACCGGCGGGGTGCTCCCGGTGCCGGCCGTCCACGCGGCGGTCGCCGCCGAGTACACGCACTGCACCGCGCCGCTGCGACGGCTCGTCGACCGCTACGCGGGCGAGCTGTGCCTGGCCGCCGTCGCGGGGCGGGAGCCGCCGGAGTGGGTGACCGCCGCCCTGGAGACCCTCCCCAAGGAGATGGCCGAGGGCGGCCGGCGCGGCAACACCGTCGAACGCGAGTGCCTCGACATCGTTGAAGCGATCGTGCTGCGGGACCGGATCGGCGACGTCTTCGACGCGGTCGTCGTCGACGTGAAGGAGAACGACCCGGCGGCCGGCACCGTCCACCTCGAGGACCCGGCCGTGGTGGCGCGCGTCGAAGGCGGCGGCGACGCGCTGCCGCTGGGGGAGCGGCTGAGGGTGCGGCTCATCGAGGCCGACCCGGGGCGGGCGAAGGTGCGGTTCACGCCGGCGTGACCGGCGCCGTCGCCGGGCGCTCCCCGCCCACCGCCTCCCGCAGGGCCTTCGCGAACGCCCGGGCGTCGTCGGCGTGGACGCGGACCGTCCGGACGGGCCGCTCCCGCCCCAGCAGTCCGGTGTACGTCACCGGCTCGGACAGTTCCAGCGTCACCGACGTCTGCCCGGCGATCTTCAGGTCGAGGACCTCGCCCTGCTTCTCGTGCGTGAAGATCAGCTCATACCGTACGGAACCGATCCGCTCCAGCGGTATCCGCAGATCCACATGGCCGGCCTGACGGAGCCGCAGCGTGTCCGCCGACAGGACGTGCGGGCGGGTGACGGCAGCGGCCTGGATGCCCAGCATGAACACGACGGTGTAGACGTCCACGACGAGCAGCACCGCGTGCACGGCGGGCCAGTTCCGGAACAGCACCGCCATGACGACCGTCTCGACGGCGCAGACGAAGGTGAAGCCGTACATCAGCGCGGCCTGGTCCCGGGCATGCCCGTAAGCGCGGTCGTCCGGGCCGACGCCGTCACGGCGGCGCGCGACCCACAGGACCAGGCTGTACATCAGCCGCAGTTCATGGCCGACGAGACGCAGCACGGGCAGCGGCACGAGTTCGGCCAGCGCCTCCCGCCGGGTCAGGCCGCCCCTGCGCAGCCGCAGATAGGCGAACACCTCCGCGGCGAGCAGCAGCACGACGGCCACCTCCGCGACGGCGACGACGAGGGCGGGGATCCGCACACCGCCCACCAGGCACATGGCCACCAGCAGCTCTGCGGGCAGCACCGCGTAGGCCATGCCCCGCAGGGCGCTGAGCAGCCGGTTCACCGGACACGCTCCATGGCCAGCCGCAGGGCACGCTCCACGACGGCGGCCTGCGCGGGCGAGAAGTCCGCGAGAAACGCGTCCAGGAAGCCCTCCGGGGGCGGGCCGTCCGGGCCGGGCCGCGGCACCATCTCGTCGGGCAGCATGTCGGCGAGGTCCTGGGCCGTCCGCTCCACCCGCGGGTCGGCCGGGTCGGCGTCCGCGAGCGCGTCGAGCTCCGCGTACAGCGCGTACGCCCGCTCCATGGCGCCCGGCGCCCCGGTCATCCGGCGCATAGCCCCCATCAGCCGCTCCTGCTCCTCGGTGGGCGCCATCGTGTCCAGCAGCGCCAGCAGCTCACGGTCCTTGGCCGCGGACGCCGGCTCGGGCCCTGGCAGCGCCGCGGACGCGCGTGCCATGTCGTCGAACAGCTCCGCCAGCAGCGGGGACACCGGTCCCTCGGCGGGCAGCCGCCCCTCCCGCGCCTGCTCGAGCAGCGGGGCCAGCCGCGCCCGCCGCTCATGGACCAGCGCCTCCTGCCGCCCGAGGTCGGCGTCCAGTTCCTCCAGCACCTCGACGAGGTCCCGGCCCGCGTCCTCCGCGAGCACGTCACGCACCTCGTCGAGCCCGAGCCCCAGCTCGGTGAGCCGCCGGATCCGCGCGAGCAGCACGGCGTCGCGGACGGTGTACTCCCGGTACCCGTTGGGCAGCCGGACGGGCTCGGGCAGCAGCCCCAGATGGTGGTAGTGCCGGACGGCCCGCGTGGTCACACCGACCATCGCGGCGATCTCTCCGATTCGCATGGCTTCAGTAGAAACGTTGACGCCGCGACAAGGTCAAGCGCCGACCGGTCGGCGGAGCGGGACCCTGTGCCACGATCGAGGGAACGACCGCGATCTCACGGACGGCGGGTGCCTCGATGTCCGACGCTGACGACATGACTGTGATGCCGCACGAACTCACGCAGGCGGAGTTCCTGCTGAAGGGCTTCCTGGCGCTGGTCACGCCGGAGGGCTTCCGGGCGGAGCTGATCGAGGGGGAAATTGTTGTGACACCGCCGCCGGACGGGGACCACGAGGACTGCATCGGGCAGATCGTCGCCCAGGTCATCCGGAGATCGCGGACGGATATGCAGTTCTCCGGGAACAAGGGGCTGACGCTGAAGGAGCTCCCGGGCAGCCCGAGGGACCACGTCATCCCGGACGGTACGTTCGCACCCGAGGCACTGCGGCTGTTCCGCGGTGCGGCCTCCTGGATGCCCTGTGACGGGGTGTCCATGGTGCTGGAGGTCACCTCGTCCCGCCCAAGCATCGACCGCGAGACCAAGCGCCGCGGCTACGCTCGCGGTCGTATCCCGCTCTACCTGCTCGTGGATCGGGATGCCTCCACCGTGACCCTCTTCAGCGACCCGGAGGACGGCGACTACCGACTGCACCACCTGGCCCCGTTCGGCAAGCCCCTCCCCCTCCCCGAGCCGTTCGGCTTCGACCTGGAGACCGCCGACTTCCTCTGAAACGGCAGGTAGCATGGTCACCACGGCAGACGAGCCGGGCGGACGGCCGCGTGGGGATCAGCAGTGATCCTCCCGAGGAACGTCCGGGCTCCATAGGGCAGGGTGGTGGCTAACGGCCACCCGGGGTGACCCGCGGGACAGTGCCACAGAAAACAGACCGCCGGGGACCTCGGTCCTCGGTAAGGGTGAAACGGTGGTGTAAGAGACCACCAGCGCCTGAGGTGACTCAGGCGGCTAGGTAAACCCCACCTGGAGCAAGGTCAAGAGGGACCGCCGGAAGGTGGTCCTGCGCGGACGTTCGAGGGCTGCCCGCCCGAGTCCGCGGGTAGACCGCACGAGGCCGACGGCAACGCCGGTCCTAGATGGATGGCCGTCGCCCCGACGACCGCGAGGTCCCGGGGCACAGAACCCGGCGTACAGCCCGACTCGTCTGCCCCTGCCTGCGTGTTGTACCTGAAAGGGCCTCCGACCACCGTCGGAGGCCCCGCCCGCGATCAGGCCTTGGTCGATGCGCTGCACAGCCAGTCGCCGTAGCGCACGCCGTCCTTGCTGCGGACGATGCAGACCCGCACCGTGTCGTTCTCGGTCAGGTCGTAGTTGCACGTCGTGATGCCGGTGCCGGGCTGGCCGATGCTGGTCGTGTCGTAGCAGCCGGTCCGGTGGTCGCGCCAGCCCCAAGCGTCGATGTTGATCTTCTGCCAGCGCTCGATCTTGGCCTGCACCGAGTAGCCGTCCGCGGACGTGTCGGTCACATAGAGCCAGTCACCGTCGGGGTAGAACGTCGCCGTGCCCCAGGACCTGCTGACACTCACGTTGAGGCCGCTCGCGGAGGCGGAACCTGCCATGCCGACGACGAGGGCACCGCTCGCGAGGAGGGCCATGCCGGCTGTTGCCGCCTTGCTGCGCGTCATGAAGTGTTCCCTTTCCGAAGACATTTGTTCGATGAGCGTCCAGATCAAACCGCTGTCGACGAACAGATGTCAACCAGGTTTATGGCAAGGTGAGTTGACGGACGGGCGAGGGCCGTCAGGGCATCTGTCACACGCCCTGCCGGGCGTTCCGCCGCCACACCGCGTGCAACGCCGGTGAGTGCGCCGGCGCCGGGCGGGCCGGGCAGACGTCGACGTGGCTGACCCGGCAGGTGTCGGACGGGGCGGCCGATCGAAGGTGGACTGCTGTGCCGTCACCCGCGATGCGCCAGCGGTGCCCGACGGGGACCGTGGTGACCGCGAGGGCGCCGGGTTCGATGAGTATCCAGCGGCCGTGCACGGTACGGTGCCGCTCCGCGCTGCTGCCGCACTCGCGGCAGGCCACGGAGCCCGGCGCGGCGGCGGCCGTGCGGGTCGCGAACGTCAGCGCGTCGCCCGTGGCCGTCAGGATGTCGCCCAGCCGGACCGGATCGCGGCCGGACCGCGTGGGGTGTTCGCACCGTGTGCACAACGCGGTGCGGCGGCCGGCGTCCCAGCGGGCGCCCGGGCCGTCACAGGCAGCGCATCGAAAGTCCAACTCCGGCCCCCCGCAGCTCCGTTACAGCGCGATTTCCTTCCCCAACAGGGAGTCTTCCGAGAGTGACGGCTCCGAAACCATGTGTACGGGCGCGGTGCCGCTCAGGTCTCCCGGGACCGGGACGCCACGCGGTCGAGGTGTGACGCGAAGACCTCCCCCGCGTCCGGGGTGAGCGTGCGCAGGGCCACCATGGCCGTGATGATCACGTCACACAGCTCCGCCTCGACGTCCTGCCAGCTGTGCGTCGTGCCCTTGCGCGGGTTCTGGCCCTTCGCGCCGATGACCGCCTGCGCGACCTCGCCCACCTCCTCGGAGAGCTTCAGTACGCGCAGCAGGATCTCCTGCTCCGGCGGGTACTTGGCGTGCGCGTGCAGCCAGTCGTGCAGGCGGCCGATGGTCTCCCAGCCTGTGTCCGTGTGCTCCATGACCGCAGAGTGCCACGGTGCGGCGGCCGGCGGAGGGGAACGCGGAGGCGCCGGGCCCCCGACGTTCTCGCGGCGCCGGCCGTCTGGTCAGCCCCGTCCGATGAACGGCATGTTCGTCGCCATCACCGTCACGAACTGCACGTTCGCCTCCAGCGGCAGCTCCGCCATGTGCCGCACGGTCCGGGCCACGTCTGCCGCGTCCATCACCGGCTCCGGCGCCAGTTCGCCGTTGGCCTGGCGGACGCCCGTCTGCATGGCGCCGGTCATCTCGGTCGCCGCGTTGCCGATGTCGATCTGGCCGCAGGCGATCGAGTACGGACGGCCGTCCAGTGAAAGGGACTTCGTCAGGCCGGTCAGCGCGTGCTTGGTCGCGGTGTACGGCGCCGAGTCGGGGCGCGGCGCGTGCGCGGAGACGGAGCCGTTGTTGATGATCCGGCCGCCCTGCGGGTCCTGTTCCTTCATCTGCCGGAACGCCGCCTGCGCGCACAGGAAAGCGCCGTTCAGGTTCGTGTCGACGACCTTGCGCCAGGCGGAGAACTCCAGGTCCTCGAAGCGGACGCCGCCCGGCCCGAACGTGCCCGCGTTGTTGAAGAGCAGGTCGAGCCGCCCGTAGCGTTCACGGACCGTGGCGAAGAGGGCCGCCACCGCGTCGGGTTCGGTCACGTCCGTCGGCACGCAGAGCACGTCCGCGTCCGGCCGGACGTCACGGATCAGTGCCGCGGTCTCCTCCAGCGACTCGCTACGCCGACCGGCGAGCGCCAGTGCCCACTTCGGGCGAACGGTCGAACTGGCGGCCGTGTCCTGTCCTGCCCGTGCCAGTTCCAGTGCCACGCTCCGGCCGATGCCGGAGCCCGCACCTGTCACCACCGCGATTCTCGCTACAGCGTTCATGCTTGCGCAGCGTACGCGCATGTGTCGTACACGGATCTCATCCGACCGCCATGCGGATGTTGTGTCCCCGACAACGCGGATTCTTCGGCTCCGGCTGCAATGCGACTGACAACAGCCGTAAGGGGAGGGCCACATGACACCCGCGCACACGACCCACTCGTCCGAACTCAGAGCCGCTGCCCGGCACTTCGGGCGACGCACCTTCCTCACCGCCACGTCCGCCGCCGCCGCGCTCGCCTTCGCGGTGAACCTGCCCGGCACCGCGCACGCCAGTACGGTCAACGGCCGGAAGATCACCGAGAACCCCTTCACGCTCGGCGTGGCGTCCGGCGACCCCCAGCCCGCGTCCGTCGTGCTGTGGACCCGTCTCGCGCCCAGGCCGTACGAGCCGGGCAGCGGCATGCCCGACGCCAGGGTCCAGGTCCAGTGGGAGGTCGCCCACGACGCCGCGTTCGCCCGGATCGCCAAGCGGGGCAGCGTCACCGCCTTCCCCGAGTTCAACCACAGCGTCCACGTCGAGGCCGCCGGCCTGGAGGCGGACCGGGTCTACCACTACCGCTTCCGCACGGGCACGTGGATCAGCCCTGCCGGCCGCACCCGCACCGCCCCCGCTCCCGGCGCCGTCCTCGGCCGGCTGAAGCTCGCGGCCGTGTCCTGCCAGGCATACCACGACGGCTACTTCACCGCGTACCGGCACCTCGCGGACGAGGACCTCGATGTCGTCTTCCACCTCGGCGACTACCTCTACGAGTACGCCGTGAACTCGGCGGGCGGCGCCCGCAACTACACCGACCGCGTCCTGCCGGCCCACTTCAACCGCGAGACGGTCACCCTGGAGGACTACCGGTTGCGGTACGGGCTCTACAAGTCCGACCCCGACCTTCAGGCCGCCCACGCCGCGCACCCCTTCGTCGTCACCTGGGACGACCACGAGACGGAGAACAACTACGCCGACGAGACGCCCGAGAACGGCGTACCGCCGGAGGAGTTCCTGCTGCGCCGGGCCTCCGCCTACCGGGCGTACTGGGAGAACCAGCCGCTGCGCGCGCCGCAGCAGCCGGCCGGACCGGACATGCAGCTCTACCGCCGGCTGCACTTCGGGCAGCTGGCCCAGTTCGACGTGCTGGACACCCGCCAGTACCGCTCGGACCAGGCGTACGGCGACCGGGCGCACGTCTCGGGACCCGAGTCGGAGGACCCGTCGCGCACCATGACCGGCGCGCAGCAGGAGCGTTGGCTGATCGACGGCTGGCGTGCGTCCACCGCCGTCTGGAACGTCGTGCCCCAGCAGGTCAACTTCTCCCGGCGCAGCCTGGACCTGACCGACGACCCCAAGCTCAGCATGGACGCGTGGGACGGCTACCCCGCCTCCCGCGACCGGGTCCTGGACGGCGCGAAGTCCGCCGGCGTGGAGAACCTGATGGTCCTCACCGGCGACGTGCACGTCGCCTACGCCTACGACATCAAGCGCGACTACGAGACACCCGGCGCGGAGATCGTCGGCACCGAGATCGTGGCCACGTCCATCTCCAGCGGCAAGGACGGCGCCGACAAGCCGGCCACCTGGGAGACGTACACCACGGCGAACCCGCACATGAAGCTCTACAACGGGCGCCGCGGCTACGTGACGGTCACCCTCGAGGAGCAGCGGGCGCGTGCCGACTTCCGCACGGTGGCCGCCGTGACGACGCCCGGCGCGCCCGTCACCACGACCGCGTCGTTCGTGACGCAGGCGGGGAACCCGGGGCTCCAGCAGGTCTGACCTGGCGTCGGGCACCTTGCGGCCGGCCGTCCGGCACGTCGTTCGACGTGCCGGACGGCCGGGCCGGTCCCCGCTGTCCCGGTCCTCGCCGGAGTCAGGCCGTGGTGTGTGCCGTCATCCGCCGTGGCGTTCGCCCGGGAAGCGGACGCCGATGCGCTCACGCACCGCGTCGAGCGTCCGCATCACGGCGAGCGTGCCTTCGAGCGGGACGAGGGGCGACTCCTTCTCGCCCGCCCGCACGGCACGCATCACCTCGGCCGCCTCGTGCTGCAGCGAGTCCCGGCGGCCGTCGAAGAGGAACTCCTCCGGCTCCTTGCCGTCGCGGTGCAGGACGAAGCGCTCGGGGAAGAAGAACCCGTCCGGGACGTCGATCCGGCCGGCCGTCCCGGTCACGGACGCCGTGACCGGGGTGCCGGCCGTGATCGAGCAGGAGAGCAGAGCCGTCGCGCCCTTGTCCGGCCAGCCGAGCAGCATCCCGGTGTTGAGGTCCACACCCTCCGGGGACAGCAGCGCGTCCGCCTGCACCCGCTCCGGCTCGCCGAGCAGCAGCAGCGCGAACGCGACCGGGTAGACGCCGAGATCGAGCAGCGCGCCGCCGCCGAGCGCGGGATCCCGCAGCCGGTGGTCCGGGGGGAACGGGCCCGCGATCCCGAAGTCGGCCTGCACGGTACGGACGTCACCGATCGCGCCCTCGCGGACCAGCTCGGCGATGCGACGGACGGCCGGGTGGCAGTACATCCACATGGCCTCCATGAGGAACGTGCCGTGGAGGCGGGCGAGTTCGACGAGTTCCGCCGCCTCGGCCGCGTTCAGGGTGAACGGCTTCTCGCACAGAACCGGCTTCCCGGCCGCCAGACAGAGCCCGGCGGCGGCCCGGTGCGCGGAGTGCGGCGTCGCGACGTACACCACATCGACGTCCTCGTCGGCGGCGAGCGAGGCCCAGTCCCCGTACGCCCGCGGGATGCCGAAACGGTCGGCGAAGGTCTTGGCGGACGCCTCGGTGCGGGACGCCACCGCCACGACCTCGGCGTCGGGCATGGCCGCCAGATCCTCCACGAACCTCGCGGCCATGCCGCCGGTCGCCAGTACGCCCCACCGCACGGTGTTGCTCATCACTCGTCCACCCCTGTTCACGCCGAAAACGTCTCGGTCAGCCCGGACGAGCTGAGAGCATAGATGTTGAAAATAGGATTAGGAGCTGTAGATGCCGGAGAGCGGCCAGAGCAAACAAGGACGAACCACTCATCCCGGACCGGCATCCGCGCCCCCGGTCTCCGCCGCGGTCCCCGCGCCGCGGGACGCCGCAACGGCCGCTGCCGCGGCCCCGGTCACCGAAGCTGTCACAGGCTCCGTCACCGGTCCGTCCGCCGCCGGTGTCGCCGCCGCCCGCCGGGCAGGGCTCCTTGTCACACTGGTCCTCGGCGGCCTCACCGCGCTGCCGCCGCTGTCCATGGACATGTACCTCCCGGCGCTGCCCGCGGTCACCGACTCGCTGCACGCCCCCGCGGCGACCGTCCAGCTCACCCTCACCGCCTGCCTCGCCGGCATGGCCCTCGGCCAGCTCGTCGTCGGCCCCATGAGCGACAAGTGGGGACGCCGCCGCCCGCTGCTCGTCGGCATGCTCGTCTACGTGATCGCCACCGCGATGTGCGCCTTCGCGCCGACCGCCGAACTGCTCATCGGCTTCCGGCTGTTGCAGGGCCTCGCGGGCGCGGCCGGCATCGTCATCGCCCGCGCGGTGGTGCGCGACCTCTACGACGGCGTGGAGATGGCCCGGTTCTTCTCCACCCTGATGCTCATATCCGGCGTCGCACCCATCATCGCGCCGCTCATCGGCGGCCAGGTGCTGCAGGTCACCGACTGGCGCGGCATCTTCGTCGTCCTCACCGTCGTCGGCGTCCTGCTCACGCTCGTGGTCGTCAAATGGCTCGACGAGACGCTGCCGGTGGAGAAGCGGCACAGCGGCGGAGTGGGCCAGGCGCTGCGCACCATGCGCGGGCTGCTCGCCGACCGGATCTTCACCGGCTACATGCTCACCGGCGGGCTCGCCTTCGCCGCGCTCTTCGCGTACATCGCGGCTTCGCCGTTCGTGGTGCAGGAGATCTACGGCGCTTCGCCGCAGACGTTCAGCCTGCTCTTCGGCCTCAACTCGATCGGCCTGATCGCCGTCGGCCAGATCAACGGCCGGCTCCTCGTCGGCCGGGTCAGCCTCGACAAGGCCCTCGGCTTCGGTCTGGCCGTGATCACGCTCGCGGCGGCCGCGCTGCTGCTGATGACGTCCGGCGTCTTCGGCGAGGTGGGACTGTTCCCGATCGCGGCGGGCCTGTTCGTCCTGATGTCCGCGATGGGGCTGGCGTTGCCCAACACCAACGCGCTGGCACTGCTGCGCACCCCGCACGCGGCGGGCTCGGCGTCGGCACTGATCGGTACGGCGTCCTTCCTCGTCGGCGCGGTCGCCTCACCGCTGGTCGGCATCGCGGGCGAGTCGACGGCGGTGCCGATGGCGGTCGTGCAGATGGTGTGCGGGGTGGGATCGATGCTGTGCTTCCTGCTGCTGTGCAGGCCGTGGAGGGGGAAAGCGGGGGTGGTCTGAGGGGAGCGGCGCGGTGTGGCCTGCGGGTGCGTGGCGCCTGCGGCGGGCCTGTTCCCCTACCCGCCCCTTCCCGAAACCGGGGCTCTCCCCCCGGACCCCCGCGCCTCAATCGCCGGCGGGGCTGATTTCGCGGAGCGAAATCCAGCCCGCCGGCGATTGAGGCACCGCGCGGAGCGCGGTACGGGTCCGGGCGGAGCCCGGTTTCGGGAAGGGGCGGGATGGGGAGACGGCCCCGCGCAGCGGCCCCGCCCGCCAGGGCCCGGCGGTCCCGCAGGCAAGGCGGCCCCCGCCCGCCAGGGCGTCCGGCGTGGCTCACGCCCGCGTAGACTCTTCCGGTGAACGCCGCCCCCGCTCCCACCGCCGAGACCCTGCGCAGCGCCCTCGCCGGGCTGCTGGACGGGCTGCCGCCCACGCAGGCCGCGCAGGCCGTCGAGCGGCTGATCGCGAACTATCGGGGGGACACCCCCACCGGTTCGCCCATCCTGCGGGACCGGAGCGACGTCGTCGCCTACGCCGCGTACCGGATGCCCGCCACCTTCGAGGCGGTGCGGGCCGCGCTCGACGCGCTGCGGGCCGCGGCGCCCGGCTGGGTGCCGGGCACGCACACCGACATCGGCGGCGGGACCGGCGCCGCGAGCTGGGCGGTCGCCGACGCGTGGGAGGAGGCGGCGCCGAGCACGACGGTCCTTGACTGGGCCGAGCCCGCGCTCGCGCTCGGCCGGGAGCTGGCCCGCGCCTCGCAGGTGCCCTCCCTCCAGGCCGCCCACTGGCAGCGTTCGCGGATCAGTTCGGCGCTCCGTATCGAGAGCACTGATCTCGTCACGGTGTCGTACGTCCTCAACGAGCTCGACCCCGCCGCCCGTGCCGCCGTCGTCGCTGAGTCCGCGCGCGCGGCCGGCGCAGGCGCCGTCGTCATCGTCGAGCCAGGCACCCCCGACGGTTACGAGCGGATCATCGAGGCCCGCGACACCCTGATCGCCGCCGGGATGCACATCGCCGCCCCCTGCCCCCACAGCGCCGCCTGCCCCATAGAGCCGGGCTCCGACTGGTGCCACTTCGCCGCCCGCGTCTCCCGTTCGTCGCTGCACCGCCGGGTGAAGGGCGGTTCGCTGGCGTACGAGGACGAGAAGTTCAGCTACGTGGCCGCCACCCGCTTCCCCGTGGAGCCGGCGACCGCCCGGGTCACCCGCAAGCCGCAGATCCGCAAGGGCATGGTGCTGCTCGACCTCTGCACCAAGGACGACGGGCTGCGCCGAGACACTGTGACCAAGCGCCACGGCGCGCTCTACAAGGACGCCAGGGACGCCGAATGGGGCGACGCCTGGCCGCCCCGCACGCCAGAGTGAGACGATACGTCTCGGTTCATTGTTGCTAGATTGGCTGCCATGAGCGAGATGAAGGCACCCGACTCCGCCCGCCGCAGCGAACGCTCCCGGCGCGCGATCTACGACGCGGCCCTCGCCCTCGTCGGTGAGATCGGCTACCCGAAGACCACCATCGAAGGCATCGCCGCCCGCGCAGGCGTCGGCAAGCAGACGATCTACCGCTGGTGGCCCTCGAAGGCGGCCGTGCTCCTCGAGGCGTTCCTCGACATGGCGGACCGGGCGGCGGAGGCGGCCGGGCCCGGCGGCTATGAGATTCCCGACACCGGGGACCTCGAGGCAGACCTCCGCACGGTCCTGCGCGCCACCGTCGACGAGATGAACACCCCCGTCTACGACGCACCCGCCCGCGCTCTCACCGCAGAGGGCGTGGTCAACGCGGAGGTCGGCGCCCAGTTCGTCGAAAGGCTGCTCGAGCCGCAGCTCCAGCTCTACGTCACACGGCTGCGCGCCGCGCAGGAGGCGGGCCAGGTGCGGTCCGGGATCGATCTGCGTGTCGCCCTCGAACTCTTCACCGGGCCGCTCGCCCACCGCTGGCTGCTGCGCACCCTGCCCCTCACGCACGAGTACGCCGACCAGATCGTGGACTGTGCCGTGAACGGTCTCGCGCCCCGCGACTGATCCCGTGCGCCCCCGGGATGACGACGTGCCCCACCCCGGTTGAGGACTGTGGCCACCCGGGGAGCAGGATGGTGGGACCATGGCAGGGTCCGCGTGGGGCGAGCGTGAGGTGTGAGGGGATAGATGGGCGACGGTATCGGCCGCTACCGCGGCACGGAGGGCAGGCCTTCCCGGGAGAACAGGCTGGCGCAGTGGCTGCGCCGCCGCAGCGGGAACACCGACGCGGAGGACTCGCAGCGCGAGGACCTGCTGCTGGCCGCCGCCGCCGCCGGACTGCCGCTCGCGCCCGCCGCCCACCCGATCGGCTACCGCTGCTCCTGTGAGCGCATCGGCTGTCCGACACCGGCCACCCATCCGGTCTCGTTCGCCTGGCAGACCCAGTCCACGACCGACAAGGCACAGATCCAGCGCTGGGCGCATGGTCAGCCGGAGGCGAACTTCATCACCGCCACCGGCATGGTGCACGACGTGCTCGACGTCCCCCTGGAGGCCGGCCGGGGCGCGCTCGCCCGGCTGCTCGAGCGGGGCATCGACGTCGGCCCGGTCGCCGAGGTCGGCGAGGACCGGATGCTGTTCTTCACCGCCACCCGGGGCACCCCGGAGGACGAGGACGAGTGGTGGCCCTGCGCGCTGGACTGCCACCCGGAGACGATGGACGAGCACCCCGGCCTGCGCTGGCACTGCCGCGGCAGCTACGTCCTCGTACCGCCCGCCCGTCTCCCCGGCGACGGTGACCTCGCGGTCGCCTGGGTCCGCGGCCCGGAGCATCCGCTGCCGGACCCGCTGACCCTGCTGGAGACGCTGACGGACGCCTGCGCGAAATACGCGGGCGAGAACGAGGACATCGACCACCACGCGGCAGCCTGGCCCCTCGGCCGCTGAGCCCCGTCCGCGGTTTCGCGCTCAGGTCGCGGCCCGTCGTGCCGCGCCGCACGTCGGACCCGTCCGCGAGACGGCCATCGGCATACGGACCGGTACGCCCGGCGCGAGCCCCTGTCACCGTCTCGCGTGAGCGGTAGGCCCGGTCGCCCCCGGCCACCCTCCGGCGTGAGCGGCACGCCCGCGAGCCGGCAGGCACTGAGTTCCGGCGCACCCGCCGTTGAACGGCGAGTCCCGGCGGCCACCCGCTGTTGAACGGCGAGTCCCGGCGGCCACCCGCCGTTGAACGGCGAGTCCCGTTACGAGCCCTTCGCCGCGGTCAGCCCCGTCAGACGGCCCACGACGTCCACCGCCCGGCCGGGCTCGCCACCGTTGCCCGGCGGGACGAGGACCACCTGGCTGGAGACCCGCTCCTTGGTGATCGTGGTTTTCACCTCGCCGGTCAGCAGTGCCTTGACGTCCGGCACCACCTTCAGCCGCACGCCCTTCGCGGCCGTCTGGCGTTCGAAGTTGCGCACCGAGAAGAAGACGAAGGCGTCGCCGTCGCGCGTCATCAGCCCCAGGGGCCCGAAGGCGCCGGTGTCCAGCGGCTGGTCGAGGTACTGGGTGTTCACGCCCGGCACGTTCGCGTTCTTCTTCCGGTCCTCGCGCCAGGCGGAGGTGTGGGGGCCGGGCTTGAAGTGGTCCGGCTTCCCGTTCTGCATGTACGAGGCGTACTCCTCGCTCAGGTTGCGGGGCGCGACCGCCGTCGCCGCGCTGTCCGGGGCGACGGGCTCCGCGTAACCGTCCTTGTCCGTCCGGAAGGCCGGGATCTGCTGGGGGAGCATGATCGTCAGGTAGGCGGCCTTCCATCCTTCGTCCGCGCCCGCGCGCACGAAGACCAGGACCCAGCGGTTGTCCGCCGCGCTGTCGTCCCGGTCGCGGTTGGAGTCGGTGTCCGCGACGAACCAGCGCGGCCAGCCGGCCTTCTTGGGGATGGTGAACTTCGCGTCGGTCAGCTCCAGCGGCACATGATTCGGGTTGCCGCCCGGGAAGTTGGCCTGACGGGCCTTGAGGCCGGCCTGGTTGATCGCGCCGAGCGCACCGGTGACATGAGCCGCGTCCAACGCCGGGTCATAGGCCTTGTCGGCCTTGTTGTACGCCTCCGTGAACGCCGCGAGAGCCTTCGCCGCCTCGTCCTTCGTCGCCGAAGGGACGACTTCCAGTTCCCCGTGCACCGTCACGCACGCGCTCGCCGTCAGGGACAGTACCGCCGTCGCCGCGAGACCCGTCGCCGCCCGACCCAGCCTTCTCATCGGTTGCCTTCTGCTCCTCGACCCCCATGGACCGTCCGAACCCTACCGGGGCCCGTGACAGGCCGGACGCCGGGACCGGATACAGCGCCCACACCGTGACCTCGCCGACGGCCGGGCCGGCCGGAGGCCGAACACGCCCCGGTCCTCGCCGTCCGCCGCCGTGGGACCGCCCGTTGGCGAACGGGGATGCTTGAATGCCTGCGTGAACGAACTCGACGCGCTCGGCGTACCCGAGGTTCTCGACGTCCTCCACGTCTTCTGTGGCGGTGACGGGCGGCACGGAAACGCCCTCGGCGTGGTGCGTGACGCCCGTCGCCACCCGGACCGCGGGTCCCGGCAGGCGCTCGCCGCCCAACTGGGCTTCAGCGAGACGGTGTTCGTGGACGACCCGGAGCGCGGCGCCGTCGACATCTACACGCCCACGCAGCGCCTGGCCTTCGCCGGGCACCCCCTCGTCGGCGTCGCCTGGCTGCTGGACCTCCAGGCCGTACGCCCGCCGGCGGGCGAGGTATGGGTGCGCGACGACGGCGAGTTCACCTGGATCACGGCCCGTGCTGAATGGGCGCCGCCGCGACGGCTCGAGCAGTACGCGTCACCCGCCGAGGTCGACGCGCTGCCCGTGCCGCCGCCCGGCGAGGGCAGGCTGTACGCGTGGGCCTGGGAGGACGAGGCGGCGGGCCGGGTGAGGGCGCGCGCGTTCGGGCCGCGCGGCGACCTCGCCGTGGAGGACGAGGCCACGGGCGCGGCGGCGCTGCTGCTGACCGACCGGCTCGGCCGGGCGCTGAACATCACTCAGGGCCGGGGATCACAGATCCTGACCGCCCCCGGCCCTGACGGCATCGTGGAGATCGGCGGACGCGTACGTCTCGCGGCACCCGCTCCGCTGTCCGCGCCCACCGCCGGCCCCGCGCCCACGCCCCTGCCCGCCGAGGGGCGCCCGACCGCTCCCGCCACGCGGATGACCCTTCAGCGCAGCGAACGGGCCCGGCTGCCGCACGCGGTGACGATGCCGGAGGTCACGCGCTGAGCGGGAACTCCCGCTCGAGGTCACGGAGGATGGCCACGTTGTGGTCGAACGCGACGCGGCACTCCTCGATCATGCGCTGCTTCTCCAGGTCGTCGGCCCGGACCGCGTCCAGCAGTTCGCGGTAACCGCGCTTGAACGCGGCCGGGTTGGCGATCTGCTCGAAGACGTAGAACCGGACGCCGTCGCCCTTCCGGTCGAAGCCCCAGGTCTTCTCCGCCACGTCGCGCAGCACTTGGCCGCCGGAGAGGTCGCCGAGATAACGGGTGTAGTGGTGCGCCACATAACCCGCGGGCCAGGTCCGCGCGCACTCCTCGATCCGGGCCGCGTAGGCGGCCGTCGACGCCAGCGGTACGAGCTCCTCCGGCCGGACGTCCGCGCCCCGCAGATGCCCCAGGTCGCGCTCCAGCTCCGCGGTGCGCATCAGCTCGGGCCGGATGAAGGGGCCCGCGACCGGGTCGTCCTTCAACGTCTCGGCCGCGCCTTCCAGTGCCCGGTAGACGAACCACAGCTCCTCGGTGTACCGCGCGTACGCCTCGACACTCAGCCGGCCGCCGAGCAGGTCGTCCATGAAGGACGACATCTGCACGGTCGTGTGGCGCTCGTGCGAAGCGAGACGGATCTGCGTCGAGAAGGGCGTGCCGGTTGCTTCCAAGGCGGGCCTCCAGGGACCGAAGAGGTCGGGAACGAGCGCCAGCGGCTGTTGCCACCACCGATCCTGCTACTTAGGTTTACCTAAGTCAACGTTCCCGACGACCTGTCGGTAAAGACGTTACCCACCTCGGGCGTCAGGGCAACGTAAGAATTTCCGCCCCGGTGTCCGTCACCACCAGCGTGTGCTCGAACTGCGCGGTGCGCTTGCGGTCCTTCGTCACGACCGTCCAGCCGTCGTCCCACATGTCGTACTCGTACGTCCCCAGCGTGAGCATCGGCTCGATGGTGAACGTCATGCCCGGCTGGATCACGGTGGTCGCGTGCGCCGCGTCGTAGTGCGGGATGATCAGCCCGGAGTGGAACGACGAGTTGATGCCGTGCCCCGTGAAGTCGCGGACGACGCCGTAACCGAAGCGCTTGGCGTACGACTCGATCACCCGGCCGATGACATTGACCTGGCGGCCCGGCCGGACCGCCTTGATCGCGCGGTTCAGCGACTCCCGGGTGCGCTCGACGAGCAGCCGCGACTCCTCGTCGACGTCACCGCAGAGGTAGGTGGCGTTGTTGTCGCCGTGCACACCGTTGATGTACGCCGTGACGTCCAGGTTCACGATGTCGCCGTCCCGCAGCACCGTGGAGTCCGGGATGCCGTGGCAGATGACCTCGTTGATCGAGGCGCACAGCGACTTCGGGAAGCCGCGGTAGCCGAGCGTCGACGGGTAGGCGCCGTGGTCGCACATGTACTCGTGCGCCACCCGGTCCAGTTCGTCGGTGGTCACCCCCGGGGCGATGTGCTTGGCGGCCTCCTCCATCGCCTGCGCGGCGATGCGGCCCGCGATACGCATCCGCTCGATGGTGTCCGCGTCCTGGACCTCCGGCCCGGAGTACGGGGTCGGCGCGGGTTTCCCGACATACTCGGGACGCCGGATGTTGCCGGGTACGGATCGGGTGGGAGAGAGCTCCCCTGGTACGAGCAGCGACTGGCCAGACATGGCAGCGAGTCTAACCAGGCCCGCTGGGGCAGCATGGCCTCAGAGGAAGGAGCCGACGATGGCCCTGTTCAAGAAGCGCACGGTGGGCAAGCCGGGCGAGTGGTACTACTGCCTCCAGCACAAGAAGGTCGAGGAAGGCCCCGAGTGCCCCGCGAAGGACCGCTTCGGCCCGTACGCCTCCCGCGTGGAGGCGACGCAGGCGATGGAGACGGCGCGGGAACGGAATCTCGAATGGGAGAACGACCCCCGCTGGCACGACGGGGCGGCGCGGCCGTCCGACGACTAGGGCGGTGGCCGCTGCGCGGGGCTGTTCCCCACCCCGCCCCTTCCCGCTGTATCGATGTGCGGCTCCGCCGCGTGGGGGCTCCGCCCGGACCCGTACCGCGCTTCGCGCGGTGCCCTCAAACGCCGGGCGGGCTGATTTCGCTCCGCGAAATCAGCCCCGCTGGGGGCACCTCCCACGGCCGCCAGGCCGTAGGGGGAGTCTGAGGCGCGGGGGTCCGGGGGCGGAGCCCCCGGTTACGGGAAGGGGCGGGGAGGGGAAACGCCCGCCGCAGGCGTCACGCACCCGCACCCGCACCCGCCGCCGCCCGTCGCGCCACCGCGTCCTCGTCCGTCTCCGCGTCGTACGTGACCAACTTCGGCAGCACCGCCGCCAGCACCCCCACCGACACCAGACACACCACTCCGCCGCTCCAGATCGCCGGACGCGTGCCCGTCCAGCCCGCCATCGCGCCGGCGCGGACCTGGCCGAGCTGCGGGCCGACGCTGTACGAGAGGACCTCGATGCCCGCCAGGCGGCCCCGGAGGGACTCGGGGATCGTCTGGTTCCAGATCGTCGAGCGGCCGAGGCCGCTCAGCATGTCGCCGGCGCCCGCGAAGGCCAGGCACAGCAGCACCAGCCACACGTTCGAGAACCATCCCGCCGCGGCGACCGCCAGCCCCCACCCGGCCGCGCCGAAGACCACGAAGAGGCCGTGCCGGCGTACCCGTGACGTCCAGCCGCTGGTGAGGCTGAGCAGCACGGAGCCGACCGAGCCCGCCGCGTACATGAGGCCGAGGGCCCACTCGGCGTCCAGGTCGTCCGCCAGGAACGGGAAGATCGTGTTCGGGAAGGCGAACACCATCGCGGCCAGGTCGATGGCGTACGTCCCCAGCAGCACCGGCCGTGACCACGCGTACCGCGCGCCCTCCGCGATGCCCCGCAAGGAAGGCTTTTGCGCGTCGTGCGCCGGCGGTGCCGGGTCCAGGCGCAGGCACAGCAGCACGGAGACGGCGAAGCCGACGACGGTGAGCCCGTACGCCGTCGCGTGACCGGCGTAGGCGACGACGACGCCCGCCACCGCCGGACCGGCGATCGCGCCCGCCTGCCAGCGGACGGCGTTGAGCGCCGCGGCCGCCGTGAGCTGGTCGTGCGGCACGATACGGGCGATCAGCGAGTCCAGGGCCGGGCGCTGCAGCCCGGCACAGGCGGAGACGCCCGCCGCCACCAGGTACAGGGGCCAGAGCATCGGCTCGGGAAGCGCGGCGTTCACGAGCAGGATCAGCGCCAGGAGGCCGAGACCGGCCTCGGTGCCGAGGATCATCCTGCGCCGGTCGACGGCGTCCGCCAGGGCACCGCCGTAGAGACCGAAGACGATGAGCGGGACCAGTTCGACCGCGCCCATCGCGCCCACGGCGAGCGGGGAGCCGGTCAGGTCCTTGATCTGCAGCGGCAGCGCGATCATCGCCATGAAGCTCGCGAAGTAGGTGACCAGCCCTTGTATCCACAGAAGCCGGAACCCGCGGGACGACCGCAACGGGGAGAGGTCTGGCAGCACGGCGGCGAGCTTGGAGGGCTTGGAGGTCACGGGTGGCCATGTTCGGTCCGCTGATGGCCCCGGGCAACCGAATTTCCCCCGGTGTCACCAGCGGGGCGGCGGCGGTGCCGTCAGTTGGTCCGCGAGACGCGACAGCCGGTCCCTGAAGCGCGACCGGCCGCGCGGCGCCGGCACGCAGTTCTCGCCGGCCGCCGCGCTCACCAGGTGCTGCACCGTGTCGATGTCGATCTCGGCCGCCCCGTCCGCGTGGTCCGGGCCCGGAACCGTCAGCGCCTCGTGCGCCAGGCCCCGCACCTCGTGGTCGCCGCCGTCGAGGGCCAGGACCGTCGCCCCGGCCCGACGCGCGTCGTGGACCCGTTCCAGCACGCCCGGGTCGGGCGCGGCGGGGGCCACCAGCAGCAGGGTCTCGCCGCGCCGGGCCGCCTCGAGCCTGCCCAGCCCGACGGCCAGATGCGCCGGGTCCCCGGCGCCCACCCGGTGCCGCACGAGCGTCGGGGCGAGCTCCGGCTGTCCCGACCATGCCGCCTCGTCGACGAGGTGGGCGGCCATGTGCCACGGCTCGTACTGCCGCGTCCCCACCAGCAGCAGACCGCCGCCGCGCGGCACCACGGAGGAGCGCAGCGCCCCGGCGAACCGGCGGGCCGCCGCGGGCCATTGGGTCCCGGCGAGGACTTCGCGCAGCAGCGCGACGCGTACGGCATCCATGGACCGGCATCCTGCACCGCGCCCCCGCCCGGCGCGGCCCGGTCGGGCACGGCTCACTCGATAGGGAGGCCGTACCGCGAAGTAAGGTCGGGCCATGACTACTAGTGGTACTGAAAGTCCGGGCTCCGCGGCCAAGGCGCCCGCCAAGGACCCCTGGGACCTTCCCGACGTCTCCGGCCTCGTCGTCGGCGTACTCGGCGGCACCGGCGACCAGGGCCGGGGACTGGCCTACCGGCTGGCCAGGGCCGGCCAGAAGGTGATCATCGGTTCCCGTTCCGTGGAGCGCGCCGAGGCCGCCGCCCAGGAACTGGGCCTCGGCATCGAGGGCGCCGACAACGCGGAGTGCGCGCGGCGCAGCGACGTGGTGATCGTGGCCGTGCCGTGGGACGGGCACGCCAAGACGCTGGAGACGCTGCAGAAGGAGCTCGCCGGCAAGCTCGTCGTCGACTGCGTCAACCCGCTCGGCTTCGACAAGAAGGGCGCGTACGCGCTCAAGCCGGAGGAGGGCAGCGCCGCCGAGCAGGCGGCCGTCCTGCTGCCCGACTCGCGGGTGACGGCGGCGTTCCACCATCTGTCCGCCGTGCTGCTTCAGGACGAGTCGATCGAGGAGATCGACACCGATGTGATGGTGCTGGGCGAGGTCCGTGCCGACACCGACATTGTGCAGGCGCTGGCCGCCCGTATCCCTGGTATGCGGGGCGTCTTCGCCGGCCGCCTGCGCAACGCCCATCAGGTCGAGTCGCTGGTCGCCAACCTGATCTCGGTCAACCGCCGTTACAAGGCACACGCGGGGCTGCGCGTCACCGACGTGTAGGGCCGTCCCCGGCGGCGCGTTCTCGCGGGGCGGGGGCGCGCACGGGGGAGACGGGCGGGCAGGGGGACACATGGGGGACACTGGAGGGCCGAACCGCCCGCAGGACCCGACAGGAGCCGTACCCCATGCCCCGCCTCGCTCTCTACTCCCTCGCCGTCTGCGCCCTCGCCGTCGTCGCGGCGGTGATCTCCTTCGTGCAGGGCATGTGGCTCGGGGTCGTGTGGGTGCTGCTCGCGGGCCTCGCGTCGAACATGGCCTGGTACTACCTGCGCCGGGCGAAGGCGGAGCGGGCCGCCGGGGCCGGCTCCGCCTGACGCGTCAGGCGCGGACGGCGCAGAACTCGTCCTGGCCCTTCCAGAACTCGAACAGGTCCCGGCCGCAGTGGACGCCGAGCTCGTCCACCCCGAGGGCCTGCATGATCCCGTAGACGGCGTCGAAGAACATGCCGTTGACCTCGGGGATGAAGAGGACGACGAAGACGATGATCAGCCCGAACGGGGCGATCGGCTCGACCTGCCGGCGCACCTTGTACGACAGCCAGGGCTCGATCACGCCGTAGCCGTCCAGGCCCGGGACCGGCAGGAAGTTCAGCAGCGCGGCCGTGACCTGGAGCATCGCGAGGAACGCCAGAGCGAAGCGGAACGCGACCGGGACGCCGTCCAGGGCGCCGAGCCAGAACGGGGCGGTGCACACGGCGGCGAACAGCACGTTCGTCAGCGGTCCCGCGGCCGAGATCAGGCTGTGCTTCCAGCGGCCGCTGATGCGGTTCCGCTCGATGAAGACCGCGCCGCCGGGCAGACCGATACCGCCCATGATCACGAAGATGACGGGCAGCACGATGCTCAGCAGGGCGTGCGTGTACTTCAGCGGGTTCAGCGTCAGATAGCCCTTGGCGCCGATGGAGATGTCGCCGCCGTGGAGCGCGGTACGGGCGTGCGCGTACTCGTGCAGGCACAGCGAGACGATCCAGGCGGAGACCACGAAGAGGAAGACGGCCAGCCCCGGGCTGGCCGCGAAGTCCGTCCACACCGCCCAGCCGGTGACCGCCATCACCGCGGCGATCCCGAGGAACACGGGACTGATGGCGCTGTCGCTGCGGCGCCTGGCGGCGGTGGTCATGAACGCGGCTCCTGGGTTGCGGCGGGGGTGCGGGGCGGGTGTGCGGAGTAGACCGCACCGGCGCCACGGGGTCAAACGTCCCGGGGCCGTTCCCGGTTCCTGCTCCTGCCCAAGGGGGCGGCGGCGACACCGGTAGGCGGGTGACGCCACCGGTGTCGCCGACCGGTACGCGGTCGCGCCAGCGGCACGGCGGCGGGTACGACACCGGTACCGGCACGTCGGCGGGTACGCGGCGGTCGTGGCGCGGGTGGCACGGGCCCGGCGGGCGGCACGCGCTCAGGGCCGGCCCGACCGCCGGCACTCGGTCGCCGATCGCCGGATTCGGCACACCGGAGGCATCGACCCGGTGGGGCGGGTACGCGGTCGGCCTCGGACCGGAGGCCGTGCGCAGGCGGCCTGCGGTATGGCGGGCGGGAGGCGGCGGCCCCGGCCCGGCGGCAGGTGCGTGGTATCGGTCCAGGGACCGGACACGGCCGTACGCGGGCGGCGCGACCGGCACGGCGGCGACACCGGCACGTCGCCGGGTGCGCGGCGGTCGCGGCGCGGGCGGCACAGGCGCCGGCACCGGGCGCGGGTGGTGCGGGGACAATGGGCCGGTGCGCTATCTCCTGCTCGGCACCACACAGGCCGTCCGCGACGACGGCACGCCCGTCCCGCCCGGCGGCGTCCGGCTGCGTGCCCTGCTGACGGCGCTCGCCCTCCGGGCCGGGCGGACGGTCCCCGCGAACGTGCTGGTCGACGAGGTGTGGGACGGCGATCCGCCCGCGGATCCGGCCGGCGCGCTGCAGGCGCTCGTCGGCCGGCTGCGCCGCGCCCTCGGGCCCGGGGCCGTCACCCTGGCCGACGGCGGATACCGGCTGTGCGCCGCCCCCGACGACGTGGATCTCCACCGGTTCGACCGGCTCACCGGCGAGGGCACCCGGGCGCTGGAGGACGGCGACGCGGCCACGGCGGCGGCCCTCCTCGACGACGCCCTCGCGCTGTGGCGGGGACCGGTGCTGGCCGACCTGCCGGACCGTACCGCGGCCGAGGCGCGGTGGGAGGCCCGCAGGCTGGACGCCCGCCGCGCGCGGATCGCCGCGGCGCTCGGCCTCGGCGGCGCCGGGGCCGCGGTCCCGGAGCTGCTGGCCCTGTGCGAGGCGCATCCGCTCGACGAACGGCTCCAGGCCCTGCGGATCCGGGCGCTGCGCGACACCGGCCGGCCCGCCGAGGCCCTCGCGGCGTACGAGGAGGTACGCAGCGGGCTGGCCGAACGGCTCGGCACCGACCCGGGCCCGGAACTGGCCGCACTGCACGCCGAGTTGCTGAACCCGCCGGCGCCGGCCGCCCCCGTGGGCAACCTCCGCGCCCGGCTCACCAGCTTCGTCGGACGCGAACCCGAACTGCGCGAGATCGGCGAGGACCTGTCCCGGGCCCGGCTGGTGACCCTCCTCGGGCCCGGCGGCGCCGGCAAGACACGGCTGTCGCAGGAGGCCGCGGAACGGGCGGCCGCACAGCCGGGCAGCCGTTGGCCGGACGGCGTCTGGCTGGCCGAACTCGCTCCCGTCACCGACCCGTCGGCCGTTCCCGAGGCGGTTCTCACGGCGCTCGGCGCGCGGGAGACGGTGCTGCGCGGCGCGGGCGCGGAGGAGCTGCGTGCCGCCGACCCGCACGGCGCCGACCCGCTCGTGCGTCTCGCCGAGCACTGCGCCCGGCGCCGCATGCTGGTGCTGCTCGACAACTGCGAACACGTCGTCGAGGCGGCGGCGCTGCTGGCGGAGCGCCTGCTGGGCAGCTGTCCCGGTCTGACGATCCTGGCCACCAGCCGCGAACCGCTGGGTGTCCCGGGCGAGCAGGTCCGCCCGGTGGGTCCGCTGCCGGACGCGACGGCGCTGCGGCTGCTGGCCGACCGGGGCGCGTCCGCGCGGCCGGGCTTCCGTGTCGACGCGGACGAGGAGACCGCCGCCGCGGCCGTCGAGATCTGCCGTCGCCTCGACGGACTGCCGCTCGCCGTCGAACTGGCCGCGGCGCGGCTGCGGATGCTCACCCCGCGCCAGATCGCCGACCGTCTCGACGACCGCTTCCGTCTCCTGACGAACGGCGCCCGTACGGTCCTGCCCCGTCAGCAGACGCTCCGCGCGGTCGTCGACTGGTCCTGGGACCTGCTCACCCACGAGGAACGGGCGGTCCTGCGCCGTCTGTCGGTCTTCGCCGGCGGCTGCGACCTGCCGGCTGCCGAAGCGGTCTGCCCCGCACCGGGCCCCGCCGGGAGTGCCGCCGACACCGGGGACGTGGGTGACGTCGCGGGAGTGGTCGGCGCCCTTGTCGACAAGTCGCTCGTCGTCGCCGAGCCCACCGCCGACGGGCGGATGCGGTACCGGCTGCTCGAGACCGTCGCCGAGTACGCCGCCGAACGGCTCGACGAGGCCGGGGAGCGGGCCGGGGCCGAGCGGCGGCACCTGGTGCACTACCGGGAGCTCGCCCGTACCACCGACCCCCGGCTCCGCGGTCACGGCCAGCACGACGCCCTCGCCCTGCTGCGGCGCGAGTACGAGAACCTGCGCACCGCCCTGCGGCGGGCGGTCGCCGCCCGCGACGAGCACGAGGCGCTGTGCCTCGTGCTCTCCCTGGCCTGGTTCTGGCACATGCAGGACCTGCGCACCGACGCCCGCCAGTGGACCGATGCCGTGTCCGCCCTCCACCACGACCCCTTCGGGCCGCCCGCGCGCCCTGCGCCGCCACTCAGCGAGCGGTGCACGGACTCGCCCCCGCCGCTCACGCCCGAACTGCTCGCCGAGGCCCGGCGGCAGGCCGCGCTGATCCGGATGGTCAACATGGACCACGGCACCGAGAAGTGGACGACTCCGGAGAAGCTCGCCTGGCTGCGCCGCGTCGTCGACGTCTACGACGCGGGCCAGCCGCAGAGCTGCCGCTTTCCCGCCTCCCTGTGGTTCTACGCCGTACTGGTCACGGGCGACGGAGACCAACTGCGCCGCGTCCTCGACCGGACGGTGCGGGTCGCGGAGGAGTACGGCCCGGAGTGGGAGCTGGCCAACGCCCTTCAGTGGCGGGCCAACATCCTGGCCAACCGCGGCATGTGGGCCGGCGACGCACACCGCGACGCGGACCGCAGTCTGCGGATCTTCGAGCGCCTCGGGGACGCCTGGGGTATGGCAGAGGCGCTCTCGTCCCGCGGCGAGGCCCATGAGCAGCGGGGCGCGTACGAGGAGGCCGCCGCCGACTACCGCGCGGCCGTCGAGTACGCCGCCGTGCTCGGCGCCAGGGGCCAGGCGCTCCTGCTGCGGGCCCGCCTGGCGAACATCCTGTTGGAGACCGGCCGGGGGGAGGAGGCGGAGATCATCCTGCGCGAGGTGGTCTCCGCCGGACACGACACCGGGTACGAGGCGAGGTCACTGGCCAGGGCGCTGCTCGCGACATGGCTCGGCCGCTCCGGCCGCACCGGCGAGGCACGCAGGGAGCTGGAGACGCTGCGCCGGGAGCTCAGGAGCGACACCCTCGCCATCTTCGAGGGCATCGTCATCGGCTCCCTGGCCTGGCTGGACACGGTCGACGGCCGTTATGCGGAGGCTCGCGAAGGAGTCCGTACGGCACTCACCTACGCCATGGAGCCGTTGTCCATGGTGGTCGCTCCCCAGATTCCGTCGGTGCACATCCTGACGGCGGCCCGTGCGATCGCCGGCGAGGGTGACGCCCTGCTCGCGGCCCGGCTGCTCGGCGCGCACGAAGTGCTGCTTCCACCGCGGCACTTCATGGCCTCGATGGAGCGGGAGAACCGCCGCATCGCCGAGGACGCCGCCCGCGCCGTCCTCGGGGACGCCGCCTTCGAGGACGCGTACGCGGAGGGCGGCAGCCTCACGTTGGAGGAGGCCGCCGCCCTGGTGCGCGGGTCGGAGTGAACGTCACGTCTTCTTACGGAACCTGGCGATCGCGAGCGGTGCCGTCACCACCGTGATGGCGGCGGCCCACCCCAGCGTCATCCACACCGAGTGCGCCACCGGCCCGCCGTTGATGAGCGCGCGGGCCGCGTCCGCGAGGTTGGAGAGCGGGTTGTACTCGGTGAACGACTCCAGCCAGCCGGGCATGGTCGACGGCGGTGTGAAGATCGACGACCCGAACTGCAGCGGCATCAGCACCAGCATCGCCATCCCCTGGACGGCCTGTGCCGTCTTCATCGTCAGCCCCAGCAGGATGAAGATCCAGGTCAGCGACGCGCCGAAGACCAGCGAGAGCCCGACGGCGGCGAGGAGTCCGAGCACGGAGGTCTTGATCTCCAGCCCGAGCAGGAAGCCCACGCCGAGCAGGATCGCGATGGCGACCAGCATCCGGCCCACTTCGACGACGATCTTCGCGACGAGGACCGACGACCGGGCGATGGGCATCGTCCGGAACCGGTCCATGACGCCCTTCCTGAAGTCGTCGTTGATGCCTGTCCCGACGGCCATGGCGATGCTCAGGCCCATCATCGCCATCAGCCCGGGGACCACGTAGTTGACGTACACGTCCTGGTTCCCCTTGCCGGAGATCGCGCCGCCGAAGACGTACACGAACAGCAGGGTGAAGACGATCGGCATCAGCAGGACGTCGAACATCGACTCCGGGTCCTGCTTGATCTGCATGATGTTGCGGCGCACCAGGGCGCCGATGTGCCGCAGGTTGGCCTGCAGGCCGATCCTCCCCTCCGTGCGGGGAACGGCGGCGGGGGCGGTGACGGTTGCCGCGTTCATGCCGCGACCTCCTCGGGGATCGTGGTGCCGACGGGTGCGGGCGGGGTCTTGCCGCCGGTGATGGCGAGGAACACCTCGTCCAGGCTGGGCAGGTGGGTGCCGATGTGCGCGATCCGGAAGCCGTGAGTGCTCAGCACGCCGATGACCGCGGTCAGTTGCTCGTCGCTGAGGATCGGTACGTACAGCTGTCCTTCGTCCGGCACCGCCGACACGCCTCCGATGCCGTCGAGCCCGGCCTCGGCCACCGCCCCTGCCATGGCGGCGAGTTGTGCCGGGTCGCTCGGCCGGATCTGCAGGGTGCGCCCGCCGACCTTGGCCTTCAGCTCGTCCACGGCTCCGCCCGCGATGACCCTGCCCCGGTCGATGACGGTCAGCTCGCTCGCGAGCTGTTCGGCCTCCTCCATGTACTGGGTGGTGAGCAGCACGGTCGCGCCCTCCGCGACCATGCGCCGCACCTCGTCCCAGACCTCGTTGCGGGTGCGGGGATCGAGCCCGGTCGTCGGCTCGTCGAGGTACAGCACGGCCGGTCGGCCGATCATCGAGGCGGCCAGGTCGAGCCGGCGCCGCATACCGCCCGAGTACTGCCCCGCGGGCCGCTTCGCGGCCTCGGCGAGCGAGAAGCGCTCCAGCAGCTCCTCCGCGCGGCGGCGGGCGTCCTTGCGGGACAGGTCGAGCAGCCGCCCGATCATGTACAGGTTCTCCCGTCCGGACAGCTTCTCGTCCACCGAGGCGTACTGGCCGGTGAGCCCGATGGTGCGGCGCAGCTGACGGGGCTGCCGGACCACGTCGTAGCCGGCGACGGTGGCGTGGCCGGCGTCGGGGACGATCAGCGTGGAGAGGCAGCGTACGAGGGTGGTCTTGCCGGCGCCGTTGGGGCCGAGGACCCCGAGGACCGTGCCTTCGCGGACGTCGAGGTCCACCCCGTCGAGCGCCTTGGTCTCCCCGAAGTGCTTGACGAGGCCCCGTACCTCGACGGCGTTCTTGTCGATTCGCGTCATGGGGACCACGGTGTCCGCCCGCGCCGACAGACGGCCGACAGATCACCGACAGGCCGCCGACGGACACCGGCAGGCGGGCGGGACCTCGTGGGCGGGGCCTAGGGGCAGGCGCCGGTCACGGCCATGTTGTCGACCGACCCGAGCGGGATCTCGACCGGGCCCGCCCGCCCGGCCACGGAGAGGCGGACCTTGCCGCCGTCCGCCGACAACAGAACGCCGCAGGTGGTCCCCGAGCCGTGCGTCACCTTCAGGAAGGCGGGCCGGGCCGCGGGCGCCCACCAGGTGAGCGCGGTGCCGGCGAACAGCAGGGCGAGGGCCACGGCGACCGCACGGCGGGCACGGGTGAGCCGCCGGGCGGCCCGTATCGCCGTCGCCACCTCGAAACCGTCCACCGACCCGTGATCGCGGTGGATGTCGGCCAGGGTGACGGCGAGCGGCCGGTTTCCCGCCTGCGCGGCGAGGGCGTGCCACAGACCCACCACGGCCAGGGCCAGTCCACCGCCGACGAGCACGGTGACGGCGACCCTCCAGCCGAAGGGCAGCTCGGCGGTGGTGCCCCGCCCCTTGATCACGATCGCCGCGCCGATCAGGGTGATGAAGGCCGCCAGGCCGTTCCGCCACGCCTCCGCGCTCGCACGCACCGCGGGCAGCGACTCGCGCACCAGTTCCCGGAACCGGTCCCGCTCCGCCAGGTCGGTCGCAGTGGGCGGACCGGCCGGCCTGCGAGGACGCAGGTTCACACGATGTCCAGTTCGAGGCGGAAGCTGGCACCGCACCCCGTCAGGCCCTCCGGGGCGTCCAGGTGGGTGCTGCCGCAGCCGCAGGAGATGTCCAGCACCACGCTCTCCACCGGGCCGGCGCCCGCAGAACGGCCCACCCCGCCGGTGCCGGTGAGCGCGACCGAGACCTGCCGGTCGACGATCCGGTGGTCGCAGCGGGGACACGGACCGGCCACGACGAAGCCGTACACGTCGCCAGAGCCGTGCGGGGAGACCGTGATCTGCCCGGCCTCGAGCAAGTCGTAGGCGCGGTCGGTCAGTTCCCGGTCGGTGGTGGCGAGATAGGCAGGGGCCGCTGCGTCGGACATGGCCACACTGTAATGAGCGCCGGTTTACCTTGAGTGCTGTTTCGACCACTCGTGGCAAGGGGGGCTCATGGCGGTGGGCAGCGGTGAGGGCAAGGTCGGGGGCGACGGGGCGGTGGCGGGCCGTGGGCGGCAACTGCTGCTGCGCGGGGTGGAGTTGGACCGCCACGGTCGTACCGAGGAGGCGGAGAAGCTCTTCAGGGAGGCCGCAGAGGAGTACGGCGACTTCAACGGGATGTACAACCTGGCGCTGCTGGCGGAGCGCACCGGCCGGATCCGCATGGCCCGTCTCTGGTACACCGAGGCGTTCCGCCACGGGCATCCGGAAGCCGCCAACAACCTTGGGGTGCTGCTGCACAACCAGGAGGACCCGGACGCGGCCCTGTGGTTCCGGATCGCGGCCTCCATGGGCCACCCCCAGGCCGCCGCCAACCTCCGGCGGCTTCAGGCCGCCCGCACCGGTCCTCCGGTGGACCCGGAGGTGGCGCCGGTGGTCAAGTACCTGAAGGCGGAGGCCGCGTTCAAGCAGTTCGAGGAGACGGGCGACGACGCGGCCCTCGTAGCGGCCGTCAACATCACCCGGGACGGGGTGCGCCTGGCCCCCGAGGGACATCCGGCACGGGCGGCGCTGCTGGGGGCCTTACGGGGAGTCCTGCGCCACCGGTACGACCTGCGGGGACACACCGCCGACCTGCGCGAGGCCGTCACCGTGGCGCAGGCGGAGCTGTCGGCCCGTCCCCCGGACGATCCGGGGCGCATGGACGCCGCACGGGCTGCCGTCGCGCTGCTCCGCGACCTGTCCCAGGTCCTCGGCGACGAGGATCCGGTGCGGCAGGCCCTGGACATCGGCAGGCAGGCACTGACGCGGCCGGGCGGCGACGAGGGATCACGGGCCCACCTGGAGGCGAGCCTCTGCGGCGCCCTGACGTCGCTGGCCGTCCAGCACGCGGACGCCGGTGCCGGGCCGGCAGCGGGCACCGACGGTGCGGACGCGGCGGACGCGATCGACAGCTACCTGGACGAGGCCGTCGCGCTGGGGCGCGCGGCCGTCGGGCGCCTGCCGTCGGACGACGCGGTCTCGCGCACCAATCTCGGGGCGGCGCTGGCCGTGCGGGGCTCGCGCAGAGGTTCGCCGGACGATCTGGACGACGCCGTCGACCTGCTGCGCGCCGCGGCACGCACCGCGGACACCCCGAGGCAACGGGCGGACGCCGCCACCAACCTCGCGTCGGCGCTGCGCAGCCGGGCCTCCCTCACCCGCCGGTCGCAGGACCGGCGCGAGGCCGAGGCGGTGGCGGAAGAGGCGCGGACCGTCCTGCGGGAGGCGCCCGCGGACCATCCGCGGACGCTGACGCACGCCCTGTTCGCGGCCGGTCGCGCCGCGACCTCGGACGAGGCCCGCCGCGCGCTGGCGGCCGTGCCCCGCTCACACGCCCTGCGACCGAAGCTGCTGGTCCTGCTGGCCACGGCACTCGACGAGGAGGGCGACCGGGACGCCGCGGTCGTCGCGGCCCGGGAGGCGGCGGCCACCGCGGTGAGCAGGGAGAACACGGTCGAGTCGCAGCGGCTCCTCGGCTCACTGCTGCTGCGTTCGCGCGACGGGGCAGGGCCTGGCCGTGCCGAGGTGGAAGAGGCCGTGGGGGCCTTCACCGCGGCGGTCGCCGCATGTGAGGCGACGGACGTGGACCGCGCCGAAGTGCTGATCGGTCTGACCGTGGCGCTGGTGAACCGCTTCCGGTACGCACCGGACGGCCCCGACCGCGACGCCGCGCTGACGGCGCTCCGGGAGGCGGCCCGCGCCGTCGGCTCCTCGCCCGAGGACCGTCTGTCCGCCACGCGGATGTGGGCGGGCCTCGCCCACGAGGCCGGCGACACCGCAGACGCCCTGGTGGGGGCGCGCGTCGCGGTCTCCCTGCTGCGGGACCTCGGCTGGACCGGTCTGGAGCGTGCCGACCAGGAACAGGGCCTGCGCAGCGGCGCCGCGATGCCGCGGGACGCGGCGGCCCTCGCGATCAGCGAGGGCCGGCCGGAGCTGGCGGTGGAACTCCTGGAGCAGGGGCGTTCGGTGCTGTGGCGTTCGACGCTGCACCTGCGCGGCGACCTGGACGCCCTCGCGGCGCGGGAGCCGTCCCTCGCGGCGGAGTCGGAGGAGATCCGCTCCGCACTGGACGGTGCCGGCAGGGTCGACCCGGAGACCCGGATGCGGCTGGCCCGCCGCTGGACACGACTGCGCGACCGGGTCAGGAGCCTGCCGGGCTTCGAGCGCTTCCTGGCCCCGCCCGCGTTCGGCGAACTCGCTCCCGCGGCGGCGGAGGGCCCCGTGGTCATCGTCAACATCAGCGCCGTGCGCTGCGACGCGCTCCTCGTGCTGCCGGGCGGGCAGGTCGACGTCGTACCGCTGCCCGACGTCGACTTCCGCGCCATGGACCGGGTCTGCAACACCTACCTCGAGCACCTGGGCGACGCGCTGGCACCCGGTGCCACGGGCCGGGTCCGGCAACGGGCGCGGCACACCGTCCACGACACCCTGGAATGGCTGTGGGAGAGGATCGCCCGGCCCGTGCTGGACCGGCTGGACCTTCCGTACAGGTCAGAGGCGCCGCCGCGGATCTGGTGGTGTCCCACGGCCTCCCTGGTGTCGCTGCCGCTGCACGCGGCGGGGCGTTACCCGCGCACCGGTGCCGACCGGACCGAGCCGGTCGGGCTGCCGTTCGCGGTGGTGTCGTCCTACACCTCGACCCTTGCCGCACTCGTCGACGCAAGGCGGCGGCCGGCGGCCGGCGATCCCCGGCTGCTGGCCGTGGCACTGTCCGACACCGAGCGAGGTCACGCGCCCCTGCCGGGAGTTCCCGAGGAACTCCGAGGGCTGCGGGAGGTGTTCGGCCAGGGGCGGCTGAGCACCCTGGCCGACGGCGCGGCCACCGTCGCGGCGGTACGGGAGCAGCTGCCCGGACACCCGTGGGCGCACTTCGCCTGCCACGGCAGGCTGGACATGAACGCACCCGCCACGTCGGGCCTGTGCCTGCGTGACGGTGACATGAACGTGCTCGACTTCGCGGAGCTCCGACTGGACGGTGCGGACCTGGCGTTCCTCTCCGCCTGCCACACCCGGCTGGGCGGCGGGCAGTTGCCGGACGAGGCCATCCACACCGCTGCCGCGCTGCGCATGGCGGGGTTCCGCCATGTCGTCTCCACCCTGTGGTCCGTCCAGGACCGGGTCGCGCCCGCCGTCGCCGCCGCGTTCTACCGGAACCTCGGCGCATCGGACCGGCTTTGTTCGGCCGGCGCCGCCGTGGCCCTGCACCGTGCCGTCGCCGAGCTGCGCGACGCCGACCTCACGAATCCGATGCTCTGGGCCCCCTTCACGCACGACGGCCCGTAGCTCGGCGGCCCCGCACCGGCAGGCCGCCGGCGGCCTGTGGTGGTCGCGGAGACGGGAGGGGTCAGGACTTCGCGTAGTCGCCGAAGCCGACCCAGTCGAGCACCACGCACGGCTCGTCGCCGACGACCCAGGCGTCGTGCCCCGGTGCGATGGACATGAAGTCGCCGGGGCCGAACTCGCCGGTCTCGCCGCCGTCCATGACGACCTTCATACGCCCGCTGACCGTGTAACCGACATGCGCGGCCTGACAGCTGTCCGTGCCCGCGATCGGCTTGATGTGGGTGGACCAGCGCCAGCCCGGCTCGAACACGGCACGGCCGACCGGCCCGTGCTCCGTGTTGATGACGTCCAGCTTGCCCTTCCCGTCCTTGAACTCACGGGTCTCGTCGGCGGAGTCGAAGTTCCTGCTCATGATCGCGGCCATGATCTCCCGCCTCCTGGCGGTGCGTGCGGTCCCCCGAGGCCATCTATCACACTACGCCGACAGCCCGCCGACGGGGGAAGATCGGCGGGCTGTCGTCTGTGCCGGGAGTGGCTCTTCGCGGCGGCGGGCGTGGCTCAGTGGAAGCTGTGCTCCTCCGCGGGGAACGCGCCGCCCGCGACGTCGTCGGCGAACGCCTTCGCCGCGTCGCCGAGGGTCTGACGGAGGTTGGCGTACTGCTTGGTGAAGCGCGGCACCTTGCCGCCCGTCAGGCCGGCCATGTCGGTCCACACCAGGACCTGGGCGTCGGTGTCGGGGCCGGCGCCGATGCCGATGGTGGGGATGTGCAGGGAGCGGGTGACCTCGGCGGCGAGCTCGGCCGGGACCAGCTCGAGCACCACCGCGAACGCGCCCGCGTCCTGGGCGGCCTTGGCGTCACGGATCAGCTTGTGGGCGGCCTCGTCGCTGCGGCCCTGCACCCGATAGCCCATGGTGTTCACGGACTGCGGGGTGAGCCCCAGGTGCGACATGACCGGGATGCCGGACTGGACGATCAGCTCGGTCTGGGCCAGCGAACGCTCGCCGCCCTCCAGCTTGACCGCGCCGACGCCTGCCTCCTTGACCAGCCGGGTCGCGTTGCGGAGGGCCTGTACCGGCCCTTCCTGGTACGCGCCGAAGGGCAGGTCACCGACGACGAGGGCGCGCTTGGTGCCCCGTACGACGGCGGCGGACAGGAGGGTCATCTCGTCCATCGTGACGGGCACGGTGGTCTCGTAACCGAGGTGGCAGTTGCCCATCGAGTCGCCCACGAGGACCACGGGGATCCCTGCCTCGTCGAAGACGGACGCCGTCATGGCGTCGTAGGCGGTGAGCATGGGCCACTTCTCGCCGCGCTCCTTGGCGGCGGCGATGTCATGCACGGTGATGCGGCGCGACTGCTTGCCGCCGTACAGCGCCTTGCTGCTGTCGGTGGCCTTCTGGGCAGGCTGAAGCGTCATGAGTATTCGGCTCCTTCGTCATCTCGAGGCGCCCTGACGGCGTCCCCGGATCGCCTCCCATGGTGGCACTTCATGCCACCCGGGGAAAGAGGACCCCCTCACACGCCGCGTCGCCGCCTTCGGGGGCACCGACACGCCCACCGCGGTGTGATCCCCGACGCACCGAGTGTGCCCGTTCTGTCACAGCCTCCGCGCCAAGCCCGGCGGCAGGAACCCGGCGTGCGCCCACGTCGTCATCGAGGCAGAACAGCCGTCCCCGGACGGCGGGACGACCACCGGTCATCGCCTAGGGTCCTAAGGACGGCGGCGAGGCCGGGCGTGACAGCAAGGCAGTGAGGACAGCTCTATGGCGCAGGCGTACACGGCGGACACGGGGAACGGCACGGCCCGGACGCGGCCCACCGGGTCCTTTGCCGGCAGACTCCGGGGGGTGCCCGAGCGGTGGCGCGGCGACCGCGGGATCTGGCGGCGCGGCGTCGTCCTCGCCGTCTGCGCCGTGCTGGTCGCCCTGCTGATGATCCTGCACGCCCACATCCCCAACCGGATCGGCAACCTCGGCAGCCTGACGGAGACGTTCCTGCCGTGGTTCGGCGTGTTCGTCCCGTTGATCGCAGTCGCGGCGGTGCTGCGACGCTCCGCCACCGCGCTGATCGCCGTGCTGCTGCCGGCGGTCGTGTGGCTCAACCTCTTCGGCGGGCTGCTGGGCAAGTCCGCGGCCACCGGCGGCGATCTGACGATCGCCACGCACAACGTGAACGCGGACAACCCGGACCCCGTGGGCACCGCGGAGGACGTCGCCGCGTCCGGGGCCGACGTCCTCGCACTGCAGGAGCTTCCGACGGGGCAGGTGACGGCGTACGAGAAGGCCCTGTCCGCCACGTATCCGCACCACGCCGTCGAGGGCACGGTGGGGGTGTGGAGCAAGTACCCCCTGACCGGCGTCTCGCCCGTCGACATCAGGATGGGCTGGACCCGCGCGATGCGCGCCACGGTGGCGGCGCCCGGCGGTGAGGTCGCGGTGTACGTCGCGCACATGCCGTCCGTCCGCGTGAAGCTCCACGCGGGCTTCACCGCCAACCAGCGGGACGACAGCGCCGACGCGCTGGGCGAGGCCATCGCCCGCGAGCGGCTGGACCGAGTCGTGCTGCTCGGCGACCTCAACGGCACGATGAACGACCGCTCGCTGAACGCCGTCACGTCCCAGATGCGCTCCACGCAGGGCGCGGCGGGCGACGGCTTCGGCTTCAGCTGGCCGGCGGCGTTCCCGATGGCGCGGATCGACCAGATCATGGTGCGCGGCGTGGAGCCGGTGTCGTCGTGGACGCTGCCGCGGACGAACAGCGACCACCTGCCGATCGCGGCCCGCGTGGACCTGTGACCTTGGTCCCACCGCGGCCCTCCCTGTGACCGCGCCCGGCCCGCGAGGGCCGGGCGCGGCCGTCTGTCCGGGGGGCGGGGGAACGCCGGCGCAACCCGCTGTTCACCGCGAGGAACAAAACGTCTGAGAGCATTTGTTCCGAGAACGAACTTACTCGGAAAGGCTCTCCCTCCCATGCCCCTGGCGCTCCTCGCCCTCGCCGTGTCCGCCTTCGGCATCGGAACGACCGAATTCGTGATGATGGGCCTGCTGCCCAACGTCGCGGAGGACCTGGGCACCTCCGTGCCAACCGCGGGCCATCTCGTCTCTGCCTACGCCATCGGCGTCGTCATAGGAGCCCCGCTGCTCACCGGCCTCGGCTCCCGCGTCCCGCGCAAGCGGATGCTGCTGCTCCTGATGGCGCTGTTCACCGTCGGCAACCTGGCCTCCGCCCTCGCACCCGGCTTCGGCACCCTGCTCGCGGGGCGCGTGCTCGCCGGACTGCCGCACGGCGCGTTCTTCGGTGTCGGCGCCGTCGTCGCGGCGCGCCTCGTACGGGAGCACCGGCAGGCGCGTGCCGTCGCGACCATGTTCCTCGGGCTCACCGTGGCCAACATCGTCGGCGTCCCCGCCGCGACCGCGCTCGGCCAGCAGCTCGGCTGGCGCGCGACGTTCCTCGTCGTGACCGCCATCGGTCTCGTCGCCATGGCCGCCCTCGCCCGTCTCGTGCCGAGCATGCCGCTCGACGCCCACCAGGGCATCGGCCGCGAACTGCGCGCCCTCGGCGACCGGCAGGTGCTGCTCGGCCTGCTGACCGCCGTCTTCGGCTTCGCCGGAGTGTTCGCCGTGTACTCCTACCTCGCCTCGATGACGACCGGGGCGATCGGTCTGGGGGAGTCGTCCGTCACCCTCGTCCTCGCCCTGTTCGGCATCGGCATGACGCTCGGCGCGCTCGCGGCCGGCCCTCTCACCGACCGTGCGCTGCGGCCTACGCTCTACGGCTCCCTGACCGCGCTCGCGCTGGTCCTGGCCGCCTTCCCGTTCACCGTCCACGTCCCGTGGCTCGCCCTGACGACCGTCGTCGTCCTCGGCGCGGTCGGCTTCCTGACGACCACACCGCTGCAGATGCTGGTGATGCGCAAGGCCAAGGACGCCCCGACGCTCGCCTCCGCCTCCAACCACTCCGCGTTCAACCTCGCCAACGCGGGCGGCGCCTGGCTCGGCGGCGCGGCCATCGCGGCGGGCTGGGGCTGGACGTCTCCGGCGTTCGTCGGCGCGGTCCTCGCCGTCGTGGGTCTCGCGATCGCCGCCGTGGCCGGGGTGCTCGACCGGGACGGCGACGGAAAGAGGGCCTCCCGCGTGATCGCGGGAAGCCCTCTCGCACCGGAGCCGGTCAGTTCGTCGTCTCCCGCCAGCGGTTCGTGATCGGCAGCCGCCGGTCCTTGCCGAAGCCCTTCGCGGAGATCTTTGTGCCCGGCGGGTACTGGCGCCGCTTGTACTCCGCCGTGTCCACCATCCGCAGGGTCTTCGTCACCAGCGCCTCGTCGAAGCCGGCCGCCACGATCGCGTCCTTGCCCTGGTCGCGGTCCACGTACAGCTCGAGGAGCCGGTCCAGCACGTCGTAGTCCGGCAGCGAGTCGGTGTCCACCTGCCCCGGGCGCAGTTCGGCGCTCGGCGGCTTGGTGATCGACGCCTCCGGGATCGGCGGGGTCTGGCCGCGCTCCGCCGCGGCCCGGTTGCGCCACTTGGCGAGCCGGAACACGGTCGTCTTGTAGACGTCCTTGATCGGCCCGTACGCGCCGACCGAGTCGCCGTAGAGCGTCGAATACCCCACCGCCAGCTCGGACTTGTTGCCCGGCGCGAGGACGATGTGGCCCTCCTGGTTGGAGATCGCCATCAGCATCGTGCCGCGCAGCCGCGACTGGAGGTTCTCCTCCGCGAGCCCGGTCAGCCCCAGCGAACCCATGTAGGCGTCGAACATCGGCTCGATCGGTACGGTGCGGAAGTTCAGCCCCGTCCGCCGCGCCAGTTCGGCCGCGTCGCCCTTGGAGTGGTCCGAGCTGTACTTCGACGGCATGGAGACGCCGTACACGTTCTGCGCGCCGAGCGCGTCGCAGGCGATCGCGGCGACGAGGGCGGAGTCGATGCCCCCGGACAGGCCGATCAGCACGGACCTGAACCCGTTCTTGGCGGCGTACGCGCGCAGGCCGACCACCAGCGCCGAGTACACCTCCTCGTCGTCGTCGAGCCGGTCGGCGTAACCGCCCGTCAGCTCGGCCTCGTACGCGGGCAGCGGCTCCTCGGACAGCACGACGCGGTCGATGCGCAGCCCGTCGTCCACGACGCCCTCGGGCGCGTCGGCGGCCGCGGCGGGCAGCTCGAGATCCAGTACGACGCTGCCCTCCGCGAACTGCGGTGCCCGGGCCACGACTTCGCCGTCCGGGCCGACGACGATCGAGTCGCCGTCGAAGACCAGCTCGTCCTGCCCGCCGATCATCGCCAGGTACGCCGTCGTGCAGCCGGCCTCCTGGGCGCGCTTGCGCACCAGCTCCAGGCGGGTGTCGTCCTTCTCACGCTCGTACGGCGAGGCGTTGACCGAGATCAGCAGCCCGGCCTTCGCGCTGCGGGCGGCGGGCACCCGGCCGCCGTCCTGCCAGAGGTCCTCGCAGATCGCGAGTGCCACGTCGATGCCGTGGACCCGGATCACGGGCATGGTGTCGCCCGGCACGAAGTAGCGGAACTCGTCGAAGACGCCGTAGTTGGGCAGGTGGTGCTTGGCGAAGCTGAGCGCCACCTCACCGCGGTGCAGCACCGCGGCGGCGTTGCGCGGCGACCCGGCGGGCTGACCGTACCGGGGCCGGCCCGTCTCCGAACGGTCCAGGTAACCGACGATCACCGGGAGTTCGCCGAACCCCTCGGAGTCCAGGCGGGCGGCGAGCGCGCGCAGCGTGGCACGGGAGGCTTCGACGAAGGACGAGCGCAGCGCGAGGTCCTCGACGGGATAGCCGGTCAGCACCATCTCGGGGAAGGCGACGAGATGCGCCCCCTGCTCGGCGGCGTGCCGGGTCCAGTGCACGATCGCCTCGGCGTTGCCGGCGAGGTCACCGACGGTCGAGTCGATCTGATTCAGAGCGAGGCGTAGTTGAGGCACGGGCCCAGTGTAATCGTCTTTCTGACGCGATGTCCTTCAGGGTGATGCGCGGCACATCGCCCCACGACACGGCCGAAGGGGGGCGGGCCGTGCCGGTCCCGCCCCCCGGCAGGGCCGTCAGGTCATGGAGCCCGCGCTCTTCAGACGCTCCGTGCCGCTCTCCGCGTAGACACGCTCCGCCCAGCCGGCGATCTGGTCCTCGCTCAGGTGCTGCGCCAGGTCCGCCTCGCTGATCATCCCGACCAGCCGCTTGTTCTCGATCACCGGCAGCCGCCGGATCTGGTGGCCCTGCATCTCCCGCAGCACCGCCGACACGTCCGCGCCGGCGTCGATCCAGCGCGGGGTGCCCTTGGCCATCTCACCCGCCGTGACCTTGGACGGGTCGTGGCCCATCGCGACGCAGCCGACCACGATGTCACGGTCGGTGAGGATGCCGCACAGCCGCTCGTCGGCGTCGGCGATCGGCAGCGCGCCGACGTTCAGCTCCCGCATCAGCTGCGCCGCCCGGTCGAGCGTCTCGTGCGAGGGGATCCACCGGGCCCCCGGGTGCATGATGTCCTTCGCAGTGGTCATGGGTCGTGCCTCCTGGATGCCGTAAGGCCCCGAGCCACCTCATTCTCGTGGCGCCGTACGGCGTACGCGACCGCAGCCGCCCGCGCCTGCGCGGCACCGGCCGCCCGCACCCCGCGAGCACCGGAACGCGCACGGCCCCGTCCCGGAGAGGTCCGGGACGGGGCCGTGGGCGAACCGCGACGCGTGTCAGGTGCGCGGCTCCGCGCCGCGGCGGTGCAGCAGATCGACCATCAGCTCGACCTCGGACGCCTGCGCGTCCACCATGCCCTGCGCCAGATCGCGCTCCACCTCGACCGTGCACTGCTCGACGCAGCCCTTGGCCATGGCGATCCCGCCGTTGTGGTGGATGATCATCAGCTGGAGGTAGAGGACCTCCGCCTCCTTGCCGCTGAGCCGCCCCAGCCGCTCGAGGTCGGCCCTGCTCGCCATGCCGGCCATCAGCGAACCGTCCTCGGCCCCGTGTCCGCCACTGTGGGCGCCGTGGCCGGAGCCTCCCGAGGCCATCCATCCCATCGGCTCGGCGTCCGCGTCCACCTTCGGCAGACCCCACAGGTCCAGCCAGCCCAGCATCATGCCGCGCTGGTTGGCCTGCGTGTTGGCGATGTCGTACGCGAGCCTGCGCACTTCCTCGTCCTTCGTCCGGTCACGGACGATGAACGACATCTCCACCGCCTGCTGGTGGTGGACGGACATGTCACGGGCGAAACCGGCGTCCGCGGACGCCCCCGCCGGCGTACGGTCCGCGGCAGCGGATCCGCTGCTCCCCGCGGAGGCCACCGTGGCCGCCCCCGCGAAGAGCAGCGCGAGCACCACCGCGGTGACGGCGGCCCAGTGCGTACGCGTCATGCCCCTCACTTGCCGCTCAGTCCGCCCGTGCAGGCCGCGCCCGGCTCGGGCGTCTGCGGGCCCTGCACGTACTTGGTGAAGAACTGGCTGACCCGCTTGTCGTCGGCCGAGTCGACGGTCACCTGCTTGCCCCAGGCGCTCAGCATGATCGCGCCCTGCTGGTCCTTGTACGGGCTCATCAGCGTGTACGGCGTCTTCTTGACCTTCTCGGCCAGCTTGTCCACGTCACCCTTGGCGGCCTTGTCGGTGTACGTCACCCACACCGCGCCGTGCTCCAGCGAGTGGACGGCGTTCACCTCGGGGATCGCCTCCTTGTAGACGTCGCCGTTGCAGTTCATCCACACCTGGCTGTGGTCGCCGCCGACCGGCGGCTTCATCTCGTAGGAGACGGCCGTCTCGACGTGGTTGCGGCCGAGCTTCTTCGCGTCCCAGGACTTCTCGTCCTTGACCGGGGCCTTCGCCTCGGCCACGCGCTGCTCCTTCTCCTCGGACTCCTTGTTGAGGACGAAGACACCGAAGCCGACGAGGCCGGCGACGACGACGGCGCTGATGCCGACGGTGAGGATGCGGTTGCGGCGCTCACGGGACTGCTCGGCCCGGCGCATCTGCTCTATCCGGGCCCGGCGGTCGTTGGTGGTGTTACGGGAAGCCATGGTGGCGGTGTCCTTCGTGAAGTCTGCGGAATGGGGGGTTCAGCGATGCGTGCGAGGTCGTGCGGGCGGTGTCACGTCCGCAGCACCTGAAGGACGTGCAGGTCCGGGGCGCGCGCGAGCACTCCGGAACGGCCTCGGCCGCCGGAGTCGGCGGCGGGCCCGGGATGGGGGAGCGGGGTGCCCGCCTCCAGCGGACCGTCGGGCTGCGGAGGCGGCACGGTGAGCACCGCGGGGCTGAGCACCGGCAGCAGCCCGCAGCCGCCGTCGTCGTACGGGCAGCTGTACGCGGTCGCCGTGTGGGCCGCCGTCCGCTCCTGCGCCGCGGGCGTCCTCGCCTCCGCCGCATCCGTCGCCCCGGGGCCATGGGCCCGGGGAGAGGGCCTGCCGTGGTGGGCACCGGCCGGGCCGAGGCAGATGAAGAGCGCGCCGAGGAGCGTCGCCACGGCGCTCAGCAGAGCCGTGGGACGCGCGGTGCGCGAGAGGCGGTCGGTCCGCGAACCCCCCATGGCCGCAGATCGTAGTGTGCGGACGCCACAGGCACCGCAGACGGGCGGCAATTAAGGGCCGCCCGGCGACGGCGCGGGGCCCCGCCGCGATGCGACGGGCCCCGCGAGGGCCGTGTGCCCCGGACTGTATTGGGGGCGTCAGACCCGTTCCGGCGCGCGCCCGGCCGGCGCCGGCCGCTCCGCGGCGGCCTCCGCCCGTGCCCCGGCCCTGAACAGCCGGCCCGGCCACCAGAACCAGCGGCCCAGGTCGAGGGCGAGCGCGGGCACCAGCACCGTACGGACCAGGAACGTGTCCAGGAGGACGCCGATGCCGACGAGGGTGCCCATCTGCGCCATCGTCACCAGCGGCAGTCCGGCGAACACCGCGAACGTCGCGGCGAGCACGACGCCCGCGCTGGTGATGACCCCGCCGGTGGTCGTCAGGCCCTCCAGCACCCCGCGTGCCAGGCCGAGCCGCTCCGACTCCTCCCTGACGCGGTGCATCAGGAAGATGTTGTAGTCGATGCCGAGGGCGACGAGGAACACGAAGCCCATCAGCGGCAGCGACCAGTCGACACCGGCGAAGCCGAGCACATGCTCGAACAGAAGATTCGAGGCGCCGAGCGCCGCGAAGTACGACAGCACGACCGTCGCCAGCAGCAGCACGGGGGCGACGATCGCCCGCAGCAGCCACACCAGTACGAGCAGGACCACCAGCAGCACCACCGGGATCACGGTCCGCAGGTCACGGTCGGCGGCACGCTGGGTGTCCAGGGTCTGCGCGGTCGTGCCGCCGACCAGGGCGCCGGCCCCCTCCACGTCGCCGACGGCGGAGCGCAGCGCGTCGACGGTGTCCTTGGCCGCGTCGCTGTCCGGAGCGTCCTCCAGGACGACGGACAGCGTGGCGAGTTCGCCGTCGGGCGTGCGGTCACCCGCGTCGACCCGGGCGACGCCCGGCACCTTCGTGGCGGCGGCCTCGACAGCGCCGGCCTGCGCCGCGTTCGTGACGATCTTCGCGGGGTCGGAGGCGCCCGACGGGAAGTGGGCCGAGATCCGCTCCTGGGCGACGACCGACTCGGGCTTGTCCTGGAACATCTCCGACTGGGTGAGCCCCATGTTGATGCCGAACGCGCTGAGCGCCAGCACACCCGTGACGCCGACCGACATCAGCCACGACCAGCGCGGACGCCGCGCGACGGCCGCACCGGTACGGGACCAGACGGTGACCGCCTTCCGTGCGGGCGTGCCGTGGCGCGGCACGAAGGGCCAGAACACCCAGCGGCCCGCGATCACCAGCAGCGCCGGCAGCACGGAGACCATCGCCAGGAAGCCGCAGACGACGCCGATCGCGCCGACCAGCCCCAGCGAGCGGGAGGAGTTGATGTCGGCCAGCGACAGGCAGGCCAGTCCGACGGCGATGGTGCCGGCGGAGGCGAGGACCGCCGGCCCCGAACGCCGCAGCGCGAGCCTCATCGCCACGTGCCGGTCCTCGTGGCGGTGCAGCTCCTCCCGGTAGCGGGCGATCAGCAGCAGCGCGTAGTCGGTGCCCACGCCGAAGACGAGGACCATCAGGATGCCGGCGCTCTGCGGATCGACGGGCAGCCCCGCGTACTTCGCCAGCAGATAGGTGCCGACCTGGGTCAGTACGGCGGCGAAGCCGACCGACAGCAGCGGGAACAGCCACAGCACCGGGCTGCGGTAGGTGATCAGCAGCAGCACGGCCACCACCAGACCGGTGGCGATCATCAGGGTGGCGTCGAGCGTGTCGAACACCGCGACCTGGTCCATCAGCGAGCCGGCCGGCCCGCCGACCGCTACGTCCAGACCGGGCGGGGCGTTCGCGCCGGCGATGTCGCGGATCTCCTCGACCCGGTCGCCGAGCTCGTCGGACAACGGTACGACCACCATCAGGGCCCTGCCGTCGTCGGACGGCAGCACGGGCGACAACTGCCGGCCCTCGGCGACATGCGGGGCGAAGGCGCGGCGGTCCGACTCGGCCGCGGCGCGGTCACCGGCGGCGAGCGGCCGGTCGGCGCTGTATACGACGACGACGGGCATCACCTCGTCGGTGCGGAACTTTTCCAGCTCCGTGTTGACCGCGGCCGATTCGGCCCCCCGCGGCAGGAAGGCATTCGGTCCGGTGTCCTCGACCTCGCCGAGTTTTCCGGCGAGCGGGCCGAGGGCCACGACGACGACGATCCAGCCGAGCAGGACGAGCCATTTGGTGCGTCGGCCGCCGGGCGCCGAGGCCAGGCGCTTGAGCAGCGCTTTCATGAGTAGTCTCCTGAGTGTGGAGTGCGGGACGCACGGAGCCCGCGCCGCGGCGTGACGGGTTTGCAGACCTGCCGTGGCGTGGGGGAAGTGCCTGGGACTTGTGCTTCACGGGTACGGCCGGGAGTTGCAGCTCCTGGCCGTACCGCCTTCGCGATACGTGCTCGCGGCCCTACTCGATCTCGCGCATCATCTTCTCCATCGAGGAGAGCGACACGCGGGTCTGCGTCAGCTCGTCGAGCGTGCGCCGGTGCAGTTCGGTGCTGTCCTCGAGCAACTGCGCGTACTTCTGCGCGAGTTTGCGGTACTCGGTGTCCCGGGTCGCCAGTACGCGGGCCCGCCAGGTCGCGGCGACCTGCCAGACGATGACGATGCACAGCAGGAACACCCCGGCGGCACCGACCGCTCCCACGATGTCGCCGCTCATTTCGCCGTCTCCTTCATCGTGTCCTTCTCCGTGTCCTTGCCCTTGTCGTCCTTGGCGTCGTCAGTGAGCGTGCGCGCGGCTCTCGCGACGACCTCAGGGGTCAGCGCGTAGCAGAACGGCGTCAGCTCGAAGAACTTCATCGCCTTGCCTCCCTCGGACAGCTCGAGCTCGCCACGGACCAGTCCCGCCGCCTCCAGCCGCTGCAGATGCATGTGCAGCAGGGGGCGACCGATGGCCAGCTCACGGGCGAGCCGGCTCACGTAGTCGCGGCCGTCGAAGAGGGCGGCGACGATGCGCATCCGGTGCGGATTGCCCAGGGCGGTGAGGATCTTCAGCAACGCGTCGCCCGTGAGCTCCGGTCCCGGTGCCGGGGCCGGGTTCTCGCTCATCGCGCCCCCTTGGCTCGTATGTGTCAGTTCAAACTGACACGCCCGCCAGTACGTGTCAAAGAAACCTGACACATGTCCGGGAGGAGTGAGGGGGGGCCTCAGGGTCGTCTCGGGGTGGGCCCTGACCCACAATGGGCACAGCCGCGTGCGCAACCTCCCCGAAACCCGCGGATGGGATGCTCCAGGGAGCAGGCACGCGCCGTGACGGGCAAGGATGGGTGGAAATGGACAAGCAGCAGGAATTCGTGCTCCGCACGCTCGAGGAGCGCGACATCCGCTTCGTACGCCTGTGGTTCACCGACGTGCTCGGCTTCCTGAAGTCGGTCGCCGTGGCACCGGCCGAGCTGGAACAGGCCTTTGACGAGGGGATCGGCTTCGACGGCTCCGCGATCGAGGGCTTCGCCCGGGTGTACGAGTCCGACATGATCGCGAAGCCGGACCCCGGGACCTTCCAGATCCTGCCCTGGCGCGCGGAGGCGCCGGGCACGGCCCGGATGTTCTGCGACATCCTGATGCCCGACGGCTCACCGTCCTTCGCGGACCCCCGCTTCGTGCTCAAGCGGATCCTCGCCAAGACCTCGGACCTGGGCTTCACCTTCTACACCCACCCCGAGATCGAGTTCTTCCTGCTCAAGGACAAGCCCGTCGACGGCAGCCGCCCCACGCCCGCCGACAGCTCCGGCTACTTCGACCACACCCCGCAGAACGTGGGCATGGACTTCCGCCGACAGGCGATCACCATGCTGGAGTCCATGGGCATCTCGGTGGAGTTCAGCCACCACGAGGGCGCGCCCGGGCAGCAGGAGATCGACCTGCGCTACGCGGACGCGCTGTCCACGGCGGACAACATCATGACGTTCCGCCTGGTCATGAAGCAGGTGGCGCTCGAGCAGGGCGTGCAGGCCACGTTCATGCCCAAGCCGTTCTCGGAGTACCCGGGCTCCGGCATGCACACCCACCTGTCGCTCTTCGAGGGCGACCGCAACGCCTTCTACGAGTCCGGCGCCGAGTACCAGCTCTCCAAGGTGGGCCGCTCCTTCATCGCCGGCCTGCTGCGGCACGCCGCCGAGATCTCGGCCGTCACCAACCAGTGGGTCAACTCCTACAAGCGGATCTGGGGCGGCTCCGCCCGCAGCGCCGGCGCGGGCGGCGAGGCCCCCTCGTACATCTGCTGGGGCCACAACAACCGCTCGGCCCTGATCCGCGTCCCGATGTACAAGCCGGGCAAGACCGGCTCCGCCCGCATCGAGGTCCGCTCCCTGGACTCCGGCGCGAACCCGTACCTCTCGTACGCCGTCCTGCTCGCCGCCGGCCTCAAGGGCATCGAGGAGGGCTACGAGCTCCCCGCGGGCGCGGACGACGACGTCTGGGCCCTCTCCGACGCGGAACGCCGCGCCATGGGCATCGCCCCGCTCCCGCAGAACCTGGGCGAGGCGATCGACCTCATGGAACGCAGCGAGCTGGTGGCGGAGACGCTGGGCGAGCACGTCTTCGACTTCTTCCTGCGCAACAAGAAGCAGGAGTGGGAGGAGTACCGCAGCGAGGTGACGGCCTTCGAGCTGCGCAAGTCGCTGCCGGTGCTGTAACCGCAGGTCAGCGCTGGTACCGCCTGTCCAAAGCACTCCGGGCCGACGGTCTCGTACCGTCGGCCCGGAAGCGTCCTACTCGCCCTGGGCCGTCTCTGGGCCGTCCGGTGTCGAAACGATTCCCTCGTACATGCTGTCCACGGCCCTGCGCGTGCGCCCGTCGCTGCTCGGCATCAGGTGTGTGTACACCCGCAGCGTGAACCCCGGGTCGCTGTGTCCGAGGTACTGACTCAGCGCCTTGATGTTCTCGCCGGCATCCAGCAGGACGGAGACGTAGAAGTGCCGGAGCGCGTGCATGCCGTGCTCGCGCGCGGCCTGGTGCCGCTCGCCCGTCTTCGGCTCGGGGATGACGCCGGCCGCCACAAGGGCGGGCTTCCACACCCTCGTATTGAAGTCGGTACGGCGGACGGCTCCGCCGCCGTCGATACGCGTGAAGAGCAGCCGCTTGGTGACCAGGGGGCCGTCGGGCCGCAGCCAGGGCAGCGTGACGGCGACAGGCGGGAATTCCTCTCTGTGCTGCTTGCGAGCGTGCGCCACGCGATCCGGCAAGGGGACGTCGCGCTCCCTGATCGCCCGCCGCGGCACACCACACGGCACCGGCCTGGGCACCTACCGCTGGGTGATCGAGCGGAGCTTCGCGTGGCTGCACGGCTTTCGACGTCTGCGGATCCGCTGGGAACGGCGGGCCGACATCCACGAAGCGTTTCTCAAACTTGCTTGCTGCCTGATCACCCACCGGCAGCTCCGTTCATGGTGTTGCCGTTGTTAGCCGACGAGGGCTTGGGTGATCTGCCTGGTCGTCTGCGCGGCGACCCGGGGGTTGACGGCGGCGTAGGAAGTGTAGGCGTTCAGGCCGGTAGCCAGGACCCAACCGCGCCCCCGCATCCAGGTGGCATCGTCCACGCCGAGCGCATCGCGGAAGGCGGCTCGGCTGTTTGCCGACATCAAGGTGAAGGCGATCACCAGGTCGCAGGCCGGGTCGCCTATGCCGAGCCCGCCGAAGTCAATGACGGCGCTGAGGCAGCCGTTGGAGGTCAGCAGGTTGCCGGTGTGGAAGTCGCCGTGAAACCACACCGGAGAGCGGTCCCATCCGGGTGCGCTCAGTGCCGCGTTCCACAGTTCCGTCATCGCTGTTTTGTCGAACACGCCGTCTACCTCGTCGATGGCGACCCGCGTCGCGCGGTCCCGGTCGGACAACGGACGGCCGGTGAGGGCTTCCCTGGTGTCCCCGGCGGGGATGTCCTTGAGTGGGAACCGCTGCAAGGCGGCCAGGAACTGAGCCAGTTCAATTGCCGCCTTGGAGGAGTCGCCCAGTGCGTCAACGGTCGCCACCTCGCCGTCCAGCCAGCGGGACACCGCCCATGGCCACGGATAACCGAAGCCGGGGCCGCCCACTCCCACTGGTACCGGGATGGCCAGGGGAAGGTGCGGGGCGAGTCGGGGCAGCCACTGGAATTCCTTCCTGGCCTGCCCGATAGCTCCGGGATGGCGCGGAAGCCGGACGGACAGCTCCTCGCCCAACCGGTAGATCACATGATCGGAGCCAGCGGGGTTGAGCAGCTTCAGGGCCAGCCCCGCCCACTGCGGGAACTGAGTGTCGACCAGGCGCCTGACCAGCGCCTCATCGATCTGAGGGCGTGTGTCCGCAGTTCTCGCAGCTACCAAGAACAACTCCCGTGGCCGGCCCGCTCCGTGCGACGGGCAGTCGCAGCCATCACAGTGGTTCACGGCTGCGTCTGTCGACCGATTTTGCGGCGCACGGCAACCGTGTCGAGGCGTGGCCTGCATGCCGGCATCACAGACACTGAGAGGTGATCCACCTCATTGAGTCAACTGCTGTAAGTCGGCGCAGACCGAACCCGTAAAGTTCCCCGCATGGTGACTGCGACTGTCCGCGAGTGGCACGACGAGGAAGGGTGGGGCGTGCTCGACTCCCCGGAGACACCAGGCGGTTGTTGGGGCCACTACTCCCATATCCAGATGGAAGGGTTCCGCATGCTGTCGCCGGGACAGCGGGTAGATCTCCACTGGGAAGCCCCTGGCTTCAAGCAAGACGGGTACGACTACCGGGCGGTGGACATCGTGCCTCGGCCAGCCTGACAGCCATGCTTGACTCAACGACGGCAGACAGCAGCAGCTACAAGTGGTCCATGACGACCTTGCCTCCCAGGCATCCGGAGCTCGTGAAGCCGCGTTGATCGAACTCCCTAAGCTAAGAACTCCTAACGAATGATCTTCGAAGTGGCTGGATCACTCCGGGACTGCTGATCCGGAGGTGTGCGGTGGCGCGGCCGAAGCCGTGGGAAGTCGATGACGAGTTGTGGGCTGTGGTCGAGCCGCTGTTACCCAGGGTGGAACGTCGGGCCCGGCATCCGGGACGCATGCGGCATCCGGACCGGCTGGTGTTCCAGGGCATCCTGTTCGTGCTGCACACCGGCATCGCCTGGGAACATCTGCCGCAGGAGCTCGGCTTCGGCTCGGGCATGACCTGCTGGCGCCGGCTGGCGGAGTGGACCGAGGCCGGAGTGTGGCCCCGGCTGCACGAGGTCCTCCTGGCCGAACTCCGCGGCGCGAACGCTCTGGATTTCTCCCGGGCGGCGGTCGACGGCTCCCACATCCGCGCGTTAAAAGGGGACCCAAGACAGTACGAAGCCCCGTTGACCGGGGCAGGGCGGGCAGCAAACACCACCTGATAACCGATGCCACCGGCATCCCGCTTGCCGCCACCCTGACCGGCGGCAATCGCAACGACGTCACCCAGCTCATCCCGCTGCTGCAGGCCGTGCCACCGGTGCGGGGCAAACGCGTCCGGCCCCGGCGTCGCCCGGACGTGGTGCTCGGTGACCGCGGTTACGACCACGACAAGTACCGCCGCCTGGTCTGGGACCTCGAGGTGAAGCCAGTGATCGCTCGCCGTGGTACCGAGCACGGCTCCGGCCTGGGCACCCAGCGCTGGATCGTAGAGCGCACGTTCGCCCACCTGCACTGGTTCCGCCGTCTACGCATCCGCTGGGAGATACGCGACGACATCCACGAAGCCTTCCTCAGACTCGCGTTGCGCTTTGATCTGCTGGAGGCGGCTCAGGTCGTTGCGTGGGCAACCCTAGAAGGGGGGCCAGCAGGAACCGGGGGGAGGCGTGGGATTAACACGATTCCCGCGACGCATTTCCAACGGCCAGCGCTGGTCAATCACGGCCGCGGCCTCCTTGCAGGCGCCACACGCGTTGCTCCGATCCGGCATCCACCAGTACGGAGAGACCGAGAGGCCCTCGTGTTCTATGCCGCACAGGGTCGCGCCGGAACCTGTGTAGGCGTAGGCCGTGTCGTAGGCATGAGCCACGTTCTCAGGGAGGCTCGGTGATTCTGCCCGCTCCCAGCGCCCGTACATGGGCTGGTACTGCGGCCGTGAAACCTCACGGGGATCATGTCCCAGCTCGGTCCACGCGTAGCACCAGGAGCAGAACCACCGCTCCTTCACCGGCAAGTCCCACGCCGCTCGAGGTTCCGCTACCGGCGCCTGCCGCATCTCGTGTCCACACACATCACACGTCACAGCCGGATCCTGCCATGGCAACTCCACACCTACCCCTGGCAGCAGGGCCCTCGGCCGAACCGCATTCCGATAGGGGTTCTTGAGCCATCTGCGCACCGCCCGCCCATCCCAACGCCGCTGGCTGCGCCGCCACCACCCGGACATCACCGAAGCAGAGGTCCACCGCGCACTGGAATGCCTGCGCACATACGCTCTAGTCACCCAGGACACCGCCACCGCCCCCATACGTATCCACGCTCTAACGGCCGCGCGGCACGGGAAACGATCCCGCAGGGCACGCTGGCGACCATCGCCCGTACGGCGGCTGATGCGATCACGAGTTTGTGGCCGGTCCACGATCACGAGGAACGGGAACTGTCTGCCCTTTACGCGCCAACACGGTCCACCTCGACCGGCTCACTCGCCCGGCCCTGTGGAAGCCGGAAGCCCGCCCGTCCATCTTTCAAGTCAGCCAAAGCCTCACTGACGCCGGGCTGATCCAGCAGGCCCTTGCGTACGACGAGACGGTCGTTCTCCACAGCAGCGAGATCCTGGGCGCCGACCACCCCGACACCCTCACCGCCCGCCACAACCTCCAGTGCGGGGCCTCACGCATTCGGGGCGGTGTGGACGGGGCTGGTCGGCCAGCGGAAACACCCATCCTCTGGGCCGTCTGTGGGCCGTCTGAGGGTGGCCTGCGATGACCAACGACGACCAGTGACGGCCGTTGCGCTTGTGGTCACCAAGGGGGCTGGGCGCGGTGTCGGAGGCCGACCGTCCAGGCAGCAACTTCCTGCGCAACAAGAAGCAGGAGTGGGAGAAGTACCGCAGCGAGGTGACGGCCTTCGAGCTGCGCAACTCGCTGCCGGTGCTGTAACCGCGGGCGGGAGCGCAGTTCGAGCCCTGCCGCATCGCCGGGCCGGCGGTCGTGGACCGTCGGCCCGACGGCGTGTCCGGCCGGGCGCCTGCGGATGCGGCCCACGCGGCCCCCGGAGGCCCCTCCAATCGCGGGTGGAAAACGGACCGACCGTAAAGAGCCTCTGTGTCCGTTTATGTCCCCATTTCAGGGGGAGTTCCTAGTTGTACGATCCGATGCCTCGCCGGGGGTGAGCGGATGTCCACAGGAACCCTTCTCGCGATCATCATCCCGGTTGTCGTGGTCGTGGCCGCGCTGGCCGCACTCGGCTGGTACACCGTGCGTCGGCGCCGTCTCCGGGACCGGTTCGGTCCCGAGTACGAGCGGACCGTCGAGGACGCGGGCAGCCGGAGCGCCGCCGACCGCGAACTGAGTGCCCGGGAGAAGCGGCACGACGCCCTGGACATCAGGCCGCTGTCTTCTTCCGCCCGTGACCGCTATGCCCACGACTGGCAGAAGGTCCAGGGCGAATTCGTGGATCACCCCGAGGACGCCGTCCAGGAGGCCGACCTCCTCGTGACCTCGCTCATGCGTGAACGCGGCTACCCCACCGACAACCTCACGCAGAAACTGCAGGATCTGTCCGTCGAGCACGGCAGAACCGTGGAGCACTACCGGGCCGCCCACGACGTCAACGAACGGAGCCGCCGGCACACGGCGAGCACCGAACAACTGCGTGGCGCGATGGTGCACTACCGCGCCCTGTTCGACGAACTGCTCTCGGACGGCGGGCCGCGCCACGCCCGCACCTGAGCGCCTTGCGCATCTGACTCTTCGACCAAGGACGGAGGAGAGATGGAACGCGAACAGACACCGGCCCCGCCGGAGAGGGGACTGTCCACAGAAGACCTCGCGGCACCGCCGGAGAGGGACGTGGGCCGCCCGCCCGAGACGGAGCCGCCGAGCTTCCCGGGCGAAGCCTCCGAGGTGCCACCGGAGGCCGACGCCATGCCGACGGCGGCATCGGCCGTCCCGGAGGAGACGGAACCCGCGCCGGACACCGCGGCCGCGTCCACACAGGAAGAGGTTCCGCGGCTGCTGACGTCGGAGGAGGAGGAAGGATTCCGCACACGCTGGCAGGAGATTCAGAACCGATTCGTCGACGACCCGCGTGAGGCCGTCCACGACGCCGACGGCCTGGTGGCGGATGTCATGCAGACCATGGCCGCCACCTTCTCCCGGCACAAGCAGGACCTGGAGGGGCAGTGGAGCCAGGGCGAGGAGGCCGACACGGAGGACCTGCGCATGGCCCTGCGGAAATACCGTTCGTTCTTCAACCGCCTGCTGTCGAGCTGACCACCCGTGGCCCCGGCTTCTTCGAGACCACCCGTGCGGATGCGAAACGCGCCCGGTGCGGTGACCCTGGAGTCACGGGGGACCCTGCGTCGAGGAGGAAAACCCCATGTCCATGATGGACAAGCTCAAGAACATGCTCAAAGGTCATCCGGAACAGACGGACCGGGGCATCGAGAAGACCGGCGACTACGTGGACGGCAGGACCCAGGGCAAGCACAGCCGCCACGTCGACACGGCACAGGACAAACTGAGGGACCAGTACGGGTCCGGCGGCGCCGGTGGAACGGAACGCCCCGACGAACCGCCCCGGTGACCTCATCCGCGTGAACGTACCGGCCCGGGCCGATGGGGCAGCGCCCACCGGCCCGGGCCGCCCCACGTCTACGCACCGACGGGCTTGCGGGCCAGCAGATGCGCCTGAGGCGTCTTCTCGTCCGGCTCCGCCTCCCGCACCATGGTCGCCCGCAGCTCGAAGCCCACCTCCCGCAACTGCTCCGTCACCAGATCCGGCCGCATCCGGCGGAAGGCGAGCGACACACTGTGACCGAAGGCCTCCGTGTAGCGCGAGACGTCCTCCCCGACCTGGAACGCCAGCGCCAGGTGCCCGCCGGGCGCCAGCAGCCGGTAGAACTCCGCGAGCACGCCCGGCACCTCGGCGGGCGGTATGTGGATCAGCGAGTACCAGGCGACGACGCCGCACAGCGACCCGTCGGCGAAGCCGCCGAGGTCCGTCATCGAGCCTTCGTCGAACCGCAGTCCGGGAAACGTGCGCCGAGCGAGCGCGACCATGGAGGGCGACAGGTCGACGCCCCTGATGTCCGTCCCCAGCCGGTCGAGGTACGCCGTCACCCGCCCCGGCCCGGACCCGAACTCCACGACTGGGCCGCCCCCGTCCTTCGCCACGGTCCCGGCGAAGGCGGTCAGCATGGCCAGGGTGAGGGGCTTGCCCTCCGGCTCGCCCTTGAACGTCTTCGCGTAGTCGGCGGCGATCGCGTTGTACGAGTCGCGGGTGTCCCGCAGGAACGAAGGTTCTTCGTGTGGCGTCGTCATGCGGCATCGAACCACGGCTCGGCGGCGGCCCGGTGCGCGACCCGGCCGACGAGGCCGGATTGCGACGTGCGGCCGAACTCCGCGCGCAGCGCGCGGAGATCGGCGGGAATCGCGTGATCGGTATCCATGCCGGCCATGGATACCGGACACGTCCGACAACGACGTCCGCTCGGCGCTCGGCGGCGTACGTGACGAAGGCGCCCCCGGCGGCGGTCCGGTCCGGGACCCGTCCGCCGCCAAGGGGTCGTCAGCGCTGCGACAGCGGTGCCGGGGCCTCCTGGACGCACCAGCTGTTGCCGTCCGGGTCCTTGAAGAACATGAACGAGTTCCACTCCTCGCCCGTGCCCTCCTCCCAGCCCGTCGCGCCCACGTGCTGGATCGACGTCACCGGCACCCCGCGTGACATCAGCTCGGAGTGGGCCTTCGCGATGTCCGTGACGCACAACTGGAGGCCGTGGAGCGTGCCGGGGGTCATCGTGGGCTGGTCGGGATGCGGGGGCATGCCGCTCAGCAGGGCGATGGAGCAGCGCGACCCCGGCGGGGTCAGCTGGACGATCCGCATGCCGGGGGCGACCTCGGAATCGAGGTCGACCTTGAAGCCGCAGGCCTCTGCGTAGAAGGTCTTCGAGCGGTCCAGGTCCGTGACCGGGACGGGGACGACTTCCAGGGTCATTTCCACGGGTGGAATCCTTTCAACGGGCCACATCGGTGGTGAATCGCCAGCGGTCTGTCCGAACAAGGCGCCCTTCGCCGAGCCGAAGGCCCCGCGGGGCGCAACCCCGGAATACCAGTGCTTCGCCCGCTCCGTGCGCGAACACGCCGTCGCCGGCCGGAACGCCCGGTCCGGGCCGTACCTTTCCACATGGAGCGCCGCCGGCGCGCCCGATGCCGGGCTTCCGGGAACCCGGACCCCCTCGCCCCGGACCGTGCCCGGTGTCGCCTGCTCGTCGGACCGGCGGCGCCGATGCCCGACCGCCGCCCCGGCGGACCGGCCGGGACGCGGGAACCGCGTGGTCCGCCGGGCCCCCCGCGCGCCCCTGCGGTTACGCTCGAGCGCACACGGCGGCACGGCAGGACGGAGACCGGGATGACGGTTCCGGGGCGCAGGAGCAGCACTTTCACCCGGCTGCTGAGGCACGGCTTCACCGACCCCTCCGCGGCCGCACGCCTCCTCGAGCTCCCCGACATGGCGTCGGTACGCAGCGACTCCATGCTCCTCGACGCCCTCGGCGCCACCGCAGACCCCGATCTGGCGCTGCGCTCCCTCGTCCGCCTCGCCGAAGCGCACGAACCGGACGAGCGGCGCCGGTTCCTCGACAACCTGATCACCGCGAAGCCGCTGCGTGACCGGCTGCTCGGCGTCCTCGGGGCGTCCGAGGCGCTCGGTGACCACCTGGCCCGCCACCCCCGCGACTGGCACGCCCTCGCCACCTACGAGTCCGCCGATCTGCATCCCGGAGTCGCCGACTTCGAACGCGGACTCGCCGACGCCACCGACCCCGTGTCCCTGCGTGTCTCCTACCGCCGCTGCCTGCTGGCCATAGCCGCCCGCGACGTGTGCGGCACCACCGACGTGGCAGAGGCCGCCGCCGAACTCGCCGACCTCGCCACCGCCACCCTGCGCGCCGCCCTCGGCATCGCCCGCGCGGCCGCGCCCGAGGACGCGGCCGCCTGCCGGCTCGCCGTCATCGCCATGGGCAAGTGCGGGGGCCACGAGCTCAACTACGTCTCCGACGTCGACGTCATCTTCGTCGCCGAACCCACCAACGGCACGGAAGAGGCCAAGGCGCTCCAGGCCGCGACCCGGCTCGCCTCCCACCTCATGCGGATCTGCTCGGAGACCACCGTCGAAGGCACCATCTGGCCCGTCGACGCCAACCTGCGGCCCGAGGGACGCAACGGCCCCCTGGTCCGCACCCTCTCCAGCCACGTCGCCTACTACCAGCGCTGGGCCAAGACCTGGGAGTTCCAGGCGCTCCTCAAGGCCCGGGCGGTCGCCGGCGACCCGGCGCTGGGCGAGGCGTACACAGAAGCGGTCGCCCCGCTGGTCTGGCAGGCGGCCGAACGCGAGAACTTCGTCGCCGACGTCCAGAAGATGCGCCGCCGCGTCGTCGACAACATCCCCGCCGCCGAGATCGAGCGCGAACTCAAACTCGGCCCGGGCGGCCTGCGCGACGTCGAGTTCGCCGTACAGCTCCTGCAACTCGTCCACGGCCGCAGCGACGCCACCCTGCACAGCGGCACCACGCTCGAAGCCCTCCAGGCCCTCGCCGCCGGCGGCTACGTCGGCCGGGCCGACGCCGCCCAGCTCGACGAGGCGTACCGCTTCCTGCGCGCCATGGAACACCGCATCCAGCTCCACAAGCTGCGGCGCACCCACCTCGTGCCCGAGCAGGAGGCCGACCTGCGGCGCCTCGCCCGCTCCCTCGGCCTGCGCACCGACCCCGTGACCACCCTCAACCGCGAGTGGAAACGCCATGCGTCCGTCGTACGCCGGCTGCACGAGAAGATCTTCTACCGGCCGCTGCTCGACGCCGTCGCCCAGCTCACCCCCGGCGAGACCCGCCTCAGCCCCAAGGCCGCCGGCCAGCGCCTCGAAGCCCTCGGATACGCCGACCCCGCCGCCGCGATGCGCCACCTCGAGGCCCTCGCCTCCGGAGTGAGCCGCAAGGCCGCCATCCAGCGCACCCTGCTGCCCGTGCTGCTCGGCTGGTTCGCCGACTCCGCCGACCCGGACGCCGGGCTGCTCGGCTTCCGCAAGGTCTCCGACGCGCTCGGCAAGACCCCCTGGTACCTGCGGCTGCTGCGCGACGAGGGTGCCGCCGCGGAGAACCTGGCCCGCGTCCTGTCCGCCGGCCGCCTCGCGCCCGACCTGCTGCTGCGGGCACCGGAGGCCGTGGCCATCCTCGGCGACCCCGAAGGTCTGCGGCCACGCGGCCGGGACCACCTCGAACAGGAGATCCTCGCCGCCGTCGGCCGCGCCGACACCGCGGAGGCGGCGGTCACCGCGGCCCGCGGGGTGCGGCGCCGCGAACTGTTCCGTACCGCCGCGGCCGACATCATCGGCTCCTACGGCACCGAGGAGAACCCCGCGGAGGCCGACGCCGGCACGCTCGTCGACCAGGTCGGCGACGCGATCACCGAACTGACCGCCGCCACCGTCGCGGGCGCCCTGCGCGCCGCTGTAGGCGGTACGTGGGGCGACACCCTGCCCACCCGTTTCGCCGTCATCGGAGTCGGCCGCTTCGGCGGCCACGAGCTCGGCTACGGCTCCGACGCGGATGTGCTCTTCGTCCACCAGCCCCGCGACGGCGTCGACGAACAGGAAGCCGCACGGGCCGCCAACAGCGTCGTCTCCGAGATGCGCCGGCTGCTGCAACTGCCGACAGCGGACCCGCCGCTGCTGATCGACGCCGACCTGCGGCCCGAGGGCAAGAGCGGACCCCTCGTGCGCACGCTCGGCTCCTACGGGGCCTACTACCGCCGCTGGTCCCTCGTCTGGGAGAGCCAGGCCCTGCTGCGGGCCCGGCCCATGGCCGGCGACACCGAGCTCGCCGGGGCGTTCATCGAACTCGTCGACCCGCTGCGCTATCCCCGCCAAGGACTCGACGACGAAGCGGTCCGCGAGATCCGCCGGCTCAAGGCGCGCATGGAGTCCGAACGCCTGCCGAGGGGCGCCGATCCGACCCTGCACACCAAGCTCGGCAGGGGGGGTCTGAGCGACGTCGAATGGACGGTCCAGCTGCTGCAGATGCGGCACGGCCGGGAGGTGCCGGGCCTGCGCACCACCCGCACCCGCGAGGCCCTGCGGGCGGCCTGCGACGCCGGCCTCGTCTCCGCGGACGACGCCCGCACCCTGGACGAGGCCTGGGTCCTCGCGACCCGCGTCCGCAACGGCGTCATGCTCGTCCGCGGCCGCGCGGGCGACACGTTCCCGTCCGACGCGCGCGAGCTGGCGGCGGTGGGGCGGTACCTGGGGTACGGGCCGGGGCACGTGGGAGACATGCTGGACGACTACCGGCGGGTGACGCGGAGGGCGCGGGGCGTGATGGAGGCGGCGTTCTACGGGGCGTAGCCCTGGGGCGGGCGGCGGGTGCGGGGCCGCTGCGCGGGGCCGTTTCCCCACCCCGCCCCTTCCCGAAACCGGGGCAGGCCCCGGACCCCGTACCGCGCTCCGCGCGGTGTCCTCAAACGCCGGACGGGCTGAAGTTGCCTGGCAACTCCAGCCTCGCCGGCGTTTGAGGCGCGGGGGTGCGGGGGCAGAGCCCCCGAAACACCGCGCGGAGCGCGGTGGCGGGTCCGGGCGGAGCCCGGTTTCGGGAAGTGGGGGCACCTCCCAACGGCCGCCAGGCCGTAGGGGGAGGGTAGGGGAACAGCCCGCCGCAGGCGGGGGCGACGGCCGCTGGGTCAGGTGCGGGCCGCGGGGAGGAAGCGGCGGACGCCGCTCTCGCCCGGGTCGCGGGGCCGCTCGACCACCAGCTGCGGAAGCCGATGCGGCAGCGCCCGGTACCACGCGTACGACACCGCGAAGCCGAACATCAGGCACAGCACGCCGCCCACCGCGTCCAGCCAGAAGTGGTTCGCCGTGGCGACGATGACGACCAGCGTCAGGGTCGGGTACAGCACGCCGAGGATCTTCGCCCACGGCGTCGTCGCCAGCGCGAAGATGATGACGCCGGACCACACCGACCAGCCGATGTGCATGGACGGCATCGCCGCGTACTGGTTCGACATGTTCTTGAGGTTGCCGGAGGCCATCGAGCCCCAGGTGTCGTGGACCAGCACGGTGTCGATGAAGTTCTGGCCGTTCATCAACCGGGGCGGTGCGAGCGGGTACAGGTAGTAACCGACCAGAGCCACACCTGTGGTGGCGAAAAGGACGAGCCGTGCGGCAGCGTAACGGCCCGGATGCACACGGTAGAGCCAGACGAGCACACTGATGGTGACGACGAAATGCAGGGTGGCGTAGTAGTAATTCATCGACACGATGAGCCATGTCACCGAGTTCACCGCGTGGTTGACGGACTGCTCGACCGCTATGCCGAGGGTCTGTTCCAGCTGCCAGATCCAGTCCGCGTTCCGCATGGCCTGGCTCTTCTGCTCGGGCACTGCGTTGCGGATCAGTGAGTACGTCCAGTAACTCACCGCGATCAGCATGACTTCGAACCAGATGCTGGGGCGCACGGGTGTGCGCGGCGGCCGTGGGCGGGCACGGGCAGACGACTCGGCGGCCTCGTCCTCCACGATGGGCGACGGGGTCGCCGCCCGGCCTTCCAGAGTCTTCACGGTCGCTTCACCCATGAGAGAGGAGTCTGCCAGATGCACGCCGCTCTCCGATCATCCCTCCGACGGGTTCGTGACGCATACTGTCCGACTCACGGACGAGGGGTTTCTCCGGGTCGTCCTCCGGGTCCCGAGGCCGTTGAACCGCGAACCACCAGCTCGGGCATGAAGACGAACTCGCTGTGCACCGGAGCCCTGGGCCGGTCGGGCGCGGAAGCCGAGTGACTGTCGCCGGTCTCCTCGAGGAGAGCCCGCACCGAGGCCTGCCCCATCGCCTGCACCGGCTTGCGGACGGTGGTCAGCGGCGGGTCGGTGAAAGCGATCAAGGGGGAGTCGTCGAATCCCACCACGGAGATGTCGTCGGGCACTTCGAGGCCCCGGTGCCGGGCGGCCCGTATCGCGCCGAGCGCCATCATGTCGCTGGCGCAGACGACGGCCGTGCAGCCCCGGTCCATGAGCGTGGCGGCAGCGGCCTGGCCGCCCTCCAGTGTGTACAGGGAGTGCTCGATCAGTTCCGCCGACGATTCGGGCGGGATGCCCAGTTGCTCCTGGAGCGCGAGCCGGAATCCCTCGATCTTGCGGAGCACGGGTACGAACCGCCGGGGGCCGACCGCGAGTCCGATCCTGGTGTGGCCGAGCGAGGCGAGGTGGGTCACGGCGAGCTGCATCGCGCCCCGGTCGTCGGCCGAGATGAACGGCGCGCGCACGCCGGGCGCGAACCCGTCGACGAGGACGAAGGGGACGCCCTTGGCGCGGAGCCGGTCGTAGCGGTCCATGTCGGCGGTGGTGTCGGCGTGCAGCCCGGAGACGAAGATGATCCCGGAGACGCCGCGCTCGACCAGCATCTCGGTGAGTTCGTCCTCCGTCGAGCCGCCCGGCGTCTGGGTGGCGAGCACCGGCGTGTAGCCCTGCCGGGTCAGGGCCTGGCCGACGACCTGGGCGAGGGCGGGGAAGATCGGGTTGTCGAGGCCGGGCGTGATCAGCCCCACCAGGCCGGCGCTGCGCAGACGCAGGCGTACGGGCCGCTCGTAACCGAGCACGTCGAGGGCGGCGAGCACCGACTGGCGGGTGGTCGCGGCGACGCCGGGCCTTCCGTCGCTGACCCCCGCCTGGGTCGCGATGTCGGCCAGGCGTGCGGGTGCGGTCACGGACCGGACTTTACCGTCCGGATCTGGGGTTTCCCACCGGGCCTCGGCCCCGCGGGTCCCGCGTCCGACGGCTCCGGCTCAGTGGACCTCTTCCCACCGGGCCTCGGTCGCACCGGAGTTGGCGGCCGGTGGTACCGGGCCGAGCTGCTTCTCCAGCAGCAGGACGCCGTAAGTGCTGCCGTCGGCGGCCCGCTTGGCCGGCTCCTCGCCCACCACCCGGTAGCCGGCGGCCTCGTAGTACGTCCGCAGACGTGGATTGCGGCTCAGGCAGTCCAGCCGGGCCAGCTGCCGGCCGGCCGCGGTGATGCGGCGCTCGGCGTGGGCGAGCATCGCCCGTCCCGAGCCGGCCGGTGCGTGCGTGCGGTCGGTCATCAGGCGGTGCACGTACCCGGCGACGGGCGGCCGGACTCCCCAGGCCGGCACGTCGTCCCACCACAGCTCGTAGGCTCCGGCGGTCCGGCCGCCGGCCTTCAGCAGCCACACCTCGCCCTCGGCGATCCGGTGACGGAAGTGGCCCGCGTCCTTGTCGCCGGGCTTCCACTGGTCGATGCCGTGGCGCAGCATCCAGTGCGCGGCGTCGTCGTAGAGGGCGACGAGAGCGGTCGTGTCGGAGACGGTGGCGGGCCGGAAGGCGTAATCGGTGGTCACAGGCATCGATGATGCCGGACGCCGGTTGTCCTACCGCAGTCGCTGGGCGGGTACTTGGGCGGCCGGCGCGGTGCGCGTGATCGCGGGGAGCAGGGCCGCGAGCCGGCCCATGAGGTCGCCGAACGGGCCGTCCATCGGCTCGTCCGCGAGGATGCGGACGAGCAGGGCGGCCATCTCCTCGTCGTAGGCGGCGCTCACCGCGGCCAGCGCAGCGAAGTCGTGGACCAGTTGCAGTTCGAGCTCGGCGCGCGGGACGCGCCGCCCGTCGAGCCAGATCAGCGCCGTGGACTCGGCGAGCGACACCCAGGAGCGCACGACCAGCTCGAGGCGCGCGGACGGGCTGTCGATCCCGAGATGCTTGAGGATCTGGTCGTGCGCGGCCTGCCGCACCTCGTCGATCACCGCGTTGGCCGTGGACGAGCCGACGGCGGGCCCGCCGCGCATCAACGCGGAGAAACCGGGGCCGTGTTCGTCGACGAAGTCGAAGAAGCGGCCCATGACGCGCAGCAGCCGCGCGCCGAGCGGCCCCTCCCGCGGTTCCAGGAAGCGGGCGGCGAGCTCGTCGGCGGCCCGGCGCAACGCCGCCTCGTACAGGCTCTGTTTGCCGGGGAAGTAGTGGTACACGAGCGGCCGGGAGATGCCCGCGGCCGCCGCGATCTCGTCGATCGAGACATCGTCGGGCGAGCGGTGGCTGAACAGCTCCAGCGCCACACCGATCAGCTGCTGTCTGCGCTCCTCGACGCCCATCCTGCGCCGCACCCCGGTCGTCATGCGGACACCCTACCCACTGGGGTGCGGCCGCCGGGGCGAGGACCGCCCGCCGAGGACACCGGCGGGACGCCGGTGACCAGCGCGTCCACGGAGGTTCCGGGGGTGCCGCCGGGCCGTGCCGGGCGGGTGGGGGCGGGAGGCCGTGGCCCTCGCCGCGGGCGTCCGGAAGGAGCACCGGCGCGGGTTCAGCGCAGCGGTCGCACCCGAGTGCCGTCCGCCAGACGGCCGTTCAGTTCCGGCCGTGCACCCTCGCGGGAACGGACCGCCACCACATGCCCGGTGGCGCCGCCCTCCACACCGCCGCCCGCGACGGTGACGGAGGCGAGCTGCCGGCTGCCCGCCGCCAGCACGTACCACTGACCGGCCCGCGACTGCCACAGCACACCGGCCAGCACCCGCGGTTCGCGCATCCCGCACGCCGGCGAGTCCTCCGCCCGCGCCACCACCGTCCCCGCCGCGCCCGGATGCTCGGCGGGCGCCTGGAACTGGGCCATGACCCTGCTGCCCGTGCCCCGCCAGGTCTCCGCCCGCGTACACACCCACCCCGCCGTGCCGTTCGCCTCCGGCAGTCGCTGCCGGGCGTACTGCCAGGAGTTGACGCTGCGCACGCCGTGCGTACGCACGCCGGGCAACAGGCAGGCCGTACGCGCCCACGACGCGCGCGCCGCCGTGCCCGTCACGTCCTCCGGTGCGCCGGGCGCGCCGTACGTGAGCCGCGCGGGGGTCAGTTCGCCGAGGTCCGTCACCACCGTGAGGGCGCTGCCGTCGGTCAGTTCCAGGCCCTGCCACGCCCGGCACGCCCGTTGCTGCACGGGACTCGGCAGCCGCTCGGTGAGACCGTCCGCGTCCCGCCGCACCGGACGCGGGCGCCCGGCGGGGTCCAGCAGGTCCCGCGCCGACACGTCCCGTACCCAAGGCGCCGTGAGGTAGCGGACGTTGTCCCGCGAACGCCCGGCGACCAGCGCAGCGGAGCCGGCGGCGTCGGCCCCGTCCGTACGGGCGAAGTCCAGCGACGCGTCCCCGGCCGCGCCCGGCGCCCCGGTCGCCTCGGAGTAGCGGACGACGCGCAGCCCGTCGTGGAGGACGACGACACGGGCCGCGCCGACCTCGCCCGCGAACAGCAGCTGCGGCGGTCCCACCGGCGGCCCGGACGGTGTCCCGGGCGTCGACGTGACCCGGACCGCCGCTCCGGGGCCGGCCCAGGCGGTGAGCGCCCGGCGCAGCAGCGCACGGTCCGCGGAGAGGGACCCGCGGGCCGGCCACACGGAGAAGTCCCTGCGGGACGACTCCCGCCAGGCCGTGGGCGCGACCCGCACCAGCCGGTCCGGGTCCAGTGCCGCCTCCACGGCGGGGTGACGGGTGTGTGGCACGTCGTCGGCGCCGTCGCCGCCCGGAAGCAGGAGCAGCGTCCCGCACACCGCGAGCGCGGCGGCGGCCACCACGGCCGCCCTGGTGTGCCTGCGGCGGCGCATCAGGTCGGTGGGCCGCACCTGGAGCGAGCAGGCGTCGAACTCGGCCGAGCGGAGCAGTTCCGCGCCGCGTGTGCCGTCCGCCACCCCCTCCGCCTGCGCGAGAGCGGAGTCCGGGTCGGCCGCCCCCGCCGCCGTCAGCACCTGGCGCAGGTCGTGGTCGGGCAGCTTCTCCAGATGGCGCAGCACGTACGCGGCCCTGCCCGGCCCGGACAGCGCGGAGAGGCGCTGGTCCAGGGCGAGTTCGTCGGCGCCCCCCGAGCGGGGGAAGACCCGCAGACCCCACACGTGCGGCAGCAGCGGCGGGAACTGGGCGCGCCGGGGCAGTGCCCGCCGCCGCAGCGGCTGCGACGCGTCCAGCGCCTGGCGCAGCACCCGCTCCCGCACGTACCGGTACCCCGGGTCGCCGGCGCCTTCCGGACGGCGGGCCCGTGGCACAGCCGCGGCGGGCAGCGCGGCGGCGGTGTCGCCGCGGGGGAGTGAACGCTGCACGACGGCATGGGCGGTCAGCACGCGGCGGCCCTGGCCGAGGGACGGCGGCAGCACCAGGTAGGCGATCCGCACCAGGCGGGGATAGTGCTCGACGACGGCCGCCTCCGCCTGCCCGAGACCCACCCCCGGCCGGATCCCTGAGCCGTCCTCCGTCCCGGTCGCGGCGTCGGCGGTGACGGGGACTGCGAGGGGGTCCGGGGAGGGAACGAGGTCGTGTGGGCGCACGTTCAGCAGAACGAGCGAATCGTCGTATGGTCACCGGGCGCGACGCGGGCGCGAGCGCGTCAGGCCGGGACGACCAGTCGCCCGCGGATGCGTTCCAGCGCCGCCTGCGTGACGCCGAGTCCCTCCCGCACGTACTTCTCCATGGAGCCGTAGCGCGCGTCGACCTCGTCCAGGGCGGCCGCCAGGTAGTCGGGGACGACGCCGATGACCGACAGCGCCGTCTCCGGCTGCCCGCCCTGAAGGGTGTATCCCTCGACGAGCGGGGCGAACGCCTCACGCACCGCCATGTTGACGGACATGTACTCGGCCTCCACCGTCTCCGGCGTCGCGCCGAGCAGCGTGAGCACGATCGTCGCCGCCCAGCCCGTGCGGTCCTTGCCGGCCGTGCAGTGGAACAGCAGCGGGCCCGCATCGGGGTCCGCGACCTCGTTCAGGAACGCCCGGTACGACGAACGTGCCGAATCGGTCGTCACGAACCCCCGGTAGATGTCGCTGTACAGCTCCCGGCCCCGGCCGCCGCCGAGTTCCCGCTCGGCGACGGCCGGATCGCTGAGCAGCCGCCGCAGCCGGGCCGCCGCCGGCGTCCGGCCGGCGGCCACCTGGTCGGCCAGGACGTCGGCGAGCAGCAGCCGCCCGCCCTCCGGGAGCCGGTCGGGCCGGGCCTCACGCTCCGCCCGGGTGCGGAAGTCGACGACGGTACGGATGCCGAGGGCGGCGACGGCCGGGTCGGACGCGGCGTCCATCCGGTCCAGCTGCCCGGAGCGGAACAGCAGACCGCTGCGCACCGACCGGCCGCCGGGCAGAGGCGTGCCGCCCAGATCGCGGAGGTTCGCGACGGTGGTGGAGGGGATCGCGTTCATGCTGCGGAATGTAGGCCCACCGGACGTCGGCCGCCGGTCGCGACACCGCCGCCCGTCAAGGACCAGCCGCTGAACCGCACCGTCCCGCGCGCACCGCTCCCGCCGTTCGTGGCGCTCATGAAGAACCCGGCGTCCTGCGCCGCCGCCGTGCCCGGCACCGACACGGTGGCGACCGGGCGCCAGGTGGTGCCGCCGTCGGTGGAGCACGCGCCGGTGAACGACGTCCCGGCGTTCTTCGTGAGCCGGAGCAGCACCGGCGCCCTGACCCCGGCGATCCGGCCGTAGGCGTCGAGCGTGCCGTCGCCGTTCGTGTCGTACGACAGCACGACGCCCTGCCCCGGGGTCACCGCCAGGTTCAGGAAGCCCACCTCGCCGGGGGTCGCCAGCGAGTTGCGGACCATGATCCCGGCGCGTGCCCAGGGGCCGGTGTCGTCCTGCGCGTCCACCCGCAGCACGATGCTCGCGCCCTCGGTGAACGCCCCGGGCAGGTAGGCGGTGCCGAACTGGGCGGTGCCGCGCCACAGGTCGTTGCCTGCCCCGTTGATCGCGAACCGGCCGCCGAGCCGGCCGAAGACGGCGCCGTTGGAGGTGAAGGTGCGCCATGCCGGGTCCAGCGGCGCGGCGATGTACACGCTGCCCGGCTGCGTAGTGGTGACCCGGTCCTCGTCAAGCGGCCCGTACTGCGCGGTGAGCTCGTACGGCATGGGCGTCAGCGGCTCCGTCAGCGGATCAGCGGGCGCCGTCACCCGCCAGGAGACCTCGCCGCTCCCTCCGGCCGGGACGCCCTCCAGAGCCGTCGGGCCCTCGGGGGAGGCGTCGAGCCCTGCGAGCGCGAAGTCGATCCTGCCGGTGCCGCTGAGCCCGTTGACGTTGCGGAAGACCGCCGTCACGGTGCCCGTGCTCCCGAGGGTGAACGCCGGCGGCTCCACCTCCACCGTCACGACGCCCTGGTAGGGCGCGCGGGCCAGCGTGTCGAACACGCGGAGGGCCGTGCGGTACGCGTCCCCGGTCGGCCGCACCGGGTAGGTGCGGCGTTCCAGGGTCCACGCCTCCTCCTGGGGATACCAGTCGAAGGGCTTCGGCGCCCTGCCCGCGGCCATCGCGTCGGCCTGCTCCGTCAGGAACGCCTCCCACTGCGGCACATGGACGTCGGCCATCAGCCCCTGCCAGTCCCGGTTGGCGTAGTTGCTGAGGGTGTTCGCGGTCGGACGGTCCGCCCAGGTGGTGATCAGGGCGCGCGCGGTGCGCTCCAGGCGCACCGCCTCCTCCGGACCGGTCGCCAGCCGCTTCGCGTCCTCCAGCCACGGTCCCAGCAGGAACCGGCGGTGGCAGCCGGCCATCGTGTCGCTGAGCCGCATCAGCTTCAGCCACAGGGCCGACACGGCGCGGAAGGTGGCCACGTCCTTGTTCCGGTGCGCGGCCCGCAGCGCCGGCTGGAGCGTGCGGGAGCGGTTGGCCAGCGCCTGACGGGCCACATCCGTCAGATCGTGGCGGTACGTGTCGGAGTCACGCAGTGACGGCCGTACGGCGAGCAGCGCGGCGAACGCCCGGTCGAAGCCCGCCGGGTCGAAGGCGGTGCCGATCGACGTCGTCAGCGACGGCCGGCGCGAGAACAGCGAGTCGTACGGCCGGCCGTCCGTGCTCGTCAGCTGGTACGCGGTCGCCGCGAGCGCGGCGAACGCCTCCCGCGCCGAGCGGTCGACGCCGCCGTACCGGATCTGCGCGTACTCGGCGAACCATGCCTCCCGGTCGATCCGCTCCTCGCGCCAGGCCAGTTCGCTGAACAGTTCCAGCGCCGCCGGGTCCCGCTCCGCCGCCTCCGGCATGTACGCGGTGCCCACCAGCGCACTGCCCGGCTTGTCGCGCCAGGCCGTGAATTTCTCCGTCCACCGGTCGGTGTTCGCGCCGATCGTCGTACGGCCGCCGAAGTTGGGGATCGTGCCGAAGGCGTACGGAGCCCCGCCCCAGTCCGCCTCCCGGTCGGTGACCGTGTCCAGGTCGGAGAGGCCGTCGACGACGAGGACGCGGGAGGTGTCGATCGAGTCGAGCAGCGCCCGGCGCGGGTTGGCCTGCCAGCCGAGGATCACCCACGTGGCATCGGGCCGGGCCGTTCGAAGGGAGGTCTCCACCGCGCGTGCGGCGTCCGGGACCGGCACGTCGCCCGCGGTGCCGCCCTCGTGCAGCAGGTCCATCTTGAAGAGCGACACGTCGCCGAACAGGTCGCCCTGATGCCGGTAGAAGGCCGCGGCGACGTCGGAGAACGCCTGCGTCCGCGGGTCCAGCCAGTCGGGCCGGCGCATCCCGCCGCCCCAGGTGCCCTGCGGGATCACCCGCGCGTCACTGGCGGGGTTGTGGCCGGGGAAGTCGTCGGGCACGGTGCCGAAATAGCCCGGCACCACCGGATGCATGCCCAGCTCCCGCAGCCGGTCGGCGATCCGCCGGCCCAGCCCGGCCCGGCGCTCGATGAGGGCCGCCGACATCGGGCCGCCGTACTCGCTCATGTTCTGGAGCAGCCACCACGGCTGGTGCGAGGGCGCCGGCAGCCAGGTCCTGGCCTCCTCGTCCGAGTAACCGAAGTCCGTCAGCAGCCGGTGGTAGACGGCCTCCTGTCCGGGCGTCACCAGGACCTCGTTGCAGCCGTGCAGGGCCAGGACGTCGATCAGCCGCTCCCAGCGGGGCCAGTCGGCGTAGGGGGCGGTGTAGCCGTCGTGCGTGTCGTTGTACGCGAACCGGTGCGGGACCGTGGCCCTCCGCTCGAGCGGGCGACGGGGCGCGGGCAGCCGTCGGGGCAGGTCCAGCCGGGACCCGGACCACGAGATGTGCGCCCGGCAGACGTACTTGAGATACCAGTGCACCCCGGTCAGCAGGACCGCCGGACCGGTGCCGGCCACCTCGATGCGGCCGGTCGAGCCGGTGACCCGGAACCGCTCGGGACCGGTCAGCGCCGTCAGCCGCAACTGGTCGGCATGGTCGGGCAGCAGGCGGTGCAGCGCGGCGACGGCGGGGCCGGTGCCGAACGCGTCCCCGGCGCCCGCGCCCGGTGCCGGGGGCGGGGAGGCGGGACGGGGCAGGGCGGCGGCCGCGGGAGTGTGCGCGGCGAGCACCGCACCGGCTCCCACAGCTCCCGCAGTGCCCAGCAGCGTACGTCTCGACAACTCGTTCACGAGCGCTCCTCCGCGTTGCTGACGCGACAACAGGTGCGTGCGGAGCGCAGGTTACCTGCGGTTCTGCCGCGCGAAGGGAGAGCGGGAAGGCACCATGGCCGGATGCGGACGAGTACGAGCACCAGCACACGGCGGGCGGCCCGGACAGGACTGGCAGTTGTCGTCCTGGCCCTGGCGACGGCCTGCGGTTCCGGCGACGGCGACGACGGGCGTGTCGGACCCGACAAGGGCGCGAAGGCGCCGAAGACGGCGACCGGCAGCCTGGAGGACCTCGCACGCCAGGCCGAATGCGAACCGAACATCCAGACGGACGCGGACGAATTGCGCCAGGCCAACTGCAGGACGGCCGACGGCAAGTACATCCTCGCGACCTTCGCCACCGACCGCGGTCAGCGGGAGTGGATCAACGAGGCCAACGACTACGGCGGCACCTATCTGGTCGGGCGCAAGTGGGTCGCGGTCGGCGACGAGAAGGTCGTGGCGGCCCTGCGGGACCGGCTCGGCGGCACGGTCGAGACCGGGGCGCAGCACGGCTCCGAACACGGCGGCGACGGCGGTGGGGACAGCGGCGGCGAGGTCGGTGGCCACGACGGTCACGAGGGTCACGACGGCGGCGAGAGCGGCGGGAGTGCCGGGGAGGGGCACGAAGAGCACCAGGGGAACTGACCGGCCCCTTCGGCTCGGGCCGGTCCGGGTACTGCTGCCCGGACCGGCCCGGGAGAGGCCGTGCCGTGCCGTCCGCAGACGGAAAGAGGCCGGGCCGGTCCGGGAATCTCCCGGACCGGCCCGGCCTTTGAGGCACCGGTGGGTCACCGTCCCTCCGCCGTGCCCGATGGATCACTGACAACGGCGGCCGTCGTTGATGCAGTCCACCATCTCGTCCATCAGGTCCTCGTCGAAGACGTTGATGAAGTCACCGTGGTCGGTGATCGGCTTGTGCAGCTGCTCGGGGAACGAGTCCACCGCGAAGACCGACGCGTTGTCGCCGTCGAAGACCGGCGGCGGCACGTCGTAGACGATCCGCTGCACCAGTTGCGGAATCGGCTGGAACCCGTCCTGGCAGTTGCCGTCCTCGTCGGCGAAGGCCACATGGGTGCGGTGGTTCGCGCTGTCGGTGTTCTGACCGTCCCAGCAGCTCTGGAACTTGAAGCTGCGCACCACCTGGCTGCCCTCGGGGCAGATGGGGTATTTGTCCTTCAGCTGGCGGTCCTCGAATCCGGTGCAGCTCCACGAGGCATTGGCATTCGCGTCGCCGTTGGTGAACGACTTGGCGTCACCGGTGATGATCCGGAGGAATTTCGGCATCGCGGTGACCTTGCTCCGCGGATTGCCCTCGAACGTCAGCGTGACCTCCGACGGTGTCTGGATCTCACCGACGTTCTGGTCGTTGCCGCCGCCGTCCTCGCCGGCGTCGAACTCGTTCTGGCCGTTCTGCAGACGCAGCACGGGCCAGTAATAGGTCGACTTGTCGCCCTGGTTGTTGCAGGTGGTGTCTCCGTTGGCGAAATCGTCGTCGCTGGCGAAAGCGTCATTGGCCTGGTTGCCCACATAGTCGTGCATGTGGTGCGCGCCGTTGCTGACACCGGGGGCGGCGATCACGTTGTCGGAATTGAACTTGCCGTTCTCGTTCACACCGCAGTCGGTGGTGAAAGTGCCCCGGGAGGCACCGCGGCGCTGCTGCGGCTCCTGGACGTTCGGCTCGACGGACTGGATGTCGACGAAGTCGCCCTCCTCCGGGCCGTTGCCGGCCTGGCCGCCGTTGTCGCCGCCGTCCCCGTCGTTGTCCCCGTTGTCGCCGTCGTTGTTCCCGTCGTTGTTGTCGCCGTCACCGTTGTCCTGGTCGCCGCCGTCCTGGCCGCCGTCCTGGTTCTGGTCCTGGCCGCCGTCGCCGTCCTGGCCGTCGTTCTGGCCGTCCTGTCCGTCGTTCTGCCCGTCGTTCTGGTCACCGTCGTTGTTGTCGTCGCCGCGGAGGGTGCACGGAGCGGTCGACTCCAGGCCCTCGGGGCGTTCGGCGGAGCGGTCGATCAGGGCGACGATGCGCTGGATGATCACCAGTCGCTCGTTCTTCAGCGGCGTCAGAATCTCGTTCTGCGCGAAGGTGCGGTCGCTCTGGACCCGCTCCTTGTTGTCGGCGAACCGCTGGTAGTAGTTGGTGATCTGGGTGTCCAGCGTGGCGAGTTCCCGGTCGACCGCGAACCGCTGGTCGTCAGGGACCTCCTCGATGGAATTCACGACCTCCGGACAGTCGATCGTGGAGACCGCCTGCCCGGCGCTCTGCGTTCTGGGCCCGGTCCGGTCATCGCCCCAGCCCTCGTGGGCGGAAGCGTAGAAATTGGCCGCGACGAGCCCGCCCCCACCCAGAATGAGGGCAGCCGTGGCGGCGATCGCCCGGTTTGCCAGCGTTGAGCGTTTTCTCGATGTGCGTCCCATGGAACTCCAATCCCGGGGGAGGGAAGTAGCGTCGTTCCATACGGAGACCACCGACGGGGTGTTCAGTCCTGTGTGGAAATCGTAGAAGCCTCCAGCGCCAAATCGTTTGGACGTAGCCGAAAAGGGGCATTGCCAGGTCTGCGCCCCCGAGCCGGCCTCACTTCTCAACTTCCGGTCGTACGCCCGTGATCCAGATACGCCAGTACCGCCAGGACCCGGCGGTTGTCGTCGTCCGACACCGGCAGACCCAGCTTGGCGAAGATGTTCGACGTGTGCTTGGCCACCGCCCGTTCGGTCACCACCAACTGCGACGCGATCGCCGCGTTCGAACGGCCCTGCGCCACCAGCTCCATGACCTCCCGCTCACGCGGCGTCAGACCCTCCATCGGCCGGTCCCGCGAACGCCGCGACAGCAACTGCGAGATGACCTGCGGATCCATCGCCGTACCGCCCGCCGCCACCCGGCGCACGGCGTCGACGAACTGCTCGGCGTCGAACACCCGGTCCTTCAGCAGATACCCCACCCCGCCGTTGCCGTCCGCCAGCAACTCCCGCGCGTACAACTGCTCCACATGCTGCGAGAGCACCAGCACCGGCAGCCCCGGCCTCGCCCGCCGCGCCGCCAGCGCGCACTGGAGCCCCTCGTCCGTGTGCGACGGGGGGAGCCGGACGTCGACGACCGCGACATCCGGCTCCAACTCCGCAAGCGCATTGGCGAGTTCCGGACCGGTCTCCACCGCGGCCAGGATCTCGAAGTCGAACGCCTCGAGCATCCGGACCAGGCCGTCCCGCAGCAGGAACAGGTCTTCCGCTAGAACAACTCGCAAGGGATCTCCATGGTGACCATGGTGGGACCGCCCGCGGGGCTGCTGACGGCCAGGACTCCGTCGAATGTACCCAGCCGCCGCTCGACACCGCTCAGACCCGAGCCCGCCCCGACCACCGCACCACCCTTGCCGTTGTCCGTCACCGAGACCCGCAGCGCCCCGTCCGCGTACGTGATGTCCACCCAGACGCGGTCCGCCCCCGCGTGCTTGACCGCGTTGGTGAGAGCCTCGCTCACCGCGAAGTACGCCGCGGACTCGACGGGCGCGTCCGGGCGGCCGGACAGCTCCACAGTCACCTCGGCCGGCACCGGCAGCCGCAGCGCCAGGGCCCTCACCGCGTCCCCCAGCCCCCGCTCGGCCAGCACCGGCGGATGGATGCCGCGCACCAGGTCACGCAGCTCGGTCAACGCCTCCGCGGACGACTCCCGCGCCTTGGAGATCAACTCCTTCGCCTGCGCCGGATCCTTCTCGATCAGCGCCTCGATCGTGCCGAGGTTCATCCCCATCGCGACCAGGCGCGCCTGCGCGCCGTCGTGCAGATCACGCTCGATCCGGCGCAGCTCGGCCGCCGACGTGTCGAGCGCGTCGTGACGGGTCTCGGTCAGCCGGTCGATGCGCTGCTCCAGCTCCTCCTCGCGGCCGGGCGTCAGCACGGCCCCCGCGAGCCTGAAGTGCGCCCGTACGAGACGCGGGTTGACGTGCAGCGCCACGATCATCCACACCAGGCCGAGCAGCGCCGCCAGCCTGGCCGAGTCACCGCTGTCGACCGGCAGGAACGTGTACCAGTACGTGCCGCCCGCCTCCACGATCGGCTTCCACAGCCCCGCCGCGAGCAGCAGCCCGAACACGCCCTCCAGGACCAGCGCCGGCGCGAGGATCGCGACGACCGCGCCGCCTGTCATGTCGGCGAGCAGCCACCGTATGTCCCGCCACGTCGCCGGGTCCTTCAGCATCAGCGAACACCGCTCGACCTGACCGGCGACGCCCTTCCGCACGTTCTTCGGGAAGGGCCGGTAACGGACCGGGATACGCACCCTGGACCACTGCGCCGCGAGCAGCCGACGGCGGTTCACATGGGCCCTCAGCAGGGCCAGCACCGGAGGCGTGGTGAACACGCCCAGCCCGATGGGGATCAGCGCGATCGACAGCGCCGTGAAAGCGAAGAGGACGACGGACCCGATCAACGCCGTCAGCGCGAGCACCATCCCTTGCACACCGGCGGCGAGCGCGCCGCGTGCCTTCTTGATCGCCATGAATCCCCCTGCTTGGGCGTGTGTTCGTCGGTCCGTCCCCTGCCGATCACCAGTGTGGCGGCCACGGATGTGCCGGCGCACGGGTGGAGGACACCGGGCGGGGGGTGTACCTGACGACACCATGAGGCCCGGCGTGGCCGTGGCCCGGTCCGGTGGCGTTGCGCCCCTGGCGGGGCGTGGCCGTGGTCCGGTTGGGGTGCGTGTCGCCCCTGCAGGGTGTGGCCCCGGGTGCGTTGCGCCCCTGCGGGGCGGGGCTGCGCCGGTGGTGGGTGCCGGGTGCCGGGGCCTCCGGAGGGGGGTGCCCGGAATGGCTGTCCTCACCGCGCTTCGCGCGAGTTGCGACGCTTTACTTCCGGACACCCCCCTCCTACGACCCCGCCCCCCTCCGACCCCGCCCCCCTCCCGCCCGTGCCGCCCCTTCCGGCCGGTAGTCCCTCCATGGGGGCTGCGGTACCGCCTTGGGGCGGCAGCTCGGGTCGGGGCCCTGCGGGCCGGTGTCCGGTCCGTCGGCGGGCGGCCGCGGCTCTGTCGCGGCGCGCAGCTGCCGCTCGGGGGGTGTGGGGGCCGGCCCCCATGGGGTCCGGGGTCTGCCCCGGTTTCGGGAAAGGGCGGGGTGGGGGCAGGCTCCGCGCAGCGGCACCGGGCCGCACCGCAGCGCGCGGGCTGTGGGGAGGCGTGGGGGCGGCAGCCCTCACAGAGCCCCTTCCCCCTCCCCGGGAGGGGAAGGGGACGTCAGCCCCAAGGGGTCCGGGGTCTGCCCCGGTTTCGGGAAGGGGCGGGGTGGGGGCCGCGCAGCGGTCAGTCCGCCAGCACCCGCCGCTCCAGCTCCGGCGACAGACCCACCCGCGGACGGTCCGCACGGTGCGGCGCCGTGCCGCCCACGGACGCGAGCCACGTCCACGTGTCGCGGACCGTGTCCGCGACCGGCCGGCACCGCAGGCCCGCCGCCGTCGCCCGGCCCACGCCCACGCCGTGCACCGCCCCGTACGCCTCCTGCGTCGGAGGGATCCAGACGGGCAGGTCCGTCCATGGTTCGATGCCCGCCGCGAGGATCGTCTGCGGGTCCGTCCACCGCAGCCGTGCCGTCGACCCCGTCATCGTGACGCAGGTGTCGAGGAGTTCGCCCATCGTCGTGTGGCCCGGTTCGCTCGTCAGGTTGTACGGTCCCCGACGTCCGGCGGCCGCCGCGTCGAGTGTCCATTCGGCGAGGTCGCGGACGTCGATGTACTGGAGCGGGGTCTCCCGCGGCCCGGGCGCGAGCACGTCGCCGCCTCGTGCGATGCGGCCGAGCCACCAGGGGAGCCGGCCGATGTTCTCCCACGGCCCGAGGATCAGCCCGCAGCGCACCAGCAGGGAGTCCTCGTCGCCGAAGGCGTCGAGGACCGCCAGTTCGCCGCCCCGCTTGGCCTCGGCGTACGGCACGTCGACCGCGTCGGGGGAGCTGTCGACCAGGGGCGCCGTCTCGTCGTACCCGGCCGGCTGGGGCCAGACGTACACCGAGCAGCTGGAGATGTAGACGTAGCGCCCCACGCGCCCGGCGAGCAGTCGGGCCGTGCGGCGGACCGCCGCCGGTGAGCTCGACCAGGTGTCGACGACGGCGTCCCATGTGCCGTGGGCGAGCACGTCGAGGTCGCCGAGCCGGTCGCCCAGGAGCACGGCCGCGCCCTTCGGCGCCGGATGCCTGCCTCGGTGGAAGACGGTGACGTCCCATCCGCGGGCCAGCGCCGCCTCCGTGACCGCACGCCCCGCGAACTCCGTACCGCCCAGAATCAGAAGCCTCATGATCACGACTGTGCCTCGGGAGACCCCGCGGAGGACAGTGGTTCTGCTGCGGGAAGAACACGTTCGTACCCGCGGTCACTCTCCCGGACCCGCCGCCGTGGTGGCAGCATGTCGGACGATGACGGACACCCGGTCGCCGATGCGCGCCCTGCGGGCCGCGCTCTTCGCGGCGGTGGCCGTCGTTCTCGCCGCCATGGGGCATTCGTCCCTGTCTGCGCATGACATCCCGCCGTCCGCTCTGCTGGTCGCACTGGGTGTGACCGCGGCCGCGGGTTGGTTCGCGGCCGGACGCCGCCGCGGGACCCGTGCCATCGGCGCCGGTCTGCTCGCCGTGCAGGGCGCCCTGCACCTGATCTTCGCGGACACCGGACGGCCGGCCGGGCACCACCACGGGCATCAGGCGGAGACGGCCATGGGCCTCGCCGACGGGGCGGTCATGCTCGCCGTGCACCTGGTCGCGGCCGCCGGCTGTGCGCTCTGGCTCGCCCACGGTGAGGCCGCGTTCTTCCGGTTCGCGGGCGCCGTGATCGCGTTCGCCTTCACCCCGCTGCGACTGCTCCTCGGCGTCGTACGGATTCCGGAACCACCGCGTCCCGTCGTTCGCCCGGCCGTCCGCGCCCGTCACCACGGTGTGGTCCTGGCGCACACCGTCGTCCGCCGCGGCCCGCCGACGCCGGCAGTCCCCCGCGCCACGGCCCCCTGAGCCGCTGTCCGACCTGGGGGCCGCTTCCCCATGTCGACATCGAATCCTTAGGACCGCCATGTCTGTTGACGCCCCCGACCAGGGCGCAGCACCTCAGGCCGGCACCGGCCGGACCGAATCCACCTCCACCTGGGGCGCGCTGCGACCGCTCGTGCTCCGGCTCCACTTCTACGCGGGGCTGCTGATCGCCCCGCTGCTTCTCGTCGCCGCTGTCAGCGGCCTGCTGTACTCCCTGTCCTTCCAGGCGGAGAAGTTCGTCTACCGCGACGAGCTCACCGCTCCCGTCTCGGGCCCGTACCTGCCGCTCGGCACCCAGCTCGACGCGGCCCGCGAGGCCCGTCCCGACGCCACCGTCACCGCCGTGTGGCCCTCGTACGAGGAGGGAGCGACGACCAGGGTGCTGATGGACGCTCCCGGCGTCGCGGAGGGCAGGTCCCTCGCCGTCTTCGTCGACCCGTACACCGCCGACATACGGGGCGAGCTCCCCTCGTACGGCAGTTCCGGCGCGCTCCCGCTCCGGACGTGGCTCGACGAACTCCACCGCGACCTGCATCTCGGTGATTTCGGCCGCCACTACAGCGAGCTCGCCGCGAGCTGGCTCTGGGTCGTCGCCCTCGGCGGGCTGCTGCTCTGGCTGGGCCGCCGGCGCCGTGACAAGCGGGCCCTGATCCTGCCCGAGCGGGGCGCGAAGGGGCGCCGCAGGACGCTGTCCTGGCACGGCTCCGTAGGACTGTGGGCCGTGACCGGACTGGTGCTGCTCTCGGCCACCGGCCTCACCTGGTCCCGTTACGCGGGCGAGAACATCGGCGCACTGCAGGACCGGCTGGGCGGTGCCACTCCAACCGTCTCGGCCGTGATCGGCGAGGGCGGGGCGGCCGGCGGCGACGGGCACGAGGGCCACGGCGCCGGCGGACACGGATCGCAGCACCAAGGCGCGGACGTCGGCATCGACGACGCCGTGGCCGCCGCCCGCGAGGCCGGCGTCGACGGCAAGGTCGCCGTGACCCTGCCGGCCGACGGCACCGGCTATGTCGTCAAGGAGACCGACACCCAGTACCCGGTCCACCTCGACTCGGTGGCGATCGACCCGGCCGACGGCCGTGTCATCGACGAACTGCGCTTCGACGACTACCCGTTGCTCGCCAAACTGACCCGCTTCGGCATCGACGGCCACATGGGCGTGCTCTTCGGCCTGGCCAACCAACTCGTGCTGGCCGCACTGATGGGCGCCCTCATCCTGCTCATCGTGTGGGGCTACCGCATGTGGTGGCTGCGCCGGCCCACGAAGGAACGTGCGCTGGGTGCGGGCCGGCCGGCGCCGCGCGGAGCGTGGCGGAAGCTGCCGGTGACCGTGCTGCTGCCGCTGGCCGCGGCGACGGCCGCGGCGGGCTGGTTCGTGCCGATGCTCGGTATCAGCCTGCTGGTGTTCCTGGCCGTCGACATCGCACTGGGAGCCGCCGCGAGGAACCGGGCAGGCACCGGGGACTAGGGAGCGTATTTGTAGCCGACCCGCCGCACGGTCTGGATCGTGCGGCGGTGTTCGGCGCCCAGCTTGCGCCGCAGCCGCGCCACATGGACGTCGACGGTGCGGCCGTCGCCCACGTGCCCGTAGCCCCACACCGTGGTGACCAGCTGGTCACGGGTGTGCACCCGCTGCGGATGCGCCACCAGATGGGCCAGCAGCTCGAACTCGAGGTACGTCAGGTCCAGTGCCCGCCCGTCCACATGGGCGGTGCGCCGGACCGGGTCGATCAGCACGGGCCCGCCGTCCGTGCCGTTCTGCGGCGTGGCTGACGGGTGCGGCTGCCCGTCGGCCGGCACGAGCACCAGGTAGCCGATCATCGGGGGCCGTCCCGGCAGCTCGGGCAGGGTGTGCGGCGGGGCGGGCAGCCACGTGGCGCCCGGCGGAAGGAGGCCGGCGACGTCGACCACCTCGTCGCGGTCGACGGCACGCAGCCGGTGCCGGTCGGAGGGACGCTGGGCGGGCCGGGCGACGGCGGAGAAGGAACGGGTGTTCGCCATGGGAGGTCAGCTCTTTCGCGCGGAGGGAGACGGACGTACGTACGTCGTGCGCGCCGGCCGGGAACCGGGATGACGGCTTCAGAGGGCCTGCGCGCTCACGCGCGGCAACACACCCGGTCGAAGTCGTGATGCTGCCGGGAGGGCCAGAACGGCTCGAGGTCGGTGCGACCTGTCGCGATGCTCCGGTGGATGCTGGCCATGACCCCATTCAAGCAGACACGAGGCGTCCGCAGCAGGCCCCTCTCACACGTTGATACGCGTTCGCCGTGCGGGTGTTGACCCGAGCGCCCGTACGGCCCGCTGTCCCAGGCCCCCAGGCACCGGGAAAGGGGCCCCGCCGGAATCGGCGGGGCCCCTTTCGAGGAGTTGTTTGCGCTCAGACCTGGCCGGCCTTCTCCAGCGCCGCGCAGCAGGTGTCCACCAGGAGGCGGGTCACCACGTACGGGTCGACGTTGGCGTTCGGGCGGCGGTCCTCGATGTAGCCCTTGCCGTCCTGCTCGACCTGCCACGGGATACGGACCGAGGCACCACGGTCGGAGACGCCGTAGCTGTACTCGTTCCACGGGGCGGTCTCGTGCAGACCGGTGAGACGGTCGTCGATGCCGGCGCCGTAGTTCTTGACGTGGTCGAGGGGCTTGGAGCCCTCGCCCAGCGACTCGCACGCGGTGAGGATGGCGTCGTAGCCCTCACGCATCGCCTTGGTCGAGAAGTTGGTGTGCGCGCCCGCGCCGTTCCAGTCGCCCTTCACCGGCTTGGGGTCCAGCGTCGCGGAGACCTTGAAGTCCTCGGCGGTGCGGTAGAGCAGCCAACGGGCCACCCACAGCTGGTCGGCGACCTCGAGCGGGGCGAGCGGGCCGACCTGGAACTCCCACTGGCCGGGCATGACCTCGGCGTTGATGCCGGAGATGCCGAGCCCCGCCTTGAGGCAGTTCTCCAGGTGCGCCTCGACGACGTCACGGCCGAAGATCTCGTCGGCGCCGACACCGCAGTAGTAGCCGCCCTGCGGGGCGGGGAAGCCGCCGGCCGGGAAGCCGAGCGGACGCTCACCGTCGAAGAAGGTGTACTCCTGCTCGATGCCGAAGATCGGCTCCTGAGCGGCGAAGCGCTCGTAGACCTCGGCGAGCGCGGCGCGGGTGTTGGACTCGTGCGGGGTCATGTCCGTGTTGAGGACCTCGCACAGCACCAGGACGTCGTCGCCGCCGCGGATCGGGTCCGGGCAGGTGAAGACCGGCTTCAGCACGCGGTCGGAGGCGTGGCCCTTGGCCTGGTTGGTGCTGGACCCGTCGAAGCCCCAGATGGGCAGCTCAGCGCCATCGTTCAGGATCTTCGTCTTCGAGCGAAGCTTGGCGGTCGGCTCGGTGCCGTCGATCCAGATGTACTCAGCCTTGAAGGTCACGGGGCCTCATCCTTTGCGGGTGCAGCGGTATGCCGCGCAGCTTGGCAATACGCGATTTCCCGGCCGTTGCCCGTTTGTGAACCCCACGTTACGCAGCGGGCCGGACGGTCGGGACGGGTCGGGGAGGCGCCTCTCCCGCCGCGGTCGGAGCAGGGGCGGCGGCACCTCGGACCGGGGTCGCGAACGCGCGTGGCGGGTCGCGTTGTTGCTGGTCAGAGGTGCTTCGCGGGGGCCGGGGGTGTTCCCCGGACGCGTCAGGGGAGATGTCGCGGGAACCGTCCCCGGCAACGTTTCCGGGAATGTTCTGAGACACGCGACACATCCCCGCCGGTCCGTGATCGTCCCGGCCGCCGCGAGCCGGGGCGTGAGAGGCGGGACGTGGCCCGGGCGCCCGGGAAACGGGCCGGCGGCGGCACGTCGTATACAGGGGTCTCCACGGGTGCGCGCACGCCGGACCGCGCGGATGGGCGGCTCTTGTGACCGTGCACACTGGTGCGCATGACGAAGCAGACACAGCCGCTGCGCATAGGCCTCATCGGTGCCGGGCCATGGGCGGGGATGACGCAGGCGCCGGCGCTGGCCGGGCATCCGGATGTCGTGTTCAGCGGCGTGTGGGGGAGGCGGCCGGAGGCGGCCGCGGCACTGGCCGACGCGCATGGCACGGCGGCGTTCACCGGCGACGAGGGCATCGAGGCCCTGCTCGCGGTCAGCGACGCCGTCGCGTTCGCCGTGCCGCCGGACGTCCAGGCCCCGCTCGCCGCCAGGGCGGCCGCGGCGGGCCGCCACCTGCTGCTGGACAAGCCGGTCGCGACCAACGTGGCCGCGGCGCACGCGGCGGCCCGTGCCGCAAAGGACGCCCAGGTGGCCTCCGTGGTCTTCTGCACGCTGCGGTTCGCCGCCGACACAGCGCCCTGGGTGGCCGAACAGGCCGCCTCGGACGGGTGGTTCACGGCACACGCCCAGTGGCTCGGTTCGCTGTACTCGGACGGCTCCGACAGCCCGTTCGCGGCCTCGCCCTGGCGGCGTGAGAAGGGCGGCCTGTGGGACGTCGGCCCGCACGCCCTCTCCGCGCTGATCCCGGTGCTCGGCGATGTGACAACGCTGTCGGCGGCCCGTGGCCCGGCCGACACCGTCCACCTGGCGCTGCGGCACGCCTCCGGGGCCTCCAGCACGGTGACCCTCGGCCTGAGCGCGCCGGGCAAGGCGGCCGGCACGAGTCTCGTCCTGCTGGGCGAGCGGGGGAGGGCGGAGCTTCCCGAGGGCTGGGGCGATCCGGTCGACTCGTTCCGCAGGGCGGTCGACGCGTTGCTCGAGTCCGCGCGAACGGGGCAGGCGCACGACTGCGACATCCGCTTCGGCGTGCGGCTCACGGAGATCCTCGCGGAAGCCGAGGAACTGCTGGCGGGGACTGCGCCGTAGCCGGCAGGAAGGCCGCAGCCGCAGGGCCGGCGGGGGCGTTACCGGGGCCTGCGGCTACGGCGGCGCCACGGCCGCGCGGTGCGGACGGCGCCGTGGCCGCCGCCGGGTGTGCGGCCCGGCGGCCACGGCTCCCCTGGGACAGTGGAAGGGGGAGCCGCCACGGCGTGCGTCCTCGGATCCGGCGCGACCGGTACGGGTCAGCCGACGCGCTCGATACGCGCGTTGCGGATGAGGAACTTGCCCGCCTCGCGCACCTGCTCGAAGGCGGCGTTGTTCAGCAGCGCGCAGCTGCCGGAGACTGAGGTGACCTCGACGGTCGTGGACTTGTCGTTGTCCAGGTTGGTCACCTTGAGCCGCGTCCCGACGGGGAACTCGCTGCTGGAGGCGGCGGGTGCGCCGCCCTCACCGGAGAGCGTCACGGTGGAGCCGGCGCAGACCACCTCGCCCGCGGCGCCGCCGCCGGCCCCCTCGCCCGCCTGGTCGTCCTGACCCGCGCCCTGCTCTTCACCTGCGCCCTGGTCCTGACCGGCGTCCTGGCCCTCGCCCGCGCCCTCCTCTGCGGGCGGCGCCTCGGCGGGCGGCTGTTCGGCCGGGGGAGCCGCCGCCTGGCCGCCGCCCTCTCCGGCGTCGCAGCCGGCGGCCTCCTGCTGGACCCTGATCTGCGCGATCACCGCCTCGCGGTTGGCGATCCGTGCCTCCGACTGGGCGTCGGGATTCGCCCGTTGCCCGGCGATGAAGTTCTCGTTGTTGCGGACCGCCTGGGCCAGCCCGTCGCAGGCAACGGACGCCTGGCTTGTCCCGGTCATGACAATCGCAGTGCCGCCGACCATGGCCGCCGCGCCGACGAGGAGGGCGAGCTTCTTCTTGCCGCTGAGGGTCTTCTTGCGTGACACGTAAGGGCTCCTGTCCCCGGCCGCGGGGGCGGCCGGATGGTTCCTTGTGCCCTTACGTACGAGTAGCCGCGGCGGGCTGCTCACCGGCCTCGCCCGGCACTTCCTTAACTTTCCTTAAGGCAACGGAAGTTCGCACGAGGCGCGGCGCGACACCGCACCCTCACGCGCCTGCCGTGGTGAGCAGGGCGCGCATCTCCTGTACGGGCAGCCCCGGGTGCGCAGTCGCGCCTCGTCGTGCTCTCCGCTCAGCCGCGGCCCAGCGCGTCCCGTACCGCTTCCTCCGAGCGGCCCACCACCGCGGACCCGTCGTCCGCCGTGATGATGGGGCGCTGGATGAGCTTCGGGTGCTGCGAGAGCGCCGCGACCCAGCGGTCACGGGAGGCGTCGTCCCGCGGCCAGCCGGCGATGCCCAGCTCCTTGGCGACGGCCTCGCCGGTGCGTGTGATGTCCCAGGGCTCCAGGCCCAGACGCTCGAGGACGGCGCGGATCTCGTCCTCGGTCGGCACGTCCTCGAGGTAGCGGCGGACGGTGTACTCGGCGCCCTCCGCGTCGAGCAGGTCCACGGCGCTGCGGCACTTGGAACAGGCGGGGTTGATCCAGATCTCCATGGGCTCCACGGTACCGCTCCGGAGCCCCTCAAATGCCGTCTGGCCAGGGGAAATTGTCAGTGCCCGCCGGTAGAATGAACAGTAGTTCGGGATGGTCCCGCCACCGCGCCAGGAGGTTGCCGATGGCCGTAGCCACACTCACGACGAAGCCCCTGACCCCGCTCAGCAAGAAGCCGCTCCCGGCCGGACAGCCGCGCGAGTGGTACGTGTCCCACAACCGCCGGCTGAAGGCCATGCGCCTCGCGATCGCGCTGCTCGACTCCGGCGTCTACCACCCGGCGACCGCCGACAACCGGCGGATCCGGTCGACGGCGGAGCGCATCGGCGTCCATGTCCCGTCCGACACGACATGCCGGATGGTCAGGGCCCTGATCCGCTACGGGCGCTGAGCCGACCGGTTCACGAGGAGGCGGGGCGCCGGGGATCCGGCGTCCCGTTCCCGTACCGTTCCACCCGCACCGGGTCCCCGACCGACAGCGTGCCCTCGCGCACCACGGCCGCCTTCGCGCCGAAGCTCACCTTGTTGTCGTAGGCGGGCTCCCGTCGGTACGTGGCGAGCGTGCGCACCGGTTCGGGGCCGGCCCGCAGCCCCGTGCGCTGGTCCACCAGCGGAACGGAGCAGCGCATCGCCCGTACGGAGTGGGCGAGTCGCACGCCGCCCGCCTCCAACCGCCGCATGATGTCCTCGTCATGGGGCTCGGCGCACCCGTCCAGCACGATGTTGGCGCGGAAGCGGTCCATCGGCACCGGCTCCCCGCCCGCGGCCTCGATCCGCGCGTTCAGTCCGTCCAGCGACGCCTGGGACACGACGAGCACGGCATGGGCGTCCGCGAAGGCGACCTTCCCCGGCGTCTCGCCCCATCCGTCACGGTCGAACCCGCTCGGCACGCGCACCAGCCGCGACTTGGCGCCGAGCACCTCGGAGAACCACTCGGCCGCGTCCTCGCCCTGGTCCGGGCAGTGCCCGACCGGCTTGTCGAAGAGGCTCACCGGCCGCGGCTGCCCCTGGGGGTCGACCGCCACGACCACGCTCTCGATCCCGTGCGCGCTCAGCCGCATCGTCCGCCCGCCGTCGAGGAGCTCCGGCCGGACCGCGGCCATGGCGGGCGTCTTGCGCTGACTCCGGAACGACCCGTCGACGGCGTCGACGACCATGAACGTCCGGTCGTGCTCCAGACCTGTGGCGCCGACCCGGGCCGACTCCACGGATGTGCCGGCACAGCCCTTGACGGGGTAGTACGTCAGCGACTGCACGGTGATCCCCATGCCACCCGATCGTAGCGGCGCGCGCCCCTGTGGCCCGCCGGTCACAGCCGGCCCTCCAGCCGCTCCTTAGCGGCAGGCCACTCGTCGGCCAGCATCGAGAAGTACACGCTGTCGCGCCACGTCCCGTCCGGCCGCCGCCGGTGGCGTCGCAGCACACCCTCCCGCCGCGCCCCGAGGCGCGCGATGGCGTCCTGCGAGCGCCTGTTCATGTGGTCGGTCTTCAACTGGACGCGGCCCATGCCGAGTTCCTCGAAGGCGTGGCCCAGCAACAGCAGCTTCGTCTCGGTGTTCACGGCGGTCCGCCAGTACGCCCGCCCGTACCAGGTCCACCCGATCTCCAGGCGCTCGTCCCGGACGTCGACGTCCGAGAACGTGGTCCAGCCGACGGCCCGCCCGGAACCGAGGTGGATCACGGCGAACGGCACGTACCTGCCCTGCTCCGCCGCGGCCAGCAGCTCGCGGAGTGTGTCACCGAGCGCCGCCTCGCTCTGCGGGGCCGGTCCGCCCTGCCACCGCCAGACCTCTTCGTCCTTCCCGCCCGCGGCGAAGAGGTCGGAGAGATGGCCCTCCGTGAGCGGTTCGAGGCGCACATGGCGGCCGGTGAGCGTGACGGGGGAGGGAGCCTTGGCGGTCATACCCGGAACCTAGACCGATCCTGCACTAGAAGCAACCAGATTATGCACTAGTGCATAATTGACCGGCCACAGCCGCTGTTGCGGAAGACGAGCAGATACCGCCAGAACAGCAGCCGCCGCACGCCCGCCCCGGGCAGCAGCACCGCCGCCTCACGCCGGATGTCGGCCAGCGCCATGTCCGGCTGCCGTACCGGAGGGCGCGTCATGCGCCCGCCGTTCCCCGCACGGCACCGGTCCGCCGTGCCCACGGCGAGCCGGGCGACGGCGTTGACGGGCACGGCCGCCAGGCTCCACGCCCGGTCGGCGGCCGTCCTCTCCGCGTAACAGCCGAGGACCACCAGCGTGCCCCCGGGCGCGAGCGCGTCCCGCAGCGCGGCGACGGTGGCGAACGGCATGTGGTGGAGACTCGCCAGGCAGGAGATGAAGGCGTAGTGGCCGCGGGGCAGTTCCATCCCGGTGATGTCGCCCTGTACGAAGCGCGGTCCCCCGGCGGCGGCGGACCGCGCGCGTGCCTCGGCGATCACCCGGGCGGACGGATCGACAGCGTCCACGTCCAGGCCGAGCCCGGCGAGCCTCCGCGCGAACCGACCCGTCCCGCACCCGACGTCCAGCGCCGCGCCGCCGCCGCGCGGCGCATGGCGCAGCAGCAGGCGGTGGTAGTGGTCGTTGTGATCGAACGGCATGCCGCGACCCTGCCATACGCGCGGAACGGCACGGGGCCGGAACGACCGCCGGCCGCGCCTTCCCCTGGAGGAAGAGCGCGGCCAGCGGCCCCTGAAACCCGGGACCTGTCCCACCGGTGCGACCGGTGGAGCGGATCTTTAGATGTCGAAGTACAGCTCGAACTCGTGCGGGTGCGGACGCAGCTGGATCGGCGCGATCTCGTTCGTGCGCTTGTAGTCGATCCACGTCTCGATCAGGTCGGACGTGAAGACGCCGCCGGCGAGCAGGTACTCGTTGTCCGCCTCGAGGGCGTCCAGCACTGCCGGGAGGGAGGTCGGGACCTGCGGGACGCCCGCGTGCTCCTCGGGGGCCAGCTCGTACAGGTCCTTGTCGATCGGCTCGGCCGGCTCGATCTTGTTCTTGACGCCGTCGAGGCCCGCGAGCAGCAGCGCGGAGAAGGCCAGGTACGGGTTGGACGACGGGTCCGGCGCACGGAACTCGACGCGCTTGGCCTTCGGGTTCGAGCCCGTGATCGGGATACGCATCGCGGCGGAGCGGTTGCGCTGCGAGTAGACCAGGTTGACCGGGGCCTCGAAGCCGGGGACCAGGCGGTGGTAGGAGTTCACCGTCGGGTTGGTGAAGGCCAGCAGCGACGGGGCGTGCTTGAGGATGCCGCCGATGTAGTACCGGGCGGTGTCGGACAGGCCCGCGTAGCCCTGCTCGTCGTAGAACAGCGGGGCGCCCCCCTGCCACAGGGACTGGTGGACGTGCATGCCCGAGCCGTTGTCACCGAAGATCGGCTTGGGCATGAAGGTCGCGGTCTTGCCGTTGCGCCAGGCGACGTTCTTCACGATGTACTTGAAGAGCATCAGGTCGTCGGCCGCGGCGAGCAGCGTGTTGAACTTGTAGTTGATCTCGGCCTGGCCGGCGGTGCCGACCTCGTGGTGCTGGCGCTCGACCTGGAGGCCGTTCTTGTCCAGCTCCAGGGAGATCTCCGCGCGCAGGTCGGCGAAGTGGTCGACCGGCGGGGCCGGGAAGTAGCCGCCCTTGTAGCGGACCTTGTAACCGCGGTTGTTCTCGATGGCGCCGGTGTTCCAGGCGCCCGCCTCGGAGTCGATGTGGTAGAAGGACTCGTTCGCCGAGGTCTGGAAGCGCACGTTGTCGAACACGTAGAACTCGGCCTCGGGGCCGAAGTACGCGGTGTCGGCGATGCCGGTCGACGCGAGGTAGGCCTCGGCCTTCTTGGCCACGTTCCGCGGGTCACGGCTGTACTGCTCGCCGGTGATCGGGTCGTGGATGAAGAAGTTGATGTTGACCGTCTTGTCGCGGCGGAAGGGGTCGACACGGGCGGTCGACAGGTCGGCACGCAGCGCCATGTCGGACTCGTGGATCGCCTGGAAGCCGCGGATCGACGAGCCGTCGAAGGCGAGCTCCTCGGCCGGGTCGAACGCCGCTGCCGGGATCGTGAAGTGCTGCATCACGCCAGGCAGGTCGCAGAACCGGACATCGATGAACTTGACGTCCTCGTCCGCGATGAACTTCTTGACGTCATCGGCGTTCTGGAACATCCAACTCCTCCTACTCCCACCCGGGAGGGGCGGGGTTGCAGCTCGTCCGTGCGGCCAGTGCGGTGGCACACGCTGGTCTCGACCGTAGGCGGACGGGATTTCTCCAGCATGACCCATTTGTTTCGACGAAGTTAACCGGACGAGGGTCACAGTGCGGGAACGGCCCCGGACGCAGGAGGGTGAAAGGGGGCGCAGTACCGTGGACGGGTGGACAACAGGCAAGCAATCGGATCGTGGCTCTCCGGGCCCCGCGCGGCCGCGGAGGACATGGGTGTCGACTTCGGGTACCGGGGTCAGCGGCTGGGTCTGCCGGAGCACGGCCCGGGTTCCGTGGCCCCCCTCGGGCGCCGCTTCGGGGCGATCTTCATCGACTGGGGACTGTGTTTCCTGATCGCATACGGACTGTTCGCGGGCGGTGACCAGCAGGCGGCCGGAAACTGGGCCCTCGGCATCTTCCTCGTCCTCGGCGTCCTGACGGTGGGCACTGTCGGCTTCACGCCCGGTAAGCGCCTCCTCGGGCTGCGGGTCGCCTCGGAGAACGGCGGACGCCTCGCCTTCGGGTGGGCCGTCGTCCGGACTGCGCTGCTCTGTCTCGCGATCCCAGCGCTCGTCTGGGACCGCGACGGCCGCGGCCTGCACGACCGGCTCGCCCGCGCGGTGCAGGTGCGTATCTGAACCGTCCGCCGCGGCGACGGTTCACCCACGGCACGGCCCGCCCCACGGCGCATGCCACCGCCCGGCCCTGCCCGGACACCGCCACGGCCGGCACCGTCCACCCCTCGCCCGCCCCGGGCAGAGTCACGCCCGGCACGGCGGAGCACCCGGCGCAGACGTGAGGCGCCGACGCCCGGCACCCGGCCGCACCCGGCGCCGGAGCCGGCCGCCGTGCGGGCCCGCCCGGCCCGGACACAGCCACGGCCGGCACGGCAGGACACAGGCACGAGCCACCCCCGGCACCCGGCCCCGGACATAGCCCCGGCGATCGGCAAGGCACCGGCCGTGGCCGGTCCCGTCCCCCCGGTCGCCCGCCCCGGGCAGAGTCACGCCCGGCACGGCACAGCACCCGGCGCAGGCGTGAGGGGCCCGCACGGCCCCCGGCCGCCCGGATGCCACGGCCGGACCCCGCCACGGCGGTCACGGCACCCGCACCCGCGGCCGGCACCGGACCGACCCACGGCCGGCGCGGCGCAGCTCAGGCACCAGCCACCCCCGGCACCCGGTCGGAACACACCCCCACAGACGTGAGGCGGGGCCCGGACATCGTCCGGGCCCCGCCTCACGTCTGTGGGGCGCGCGTCAGCGCATCTTTCCGCCGCGCGGCATCCGCATGCCCTTGGGCATCGGGCCCTTCGGCAGCGGCATGTTGCTCATCAGGTCGCCCATCGCCCGCAGCCGGTCGTTGGCCGCAGTCACCTGCGGGCCGGTGAGCACCCGCGGGAGCTTCAGCATCGTGGTGCGCACCTTCTTCAGCGGCACCTGGCCCTCGCCGTTGCCGACGAGGATGTCGTGCACGGGGACGTCCACGACGATGCGGTTCATCTTCTTCTTCTCGGCCGCGAGCAGCGCCTTCAGCCGGTTCGGGTTGCCCTCGGCCACCAGCACGATGCCGGCCTTGCCGACGGCGCGGTGCACCACGTCCTGGTTGCGGTTCATCGCCACGGCCGGGGTGGTGGTCCAGCCGCGTCCCACGTTCTGCAGGACCGCGGCCGCCGCTCCCGGTTGGCCCTCCATCTGTCCGAAGGCCGCCCGCTCGGCGCGCCGCCCGAAGATGATCGCCATCGCCAGGAAAGCCAGCACGAAGCCGAGGATCCCCAGATAGACCGGGTGACCGATCAGGAAGCCGATCCCGAGGAAGACACCGAAGGTGACGATTCCCACACCCGCGACGACAAGACCGACCTTCGGGTCGGCCTTCCGGGTCATCTTGTACGTCAGGGCGATCTGCTTCAGTCGCCCCGGGTTCGCAGCAGCGTCAGCGCTGTCTGAATTTGCCTTCCTCGCCATACCCGAAGTTTACGTGGCCTATGACGTGCGGGTCGCCACGGCCTCCAGTACGTGCTGAGCCTCCACCCGGTCCTTGGCGCGGCGGCGGTCCTCGAGGACCGCGGTCCAGGCGTTGCGGCGGGCGGTGCGCTGGCCGGCGCCGAGGATGATGGATTCCATGGCGCGCAGTGCGCCGGTGACGGACGGGATCGGGTTGGCACTGACGTGGCGTGCCGGCACGGCCTGCATGGTGGCGATTCCCCCTCGGGGTGAACGGCGGTGAGTGGGAGCTGTGCGTGAGTCGAGCGTCACTGACTGGTGTTACCAGGGCATGACCGGCCGGTCAAACGCTGATGAAGGGTCGATTCGCGGGTCGTGGAGATTCGGAAACGAGAACGCGGCCCGTACCCCGCCCCCGACCTGCGGGGAGGGTGCGGACCGCGTCCAACCGGCCATTACCGGCCGGTAGTTGCTTGTGCCTGAATTCACACAGCCTGGGCGGCGCCGGTGCCGACGTCTACGTCGGCGGTGGTGCCACGGGCCTCCATCGCCTGCTGGAACAGACGGCCGGCCCGGTACGAGGAACGGACCAGCGGACCCGACATCACGCCGGAGAAGCCGATCTCGTCGGCCTCCTCCTTCAGCTCCACGAACTCGTGCGGCTTCACCCAGCGCTCCACCGGGTGGTGGCGCACCGAGGGGCGCAGGTACTGGGTGATCGTGATCAGCTCGCAGCCCGCGTCGTGCAGGTGCTGGAGCGCCTCGCTGACCTCTTCGCGGGTCTCGCCCATGCCGAGGATCAGGTTCGACTTGGTCACCAGGCCCGCTTCACGGGCGCGCGTGATGACCTCGAGCGAGCGCTCGTAGCGGAAGCCGGGGCGGATCCGCTTGAAGATCCGGGGCACGGTCTCGACGTTGTGGGCGAGCACCTCGGGACGCGAGGAGAAGACCTCGGCCAGCTGCTCGGGCACGGCGTTGAAGTCGGGGATCAGCAGCTCGACCTTGGTGTGGCCGCCTTCGCGGTCCGCCGTCATCGCGTGGATCTGGCGCACGGTCTCCGCGTACAGCCAGGCGCCGCCGTCCTCGAGGTCGTCGCGGGCGACGCCGGTGATGGTGGCGTAGTTCAGGTCCATCGTGACGACGGACTCGCCGACACGGCGCGGCTCGTCGCGGTCGAGGGCCTGCGGCTTGCCGGTGTCGATCTGGCAGAAGTCGCAGCGTCGGGTGCACTGGTCACCTCCGATGAGGAAGGTGGCCTCGCGGTCCTCCCAGCACTCGAAGATGTTGGGACAGCCCGCCTCCTGGCAGACCGTGTGCAGTCCCTCGCTCTTGACCAGTTTCTGCAGCTGGTTGTACTCGGGGCCCATCTTCGCCCGGGTCTTGATCCACTCGGGCTTGCGCTCGATGGGGGTCTGGCTGTTGCGGACCTCCAGGCGCAGCATCTTGCGTCCGTCGGGTGCGACTGCGGACACGACCGGCTCCCTACAGCTTCGATTCTTCGGCGAACACCAGGGTACGCCCGTTAAAAGTGCGGCCTTACGTTCGGCCAACCTGTGGCCACGGGACCGCATTCCCGCCCGCGTTCCGATCCGGGCCCCGGCCCCGCGGGACGGGGCCGGTTCTCCGGCTCAGACGGGCGTCTTCTCCGCCTCGGGCGCCGTCGTGGGCACCGCGTCACGCACGATCTCACGGGGCCGCGGCTCCGCGTTCTCCAGCACCTTCCGCAGGTGCCGCTCCAGCACGGGCAGCACCTCGGCGATGGTGACGTCGCGGCCCAGCTCGTTCGCGAGCGAGGCCACTCCAGCGTCCCGGATGCCGCACGGCACGATCTTGTCGAACCAGGTGTTGTCCGGGTTCACGTTCAGGGCGAAGCCGTGCATCGAGACGCCCTTGGCGATGCGGATGCCGATAGCCGCGAGCTTGCGGTCCTCGCGGCGCTGCCCGGCGTTGGAGGGGGCGTACTCGGGGCCGTTGAGCCGCGGGTCGAACTCCTCGTCCGTCAGCCGGGGGTCGAAGTCCAGCGAGAGGCCGCCGACGGCCGGGCGCTGTTCCACCGGGTCGCCGAGCACCCAGACACCGCTGCGGCCCTCGACCCGGCTGGTCTCCACGCCGAACTCGGCGCAGGTGCGGATCAGCGCGTCCTCGAGGCGCCGTACGTGCGCGATGACGTCCACGGGCCGCGGCAGCTTCAGGATCGGGTAGCCCACCAGCTGGCCGGGGCCGTGCCAGGTGATCTTCCCGCCGCGGTCCACGTCGACGACGGGCGTCCCGTCCAGGGGCCGCTCACTGTCCTCGGTGCGCCGACCCGCCGTGTAGACGGGCGGGTGCTCCAGCAGCAGGCATGTGTCGGGGATCTCGTCGGCGAAGCGGGCGGCGTGGACCTCGCGCTGCTTCTGCCATGCCTCCTGGTACTCGACGGCTTCGTCGCCGAACCCCAGTCGGACGAACCGCAGGTCACTCACGGCTGTGCCTCCCTCGAACCTCCGCCCGGTGATGACCGGGCCCCAGCCACTGTACGGCGGGCCGGAACCGAGTGGCCGGGCAGGGCGGACCGTCAGCTCCACGGTCCAGCGCCGCCGCCAATCCTCACACGATCGGATGAATCTGGGGCGAAGGTGGCGGAACAGCGATGGATGGCCGCTAAATTCGCGCCGTTCCTCCCCCAGGGCTTCTCCCCCAGAGCTACCTCCTGGGGGGACCCCAGGAGGTACCCCCATGGGCTGCTCCCGGCCCGGAAGGCAGGAGACGCCACAACCGATGACGGAACGGACCACCCCGCGCACCCCCAACCGGCAGCTCGCCGCGCTCATCGCGGAGGCCGGGTTCTCCCATGCCGGCCTCGCCCGCCGGGTGGATCAGCTGGGCCTCGAGCACGGCCTCGACCTGCGCTACGACAAGACCTCCGTGACCCGCTGGCTGCGCGGGCAGCAGCCGCGCGGAACGACGCCCGCGCTGATCGCGGAGGTGTTCACCCGCAGACTCGGCCGCCGGCTCTCCGCCCAGGACCTGGGGCTCGACGCCTGCGCCCCCGTCTACGCGGGGCTGGAGTTCGCCGCCACCCCGGAGGAGGCCGTGGACATCGTCAGCGGCCTGTGGCGCAAGGACTCCGGCAGCCACGCGGAACTCCGCAAGATCGCTTTCACACCGGCCGGACTGGTCGTGCCCAGCCGGGACTGGCTGATCGGCGGCCCCGACGAACGCGTGGGCCGGGGCGAGGCGCACCCGGGCTCCGGCCGGGTGCCCCAGCAGGGCGCCCGGGTGGCCGTTCCGCGGCAGCGCGGCGCGGGCGACCGGGGGCCCGGGCAGAAGGTCTCCGGCGGCGACATCGCGGCGCTGCGTGCCGTCGGCGAACTGTTCCGCGCCCTCGACCACGCCTACGGCGGCGGGCACGCCCGGCAGGCCCTGGTGCGCTATCTGGAGCACGAGGCGGAGCCGATGCTGCGCGGCACGTACGGAGAGACGATCGGGCGGCGCCTGTTCGCCGCGGCCGCCGACCTCACCAGGCTGGCCGGCTGGACCTCGTACGACATCGCGGCCCACGGACTCGCCCAGCGGTACTTCGTCCAGGCGCTGCGGCTCTCCCAGGCGGCGGGGGACCGGGCGTACGGGTCGTACGTGCTGGTCACCATGAGCCGGCAGGCCGTCTACCTCGGACACGGCCGGGAGGCCGTGCAGCTGACCAGGGTCGCCCAGCAGGGGGTGGGGCCGTCGGCCCCGCCGCCGGTCCAGGCGCTGCTGCACTGCGCGGAGGCCCGCGGGCACGCGGTGCTCGGCGAGGCGCGTGCCTGCACCGCCGCGCTCGTACGGGCCGAGCGCGCCTTGGAGGCCGCCCGGTCCGGGGACGACGTGCCGCACTGGGCGCGCACCTTCGACGAGGCACAGCTGGCGGACGAGTTCAGCCACTGCCACCGCGACCTGCGGCAGTACCGCAGCGCCGTGCAGCACGCGGAGCGCTCCCTCCAGCTGCGCGCCCCCGCCTTCGCCCGCAGCCGGCTCTTCTGCCGGGTCGTCCTGGCCTCCGCCCGGCTCGGTCTGGGCGAGCTGGACCAGGCGTGCGCGCTGGGCGCGGAGGCGGCGCTCCAGGCGTCCGAGATGCGATCGGTGCGCGCCACCGAGTACGTCCGCGAGTTCGAACGCCGGCTGGAGCCGTACCGCGACGCGGCACCGGTCCGGACCTACCGCGACCGGGTGGCCGCCCTCGGCTGACCCCGGCCGGCCGGCGGGCGGGGTGGCGGCCCCGCTGCCGGTGCACAAGCGGCCCCGCCCGCCGGTGCTCACGCGGCCCGCCCGCCGGTGCTCACGCGGCCCCGCCGGGCCTCAGGCTGCCGCGGTCAGCGCCGCTGCCGCGCACCCCGGCCGGATGCCGAAGTCGCTCAGCACCGCGTCCGCCGCCCTCCGCCCGGAGAACAGGGCGCCCTGCACCGTGCCCGTGTCGCGGTGGTCGCCGCAGACGTAGAGACCGGACAGCACCCGCACCGGGCGGCGCAGATCGTGCGGCGCCGGCATCGCGGGCACCGCCTCCGGGTCGTGGTGGACGGCGAGGAGCTCCCAGTCGTCCGTCGCCCTGCCGTAGAGATTCGCCAGCTGCCGCCGCACCCGGCGGTCCAGGTCGTCCGGCGGTGCGCCGAGCAGCGTCGAGGAGATCAGCACCCGGCCGTCGGAGGCCCGCGACGGATCGACCTCGCTCATCACCGCCGTGTGCGACACCGGCCCGCTCCGCTCCCCGGCCAGCACCAGCGACGGCTCCCCGAGCGGTGACTCGGGCGCCGTGTGGTGCACCACCGTCACCGGATGGAACGACGGCACCCGAAGCCCCGGCAGCAGTCCGGCCGCAGCCCGCGCCCCTGTAGCCAGCAGCACGGAGCGGCAGCGGATCTCGCCGAGCTCCTCCGTGGTCACGGACGTCGTCGCGATGTCGGTCACCCGCACGCCCGTCCGTACGGTGCCGGCCGGCAGCCCCGCCGCCATCAGCTCCGGCAGCGTCGCCGCGCCGCCCGCCGGCACGCACAGACGGCCGCGCGCGTATCCGCGCAGCACGAGGTCCGCGCAACGGCTGGAGGTGCCGGTCAGCTCCGGATCGCCCAGCAGCGCCGACAGCAGCGGACGCAGGAAGCCGTCCACCGTGCGCGCGGGCAGGCCGCGTCCGTACAGCGCCTCGGCGGCGGACCGCTCGGGGCGGGCGAGGAGACGGTCGACGGGTGTCGCCGCGAGCCGCGCCAGGGACGCGCCCAGCCGTGCCTGGTCGAGCTGGCGGGGCCGAGGGGCGCTCGCGAGGGCGCGCGCGACGGAGAATGCGACCCCCGCGCCCTGGGCGGTGGGGGGCGATCCCCGTCCCGCGCCCCTCCTCGCGTGGGAGGAGCCCCACCGTCCCGCGATCCCCACCTCGCCGGTCCGCTGGAGCCGGCCCCCGCTGTGGACGAGCACACCGGGCGAGAACATCCGCAGGTCGGCGTCCTGGAGAACCGCGGTGCGGCGCAGCTCCGGGAACGCGGTACTGAGCAACTGGCCTGTCCGGTCGAGCCGGAAGCCGTCGAGCTGCGTGGTGGCCATCCTGCCGCCCACCACCGGGGCGGCCTCCAGGACGCTGACCGTGACACCCGCACTGGTCAGCCGGTGGGCCGCCGACAGTCCGGCGATCCCGGCCCCGACGATGACGACATCCGCATCATGAGCGGTGCTGAGCACGTGCCCCTCCCCGAGGTCGGCGCGGCTGGTGGGGAGCTCATGCCCCCAACAGGACCGAGGAATACCCGAGTTCGGTTCGAGACTAAAGAGGTAGGCGGCCCGCTGAGGTAGCGCACATCGCGGAGCACCGGAGCGCGGGGGCGCACACCCCGCTCCCCCCGCCCGGACACGGTCTAGCGCAGCGCCGCCCGGATCGCGTCGTCGATGCGCGGGAAGGCGAACGGGAACCCCGACCCCAGCAGGACACCCGGCAGCACCCGCCCGCTGTTCAGCACGTCCTCCGCCAGCCCGCCCAGCACAACCCGCAGGGCCGGCGCCGGCACCGCGAACGGCGTGGGACGGCGCAGCACCCGGCCCATCGCCGCGGTCGCCTCCCGGTTGGTCACCGGCTCGGGGGCCGTCAGGTTCACCGGGCCCGACAGGGACTCCGTGTCGATGATGTGCCGCAGGGCCGCCACGGCGTCGTGCAGCGCGATGAAGCTCCAGTACTGCCGGCCGTCGCCCAGCCGGCCGCCGAGCCCCGCCTTGAAGAGCGGGAACAGCCGGCCCCAGGCGCCCCCGTGCCGTGCCACCACAAGTCCCGTACGGGCCAGGGCCGTTCGCACACCCGCTTCTTGAGCCGGGGCCGTGGCCTCCTCCCACTCCACGCACACCCCGGGCAGGAACCCCTCCCCGGGCGGCGCGCCCTCGTCCACGGGCCGGCCGCCCGTGTCGCCGTAGTAACCGACCGCGCTGCCGCTCACCAGTACCCGCGGCGGCGCGTCCAGGGAGGCCACGGCCTCCGCGATCGCCGCCGTGCCGAGGACGCGGCTGTCGCGGATCTCCTTGCGGTACGCGTCCGTCCAGCGGTGGTCGCCCACCCCGGCCCCCGCGAGATGCACCACGGCCTCGCAGCCGACCAGACCGGCCACGTCCACGTACTGCCGTGCGGGATCCCAGTGGACCTCGTCCCCGGCGCCGGCCGGGCGACGCACCAGACGCACGACCTCGTGCCCGTCCGCGCGCAAGGACCTCACCAGCGCCCCGCCGATGAGCCCGGAGGCGCCCGTGACGGCAATTCGGGTTCTCTGCATGGGCCCATCCTGCCCCGGTGGCCCGGCATGGCACAGTGGCCCCATGCCCGAGTCGCACATACGCCCCGCACGACATGACGACGACACGGAGCTGGGGGAGCTGGACCGCGCCACCTGGTCGCCCCTGCATGCCGTGACCCCCCGGCCGCAGCCGCCGTACGACTCGTTCTTCGACGCGAACCACCGCCCCGAACAGTTCCTCGTCGCCGAGGACGGGCACGCGGTGATCCTCGGCTACATCCGGCTCGCCGCGCCGACCCCGCTCGCCTGCAACCGGCACGTCCGCCAGATCCAGGGCCTCGCCGTCGCCGAGCGGGCCCGCGGCCGCGGTGTCGGGCGGGCGCTGCTGCGGGCGGCGTGCGACGAGGCCCGGCGGCAGGGAGCCGTGCGCATCACCTTGCGGGTGCTCGCCCACAACGCCCCGGCGCGGGCGCTGTACGAGGCGGAGGGCTTCGTGGTCGAGGGGATCCTGCCGGGCGAGTTCCACCTCGACGGCCGCTTCGTGGACGACGTGCTGATGGGCCGCGCCCTCACCGGCACCGCGTAGGCCGCGCCCGCCGAGGGGCCGACGGCCCGTCAGCCGCTGCCGAACCGCTCCCACAGCCGCGGGAAGCGTTCGGCGAGCACCGTGTCGTCGTCGAGGTCGAAGGGCGTGCCGGCCGGCTCCGCGGACTGCACGGGGATCCCCAGGTCGGGCGCGTCGGCGCCGGTCAGCTGCTCGTACGCCTCGTCGGCGGCGTAGCCCAGTTCCTCGCCGTCGCCGTCGATGTCCTCGTCGAAATCGTCCAGCAGCTCCGCCAGGGAGTCCGGCTCGTGCACCGCGCTCTCGAAGATCTCCCGGCCCTGCCCGATGAGCCAGCAGCGGAAGTAGTCGAAAGCGTCGTCGCTCGCCCCGTCGAGCAGCACCGCCGCCGCACCCCACACGTCCCAGTGGTAGGCGCGGTTGTAGCGGGCCTCGAAGTGCCGTGCGAAGTCCAGCACGGAGTCGGGGTCGAGCTGCAGCAGCCGTTCGACGAGCAGCTCCGCGTGTTCCTCGGGGTCGCCCTCGGCGGCCTCGCGGGTGCTGTCGATGATCTCCCAGAACTCCGTCTCGTCCATCACGGGTCAAGCATCGTGGTTGGCGGGGGCCGTCGCACGCGCAGCATGCCGAAACGCGGCTGTTTCGCAATACGGGGCTCCGGTCGGCCCAAGCCCGACAGAAGGTGTCCGGTTTCCGTGCGACGGTCGGCTCATGACGACGAACAAGCCGCTCGGCGGCAGGATCGCACTGGTCGCCGGCGCCACTCGTGGCGCGGGACGTGCCATGGCCGTGGAACTCGGCGCCGCGGGCGCGACCGTCTATGTGACCGGCCGGACCACCCGCACCAGCGTCAGCGAGGTCGGCCGGCCCACGGAGACCATCGAGGAGACCGCCGAACTGGTCACGGCGGCCGGCGGCGAAGGCATCGCGGTGCCCACCGACCACCTCGAGCCGGACCAGGTGAGGGCACTGGTCCGGCGCGTCGAACGCGACCACGGACGGCTGGACGTGCTCGTCAACGACCTCTGGGGCGGAAACTTCCTGCTCGACTTCGACACCCGGATGTGGGACGTCGACCTCGAACGCGGGCTGCGGATGCTGGACCTGGGCGTGAGGAGCCACATCATCACCAGCAGCATCGCGCTGCCCCTGCTGGTCCGTGAGCCGGGCGGACTGGTCGTGGAGGTCACCGACGGCACCGCGGAGACCAACAAGGGGTTCCGCGAGAACTTCTACTACGACCTCGCCAAGAACGGCCCGATCCGGATGGCCTTCACCCTCGGCGAGGAGCTGAAGAGTGTCGGCTGCACGGCCGTGGCCGTCACCCCCGGCTTCATCCGCTCCGAGGAGATGCTCGACATCTTCGGCCTCACGGAGGAGAACTGGCGCGACGGCATCGACAAGCAGAAGCACTGGGCCCTGTCCGAGTCGCCCGTGTACCTGGCCAGAGGCGTCGCGGCGCTCGTCGCCGACCCCGAGCGGTCCCGCTGGAACGGCCTGTCCCTGGACAGCGGCCGGCTGGCGAGGGAGTACGGCGTGACCGATGCGGACGGCAGCCGGCCCGACGTCTGGGGATACATGCTGGCCGAACAGGCGGGCGGCACACCGGCGGTGGAGGACTACCGATAGAGGTCCCGCAGCGCGGCCGCCGCCCGCGCGAAGCGGTCCCGCAGCTCCGGCGGCCCGAGGACCTCCACCTCGGGCCCCAGGGACAGCAGTTGGCCGTACGCCACGTCCAGCGACTCCACGGGCAGCGTCAGCGTCACCCGCCCCCGGGTGTCCGGCGGGCCGGCCGCCGCCAGTGCCTCCTCGGCGGCGGCGCGGTCCGTCACGTACGGCAGCCGGCCCGCGCCGTCCTCGCTCACCCGGAGGACGGCCTCCGCGCGGAGGATCGACCGGGCGAACTGGGCTGCACGCTCCTGCCAGAAAGCCGCCAGCTCGAAGTCCTCGTCCCGTTCGAACCGCTCCCCGTCCGCTTCCACCGACGAGAACCGGTCGATGCGGTAGACCCGCAGTGTGTCTTCCGCCCGCGCGCACAGGTACCAGACGCCCGCCTTCAGCACGAGCCCGTACGGTTCCAGCCGCCGTTCCACCTCGGTGTCCCTGCGGCGGTACGTGGCCCGTACGCGGCGGTCGTCCCAGACGGCCTCCGCGAGGACCGGGAGCAGTTCAGGGGTCTTCGGCTCCTGGTACCAGCCGGGGGCGTCGAGGTGGAAGCGCCGGGCCGCGGATTCGGGCGCGTTCCGCAGCGAGGGGAGCAGCGCCGCGGACACCTTCAGGCGTGCCGCGGACGCCGCGTCCTCGAGTCCCATGTCGCGCAGCGCGCCCGGCAGCCCGGACAGGAACAGGGCCTCCGCCTCGTCGCGTCCCAGACCGGTGAGCCGGGTGCGGTACCCGCCGATCAGCCGGTATCCGCCGGCCCGGCCGCGGTCCGCGTAGACCGGGACTCCGGCCTCCGACAGGGCGAGCGCGTCACGGGTGACCGTGCGCTCGGAGACCTCCAGCTCCCGCGCGAGCTCGGCGCCGGTCATGGAGGGCCGCGACTGGAGCAGCAGGACCATCTTGATCAGCCGGGCAGCGCGCATGCCCCCATCATCGCGCAGCGGGTGCCAGCGGTACCTGTAGCTCCGTCACCCACTTCTCCTTGTCCGGCGGGCACTCCAGATACACCTCGCGGGCATAGCCGGCCGAGTGGTGGCCGCCGGCGTCGATCCAGCGGGCCAGGTTCTGCTCGGTGGGCATGATCGTGTCCATCGGGCCGCGGTGCACGATCGTCGCCGCCCGCTCCACGGCGGGGAGTTCGGCGATCTCGAAGTCCGGTCCCGGCTGTGTCTCCGCGGAGACCGCGCACCCGGCGTGCACCACGATGCCGTCACCGTCCGGCGCGTCCTCGTAGTAGGCGATGCCGGGTCCGGCCGGGGTGACGCCGGCCGCCTTCAGCCGGGTGAACAGCTCGTCGTACAGCGGGCCGATCACCGGTCCGATGTGCTCGGGGGCGTAGCTGGCGGCGACGGCGGACAGTTCGGCGACGCGGACCGCCGGGGTGCTCTTGATCATGACGTCCTGGGTGGGCATACGACCCTCGCTCTCGATCGACCGGAGCCTCGCCTCGACCTGCGCCAGCCTGGCGGCCGCCGCGGCCATCGCCTCCCGCAGTTCCGCCTCCCGCAGCCTGAGCATCCCGCGCAGCTCCTCCGTGGTCACCTTCTCCTCGAGGATCTGCCGCACCTGCTGAAGCGTGAAGCCGAGGTCCTTGAGGGCGATGACGCGGTTGAGGGTGGCGAGCTGCGCCGCGGAGTAGTAGCGGTAGCCGCTGAAAGGGTCGGTGTGCTCGGGACGCAGCAGCCCGACCGCGTCGTAGTGACGCAGCATGCGGGCCGACACACGGCCGTGCCTGGCGAAGTCTCCGATGGCGAACATGACGTCTCCCAGTGCACGGCTTCACACGGTGTCAAGGTCAAGCATCGGACACGGAAGGCCCCCGCGGGCGGCTGCCCGCGGGGGCCTTCACGAACGAGCGGGCCTACAGGCCGTAGCGCTCGCGTGCCTCCTTTATGGCCGAGGCGGGTACCTCGCCGCGCTTCGCCAGCTGGGCCAGCGCCGCGACCGTGATCGACTGCGCGTCGACACCGAAGTGGCGGCGGGCCGCGTCACGCGTGTCCGACAGGCCGAAGCCGTCCGTGCCGAGCGAGGACCAGTCCTGCTCCACCCACTGGCTGATCTGGTCCGGCACCTGCCGCATCCAGTCGGAGACCGCCAGCACCGGGCCGGGTGCGCCCTCCAGGGCCTGGGTGACGTACGGGGTGCGCTGCTCGCCGCGGAGCAGGGCCGCGTCGGCCTCGAGCGCGTCGCGGCGCAGCTCGCCCCAGGAGGTCGCGGACCAGACGTCGGCGGCCACGTTCCAGTCGTCCGCCAGGAGCCTCTGGGCCTCGAGCGCCCAGTGGATCGCCGTACCGGAGGCGAGCAGCTGGAGCCGCGGGGCGTCCGCGCCGGCCGCGCCCTCCTTGAAGCGGTACAGGCCCTTGACGATGCCTTCCTCGACGCCCTCCGGCATGGCGGGCTGCGGCTTGGGCTCGTTGTAGACCGTGAGGTAGTAGAAGACGTCCTCAGGATTCTCGCCGTACATCCGGCGCAGACCGTCCTTGACGATCACCGCGATCTCGTACGCGAACGCCGGGTCGTAGTTGAGCGACGCCGGGTTGGTGGCGGCGATCAGGTGCGAGTGGCCGTCCGCGTGCTGGAGGCCCTCACCGGTCAGCGTGGTGCGGCCCGCGGTGGCGCCGACGATGAAGCCCTTGCCGAGCTGGTCGGCGAGCTGCCACATCTGGTCGCCGGTCCGCTGCCAGCCGAACATCGAGTAGAAGATGTAGAACGGGATCATCGTCTCGCCGTGCGTCGAGTACGACGTGGCGGCGGCGATGAAGTCGGCCATGGCGCCGGCCTCGGTGATCCCCTCGTTGAGGATCTGGCCGTCCTTGGCCTCCTTGTAGTACATCAGCTGGTCGCGGTCGACCGGCTCGTACGTCTGGCCCATCGGCGAGTAGATGCCGGCGGACGGGAACAGCGACTCCATACCGAAGGTACGCGCCTCGTCCGGGACGATCGGCACCCAGCGGCGGCCGGTCTGCTTGTCCCGCATGAGGTCCTTGACCAGCCGGACGAAGGCCATGGTCGTGGCCATCTCCTGCTTGCCGGAGCCCTTGTGGAGCGCCTTGAACGCGCGCTCCTCCGGCTGGGGCAGAGGCGCGGAGGCGTGCACCCGGCGGGCCGGGGCGGGGCCGCCGAGGGCCGCGCGGCGCTCCTGGAGGTAGCGGACCTCGGGGGAGTCGGCGCCGGGGTGGCCGTAGGGCACCACACCGCTGTCGAAGGCGCTGTCCGCGATCGGGAGCCCGAGCAGGTCACGCATGCCCTTGAACTCGTCGATCGTCAGCTTCTTCATCTGGTGGTTGGCGTTCTTGGACTCGAAGCCCTTGCCGAGGGTGTGGCCCTTCACCGTCTGCGCGAGGATCACGGTCGGCGCGCCCTTGTGGGCGAGCGCCGCACGGTACGCCGAGTACACCTTGCGGGCCTCGTGGCCGCCGCGGGAGGTGTGGAAGCACTCGGCGATCTTGGCGTCGCTGAGGATCTTCCCGAGCTCGACGAGCGCGGGCTCCGCGCCGAAGAAGTGCTCACGGATGTAGGCCACGTCGCGGGTCGCGTACGTCTGGAACTGCGCGTCCGGGACCTCGCGCAGCCGGCGCACCAGGGCGCCCGTGGTGTCGAGCTGGAACACCTCGTCCCAGGCCGAACCCCACAGCGACTTGACGACGTTCCAGCCGGCGCCGCGGAACTGGGCCTCCAGCTCCTGCACGATCTTGAAGTTGGCGCGGACCGGGCCGTCGAGACGCTGCAGGTTGCAGTTGATCACGAAGGTCAGGTTGTCCAGCTGCTCACGGGAGGCGAGTGCGAGTGCCGCGGTCGACTCGGGCTCGTCCATCTCGCCGTCACCGAGGAACGCCCAGACGTGGGAGTTCGAGGTGTCCTTGATGCCGCGGCCCTGGAGGTAGCGGTTGAACCGCGCCTGGTAGATCGCCGACAGCGGGCCGAGGCCCATGGAGACGGTTGGGAACTCCCACAGCCAGGGCAGCCGGCGCGGGTGCGGGTACGAGGGGAGGCCCTTGCCGCCGGCCTCCTGGCGGAAGTTGTCGAGGTGGTCCTCGGTGAGACGGCCGTCGAGGAACGCGCGGGCGTAGATGCCGGGGGAGGCGTGGCCCTGGATGTAGAGCTGGTCGCCGGAGCCGTCCCCCTCCTTGCCGCGGAAGAAGTGGTTGAAGCCGGTCTCGTAGAGCCAGGCCGCGGAGGCGAAGGTGGCGATGTGGCCGCCGACGCCGTGCTTGGATCCGCGGGTCACCATGGCCGCGGCGTTCCAGCGGTTCCAGGCGGTGATCCGGGCTTCCATCGCCTCGTCGCCGTCGAAGGCGGGCTCGGCGGAGGTGGGGATGGTGTTGACGTAGTCCGTCTCCAGCAGGCGGGGCAGGGCCACACCGGCCTTCTCGGCGTGCTGGAGCGTGCGGCGCATCAGATACGCGGCGCGGTGCGGGCCTGCGTGCTCCGCGACGGCGTCGAGGGACGCCGCCCACTCGGCGGTTTCCTCGGCGTCGCGGTCCGGGAGCTGGTCGAGCTCGCTCGGAAGCTTGCCTACGGGGTCGGTCATGATCGCCGCCTTCCGGACAGGAGGGGGGTTGAGATAAGGGGGTGCCGTGTCTGGCAGGACAGGGCGACGGGTCTGGTGGACCCGGGGACGACTGTAAGTCTCTGATCGATGATCGATCAAAGCCTGGGGTGAAATTGGCATCGGGTGCCTCAAAAGTGGGCACGCTGTGCCGCGACGAAAGGGTCCAATCGGACACGCAGGTGCACGTTCGAGCAGGCGCGGCGCCAGCCGTGCAGCCCGCGAAAGACGGACCGCGTGCCCGCCGCCGCGTGCGAAGAGCTACGGGCGGGGCACCGGCCGTGACCCGGCTACGCGCGCGGGGCGCAGCCGAGGACGTGCGCCTTCACCAGCGAGCCGATCTGCGGGTCGCGCCTTCGGAAGGCCTCCACCAGGTCCTGGTGCTCCTCCGCGTACGACTTCTGCACCGTGCCCAGCCAGCGGATCGACAGGGCCGTGAAGACCTCGATCCCCAGGCCCTCCCAGGTGTGCAGGAGGACGCCGTTGCCCGCCGCCCTGACCAGCTCCCGGTGGAAGGCCACGGTGTGGCGGACCTGCCCCGCCGAGTCCCCGGTCCGGTCCGCCTCGTACAGCGCCGTCACGTGCGGCTCCAGCGTCGTGCAGTCCTCCGCCAGGCGCCCCGCGGCCAGTTCGGCCGCGATCTGCTCCAGGCCCGCCCGCACCGGGTAGCTCTCCTCCAGGTCCGCGGCGGTCAGATTCCGCACCCGCACACCCTTGTTGGGCGCCGACTCGATCAGTCGCAGCGACTCCAGCTCGCGCAGTGCCTCACGCACCGGCGTCTGGGAGACCTCGAGTTCGGTGGCGATGCGGCGCTCGACGATGCGTTCCCCCGGCTTCCAGCGCCCGCTGACGATCCCCTCCACGATGTGCTCGCGGATCTGATCGCGCAGCGAGTGGACGACGGGGATGGTCATGGAGCGCTCCTTAAAGCCGCGTCGACCTGTGGCCCTTAGACAATACGGCTGCGCCCCCGCCCGGAAGTACTCCCGGGCGGGGGCGCAGCAGGTGAGGCTGGTTACAGCGGTGCCGCTCAGAGGCCGAGCTCGACCTCGAACTCACCGGCCTCCAGGATCTGCTTGACCGTCGTCAGGTAGCGGGCGGCGTCGGCGCCGTCCACCAGACGGTGGTCGTAGGAGAGCGCGACGTACGTCATGTCGCGGATCGCGATCGTCTCACCGAGGTCCGGGTGGTTCACGACCACCGGGCGGCGGACCGTGGCACCGATGCCCAGGATGGCGACCTGGTTCGGCGGCACGATGATCGTGTCGAACAGCGCACCGCGCGAGCCGGTGTTGCTGATGGTGAAGGTCGCCCCGGCGAGGTCGTCCGGCGTGATCTTGCTGGCGCGCACGGCGCCGGCGAGCTCGGCGGTCTTCTTGGCGATACCGGCGAGGTTCAGGTCGCCCGCACCCTTGATGACCGGCGTCATCAGACCCTTCTCGGAGTCCACGGCGATGCCGATGTTCTCCGAGTCGAAGTACGTGATGGTGCCCTCGGCCTCGTTGATCCGGGCGTTGACGACCGGGTGGGCCTTCAGCGCCTGGGCGGCGGCCTTGACGAAGAACGGCATCGGGGAGAGCTTGACGCCCTCACGGGCCGCGAACGCGTCCTTCGCACGGGCGCGCAGCTTCATCAGCTTGGTGATGTCGACCTCGACGACCGAGGTCAGCTGCGCCTGGTCGTGCAGCGCCTTCATCATGTTGTCGCCGATGACCTTGCGCATGCGGGTCATCTTGACCGTCTGACCGCGCAGCGGGGACGCCTCGAGCTTCGGCGCCTTGGCCGCGGCCGGAGCGGCAGCGGGGGCGGGCGCCTGCGCGGCGGCCTTGGCGGCCTCCGCGGCGGCGATGACGTCCTGCTTGCGGATACGGCCACCGACGCCGGTGCCCTTGACCGAACCGAGGTCGACGCCGTTCTCGGCGGCGAGCTTACGGACCAGCGGGGTCACGTACGCGTCGCTCGCCTCGACGGCGGCGGGCGCGGCGGGAGCCGCCGGGGCCTGGGCCGGCGCGGGGGCCGGAGCCGCCGGGGCCGGAGCCGGAGCAGGGGCGGCCGCGGGAGCCGGAGCCGGCGCGGGGGCCGGGGCGGCGGGCGCGGGAGCCGGAGCCGGGGCAGGAGCCGCCGGCGCGGGGGCCGGAGCAGCGGCCGGGGCGGGGGCGGCGGCCGGAGCCGCACCCTTCGCACCGATGACGGCCAGCTTGGCGCCGACCTCCGCCGTCTCGTCCTCCGCGACCACGATCTCCAGCAGCACGCCGGAAGCCGGGGCCGGGATCTCGGTGTCGACCTTGTCGGTGGAGACCTCGAGCAGCGGCTCGTCCTCCGTGACCTCCTCGCCGACCTCCTTCAGCCAGCGGGTCACGGTGCCCTCGGTGACGCTCTCGCCGAGCGCCGGAAGGACGACGTCGGTGCCCTCGGCGGAGCCACCGCCGGCCGCGGCCTCCGCGGTCGGGGCGGGAGCCGGGGCGGCAGCCTCGGTGGACGGCGCGGCCTGCGGCGCCTCCTGGGCGGGCGCGGGCGCCTCAGCCGGAGCCGGGGCGGGAGCCGCGGCCTCGGCGGCGGCCGGGGCAGGGGCGGCAGCGGGGGCGCCGCTGCCGTCGTCGATGACGGCCAGCTCGGCGCCGACCTCTACGGTCTCGTCCTCGGCGACCTTGATGGACGCCAGGACACCGGAGGCGGGGGCGGGGATCTCGGTGTCGACCTTGTCGGTCGACACCTCGAGCAGCGGCTCGTCGGCCTCGACGCGCTCTCCCTCGGCCTTCAGCCAGCGGGTGACAGTGCCCTCGGTGACGCTCTCACCGAGCGCCGGAAGGGTTACGGAAACCGCCATGGTTTCAGTTGCTCCTTAACGATGTGCGGAAGTGGTCTGTCGCGCCCGTAACTGACTAGTCGTGGGAGTGCAGCGGCTTGCCGGCCAGGGCCAGGTGGGCCTCGCCGAGCGCCTCGTTCTGCGTCGGGTGCGCGTGGATGAGCTGCGCGACCTCGGCCGGCAGAGCCTCCCAGTTGTAGATCAGCTGAGCTTCACCGACCTGCTCGCCCATACGGTCACCGACCATGTGGACGCCGACCACGGCACCGTCCTTGACCTGGACGAGCTTGATCTCGCCCGCGGTCTTCAGGATCTTGCTCTTGCCGTTGCCCGCGAGGTTGTACTTCAGGGCGACGACCTTGTCCGCACCGTAGATCTCCTTGGCCTTGGCCTCGGTGATGCCGACGGAGGCGACCTCGGGGTGGCAGTACGTCACCCGCGGCACGCCGTCGTAGTCGATCGGGACGGTCTTCAGACCGGCCAGCCGCTCCGCCACCAGGATGCCCTCGGCGAAGCCGACGTGCGCGAGCTGGAGGGTCGGGACCAGGTCACCGACCGCGGAGATGGTGGGCACGTTGGTCTGCATGTACTCGTCGACGAGGACGTAGCCGCGGTCCATCGCGACGCCCTGCTCCTCGTAGCCGAGGCCCTGGGAGACCGGGCCGCGGCCGATGGCGACCAGGAGGACCTCGGCCTCGAAGGTCTTGCCGTCGGCGAGGGTGACGCGCACGCCGTCCTGGGTGTACTCGGCCTTCTCGAAGAAGGTGCCCAGGTTGAACTTGATGCCGCGCTTGCGGAAGGCGCGCTCGAGCAGCTTCGAGCTGTTCTCGTCCTCGACCGGCACGAGGTGCTTGAGGCCCTCGACGACGGTGACGTCGGTGCCGAACGACTTCCACGCGGAGGCGAACTCGACGCCGATGACGCCGCCGCCCAGGATGATCGCGGACTTCGGAACGCGGTCCAGGACCAGCGCGTGGTCCGAGGAGATGATGCGGTTGCCGTCGATGTCCAGACCCGGCAGGGACTTCGGCACGGAGCCGGTCGCCAGGAGGACGTGGCGGCCCTGCACACGGCGGCCGTTCACGTCGACGGAGGTGGGGGAGGACAGCCGGCCCTCACCCTCGATGTAGGTCACCTTGCGGGAGGCGACCAGGCCCTGCAGACCCTTGTAGAGGCCCGAGACGACCTCGTCCTTGTACTTGTGAACGCCGGCGATGTCGATGCCCTCGAAAGAGGTCTTGACACCGAACTGGTCGGCCTCACGAGCCTGGTCCGCGATCTCGCCGGCGTGCAGCAGAGCCTTCGTGGGGATGCAGCCGTTGTGCAGGCAGGTGCCGCCGAGCTTGTTCTTTTCGATCAGTGCGACGTCCAGGCCCAGCTGAGCTCCGCGCAGCGCCGCAGCGTAACCGCCGCTACCACCGCCGAGGATCACTAGGTCGAAAACGGTGCTGGCGTCGTTCGCCACGTCACGTCCTCCATGCATGTGCGCCGTTCGCCGGGCCCCCGTCTCGGGAGATGACCGGCCGGTCGGCTGGTGTTCGGCCGCTGTCTCTTCGGCCCTGTGGTGGGGGCCCTGTCCTGCCGAGAACCCATCTTCGCACTTGTTGACGGACGGCGGGACGCGGGGCCGGAGCTTGAGATGGTGAGCTTGAGCGCTTTTCCCCGTTACCGGGGCGTAGCGGGGGCGGGCCGGGGGCGCGGGGGCGGGGCGGGGAACAGGCGCCGCGCGGCGGCACCCGCGGCCCCGCCCGCCCCGTGCCGACCGTCAGCCCAGGTCGCCCGCGGCCGTCCGCTCCGCCAGCTTCACCAGCGTGCGGATCGACGACCCGGTGCCGCCCTTCGGCGTGTAGCCGAACGGCGCGCCCTCGTGGAACGCGGGGCCCGCGATGTCCAGGTGCGCCCAGGTGATGCCCTCGCCCACGAACTCCTTCAGGAACAGGCCGGCCACCAGGCCGCCGCCCATGCGCTCACCCATGTTCGCGATGTCGGCGGTCGGCGAGTCCATGCCCTTGCGCAGCTCCGAGGGGAGCGGCATCGGCCAGGACGCCTCGCCGACCTCCTCGGCGATCTCGTGGATCGAGGTACGGAACGCGTCGTCGTTCGCCATGATGCCGAACGTGCGGTTGCCGAGCGCCAGCACCATCGCACCGGTCAGCGTCGCCACGTCCACGATCGCGTCCGGGTTCTCCTCGGACGCCCTCGTCAGCGCGTCCGCGAGCACCAGCCGGCCCTCGGCGTCGGTGTTGAGGACCTCGACCGTCTTGCCGCTGTACATGCGCAGCACGTCGCCGGGGCGGGTGGCCGAGCCGGACGGCATGTTCTCGGCGAGGGCCAGCCAGCCGGTGACGTTGACGGCGAGACCCAGCCGGGCCGCCGCGACGACAGCGGCGAACACGGCGGCCGCGCCGCTCATGTCGCACTTCATCGTCTCGTTGTGGCCGGCCGGCTTCAGGGAGATGCCGCCCGAGTCGTAGGTGATGCCCTTGCCGACGAGCGCGAGCGTCTTCGCGCCCTTGGAGTGCGTGTAGGAGAGCTTGACCAGGCGCGGCGGGTTCTCGGAGCCCTGGCCGACGCCGAGGATGCCGCCGAAGCCGCCCTTGGCGAGCGCCTTCTCGTCGAGCACCTGCACCTTGATGCCGTGCTCCTTGCCGGCGGCCGTGGCCACGGCGGCGAAGGCCTCGGGGGTGAGGTCGTTCGGCGGGGTGTTGACCAGGTCGCGGGCGCGGTTGATCTCCTCGGTGAGCGCGACCGCGCGCTCGGCGGCGGCCTTGAACGCCTTGTCACGCGGCTTGGCGCCCAGCAGGGCGACCTCGGCCAGCGGCTTCTTCGCACCGTTCTCGCCGGCCGTTCCCTGGTACGCGGTGAAGGCGTACGCGCCGAGCAGCGCACCCTCGGCGATGGCCTCCGCGTCCTCCACGGACTCTATGGGCAGCGCGAAAGCGGCCTTCTTGGCACCGGACAGCGCACGCGCCGCGGCACCGGCCGCACGGCGCAGCGCCTCGGTGCCGTACGCCTCGCCGTCCTCGGGGGCCGCGCCCAGACCGACGGCCAGCACGACCGGGGTCTTCAGGCCGGCCGGCGCGGGGAGCTTGGTGACCTCGCCCTCGCCACCGCCGGCGCCGAGGGTCTCGAGGACGGAGGCGAGCTTGCCGTCGAACGCCTTGTCCACGGCCTCGGCGCCCGGCGCGACCACCGGGCCCTTGGCGCCCTTCGCGACGCCGACGACGAGGGCGTCCGCGCGCAGCGTCGCAGCGCCTGCAGTGCTGAGAGTGAGAGCAGTCACGGTGGTGAAATCTCGCTTCCGTTGAGTTCCGGGGGTGCGGCGAGGGCGGATCGACACCCCACACCGGACAAGAGCCTACGCGCGGCCGTATGTATCGCTCACGGCGGCGGCGGTTCACTCGTGCGTGGTGTCTCTTTCATGTTCGGCCCGGAGGTTGTCACCGCTCGGCCACACTCACCACATTCCGGCAACGGGGCGCGGGGCCCCGTTGCGTCATCGGCACAGAACTTCCCTGCGCCCGGCGGGCGTTGGGGAAGCGTGCGAGGGGGGAACCACATGGAGCAGCAGGGTGCGCGCGAGGCGGGACGCCGGCCGGGGACCGTGTCTGGCGGCGGCGCCGCCGTCGGACACGGTCCCGAGGCGCGGACGTTCGGCGGGGCCGTGACGGCCTCCGAGGCCGACCCCGGCGGGCGGGGCAGCGGGCCCGCCGGAGCCCGTGGGACCGGAAGACGGTCCCGCCGCGCCGGGACCGGGTCCCGTGGCCGGCGCGGAGTGCCCGGGGCCACGGCTGAGCGGCGTGCGGCGGCCCGTCCGTGGTCCGGACGCGCGGCGGGCGGGCGGTTCGCCGTCGCCGCGACCGCCGCGGTCACGCTGGCAGGGATCCTGCCCGCCTCACAGGCCGCCGCCGCGCCGGTGCCCCGGATCGACCTCGTGGTGCTCGTCGTCGACGACGGGAGCGCGGCCGTCGACGCGATCGTCGCCGAACTGGCGGGCACCGGCGTGCCCCACCGGACGCTGGACCTGAACGACCCGGCCCGCCCCCGGGTCGACGCCTCCTTCCTCAGCGACACCGTGGACGGCCGCCCGCGCGCCAGGTTCCAGGGCGTCGTCGTGCCCGACGAGGACCCGTTCGGCGCGGACACCGCCGCCGGGGCCGCGGAGAACGCCGCCCTCTTCGCGTACGAGCGGACCTTCGGCATCCGGCAGGTCGACGCCTACACGTGGTCGCACCCCGGCGTGGGGCTGGAGTACGTCGACAACGGCGGTTACGCCGGCGTGCTGGACGGCGCGCGCAGCGCGGTGACCGCCGCCGGGCGTTCCGGAGTGTTCGGATACCTCGACGGGCCCGTCACCTTCGAGGACAACTCGCCGCTCGTCGCCGAGAGCTACGGCTACGCGGGCCGCCCCCGCGAAGGATTCACCAGCCTCCTCGACACGCCCGTCGGCGACGGCTCCTCACGCGCGAGCCTGATCGGCGAGTACACGCACGACGGCCGCAGCGAGCTGGTGGTCACCTTCGCGTACAACCGGCACCAGCGGCAGTTCCGGGTCCTCGCGCGCGGCATCGTCGAATGGCTCACCCAGGGCGTCCACCTCGGGCAGAGCCGCAACTACTTCTCCGTCCACATCGACGACGTCTTCGCGCCCGACGCCCGCTGGGACACCGCCCGCGACTGCACCCCCGGCGACATCGACTGCCCGGGCGGCGGCGACGGGGCCGGCGTGCCGATCCGGATGACCGCGGCCGACGCCGCGCACGCGGCCGCCTGGCAGCGGAGCGCCGGCTTCACCCTCGACATGGTCCACAACGCGGGCGCCGGCGAGGAGTGGAAGGCGGAGCACGGAGGCAGCGATCCGCTCACCGACCGGCTGCTCGCCGACAGGACGCAGTACCGCTGGATCAACCACACCTACACCCATCCGTTCCTCGGCTGTGTGCAGGACGCGTCCACCGTGCCCTGGAAGTGCGCGACGGACACGGCGGGCAACACCCGCTGGGTGGGCCGCGCCGAGATCTCCGCGCAGATCCGAGACAACCACGACTGGGCCGTGCGCAAGGGCCTCCCCGTCGACCGCACCGAACTCGTCACCGGCGAGCACTCCGGCCTGAAGACCCTGCCGCAGCAGCCGGTGGACAACCCGAACCTCGCCGGCGCCCTCGCCGACAACGGGGTGAAGTGGATCGCGAGCGACAACTCCCGCGAGCCGCGGCAGCGCCCGGTCGGCGCCGCGCAGACGGTGCCACGGCACCCCATGAACGTGTACTACAACGTCGGCACCGCGGCCGAGATGACCGACGAGTACAACTGGATCTACACGGCCGCCGCCGACGGCGGCAGCGGAGTCTGCGAGACCGACGCCGCCTCCACCTGCCTGCCGGAACCGCTCGACACCGCGACCGGCTACGCCTCGTACATCGTTCCTCAGGAGGCCCGCACCGCCCTCGGCCACGTCGTCGCCAACGATCCCCGCCCGCACTACGCGCACCAGTCCAACCTCGCCGAGGAACGCCTCCTGTACCCCGTGCTGGACAAGGTGCTGGCCGACTACCGCGCCCTGTTCGCCGACACGGCCCCGGTCGTCAACCCCGGCCAGCGGGAGGCCGGTACGGAACTCCAGCGGCGCGCCGCGTGGGAGCGGGCGCTCACGGACGGCAGGGTCACCGCCTACCGCATCGGCGGCACGGTCACCGTGAAGGCGCCCTCCGGTGTCGCCGCACCCGTCACCGCACCGGAAGGCACCCGTAAGCAACGGCTGCTGACCACCACGGTGTTCGGCTCCGCCTACGCCGGGACGCGCTCCGAGTGGGCCACGCCCGAACTGCTCCAGTCGGCGATCACGCTCAGGCTGCCGTCCTGACCCGACGGCACGAACCGGGCACAGCCGACCACCGTCCTGGGGGACACCATCCATGCCGAGCTGCGGCCGTCATGTCACCATGCTCACCGAAGGCACCTATCCGCACGCCCACGGCGGCGTCTCCACCTGGTGCGACCAGCTGCTGCGCGGAATGCCGGAGGTCGACTTCCAGGTCGTCTCCCTCACCGGCGGCGGACGCGAACCGGTCACCTGGGAGATGCCGCGGAACGTCTACCGGCACACGGTGTTCCCGCTGTGGGGACCGGAGCCGGCCCGCCGCCGGCTGCCCCGGGGGGAACGCGAGCGCTTCCTCGGCGTCTACGAACACCTCCTGCTGTCGATCCTCGACCCGTCGGCCGGCTGCGACTTCGGCGAGGCGCTGGACGGCCTCGCCGGCTACGCGCGTGCCGGGCGGCTGACGACGGCGCTCCGCTCCGAGTCCGCGCTGCGGTCCCTGATGTGGACATGGGCCATGCCGCACCTGGAGCTGTCCGCGGCCCGGCCCACCGTGCACGACGCCCTCACCGCCCTCGACCTGCTGGAGCACACCCTCCGGCCGCTCGCCGCCCGGATACCCGACGACTCCATCGCCCACGCCGTCAGCGGCGGCCTCGCCACCCTGCCGGCGCTGGCCGCCCAGCACTTCGACGGTGTGCCGTTCCTGCTCACCGAGCACGGCATCTACCTCCGCGAGCGCTACCTCTGGTACCGCGGCGAGGGACAGCGGGCGCCGGTGAAGGCGCTGATGCTGGGCTTCTACCGCGAGCTCAGCGCGCTCGGCTACCGGCGCGCCGACCTCATCACCCCGTGCAACCAGTACAACCGGCGGTGGGAGAAGCGGGGCGGCGCGCCCGACGACCGCGTCCGCACCGTCTACAACGGGGTCGATCCGCACGCCTTTCCCGATGCCGGCCCCGAACCGGACGTGCCGACCATCGCCTGGGCCGGCCGCATCGACCCCATCAAGGACCTGCGGACACTGATCCGGGCCTACGCGATGGTGCGCGCCGAACTCCCCGACGTACGGCTCCGGCTGTTCGGCGGCGTCCCCGCCGGCGGCGAGGCGTACCGCACCCGGATGGAGAAACTCGCCGCCGAGCTGGGGGTCGTGGACGGGATCAGCTGGGAGGGGCGGGTCGGCGACGTGGCCCGCGCCTACGCGTCCGGGAGCGTGGTGCTGCTCTCCTCGATCAGCGAAGGGTTCCCCTTCTCGCTCATCGAGGCGATGTCGTGCGGCCGTGCCACCGTGTCCACCGATGTCGGCGGGGTCCGGGAGGCGGTCGGCGACACCGGCCTCGTCGTACCGCCGCGTGAGCCCGCGCTGATGGCGGAGGCGACGCTCGGCCTGCTGCGGGACGCCGGACGGCGGGCCGAGCTCGGCCGGCTCGCCCGTCAGCGGGTCGTCGACCGGTTCACGCTCCGGCGCTCGGTGGACGCGTTCCGCCGGATCTACCTCGAACTGGCCGGGTTCCCGGAGCCGGTGACACCGCCGGTCGAGGTCGCGGAGGTCGCGGACGTGGCGGGGCTCGCGGAGACGGCGTCGATCGCAGAGGCGGCCCTGCGGTGACCGGAGCGCCCCCCGCGGCCCCGGCCGACCCGCTCGGTGAACTCGCCCACCGCATGGACGGCGTGATCGCCCGTGCCGTCCACCCCGACGAGATCGCCGCCGTCCTCGAATCGGACGGCATGACGGACGACCACATCCGCCGCATCTACGGCCGCGCCGACTCGTTCGCGCTCGCGGAGGCGCTCTACGAGAGGGGCCCGCGCCGCTACCCCGATCCTGCGCCGCCCGCCGCCGACCCTTGGTGGACCGGGCTCCTCGGCTGCCTGCTGCGCGGCCTCGTCTTCGCCCTTCCGGGCCTCGCGTACGTGCCGGCCGCCCCACTGCTCGCGGGCGCGGCCCTCGGCCCGCTGCTGGCCGGTGCGCTCACCGGCTGGGCGTGGAACCAGGCGCTGTCCCACCGGGCCCACTCCTGGCTGGCACTCGGCGACCGGCCCGCCGCCCTCCGCTGCCTGCGCACGGGCACCGCGGCGGGCGCCCTGCTGAGCACAGCGGCGGCCGGCGTGTGCGCCGGGCAGGGCCAGTGGCACGCCGCCGTGTTCGCGTCGGCGCAGGCGCTGTACGTGTCGGCGGCGACGGCCCTGCTGGTGCTGGGCCACGAACGCGCGCTGCTGTGCGCGCTCCTGCCGACGGCCGGGGTCACGGCCGTGACCCTGCTCCACGACCTGCCGCCGTGGTCCCGGAAGACGCTCCTGCTGGCGTCCCTCGCGGCGGCCACGGTCCTGGCGGTCCGCGCCACGCGCGAGCCGGGCGCGAGCGGCCGTGTCCGTCGACCGGCCCGGCGGGTACGGGCCCGGACCGGAACTCCGACGGCACGGGCCCGACTGCCCCACCGGCCGCGGGTCCTCGCCTCCCTGCCCTACGGAGTGTTCGGACTCGGCGCCGGAACCCTGGTGCTGTACACCGCTCTCGGGGACGTGCTCGCGGGCCGTACGGGCGCGGCTGTCGCCGCACCGGCCGCCGTGGCGCTGACCTTGAGCATGGGCCCCGCCGAATGGCTGCTCCGCCGCTTCCGCGGCGGGACCGTCGCCGGACTGCACGCGAGCACCACACGCGGCGAGTTCCGCCGGTGCACCGCCGCCGTCCTCGCGGAGTGTCTCTGCGGATATCTCGCGATCCTGTTCGCCCTCGCGGTGGCCGGGACCGTGCTGTGGCCCGGCGCCCCGGCGCTCGACGGGGTGCGGTCGGCCACCCTGCTGCTCGTGGGCGCGGTGCTTTGGACCGGTCTGCTGCTCCAGTCGTCCGGAGCGGCGAACCAGGCCGCGGCGGTCTGTGCCGGGGCCGCCGCCGTGCAGACCCTCGGACTGCTCACCGGCACCGGCGGCCCCGCGGCGGTGGGGCTGTGCGTGGCCGCCGTGTCGGCCTGCGTGCTCGCCGTACTCGTCCGTGTTCTGCTGGGCCGTGCCACCGCCCACCGTCTCTGACCCGGGAAGCGCCCGTGAAAAGCCTGTTGGTGCCGTTCTACGAGCACCCCGTCGACCGGCCGGACGCCTGGGACGCTGTCGTCGCGGCCGCGTCCCGCCTCTACGGCGTCGTCCTCAATCCGGCCGACGGGCCCGGTACTTCACCCGACCCCGCCTTCGCCGCGGTCGCCGGCCGACTGCGGCGGGCGGGAGTGCGTGTACTCGGCTACACCGACACGGACTACGGCCGGCGCCCGCACGCCGACGTCGCGCGGGACCTGCTGCGCCACCGGGACTGGTACGGCGCCGACGGCGCGTTCCTCGACCAGGTCTGCTCCGGGGGCGAGACCCTGGCCCACTACCGGCGGCTGGCGACGGAGGCCAGGTCGGCGGGCGCGGCCACCGTGGCGCTCAACCACGGTGTGCACCCCGACCCGGGCTACGCCGAGTTCGCCGATCTGCTGGTGACCTTCGAGGGCCCGTGGGACGCGTACCGGGCCGCCGGCATCCCCTCCTGGACCGCGGCCCACCCGCCGGAACGGTTCTGCCATCTCGTCTACGCGGCCCCTCCCGGCGTCTGCGCCGGCGCCGCGGTCCACTGCGTCGTCCCGGGAACCGGCGCCCACCCCTGGGGCACCCTCCCGCACCATCTGGAGCCCGTCCGGTGAAACGTTCGCCCTTCCTCCTGACTGTCCTGCTGCTGGTCCTGCTCGCGGGATGTACGAGCGGGCCCGACGACGACGCGGGCGGACCGACGCTCCCTCCCCGGCCGGTGAGGCCCGCCGGGGAGCGGTGGCTGCCCGGTACCGGCCTGGCGTGGCAGTGGCAGCTCAGCGGCCGCCTCGATCCGACCGTCGACGTGCCGGTCTACGACATCGACGGCTTCGACCACCCGGCCTCCGCCGTCGCCGACCTGCACCGCCGCGGCCGCAAGGTCATCTGTTACCTCTCCACCGGCGCCTGGGAGGACTTCCGCCCCGACGCCGACCGTTTCCCGAAGTCGCTGCTCGGCCGCGGCAACGGCTGGGAGGGCGAGCGCTGGCTCGACATCCGCCGCACCGACCTCCTCGAACCGCTGATGGCCGAACGCCTGGACATGTGCAGGGACAAGGGCTTCGACGCGGTGGAGCCCGACAACATGGACGGCTACGCCAACCGCACCGGCTTCCCCCTCACGGCCGGCGACCAGCTCCGCTACAACCGCCTGATCGCCCGCCTCGCCCACGAACGCGGCCTGTCCGTCGGCCTCAAGAACGACCTCGACCAGATCCCCGAACTGGTCGGCGACTTCGACTTCGCGGTCAACGAACAGTGCGCCGAGCACGACGAATGCGCGGCGCTCAGCCCGTTCGTCCGCGCGGGCAAGGCGGTCTTCCACGTCGAGTACGAGCTGCCGACACGGGAGTTCTGCCCCACGACGCGGGCGCTCGGCCTCAGTTCGATGCTGAAGAAGTACGACCTGGGGGTGTGGCGCGAGCCCTGCCCGTGACCGGGCGCGTCAGCGGGAGAGCACGTAGCAGCTGGCCACCGGGACGCCGCCCTCGCCCCAGCCGTCCTCGCCGGGCCAGGTGAACCAGTAATGGTCCTTCTTGACGGACTCCCGGGTCCAGACGTCGGGCGCCGCCCCGAACGCCTGCCCGCACTTCTCGCTCGCGTGCCGCTTCGCCTCCTCGGCGCCGGGGTGGTCGAGGGAGAACGCGGAGTGGCCGAACACGCGGGCGTCGTGGGGCTGTTCGCACGGGATCGCGACGACCATGTCCAGTACCCGCGTCCCGGTGTTGAGATCGGCGCATGCGCCGGGCTTCAGTTCGCCGATGGGCCTGACGGTTTCCTTGGCGGGCAGGTTCCGCTCGGACGCCGGCGGCATGGCCGGCGGCGAGGCCCCGAGGCCGCTCACCACCAGGGTGGCGTGCAGGCCGGTGATCGAGCCGAGGGCGCTGTCCTTCCTGTCGAGCAGGGCGGACAGGTCCGCCTCCGCCCGGGTGATCCTGCCCTGCGCGTCCACTGCCAGGGTGAGCGTGACCGGCGCCTCGGTGACGTCCGGGATCGACCTGACCAGTTCCTTCCGAAGGTCCGGGGAGAACATGCCGAGGGCGTTGAACGCCGTCAGTTTCGCCCGGTACAGGCGGCCTCCGCCGTCGCCCGCCGACTGCTTCACGTCCTGGGCGCCCGACACGATCTCCAGCATCGTGCCGCCGAAGGCCGCTTCCGCGCCGCGCAGCGCGTCGATCGTGCCACCGCTGCCGAAGGGGTCCGACTCGTCGTAGCGCAGCCAGTAGGCGGCCTCGCCGGAACGGATCCGGATGGTGGCCGGGTCGATCACGACACGGGACCGCGCGGGCGAGCGGCCTTCACCGAGCCGGGTGCCGAGAAGTGCGTCCTGGGCCTCTGCGGGCAGGCCCTCGGCGACCTTCCAGGCCAGGGAGCCCGCCGCGCGGCCGCCGGGGAAGTCCAGCCGTCCCTCGGACGTCTGCGTGGTGTCACCGTGCTCCGAAGTGAACGTCAGCGTCTGCGTGAAGCTCGCTGTGGCCGCCGCCTGCGTGGCGAGCAGCGCCTGGCGCGGTTGCTGTTGCAGGGCCGCGTCGAAGACCGGGTGCGCGGGGGCCTGCTCCTTCGCGGAGCAGGCGGTCAGAAGCACGGCGGCCGCGGCGGCCGCGGCGAGTATCGGAAGACGAGGACGTGTGATCACGTCGTTTGGACCGCCCGCTTTCCGGTGGGGTTGTACGCCCCAGGGTCAAGGAACGGGAAAATGTCAGCGCAAAGTCAGCGCCACCAGTGCCACCGTGCCCGCCGTCTCCGCGAGCGCCCCGAACACATCGCCCGTCACTCCGCCGAAGCGCCGCACGCAGTGCCGCAGCAGGAGATGGGCGGCCAGCAGACCGGCCGCCACCGCGAGGGCATGGTGCAGTGCCCCGTACGGGCCGAAGAGCGCGCCCGCGCCCGCCGCGCAGAGGCCCACGACGGCGCCCACGGCGAGCCCGGCCCGCAGTGGAACAGCCCCCGCGACGGCGACCCCGAGGCCCTCGGGACGGGCCGGCGGGACACCGGGCCGGCAGGCGAGGGTCAGCGCGAGACGGGCGGTCACGGCAGTCAACGCCGCGGCCGTCGCGCCCAGCGCCCAGCTCCGCGCGTACAGTTCGGCCAGCGCCGCGACCTGCCCGAGCAGCACGAACAGCAGCGTGATCACGCCGAACGGCCCGATGTCGGACTGCTTCATGATGCGCAGCGCGTCCTCCGCGGGCCTGCCGCTGCCGAGCCCGTCCGCCGTGTCCGCGAGCCCGTCGAGATGCAGCCCCCGGGTGAGTACGGCCGGAACCGCCGCCGTGGCCACCGCGGCCAGGAGCGGCCCCGAACCCAGCAGGGCCAGGAGCCCGCCGGCCGCCGCGGCGGACAGCCCGACCACGAGCCCCGCGAGCGGCGCGCACAGCATCCCGGCACGCGCGGCGTCGCGGTCCCAGCGGGTGACGCGGACGGGGAGCACGGTGAGGGTGCCGAAGGCGAAACGTATGCCGTGCGCAGAGGCCGCGGCGGCGGTCCGAGGAGTCATCGCGCGAAGGGTAGCCCGAGCCCCGTGACGGTAAATTGCGCATAACGGGCGAAGCGTCCTGAACGGGAGCGGGTGGCATGGGTCACTGGTTTTACCGCAACATCCTGGAACCCGGGAAGCTGCCGATGCTGCTCGCGCTGGCCTCGTTCGTGGTCACGTTCCTCAGCACCCGGATGGTCACCCGGCTGATCAGGGCGGGCAAGGGGCCGTTCAAGAACGTCACTCCCGGCGGCATGCACATCCACCATGTGGTGCCCGGGGTCCTCCTCACCGTGGTCGGCGGCTTCGGTGCCGTGGGCAGCGGCAGACACGGCGTCGGAGCCGCCGTCTGCGCGGTGATCTTCGGGATGGGAGCCGGGCTGGTCCTCGACGAGTTCGCCCTGATCCTCCATCTGGACGACGTCTACTGGACCGAAGAGGGCCGCAAGAGCGTCGAGGTCGTCGTGATGGCCACCGCCCTCGCGCTGCTGGTACTCGGCGGCTCCGTACCGCTCGGCGTCGACGGGCTGACGCCGGACGAACGCCAGAACCGCGCCGCCGTGATCCTCACCGTGGTGGGCAACCTGCTCTTCGCCCTGATCACCCTCCTCAAGGGCAAGGCCAGGATGGGCCTGCTCGGCGTGCTCGTGCCGGTGGTGGCGCTGGTCGGTGCGGTACGGCTCGCCCGCCCCGAGTCGTACTGGGCCCGCAGGTTCTACCGGCGCCGCCCGAAGGCCCGTGCCAGGGCGCGACTGCGTTCGGTCCGCCACGACCGGCGCTGGGCGGGGCCGCGCCGGGCGTTCCAGGACCTGATCGGCGGGGCGCCGGACCGGGTGCCGCCCCGCGACCCGTGACCGCGGAGCCTCGGACTCCGGCGCCGGCCGCCGGATGCCGCCCGCCGTGATCAGCGCCTGCCTTCCAGAGGCCGGCGGTGCATCGACAAGTGGCAGGCCGCGGGCCTCCAGGAATCCCTCGGCCCGGCCGGCGGCGAGCCCGATCCTCGGCGGACCGGGTCCCCGCCCGGCGTCACCGCGCCTCCGGCTCCGCCTCGGACGCCGCCTCCGGCTCGTCCGCAGCGGGCCGCTCCGGCAGCTCCGCAGCCAGCGCGGCAGCCGCCTGCACCAACGGGAGCGCGAGCAGCGCGCCCGTCCCCTCGCCCACCGTCACGCCGTGGTCGAGCACCGGATTGAGCGCCATCCGGTCCAACGCCTTCGTCTGCGCCGGCTCGCCGCTCACCTGGCCCGCGATCCACCAGTCCGGCGCACGGAACGCCGCCCGCTGCCCCACCAGCGCGCAGGCCGCCGACACCACACCGTCCAGGATCACCGGCATCCGGCGCACCGCGCTCTGCAACAGGAACCCGGTCGTCGCCGCCAGGTCCGCGCCGCCCACCGCCGCCAGCAGCTCCAGCTGATCGCCCAGCACCGGCCGGGCCCGCCGCAAGGCGTCCCGGATCGCCGCGCACTTGCGCATCCAGGCCAGATCGTCGATGCCCGCCCCGCCGCGGCCCGTCACCACGGACGCGTCCGTGCCGCACAGCGCCGCGATCAGCGTCGCCGCCGGCGTCGTACCGCCCACGCTCAGGTCGCCGAGAACCACGAGATCCGTACCCGAGTCGGCCTCCTCGTCGGCGATCGCCATGCCGAGGCGCACCGCCTGCTCCGCCTCCTCGGCAGTGAGCGCGTCCTCGATGTCGATACGGCCGCTGCCGCGCCGCACCCGGTGACGCGACACCTCCTCCGGCAGCAGACCCGGGTCGCAGTCCAGACCCGCGTCGACGATCCGCACCGGCACACCCGCCCGGCGGGCCAGCACGGCCACCGGGCTCGCGCCCTCCAGCACGCCCCGCACCAGCCGGTGCGCCGTGCCCGACTCCCGTGCCGACACGCCCAGTTCCGCGACACCGTGGTCGCCGGCGAACAGCACCGCGCGCGGCCGCTCGATCGCCCTCACGGGGACGGACGCCTGCGCGGCGGCGAGCCACTCGCCCAGCTCGTCGAGACGGCCCAGCGCACCAGGCGGCACGACCAGCCGCTCCCGGCGTTCCTCGGCGTCACGCCGCGTACCGCTGTCCGGGCGCTCGATCAGATCGGAGAAGTCGTCGAGATTCAGCCTGCTCATTCGCCGAACAGTACCGGCACCCGCCGACGCGCGGACGGCCAGCCGGGGACCGTGCCGGAACGGCCCGGCCCCGCCTCGAGCGGACCTCAGCCGCGGAGCACCAGCGCCTGGCCCGCGACCACCAGCAGCACCTGCTCGCACTCGTCCGCGAACGCCGCGTTCAGCCGGCCCAGCTCGTCGCGGAAACGCCGCCCGGACGCCGTGGCCGGGACCACCCCGGAACCCACCTCGTTCGTCACAGCCACGACCGTACGGGCCGTCGCCCGGACCGCCGCGACCAGCTCGCCGACCCGCTCCCGCAGCGCCCGCTCACCCTCCGCGGCCCACCGCTCGTCGTCCCAGGCGCCGGCCCTGTCCATGGCGTCCGTCAACCACAGCGACAGACAGTCGATCAGCAGCGGCGGCCCCTCCGCCTCCAGCAGCGGCACCAGATCGCACGTCTCCGTCGTACGCCACGAACCAGGACGGCGCTCACGGTGCGCGTGGACCCGTGCCGCCCACTCCGCGTCTCCGTCCCGGGTCCCGCCCGTCGCCACGTACAGCACGTCCGGGAACGCCTCCAGCCGGCGTTCCGCCTCCAGTGACTTCCCCGAACGCGCCCCGCCCGTCACCAGAGTCCGCCGGGGCACGTCCGGCACCGCGTGGTACTCGCCGACGATCAGCGTCGTCCCGTCCGGCACCGCACGGGCCCCCGCGGCCGCCAGACGACGGGTCAGCTCGGGGCCGCCCTGGGCGTCATGGTCCAGATGCACGGCGACCACGTCCGTCGTCGCCCCGACCGCCCCCGACGCCCGCAGCCGGGCGATCGCGTCCGGACGGCCCACGACATCGGCCACGACCATCTCGTACGCGGCCAGCCCCTCCGCGAGACCCGCAGGAGCCGCGCCGGGCGGCAGATACAGCAGCCGGTCACCGTCCGGGGACGTCACCTCGTAACCCGTGCCCGGGTTGTCCATCGGCAGGGCCCGCACCCGGTGCCCGCTGATCAGCGTCAACTCCCGCCCGTCCGGCACCCTCCCCGCCGTCGGGAGCCCCGCCGGCAGATCCAGGGGCGGACCGTCGTGAGGGTGCGTCAACAGCACCTGCCGGACGCCCACGAGCGAATGCCCCGCACGCGCCGCGGCGAGTGCGGCGCCCGGCGTCAGATCCAGAAGCAGCGCCCCGTCCACGAGCAACGCGGTCGCCGCCCGCGCCTCCGGGCCGCGGGCGGTGGCGCACACGGCGCAGGGGCAGTCGGGTCGGGGGAGGCCGGCGGGAGCGCCGGTGCCGAGCAGAGTCAGTTCCACGCCTCCGATCCTGCCGCCTCGCCCCGAGCGGTGCGCGCCCGGCTACGCTGCGGGCAGCAAACTGATCAGCTTGCCCTAGGGACGTGGGAGGCGCACATGGCGTGGACGTGGCGGTTCGAGAAGTCCGACGGTACGGAGGTCCAGCCGGCGGTGGAGCCGGAGGAGTTCACGACGCAGGGCGACGCGGAATCCTGGATCGGCGAGCACTGGAAGGAACTCCAGGAGGGCGGGGCGGACCAGGTCTTCCTCTCGGAGGACGGCACGAAGATCTACGGCCCGATGAGCCTCCACGAGTCCTGAGCCCGCGCTTGTGCCGGGCCCGGCCGGGGGTGTGACGCCCTCGGGCCGGGCCCGGCGCTCGTTTCGACCGGTCAGATCTCGCCCAGCGTGACCGTCACCGTCCGCTCCCGCCCCCCTCGTTCGACCGTCACCGAGACCTCCTCGCCCGGTCGTTTCGAGGCCAGCGCCTCCGCCAGGGACGTCATCGTCGCGATCTCCGCGTCGTCCAGCTTCGTGATGATGTCGCCCGCACGGATCCCCGCCTTCGCCGCCGGGCCGTCGGCGGCCACGGAGACCACCGCGACGCCCGAAGGGCGGTAGTCGTCGTCCAGGAGGGTGCGGCCCGTGATGCCGAGGGCGGCCCGGCCGGAGTCCCTGACCTCGCCGTACTTGATGATCTGGTCCGCGACCGTCCGCACCATCGAGACGGGGATCGCGAATCCGATGCCGGGTGCGGTGCTGCCTTCGAGGCCGGGGTCGGACGCCGCCAGCGTCGGGATGCCGATGACCTCGCTGCTCAGATTGACGAGCGCGCCCCCGCTGTTGCCCGGGTTGATCGCCGCCGAGGTCTGCACCATGTTGCCGATGGTCGCCCCGGTTCCGCCGCCCTCTCTGCTCGCGCTGACCGTGCGGCCCACGGCGGAGACGATTCCCTGGGTGACGCTGCTCGACAGTCCGAGCGGCGACCCCATGGCCAGGACGATCTGGCCGACCGCGACCTCGGAGGAGTCACCGAAGCGGGCGGCCCGGAGGCCCGGGGGGACGTCGTCGAGCTTGACGACGGCGAGGTCCTGCTCGGGGAAGGCCGAGACCAGCGTCGCGGTCAGCGGCTGTTCACCGGTGGCGACGGTGACGTTGAAGCGCTCCGTCCGGCCCACGACGTGCGCGTTGGTGACGATGTGGCCCTTGTCGTCGTAGACGATGCCGGAGCCCAGGCTCTCCCCGGCCTCGATCTGAACGACGGAGGGCAGCACGTTCGCGATGACCTCGCGGTAGCCGTCCTCGAGCTCGCTCGTGGCGACCGGGGCGGCGGCGGCACGGGTGGAGGACCGGGGCTCGGGCCCGGAGGCCGGCGAGCAGCCGGCGGCCAGGGCGGCCACGCAGAGAACGGCGGTCGCGGTCGCCGGCAGCCGGAGGGTACGACGGGCCGGGCGGGGAGATGCGTCCATGCCCGGAGTATCCCTACGGCCGCCCGGCCGGTGCCTGCGGTGCGCCGCCGATCAGGGGGCGGCGGCCGGAGTCAGATCCGCCGCACTCCGCACAGGTGCAGCAGTGCCGCCACCCCGCGGTACGGGTCGGTGCGCCCGGCGCGCTCCTCCAGCGTCAGCACCTGGTGCAGCTCGTCCGCGGCGGGGAGTTCGACGTCGTTGCCGATGTTGTCCGTGAAGATCCGCACCCCGTACCAGGCGTGCAGCGGCGCGGCGATGCCGTCCAGCGTCGCCGTGAGCGCCTCGAGCCGGTCGGCGCGCACCTTCAGCCCGAGGCGGTTGGTGTAGGTCTGGGTGTCGAAGGCGTCCAGCGCCGTCTGCCAGTCCCCGGCCGCTCCGGGCCGCATGGCCAGCGCGTCGCCGTTGCGGACGAGCAGGGACAGCAGCCCGCCCGGCGCCAGCATCCTGGCCAGACCGGCGAGCAGCCCGTCCGGCTCCTCCACGTACATCAGCACGCCGTGGCAGAGGACCACGTCGAAGCTGCCCGGCAGGAAGTGCACGCCGGTGTCCCGGCCGTCGCCCTCCACGAGCCGGACCCGCTCGCGGATACCGGCGGGCTCGCCCGCCAGTGCCTCACGGGCGGCCTTCAGCATCACGGCGTCCGACTCCAGGCCGGTGACCGTGTGCCCGGCGCGTGCCAGACGCAGGGCCTGGGTGCCCTGGCCCATGCCGACGTCGAGCACCCGCAGCCGCTGGCCGACGGGATACCGCGACGTGATCTGTTCCTCGAGCTGCCGGGCCACCAGCTCCTGGCGGACGGTGTTGCGCAGACCGCCGGCGCCGGCCAGCCAGTTCGCGGACGCCTCCGGCGTGAAGCCGCCAGGCTGCGACGAATCGGTGCTCAGGGCCGCTCTCCGCGCTTGACCTGCGGCTTGGGCAGGCGCAGCCGACGCATCTGGAGCGTACGCATCAGGCCGTAGGCGACGGCTCCGCGCTTCGGCTCGTTCGGGAAGCGCTCACGGAGCTGCTTCTTCAGACGGATCGACAGGCCGATCGAGTCGACGACGATCAGCACGATCACGCCGAGCCAGAGCAGCAGCGCGATGTTCTGCAGCTGGGCGACCCGGACCATGCTCAGCACCAGGATCACCACCGCGAGCGGCAGGAAGAACTCCGCGATGCAGAAGCGGGAGTCGACGAAGTCGCGGACGAAGCGCCGCACCGGGCCCTTGTCCCGGGCGGGCAGGTAACGCTCGTCGCCGCTGGCGAGAGCCTCCCGCTGCCTGGCCAGGTCGGCACGGCGTGCCTCACGCTGGCGCTTCATCGCCTCCTTGCGGTCCTGCGGCGCACCACTGGAGGCACGACGGCGCTGGCCCTGTGCCTCACTGCGCTTAGGCGTCGGGCGGCCCTTGGGGGCCTCGGGGTCGCGGGGCTGCTTGGAGAGGTCCGCCGTCACCTTGCCGGTGGGGGCCTTCTCTTCCTTGGAACGGCTACGGAACACAAAACCCAAGGGTACGGGTTGCCGGGCATGGACCCCACCCCGGTGGGGAACGATCCCGCAACGGCGTGCGTCCGTAAGGGACAGAACGGGACGGCGGGTACGGCTCCCCTGACAGCCACCTACTCCTTGCGCCGGATCGGAGCCGTACGCAGTCGTCCTTGGGGATGAGCGCATCCGCGCTCGAACAGTGCGGTAATGGATGCAGGGCCCGTACTGTGGGTTCTGTTGGAGTGCTGAAGCCGTAGTCCGTCAGAAGGGGGCGCGCGAAGCCCATGAGCGGTGTCATGAAGCGTATGGGGATGATCTTCCGCGCGAAGGCGAACAAGGCCCTCGACCGGGCCGAGGATCCGCGCGAGACCCTCGATTACTCGTACCAGAAGCAGCTGGAGCTGCTTCAGAAGGTCCGCCGCGGAGTCGCCGACGTGGCGACCTCCCGCAAGCGCCTCGAGCTGCAGCTGAACCAGCTCCAGGGACAGTCCTCCAAGCTCGAGGACCAGGGCCGCAAGGCGCTGGCCCTCGGCCGTGAGGACCTGGCCCGCGAGGCACTCTCCCGCCGTGCCGCGCTGCAGCAGCAGGTCACCGACCTCGAGACCCAGCACCAGACCCTCCAGGGCGAGGAGGAGAAGCTGACGCTCGCCGCGCAGCGGCTCCAGGCCAAGGTGGACGCCTTCCGCACCAAGAAGGAGACCATCAAGGCCACCTACACCGCGGCACAGGCACAGACCCGGATCGCGGAGTCCTTCTCCGGCATCTCGGAGGAGATGAGCGACGTCGGCGTCGCGATCCAGCGCGCCGAGGACAAGACCGCCCAGCTCCAGGCGCGGGCCGGCGCGATCGACGAGCTGCTCGCCTCCGGTGCCCTCGACGACCAGTCGGGGCTGGCGAAGGACGACATCCAGGCCGAGCTGGACCGCCTCTCCGGCGGCACGGACGTCGAGCTGGAGCTCCAGCGGATGAAGGCGGAACTGGCCGGCGGCCCGGCGTCGAAGCAGGCGATCGAGGGCGGCGCAGCGGGCTCGCAGGACGCCACGCAGCAGCAGAACAGCCCGCACAAGTTCGACAAGCAGTGACCGTCAGTACGGACCGGCACGGAGAGTAAGGACTCGTCATGATCGTACGGATCATGGGGGAGGGCCAGGTGGAGGTGGCGGAAAGCCACCTCGCCGAGCTCAACAAGCTCGACGACGAACTGCTCGCGGAGATGGAGAGCGGCGACGGGGCCGGCTTCCGCCAGACCCTGCACGCGCTGCTCGAGAAGGTCCGGGAGCTGGGGGAGCCGCTGCCCGACGCCTCTCTCGAACCGTCCGAACTGATTCTCCCAGCGCCGGACGCGACGCTGGAGGAGGTCCGTGACCTCCTCGGCGAGAGCGGTCTGATCCCGCCGGTGGCGTAGCGGCCGGCGCCCGCGCCCGCACTCCAACACGCGCGCCCCTTCTGTACCGGCTGCGCCCTCTCTTGAACGGGGGTCGCGCCGGCCTCTCCCCGACCGTGCCCCCGAACCGGAACGGTGCCGCTTCGCGGAGCCTTTCCCTCCCGCGCCTTCCCGGAGCCGGGCCCCGCCGGGACCCGTTACGGGGCAGGCCCCGGACCCTCGCGCCTCGATCTCCGGTTCCGCGCGGCGGTCGCGCCCGCCACCGTGCTCCGCCACCCCTCTCCCACGCCGTAACGTTGCCTGACGTGACCCCATTCGCCGCCCGGTACGACCGCGTCCGCAATTGGCTGCGCGCGCACCCGCTGGCGCTGGACGGCGCCCTCGCCGTGGCCGCGTTGATCTGCATGGTGGCCGGCTCCTTCGCCGATCCGAACGGGCCGCACGGCCCCACCTTCGGCACCCGCACACCCGACGCGCGCAGCGCGGTCCTGATGCTGGTCGCCGCCGGCGCGCTCGTCTTCCGGCGGCGTGAGCCGATGGGCGTGCTGCTGGTCACCGGCGCGGTGTCCGTCGTGGAACTGGTGGCGGGCGACCCGGCCGCGCCCGTCGCGATGAGCGCCGTGATCGCCCTGTACACCGTCGCCTCCCGTACCGACCGTCCGACCACCTGGCGGGTCGGCCTGCTGACGATGACCGTCCTGACCGCCGCCGCGATGGCCTTCGGCTCGAGCCCCTGGTACACGCAGGAGAACCTGGGCGTCTTCGCCTGGACCGGTATGGCGGCCGCCGCCGGTGACGCCGTGCGCAGCCGGCGGGCTTTCGTCGACGCCATCAGGGAGCGGGCGGAACGCGCGGAGCGGACGCGGGAGGAGGAGGCGGGGCGCCGGGTCGCCGAGGAGCGGCTGCGGATCGCCCGCGACCTGCACGACGTCGTCGCCCACCACATCGCGCTGGTCAATGTGCAGGCAGGGGTCGCCGCCCACGTCATGGACAAGCGTCCGGACCAGGCCAAGGAGGCGCTCGCGCACGTACGGGAGGCGAGCCGCTCCGCGCTGAACGAGCTGCGCGCCACCGTCGGGCTGCTCCGCCAGTCCGGGGACCCGGAGGCGCCCACCGCACCCGCGCCCGGTCTCGCGGTCCTCGACGAACTGGTCACCACGTTCCGTCAGGCCGGCCTTCCCGTGGAGGTCGCCCGCGCCGACGACGGCGAACCGGCGCCGGCGGCCGTCGACCTGGCCGCGTACCGGATCATCCAGGAGGCGCTGACCAATGTGCGGAAGCACGCCGGGAAGGACGCCAAGGCCGAGGTGAGCGTGGTGCGGGTCGGCTCGACGCTGGAGGTCACCGTCATCGACAACGGCCCCGCCGACGCGGCCGGTCCGTCCGACGGCGGCGGTCACGGTCTGCTCGGCATGCGGGAGCGGGTCACCGCCCTCGGCGGCACCCTCACCGCGGGACCCCGCTACGGAGGCGGCTTCCGTGTGCAGGCGATACTGCCGCTCAAGGTGCGGGCCGTCCGCGCGGGGGAGGACACATGACGATCAGGGTGCTGCTCGCCGACGACCAGACGCTGCTGCGCAGCGCGTTCCGGGTCCTGGTGGACTCCGAGCCGGACATGGAGGTCGTCGGAGAGGCGGCCGACGGCGCACAGGCGGTGGCGCTGGCCCGCTCCGAGCGGGCCGACGTGGTCCTCATGGACATCCGGATGCCCGGCACGGACGGACTCTCCGCCACCCGCGAGATCAGCGCGGACCCGGAGCTGTCGCACGTACGGATCGTCATGCTGACGACCTTCGAGGTCGACGAGTACGTCGTGCAGTCGCTGCGGGCCGGTGCCTCCGGCTTCCTCGGCAAGGGCGCGGAACCGGACGAACTGCTGAACGCCATCCGGGTCGCCGCCGCGGGTGAGGCACTGCTGTCGCCCGCCGCGACCAAGGGGCTCATCGCCACCTTCCTCGCGCAGGGCGGAGCGGCGGACGACGGCCGGAACGCCGGGGACTTCTCCGAGCGGCTCTCGGCGCTCACCGTTCGCGAGCGCGAGGTGCTGGTGCTGGTGGCCGGCGGCCACTCCAACGACGAGATCGCCACCCGGCTCGAGGTCAGCCCGCTCACGGTCAAGACCCATGTGAACCGCGCCATGGCCAAGTTGGGCGCCCGCGACCGCGCCCAGCTGGTGGTCACCGCGTACGAGTCGGGACTGGTACGTCCAAGGGTGGAGTGAGCCGGCGGGCGTGCGTACTCCAGCTGCGGTATGCGCGGCGTGAGGAACGGGACCTGGGGGCTAGGGAACGGCCCCTCCTCGTGGCCGAAGGTATAGGCGGGCCTCTGTGCCCGTCCCCGCGCAAGCCACAGAAGAGAGACCCCATGTCCTGGCTGTCCAGATTCAGCCTGTCGCAACGGGCCCTGATAGGGCTGATGTCCATCGTCGCGATCGTCTTCGGTGCGATCGCCGTCCCGCAGCTCAAGCAGCAGCTCCTGCCGTCCATCGAGCTCCCGATGGTCTCGGTGCTCGCCCCCTACCAGGGCGCGTCGCCCGACGTCGTCGAGAAGCAGGTCGTCGAGCCGCTCGAAGCGAGCATCAAGGCCGTCGACGGCATCGAGGGCATCACGTCCACGGCAAGCGAGGGCAGCGCCGTCATCATGGCGACCTTCGAGTACGGGGACGGGGGCAAGCAGCTCGTCGCCGACGTCCAGCAAGCTGTGAACCGGGCGCGCGCCCAACTGCCGGACGAGGTGGACCCGCAGGTCATCGCCGGGTCGACGGACGACATCCCCACCGTCGTGCTCGCCGTCACCTCGGACAAGGACCAGCAGGCGCTCGCCGACCAGCTCGAGCGGACCGTCGTACCCGCGATCGAGGACATCGAGGGCGTGGGCCAGGTCTCGATCGACGGCGTCCAGGACCTCCAGGTCTCCGTCACCCCCGACGACCGCAAGCTCGCCGCCGCGGGTCTGAACACCATGGCGCTGTCCGAGGCGCTCAGGACCGGCGGCGCCACGATGCCGGCCGGGTCGTTCTCCGAGGAGGGCAAGAGCCGCACAGTCCAGGTCGGCGGCGGCTTCACCAGCCTGCAGCAGATCGAGGACCTGCGGATCGTGCCCGCGCAGGGCACGAAGGGCAAGCCCGTACGCCTCGGCGACATCGCGACCGTCGAGCAGACGGAGGCGGGCCGGGTCTCCCTGACCCGCACGAACGGCAGGCCCAGCCTCGCCGTGCTGGCCACCATGGACAACGACGGCAGCGCCGTCGCCATCTCGGAAGCGGTCCAGGACAAGCTGCCCGGCCTGCGCGCCGACCTCGGCGCGGGCGCGGAGCTCACCGTTGTCTCCGACCAGGGCCCGGCGGTCTCCAAGTCGATCTCCGGCCTGACCACCGAGGGCGCGCTCGGCCTGGTCTTCGCGGTCATCGTGATCCTCGTCTTCCTCGCGTCGCTGCGCTCGACGCTGGTCACGGCGGTGTCCATCCCGCTGTCCGTCGTCCTCGCGCTGATCGTGCTGTGGACCCGTGACCTGTCGCTCAACATGCTCACCCTCGGCGCGCTGACCATCGCGATCGGCCGGGTCGTCGACGACTCGATCGTGGTCCTCGAGAACATCAAGCGTCACCTCGGCTACGGCGAGGAGCGGCAGAGTGCCATCATCACCGCGGTGAAGGAGGTGGCGGGCGCCGTCACGTCCTCCACGCTGACCACCGTCGCGGTGTTCCTGCCGATCGGTCTCGTCGGCGGCATGGTCGGCGAACTGTTCGGCTCGTTCTCCCTCACCGTCACCGCCGCGCTGCTGGCGTCCCTGCTCGTCTCGCTGACCGTCGTCCCCGTCCTGTCCTACTGGTTCCTGCGCGCCCCCAAGGCAGTGCAGGGCCTGGACCCGGAGGAGGCCCGGCGGAAGGCGGAGGAGAAGGAGGCGCGGAGCCGGCTCCAGCGGATGTACGTCCCCGTGCTGCGCTTCGCGACCCGCCGCCGCCTGACGAGTGTCGCCCTGGCGGTCGTGGTGCTGTTCGGCACGTTCGGCATGGCCGGACTGCTCAAGACGAACTTCTTCGACCAGGGCGAGCAGGAGGTCATGTCCGTCAAGCAGGAACTGCCGCCCGGCACCAGCCTCGAGGCGGCCGACGCCTCCGCGAAGAAGGTCGAGGAGGTCCTCGCGGGCGTCGACGAGATCAAGGACTACCAGGTCACCGTCGGCTCCTCCGGCTTCATGGCGGCCTTCGGCGGCGGCACCGGCGCCAACCAGGCGTCGTACCAGCTGACGCTGAAGGACTCGGCGTCGTACGAGAAGGTCCGCGACCACCTCGACGAGGAGCTCGGCAAGCTGGACGGCGTCGGCGACACGACGATCGCCGCCGGGGACGGCTTCGGCAGCCAGGACCTGAGTGTCGTGGTGAAGGCGTCCGACTCCGACACCCTCCAGAAGGCGTCGGAGGCGGTACGGGCGGAGGTCGCGAAGCTCGATGACGTGACCGACGTCCAGAGCGACCTGGCCCAGTCCGTGCCGCGCATCTCCGTCAAGGCCACGCCGAAGGCGGCCGACGCGGGCTTCACCGACGCCACGCTGGGCATGGCCGTCGGCCAGGCCGTGCGCGGCACCCCGTCGGGCAAGGCCATCCTGGCCGACACCGAGCGGGACATCGTCATCACCTCCGCCAAGCCGGCGAAGACGATGGAGGAGCTGAAGGCGCTGCCGCTCGGCCCGGTGAAGCTCGGTGACATCGCCGAGGTGAAGCTGGTCCCCGGCCCGGTCTCGATGACCCGGATCGACGGCTCGCGGGCCGCGACGATCACGGCGAAGCCGACCGGTGACAACACCGGCGCGGTGAGCACCGCGCTTCAGTCGAAGATCAACGCGCTGGACCTGCCCGAGGGCGCGACCGCCTCCATCGGCGGCGTGTCCGAGGACCAGGAGGAGGCGTTCCTGAACCTCGGCCTGGCGATGCTGGCCGCGATCGCGATCGTCTTCATGCTGCTGGTGGCGACGTTCCGGTCGCTGATCCAGCCGCTGATCCTGCTGGTCTCCATCCCGTTCGCCGCGACCGGCGCGATCGGCCTGCTCGTCGCGACGGGCACGCCGATGGGCGTGCCGGCGATGATCGGCATGCTGATGCTCATCGGCATCGTGGTCACCAACGCGATCGTGCTGATCGACCTGATCAACCAGTACCGGGCCCAGGGCCTCGGGGTGGTCGAGGCGGTCGTCGAGGGCGGCCGGCACCGGCTGCGCCCGATCCTCATGACGGCCCTGGCGACGATCTTCGCGCTGCTGCCGATGGCGCTCGGTGTCACGGGCGAGGGCGGCTTCATCGCCAAGCCGCTGGCGGTGGTGGTGATCGGCGGCCTGATCACGTCGACGCTGCTGACCCTGCTGCTGGTGCCGACGCTGTACGCGATGGTGGAGCTCCGCAAGGAGCGGCGCCGGGCCAGGCGTGCGGCGAAGCGCGAGGCCGCGAAGCCCGCGGAGACGGACGAGACGGCCCTGGAGCCGTCGAACGCCTAGCCTCCGTTCCGTCCCGCACGGACCAGGGTCCCGCAGCCGGTCGGCTGCGGGGCCCAGGTCGTTGCGTCGGCGCCCAGATCTCATACGTGAGGGGCGCCCCGCTGCGGCGGGACGCCCCTCGTGCGCGTAAGGCGGCGGCTACGGCAGCGCCAGCATCCGCTCGAGCGCGAGCTTCGCGAAGCTCTCCGTCTCCTTGTCGACCTCGATGCGGTTGACCAGGTTCCCCTCGGCCAGCGACTCCAGGGCCCACACCAGGTGGGGCAGGTCGATGCGGTTCATCGTCGAGCAGAAGCAGACCGTCTTGTCCAGGAAGACGATCTCCTTGCCCTGGTCCGCGTAACGGTTCGCCAGGCGCCGGACGAGGTTCAGCTCCGTGCCGATCGCCCACTTCGAGCCGGCCGGGGCCGCCTCGAGCGTGTTGATGATGTACTCCGTCGAGCCCACGTAGTCGGCGGCGGCGACCACCTCGTGCTTGCACTCCGGGTGCACCAGGACGTTGACGCCCGGGATGCGCTCACGCACGTCGTTGACGGAGTCGAGCGAGAACCGGCCGTGCACGGAGCAGTGACCGCGCCACAGGATCATCTTGGCGGCGCGAAGTTCCTCCGTCGTCAGACCGCCGTTCGGCTTGTGCGGGTTGTAGAGGACGCAGTCCTCGAGGGACATCCCCATGTCCCGGACGGCGGTGTTGCGGCCCAGGTGCTGGTCCGGCAGGAAGAGGACCTTCTCGCCCTGCTCGAAGGCCCAGTCCAGCGCGCGCTTGGCGTTCGACGAGGTACAGATCGTGCCGCCGTGCTTGCCGGTGAAGGCCTTGATGTCCGCGGAGGAGTTCATGTAGGAGACGGGCACGACCTGCTCGGCGACGCCGGCCTCCGTCAGCACGTCCCAGCACTCGGCGACCTGCTCGGCGGTGGCCATGTCGGCCATCGAGCAGCCGGCCGCGAGGTCGGGCAGCACGACCTTCTGGTCGTCCGAGGTGAGGATGTCGGCGGACTCGGCCATGAAGTGCACACCGCAGAAGACGATGTACTCGGCCTCCGGCCGGGCCGCGGCGTCCTTCGCCAGCTTGAACGAGTCACCGGTGACGTCGGCGAACTGGATGACCTCGTCGCGCTGGTAGTGGTGCCCGAGGACGAAGACCTTCTCGCCGAGCTTCTCCTTGGCCGCGCGGGCGCGCTCCACCAGATCCGGGTCGGACGGCGAGGGCAGGTCGCCCGGGCACTCCACGCCGCGCTCGCTGCGGGGGTCGGCCTCACGGCCGAGCAGCAGCAGTGCGAGCGGAGTCGGCGACACGTCGAGCTCGGGGCTGGTCTGGGCGGTGGTCACGACACGCACCCTTTCTTCGTCTGGCAGAGCGCTTTTCGTCTATTTGACGCTATCTATCATAACCGCTTCACGTCACTTTGACGATGGCCATAGTGTCGATGTGACGCACCCCCCTGTCCGCAAGGTGACGCACGCCCCGTCCACAGGCCGGTGCCGCTCCATGGCCGGGTGTGCGAGCATGAAGGGGAAAGACGAGCGGTCCGGAATGAATCCAGGGCCATGCCGGTTGCACCGTCGGCAAGCAGTCCGCACAACCCGGGAGAGAAGCAGATGTCCGTATCGGACGAGACCACCACCGTGAGCGACGGCATCCTCCTGTCCGACGCCGCCGCGGCCAAGGTCAAGGCCCTGCTGGACCAGGAAGGCCGGGACGACCTGGCGCTGCGCGTCGCGGTTCAGCCCGGCGGCTGCTCCGGCCTGCGTTACCAGCTGTTCTTCGACGAGCGCTCCCTCGACGGCGACGTCGTGAAGGACTTCGACGGTGTCAAGGTCGTCACCGACCGTATGAGCGCCCCGTACCTGGGCGGCGCCTCCATCGACTTCGTCGACACCATCGAGAAGCAGGGCTTCACGATCGACAACCCGAACGCCACGGGTTCCTGCGCCTGCGGAGACTCGTTCAGCTAAGAGTCCGGCTGCTCATGCCGAAGGCGGCGGACCCGTTCCAGGGTCCGCCGCCTTCGGCATGCGGCACGAGGGGCGTCAGCCCTTGCGCGGCAGTGGCTTGCCCGTGTTCGCGTCGACGACCTTCCGGTCGTCCAGCGGCTCGTCCAGCGTCACGGACGCCTTGAGCTCCTTGGCCAGCATGATGCAGACCCGCTCGGGGTCCGGGTTCGTCTCCATGATCCGGACCTTCACCTGGTCACCGCTCTCGGTCGCCTTCGCCTCGTAGTTGCTGCACACGCCGCCCCAGAACGTGACGGTCAGCGTCCGGCCCTGGACGCTGTACGAGATCTGGGCGGGGCCCTGGCCGGCCGGGTCCTCCGACGGATCCGCCGGAGCGATGTCGCGCGTCGGCGGCTCGGCGCTCTTGAGGAAACGCTCCTCCACGGCGGTCTGCGTCACCGTGAACGGCCGGCCCCCGTCCTTCGCCGCCACCTCGAACAGCCACGTCGGCACCAGTGCCTGCCGCCCGTCCACATACTGCGCGGAGAGCCCGAAGACGGCCGTGCCGATCGTCAGCCGCTCCGGCCCCGCAGTGGCGCTGTCGGGCTCGCAGGGTGCGTCCGGCTTGATCTCGCCCTCGTGGGGGACCGGGGTGGCGCACCCGCCGATGCCGACGCGTCCGCTGTCCTTGCCCGCCTCGTTCAGCTGACCGACCGCCTCCTCGGCGGAGACCACCGGGTACGTGTCGCTCTTCGCGGGCTTCTTCAGCTGCCCGCTGCCGCCGACCACGGTGCCGTCCGCGCCCACCTGGACGCCCGTCGTCCAGCCGTACGTCGGCAGTCCGCCCACGACCGGATTCGCGTTCACCACGCGCACCCCGCCCATCAGCTGGCCCGCGTTCAGCGCGGCGTCGCCCTGGCCAACGGCCTTCAGCAGCGGCGCCGCGGCCTTCTTCGCCTCGGCCTCGCTCACCGGCTCACCGCCCTCGCCCGCCGAGCCGCCCGAGGGGCAGCCCTTGCCCTTCAGGCAGTTGTCCCCGCCGGGGGAGGCGAAGCGGGCGAACGTCCAGGTCCCCGGGGCGTCCTTGTTCACCTGGAGTGTCGGCCCCTGGCCGTCCTTGGCCGGTCCGATCTTCCAGGCCGGCCCCTCCAGACGTGGCGTCCCCGGCAGACCGAGCGCCTTCGCCAGCCGGGTCACTTCCGCCTCCGTGACCGTCCCCGTCGCCCGGTGCACGGCCGCGCGGCCGGGCCCGTCCGGCAGGTCGCCCTTCGCGCTGTAGACGACGCCGCCCCCGGTGGGGTCGGGCTCACCCGGCGCGATCCCGCTCTCGGTACCGCTCCCGCCGAGGTCCAGGGCCAACGGGGGAGGATTCTTGGCTCCGGCGGCACCGCTCTTGGCGTCCGTGGCGTCCGCGCCCTCGGAGCCGGCGGTCGCGAAGTACGCACCGCCACCGCCGGCGACCAGCACCGCGGCCGCCACAGAGGCGACGACCAGCGGGGAACGCCGACGGCGGGGACTCTCCTGCGTGTTCTCCGTGCTGCTCACCGCATCGCTCCTTGTCTCGCGCCTCCTGCTGCGGAGGACACGTGTGGGACGGAGCGGGGGAGCACGTGGTTCCCTTCGCCTCTTCCCCGGGGCCGGCCGCAGGCGCCGGAGCCGCGGAGGGACCGGGTGGCGTCAGTCGCCGTACTCCGACATCGCGTCCACCAGCCGCGCGGACGCGGACGGCACCACGACACCGTGGATGAGGGACGGGTGCACGGGCGCGGGCGCCGCTGCCGCCGGTACGACCCAGTGTGGTGCCATCCGGGCGCAGTCGCCGCGCAGCTGGGCCAGACTGATCTCGGGCTCCCGTGGATCCCGCTGCGGCCGCGGCTCGAGCGCCGCCGTGTACTTGGTCATAGCCGCACCGTATGCACCTGGGAGTCCCGGAAAAAAGCCCTACTATCGGGTAGTTTCCGCACGTGGCCGGGTTCAGGGACCGGTAGCGTGGACTGTCACTGCCAGCCCGCCTCAGGAGCGCCTCACCGTGCGTATCGCAGTCACCGGCTCCATCGCCACCGACCATCTCATGACCTTCCCCGGCCGCTTCGCCGACCAGTTGGTCGCGGACCAGCTGCACACGGTCTCCCTCTCCTTCCTCGTCGACACGCTCGACGTGCGCAGGGGCGGTGTCGGGGCGAACATCTGCTTCGGCATGGGACAGCTCGGCACCGGCCCGATCCTCGTCGGCGCGGCGGGCTCGGACTTCGACGAGTACCGCGCCTGGCTCGACCGCCACGGCGTGGACACGGCGTCCGTCCGTATCTCGGAGGTCCTGCACACCGCGCGCTTCGTGTGCACCACCGACTCCGACCACAACCAGATCGGCTCCTTCTACACCGGGGCGATGAGCGAGGCCCGCCAGATCGAACTCCAGTCGGTGGCGGACCGCGTGGGCGGCCTCGACCTCGTCCTGATCGGCGCGGACGACCCCGAGGCGATGCTGCGCCACACCGAGGAGTGCCGTACGCGGGGCATCCCGTTCGCCGCGGACTTCTCGCAGCAGATCGCCCGGATGAACGGCGACGAGATCCGGATACTGCTGGACGGCGCGGCGTACCTCTTCTCCAACGAGTACGAGAAGGGGCTCATCGAGTCCAAGACCGGCTGGACCGACGAGGAGATCCTCGGCAAGGTCGGCCACCGGGTCACCACCCTCGGCTCGCGCGGCGTCCGCATCGAGTCCGCGGACGCGGACCCGATCGAGGTCGGCTGCCCCGACGAGGAGGCCAAGGTCGACCCCACCGGCGTCGGCGACGCGTTCCGCGCGGGCTTCCTCTCGGGCCTCTCGTGGGGCGTGGGCCTGGAGCGCGCGGCGCAGGTGGGCTGCATGCTGGCGACGCTGGTGATCGAGACGCTCGGCACGCAGGAGTACACGCTGCGGCGGGCGCACTTCATGGAGCGCTTCACGAAGGCGTACGGGGACGAGGCGGCGGCGGAGGTCCGCGAACACCTGTCCTGACGGAACGCGCCCCGCCGTGCGTCTCCGCCGCACGGCGGGGCAACCCCGGACCCGGCCCGGGCCCCGTCACGGGGCTCCGCCGGGTCCCGGCTGCCGTGCTCGGCCCGGGCCCGTCACGGGCTCCGCCGGGTCCCGGCTGCCGTGCTCGGCCCGGGCCCGTCACGGGCTTCGCCGGTCTCGGCTGCCGGTCTCGACCCGGGCCTGCCACCGGGCGGGCCGACTTTGTCAGCCTCGCCGGCGTTTGAGGCGCGGGGGTCCGGTGGGGGTCCCCCCACGCCGCCGGGCGTAGGGGGAGGAGCCCCCGAAACACCGCGCAACGCGCGGTACGGGCCCGGGCGGAGCCCCCACGCGGCGGAGCCGCACATCGGTACAGCGGGAAGGGGCGGGGAGGGGAACACGCGTCAGCGCAAGCGCCGCACCACGTACGCCACCCCCGCCTCCGCCCCCCGTTCCCCCACGTACTCCTGCCCCCGCATCCCGCACCACGCCGGGATGTCCAGGCGGGCCGCCTCGTCGTCGGAGAGCACCGTGACCGTGCGGCCGACCGGCACCTCGCCGATGACCTTCGCCAGTTCGATCACCGGGATCGGGCACCGCCGCCCGAGGGTGTCCAGCACCAGGGACTCGGACGCCTCCGTGGGCTCCGACGAGGGCTCCGACGAACGCTCCGACGACGGAGACACCCCCGCCCCCTCCGCAGACGCAGCCGCCGCCGCAGGCACCGGCGCGCCGAACCGCTCCCGTACCCCCGCCACCAGCCCCGGCAGCACCGCCAGAAAGCGGTCGACGTCCTCCTCCGAGGTGTCGAACGGCGCCAGCGACACCCGTACGTTGCCCTCCGAGAGGACGCCCATCGCCCTCAGCACATGGCTCGGGATCAGCGTGCTGCTCGTGCACGACGACCCGGAGGACACGGAGAAGCCGGCCCGGTCCAGTTCGTGCAGCAGGGTCTCGCCGTCGACATAGAGACAGGAGAACGTCACGACGTGCGGCAGGCGCCGCGCGGGATCGCCGACCACCTCCACGTCGGGCACCAGCTCCGGCACCCGCGCGCGGATCCGGTCCACCAGGGCCCGCAGCCGGGCCGACTCGGCGGCCGCTTCCGCGCGTACGGCCCGGAGCGAGGCGGCCGCCGCGACGATCGCCGGGATGTTCTGGAATCCGGCGGACCGGCCCGACTCCCGCTCGTCGGCGGGGCCTTGCGGGGCGAAGCGGACGCCCTTGCGCACGGCGAGCAGTCCGACGCCCGACGGGCCGCCCCATTTGTGCGCGCTCGCGGTCAGCAGCGACCAGTCCCCTTCCACGGCCCCCCAGGCGAGCGACTGCGCCGCGTCCACCAGGAGAGGCACGCCCAGGGACCGGCATGCCTCGGCCACTTCCCGCACGGGCTGCTCGGTGCCCACCTCGTGGTTGGCGGACTGCAGGCAGGCCAGAGCCGTGGTCTCGCCGAGTTCGGCGGCGTACGCGTCCGGTGCGACGGCTCCGTGCCGGTCGACGCCGACCTCCGTCACCGAACCGCCGGCGGCCTCCCATGCCTCCGCCGCGTGGAGCACGGCGGAGTGTTCGACGGCAGAGACGACGAGCCGCCGGCCGACACGCCGACGCCCCGCGAGCGCCCCGGAGACACCGGCGTGGATCGCCTGCGTCCCCGAAGGAGTGAACACGAGCTCGTCGGGGCGGCAGCCGACGGCGTCGGCCGCGGCCTCCCTGGCGGCATCGAGGAGCAGCCGGGCGCGGCGGCCCTCGCGGTACAGCCGGGCGGGGTCGGCCCAGCCCTCGTCGAGGGAGGCCTGCAGAGCCTGGCGGGCGACGGGGTGCAGGGGAGCGGCGGAGGCGGCGTCGAAATAGGGCACGTCATCACGCTAACCCCGGCCAGGACACGGAGTGTCAGTTGCCTGCCGGAATCGGGCATTCCAGGGCGCTCCGCACCTACCCCGAAGGGAGCAGCCACCCCTTCGGGGTGCCGGACGGCGCGTTGGGCACCCTCCCCGCGCGACCCCAAATAGCGTCCAGTAGGGTTTGGTCCGCATAAACATCCAAACCCCTGCCCGCGTCAGGGCCGGCGACCGACCAGCGAGACGGCCGCAGCCCGGCCGCGCGGGCCGAGACTCTCGGGAAGGCGCTACGTGAGTCCCAACGGCTCCGACCGCTCGTCGCGGCGCCCGATGCGGCGGAAGCTGCCGCAGGTGCTGACTGCGGGCCTGATCCTGGCTACCGCCTCCGGTTGCTCATACAACTGGGAGGATTTTCCCCGCCTCGGAATGCCCACCCCCGTCACGGAGGAGGCGCCGCGGATCCTCTCCCTCTGGCAGGGCTCGTGGGCGGCTGCGCTCGCCACGGGCGTGCTGGTGTGGGGCCTGATCCTGTGGAGCGTGTTCTTCCACCGGCGCAGCCGCACCAAGGTGGAGATCCCTCCGCAGACCCGGTACAACATGCCGATAGAGGCGTTGTACACCGTGGTTCCGATCATCATCGTGTCGGTCTTCTTCTACTTCACCGCGCGTGACGAGTCGAAGCTCCTCGAGCTCTCCGACAAGCCCGCCCACACCATCAACGTGGTCGGCTACCAGTGGAGCTGGGGCTTCAACTACCTCGAGGACGTGGACGGGAACCCGGCCACCGGGGACGCGGCCGCGGACAAGGAACTGAACGCGATCCCGGACAAGTACACCAATGACTTCCCGGCGGGTGCGGAGGGCGTCTACGACGCCGGTATTCCCGGCACCCGGAACCCGCAGAACGGCAACCCGGGCCCCACGCTGTGGCTGCCCAAGGGGGAGAAGGTCCGGTTCGTCCTGACCTCGCGTGACGTCATCCACTCCTTCTGGGTGGTCCCCTTCCTCATGAAGCAGGACGTCATCCCCGGCCACACCAATGTCTTCGAGGTGACCCCCAGCCGCGAGGGCACCTTCATGGGCAAGTGCGCCGAGCTCTGCGGCGTCGACCATTCGCGGATGCTCTTCAACGTCAAGGTCGTCTCCCCGGAGCGCTACCAGCAGCATCTGAAGGAGCTTGCCGAGAAGGGGCAGACCGGCTTCATCCCGTCTGGCATCGAGCAGACGGACCCGGCCAGGAATGCGGAGAAGAACCAACTGTGAGCATCCTCAACGAATCCCAGGGTGCCGCCGTGGCGGACGAAGACTCGTACGAGAACGAGCTGCCGGTACGGCGCAAGCAGCCCGGCAATGTCGTCGTGAAGTGGCTGACGACCACCGACCACAAGACGATCGGCACGCTCTACCTCGTCACCTCGTTCGTGTTCTTCTGCATCGGTGGCCTGATGGCGCTCTTCATGCGCGCCGAGCTGGCCCGGCCGGGCACGCAGATCATGTCGAACGAGCAGTTCAACCAGGCG